>DAONAJ010000029.1:0-45553 GCA_035400945.1 Spirochaetota bacterium
GTTTCAGTTCAGGGTACCGCCAACGGCTACGGCGAGCGCTGCGGCAACACGAACCTGATGACCCTGATCCCCAACCTTGTGCTGAAGATGGGATACCGCTGTTCGGCTGAAAAATCGCTCCGGCATCTCACCGAGGTGAGCCGTCTCATCAGTGAGACCGCGAACCTGGCCCATGACGAGCGGTCACCCTATGTCGGGGACAATGCCTTCGCCCACAAGGGCGGCATCCACGTGTCGGCTTTGCAGAAGGACACCAGGACCTATGAGCACATCGAGCCAGAAAGGGTCGGCAACTGGCGGAAGGTCCTCGTCTCCGAGCTTTCGGGCAAAAGCAATATACTTTTCAAAGCGAAAGAAATGGGCATCCGGCTTAAAAACCGGGTAACTCTTCCCGGTGAATTATTACAGAAAATCAAGAAGCTTGAAGAGCAGGGGTTCCAGTTTGAAGCTGCCGAGGGCTCTTTTGAACTCCTGATCCGGGAGGCGAACGGCGAATACCGCCCCTTCTTCAAACTCAAGGGGTTCCGCGTCATCAGCGAGATGGAGGGTCCCAAAAAACTTCCCTGCGAAGCGACAATCAAGGTTGAAGTGGATGGAAAAATCGAGCACACCGCCGCCAACGGCTACGGCCCGGTGGAGGCCCTTGACAACGCCCTCAGGAAGGCGCTGGAAAAATTTTATCCTGAAATAAAAGAGATTCAGCTTTCTGACTACAAGGTCCGGGTCCTGAATGAAAAAAGCGGCACCGCCGCCGCGGTGCGGGTTCTCATCGACCAGAGACGCAAATCCGATCATTGGGGGACTGTCGGGGTATCGACCGACATCATTGAAGCCTCCTGGAAGGCCCTTGTTGACGGCATTGAATACATGCTGTTTAAGAATAAAAAGAAAAAATAGCCCGTTCCCAGATCAATATCGATTCCCTGCAGGAAAAAAAATCTTGCAATTAATATTGTTCTGAATAATTAAGGAATGAAACGCGGTAAAGATAAATCCTTTCGCGGACGTACACAGTCATAAACCGGACAGGGCTATGCCCCACCCTGTAAGGGGTCCTTTGAAAAGCAGCAGGGATGTGCATCCTGAAGATAGGGATTTTAATCGATCTTGCGATAAATCCCCTGAAAATATACATGAACGGCCATAGAATATGAAAAAATGCATGATATGCCTCGCAGCGGCGATTCTCCTTGTGGTGACAGGCTCACCGGCATTTCCCTGGGAAACCTACGATAGTGTTATCGCCATAGTAAATGACATTTCCATCATTGAAAGCGAAATCGACAACAAGCTGAACCAGGTTATCAAATTCCAAAACATTCCCAGGGCGCGATACGCATCCGAAAAAAGCAGAATACTCGACAAATTCATTGAAGACGCCCTGGTGATGCAGGCGGCGTCTGAGGAAGCGATCGTCGTCGGCGACCGCCGGGTCCTCAACCATATTGAGGAGATGATGAAACAGTACCTGTCTTCGAAAATACAGGACGCCAAGGAAGTGGACAATCTGGCGTCCAAAATGCTCAATCGCCTTGAGAAGCGCCTCAACGACGAACCGGTCATGGGCGACAAGGAACTGGACGCCCAGATCGATAATTTCATCGGATTTCTCGAAGGGCGCGTCCATCTCGGATTCAAGGAGTATTTCGAGGAAGTCCGTTCCCAGATAATGAGGGAACAGGTCATGTCCATTGCCATCGGGGTGTCGCCGCCGTCAAAAGAAGAAGCGATGGACTGGTACCGGAAAAACAGGAACAAGCTGGGCGACGAGGTATGGGTCAAGCACATCCTCATCAGACCTGCCGGGAGTTCCTTTACCGCTGAGCGGGACACAAACGAAAAGCTTAATTCCCTCCGGGAAAAGATCATGGCCGGCGAATCCTTTGAAAAGCTCGCCCGAACTTATTCCCAGGACCCTGAGTCAGCGGCCAGGGGCGGCGACCTGGGATGGAAAATGCTCGCAGAAATGGATCCCTATTTCGCCGGTTACGTCAACAACATACACGCCGCGGGCCAGATTTCCCAGGTATTCAAATCAAGCCAGGGTTATCATATCGTGAAGCTCATGGCACGTCGCCCCATTACCTATGAAAAAGTCGAACGCTTGATCATGTACAAGCTCTACAACGAAAGCATGTTCCAGCAATTCAAGAAATGGGTGCTGAAAAGAAAGAAAGAATCCGAAATACAGATTTTCATGAAAAATTACGTTGAAACGTAATTTCAACGAAGGAGCGGGGAACTTAATTGAAATCTGATATTCTGCTCTTTATCGATTCCGCAACCTCTGACAGCGAACTCCTTTTTCTGGACTTATTCCTGCCCGAACTGCTGGCCCAACGGCTGCAGACAATTGAAGCGGCCGGTACCGTTTACTATTCCGTTCCCTCCAAATACCATGGAAAACTTTCCGGCAACGCCGCCTGTTTCGTCCGCAGCGGCCATGATGACGTCGAATTCTGGAAAGATCTTTTCGCCAGGACCGGATCCGGGCACCTCTGCAAGATCTACGCCGATTCCCCCTTCATGGACCCCTCAATAATTCGGGAAATGATCGACCATCACCTGACGTACCTGGCGGAGTTCACCTTTTCGGAAAACCTCCCCGCCGGCTTCTCTTGCGAAATCGTATCAAAGGAGCTCATCGAGGCCATCCCCGATCTTAAGGAAAAGACCCTGCCCCTGTCTCAGGTGATTAAGGCAAACCTCAACCATTTTGACATTGAAATCTACTACAAAGACCCCGACATTCGCGACAAGCGCATATCCTTTCTGTCAAGCCGGCGACGCGATGCCGTCATCATGGAGCGGATATACAGCCTCGGTTCGGCCTTCCCTGCTTATGAATCCGTGAGGGGGATCATAGAAGAGCATCCGGAAGTGCTCCATATCGGACCTTCCTATCTCGAGATAGAGCTCACCGGCAGGTGCGATCTGGAGTGCCTTTTCTGCTACCGCAACACCCTGAAGCAGCACCACGGCGACATGGAAAAAAACCTGGTGCCGATGCTGCTTGAGCAGATGAAATCGTTCAATCTTCCCTATACCATCTGCTTCGGCGGATCCGGGGAGCCCCTGATGCATCCGAACATATTCGAGATCCTGTCCATGGCGGAGAGCGATCCCCTCGTGGAGTCAATCATCGTCGAGACAAACGGCATCTATGCCGATGCAAATTACTGCGCCCACCTTTCAAAGGACGGCGGCAAAATCAAGACCATCGTCAACATGAACGGGATGAATGCCGACACCTACACCCGGCTTCACGGCAAGGACTTCTTCGAGCGGGTTCACCGGAACATACTGAGCCTATCGGAAACCGCGCCCGGCCGCGTGTATATCCAGATCATGAAGATCAATGAAACAGAACCGTTCCTGGACGCCTATTATGATTTCTGGGAAAAGCTCAAGGTCCCCGTTATACTTCAGAAACAGAACACCTATCTGGGAAGGATCGAGGACCGACGGTATTCCGATCTATCACCCCTTGACAGGATCCCCTGCTGGCACCTTCAGCGCGACCTCTACATTACGGCAGACGGCAGCGTTACCTTCTGCAAGCAGGATGTTGACGCCGTTAATTCAGCGGGCACGATCCGTTCAGCCACGCTGAATGAAATCTGGGAGAATAAAAAAACGTCATTTATCAGCGATTACCGTAAAAAGTATCCAGCCTCGCCTGACTGCGCATCCTGCGATGAATGGTATACCTTCAACGCCTGATAGGGCTCAATCCCCGCAATGTCCGGTCCGATAATAACATCATGAAAGCAACCGTTACCGCCATCATTCAGGCCCGAATGGGATCATCGCGTCTGCCCGGAAAGGCGATGCTTGACCTCGCCGGCCGGCCGCTCCTGTATCATGTGTTCCGGAGGGTCCAGGCGACGCCGGGGATCGACCGTATCGTGATGGCCACATGCCACGGCGCCGAGAACGACGCAATCATTCGCCTGGCAGAATCCATGGGTATACAGGTCTTCATCGGATCGGAGGACAATGTTCTGGAGCGCTTCTACCTTGCATCGGAGCAGTACGGCGGCGACTACATCATGCGCGTAACCGGCGACAACCCCTTTACGGATCCGGGCTACGCGGCCGAAACAATCAGGACGATAATCGAAACAGGCGCCGACCTTTGCTATTTCCCGAACCTTCCCCTCGGCACCGGTGTCGGGATGGTGACCAAGTCGGCCCTTGATGCAGCCTACCGGCTGAGCGACCAGCCCCATCAGCGGGAGCATGTGACTCCCTACATCAAGGAGCATCCCGAACAATTCAGGATCCATGTTCGCGACATTGCCATTGACAATCCCTTTCCGAACCTGCGTCTTACCGTTGACACCGCCGAGGATTACGAGGTCGCGCAAAAAATCTATGCCGGATGTTATGATGGCGACCCCTTTCCTCTTGGCGATGTTTTCCGCTATATTGAAAAGCATCCCGATATACCAGCCATCAACAGCGGCATCCAGCAGCGGCCCATGACACACTCGAGTATGAAATGAATAAGCGCGAGATATCCATCGTCACCGGATGGGGAGGCCATCTCGGAACAGGCCATGTCCAGCGAATGGCCAATCTTGCCTGCCATATCAACAGCCATACCCCGTTCAGGGCCTATCTCGTGTGCGAAACGAAACCGTATTTTCTCCCTGACTCCTTCAATGATATGGTTTCCAATGAAATCAGGACTGACAGCGCTTTCATTATCAGGGACATGCGGGATTCATCCCTCCGCGACATGGATGATTTGAAATGTCACGGAAGGGTTGTCGCCATTGATGATTGCGGACCCGGGAGGGAACAGGCTGACCTGGCCCTCGATCTTCTGCCGAATTTGAAGCATTCCATTTATGATAAAAACCTCTTTATCTTCGGATTTACCTTCGCAGATTCGGTCATGAAGCTTGACGCGGCCACCATCAGCAAGGACATAGATTTCGCCATCTACTGCGGCGTCAATCCCCCCCGGCGGACCATTGAGGCCATCACGTCTCTGTTGCCGGAGAAATGTTCTTTTGCCATTCTTGCCGGCGGACGGTCAATGTTGTCGCAATACGGAATCACGGGGCCCCTGAAGCTATCATACGCCGAAACGCTGATGTCGTCAAAAGTCCTGATTTGTTATTTTGGCATCACCCTTTATGAAGGCCATGCCTCGGGATGCAGGCTTATTACAATAAATCCCACCGATTATCATTCCCGCCTGTCCGACATTGCCGCTGCCGGTCTTGATCTTGTGAACCTCGGGGTCATTGATGCCATCGATCCGTCTTCGGCACGGTCCGCCATATCCGGTTCACTGACCGCCGGCGCATCCCTCAGTATCGCTCCCTCAGAGATCATTGGAGCAAATCGGAAGGGATTGGACCTGTTCATGTCACGCCTGCAGTCCTTATGCTAGCCACATCAGAACATTCATCTCTAAAAAATAAAAAAATAATTGCATAAATTGAGCTGCCCGGTAACTTCAAGAAAGAATATCCCCAAGGAGACCCATATGCAAAAAACCGTTAATGCACTGATGACCGCGTTTATTTTTGTAAGCCTTTTCCTGTCCGGCTGCTTTACAACCGAGGGCAATGTTAAAACCATAACCTTCAATGACGGCTCAAAATATGTCGGTGAAATCATGGAGAACATGAAGCATGGATATGGCAGGATGACCTGGGCAAACGGCGACCAGTACGAAGGCCAATGGGTCAATGACGCGATCAACGGGAAGGGGGTCTTTACCTGGGCCAACGGCGACCGCTACGACGGCCAGTGGGTGGGCAACAAGCGTAACGGCCAGGGAACCATGGTTGAAAAAAACGGCAACAGGTACGAGGGCCTGTGGGTAAACAATCAGCGTAACGGGCAGGGCACCCTGACCAAGCCCAACGGCGAAACCTATACAGTGCAGTGGAAAAACGACGAAAAAAACGGAACCGGCACCTATACCTGGCCGAACGGGTCCAAATACGAGGGGGAATGGAAAGACGGCAAGCGCCACGGTCAGGGGACCATGACCGGGACCACGGGAATTGTTGAACGGGGCAAATTCCTTAATGATGTCTTTGTTGGCAAATGACAGCCCCTGTCATGCTGAGAAAAATCTTCATCATCCTGATCATTGTAATCAACGCCGCGGTAGCAGTCCGTGGCGTTGACATGTCGGAAAGGTTCCAGGCGAGGATTTATAAGAGCAGGAGATATTCGACCCTCCCCTATCGGCTCCTGGTGCCGGTTAATTACGATAAAAATAACATGTATCCCCTGGTTTTATTCTTTCATGGCGTAGGCGAGAGGGGCTCTGATAACCTGAAGCAATTATACTGCGGTCTTGATATTTTCTCCAATGAAACCAGGATGAAGCGATATCCCTGTTTCATAGTGGCACCCCAGTGCCCGGCTGATACCAAGTGGGCGGAGGTTGACTGGAAGGCTGACCGCCACACCATGCAAAAGGACCCGACACCGCCCCTTGCCATGTCCATAGAGATACTTGCTGAATTGCAAAAAGAATTTTCCATAGACAGCCGGAGGATCTATGTTACCGGCTATTCAATGGGAGGCTTTGCCACCTGGGAGGCCATACAGCGGTGGCCGGACCTTTTTGCCGCCGCTGTTCCTGTCTGCGGCGGCGGTGATGAAGCGCAGGCGCCGCGCCTCATAAACATTCCTCTGTGGGCTTTCCACGGCGCCCTTGACAACATCGTCAATGTCAGGCGTTCCCGAAACATGATCAATGCCATAGTCAGAGCGGGCGGCATGCCGCGGTACAGTGAATATACCCTGGCAACCCACCTGAGTTGGAACTTTACCTACTCAGATGAGGCCATGTTCGAGTGGCTCTTCAAACAAAAAAAATGACTTGTTATTTTACCTTGAAAGAGCTAGAATAGCCTATGAAAATAATAAAACAACTGGCGACCGGGAACCGTGACAGCATGAAGAGCCTCTCCTATGAGCTGGAATCGCTCATCTACTCCTCAGTAAAAGAAAGTTATCCTGATAGCTGGAATCATGAAAAGATAACCCGGTCCCTGTTTTCCTCAATGAAAACCCTTTTCCAGGGGAAAACGATACACACGCCCGGAGACGTGATCAAGACCGGCTGGAGCCTTTATCAGAGGAACAACGCATCAGACGATATCTTTGGAGAAATAGCAATTGTCATCCAGGTAACGTATCACGACGGCCAGGTTGTCCGCGGCGTTGTGTTTCATGATGTCGCAGAAAAGGACGGGGGCAAAAACACCTTTTCAAGTCTCCATAAAAATAATTTCAGGAGGCTCCTCTCCGTATCGCATCATTCACAGATCCTTCTGTACGATTATGACACGATAGCCGGCATGGCGTTCCCCTCGACGGCGGAATCAGTAATCGGCAATCAACCACACAACTGGAACAGCTGGATCCCTTACACCCATGCCGTTACCGTTCCGGCGAATCTTGCCCTTTCACTTGATGTCAAGACCACCGGTCTTTACAAAGTGTCCCTGCCGCTCTCGTATCAGATCAGCTACCGATATTTATACGGCCTTGACCTTGACTATTCCATCCCGGCCCTTGAAACCGCCGCCGGCACCAAAACCGTGAAAGGCAACCCCCGTTTCCTTATTTGTATAGCCGTTTCCCATGGGGGCGCAGAACCGACCATGAATTTCGATTTGAACACGAAGATCTATTCATCTTTTGAATAATCGATAGAGATCCTTTCCTCGGGGTATACTCTCCACGTATTCATCTCGTGCAAACCGGCCATGAAGGTACTGGTCACATACTTCTCCCAGACCGGGAATACAGAACAGATTGCCAGGGCGATTTACGAAGAATCCGTATCCTCCTCATCTGCGGACCTGAAAAAAATCGAAGAGATTGACCCCTCGCAGTTGGATGACTATGGCCTTGTCATTATCGGTTCTCTGTGCCATGGCGGTACTCTCGCTGAACCGGTTCGGGTACTCATGAACCTTATCCCGGAAAGATCCTCTTTTTACCTTGCCGGGTTCGTCAACCATGCCTCTCCCTTATACAATAAGTCTGATGATGAAAACTGCATGATCTATCTGAGTTCCCTTTGCAGAAAGAAAGGCATAGCATACCTGGGATGTTTTGAGTGCCAGGGCCGACTTGCACCGAAGCTTTATAATTTTATAAAACACTTTAAACATATTCCCGAGGACGAATGGGCGCCTATGGCTGCCCGGATGGAACGGCATCCCGACAGTGAAGATATTGAAAATGCCAGGGTTTTCGCCCGTGCTATTTTAAATAAAATTTCAACTTGACTGATTCCGGTCCGGTGAAATCTCATGGTTTCATGAGTACAGTGCGTTGAAGGAAGAATCCCCCATACGATGCCGCCAGTGCGGCGTTTGCTGCCATGTTGACATGATTGCCTACATTACCGAGAATGATATGCGCCGATGGGAGAAGGAACAGCGCTTAGATATCATTTCCCACGTCCGCGGCACCGAAATTCAGTGGTTCGGCGACATCATCCTGACCGGCAACGGCATCCACATCCAGAGCTGTACGTTTCTCAATTATGACGGGAATGTCTTTTTCTGCGACATATACGAGACCCGTCCCCAGGTTTGCCGCGATTATATGCCGGGTTCCTCAGCCCTGTGTCCTCTTTATAAGGGCCATGGATAAAAAATACTTTACTGATAACAGCAGTCCTCTGTAATGTTACCAGAGGCTCGGACGGGTGGCGTTATACACCATCGTTAATTTCACGCTGTCAAAACAGAGCACCGGGATTATTTATGAACGGCACGGGAACTTACACCAAAAGCTGGGTAATACGGCTCATCGTTTTGAACATAGCCATATTCTTCGGCCTGCAATTAATGCTGTCCATGGTCGGCACCGGCGAACAGGGATCCACCCTCAGCGATGTTCTGATTTTTTATCTCGGCCTGCGACCGATCCTGGTCATTGAAAAGTATTACATCTGGCAGCTTTTCACCTATATGTTTCTTCATGGCGGGTTCCTTCACATTTTTCTGAACATGTACGCGCTACTTATTTTCGGGATTCCTGTCGAGCAGGCCTGGGGAAGCAGGCGTTTTTTCTCATACTATGTTTTTACCGGAGTCGGCGCCGGTATCACCATTCTTGTCATCAACACTCTTCTGGGAGGCGTTAATTACATAACGCCAACCATCGGCGCTTCCGGCGCTGTCTTCGGCCTGCTCCTTGCCTTCGGCATGCTCTTCCCCGAAGCCGAGATCCTGATTTTCTTCATCATCCCCATGAGGGCCAAGTTTCTCGTGCTTCTCTATGGCGGTATTGAGCTTTACTCCCTTATCGCCTCAAGCGGCCAGAGTCCCGTCTCCCATGCCGGTCACCTGGGGGGCATCATCTTTGGTCTTATATTTTTTCTGATCATCCGCAAACGGGGCATACGCTTTAAATCCAAGCTTATCAAGGCCCGCCTTAACCGAGAGATTGACCGGCGCGAAAACAGATCCGAAAATGAAATCAAACAGAACGATCAGATCCTTGAGACAATACTGGAAAAATTAAAGACCAGGGGCCCCGGATCGATCACTGATGACGAATACCAGCATATCCGCTATATGGATATAATGACGCAGGACAGCGATGAACTCTGTGTTGAAGAAGACTTTGATGCCAGTGATGAATTCTGCGCCAAATGCGCCCATCGGGAAGCCTGTCTTCTCCGCCAGATAAAAAAATATCTGTAATTGTTTTGCAATGTAATAAATTAATCTTTACAAGGACATGCGCTGTTTTAAACAATTTACCCGTAACGGCATTCAGCCCAGCAGGTGCTCCCTTTCCGATACTCACTTAAGGCACCGCGGGTGAAGTGAAATATCAAAATAAATATAGTGATACAGTATACATAGATCTGATTGGATGTAAGTAAAAATTAACAGAAGGAGAATCAGAATGGCTAAAAGAGTGTACTTGTTTGGAGGAGGATCTTCCGAAGGCAAAGCGGACATGAAAAACCTCCTTGGCGGCAAAGGCGCCAACCTTGCAGAAATGTCAAACCTCGGGATACCTGTTCCGGCAGGTTTTACCATAACCACAGAAGTGTGCACGGAATTTTATAAAAATAACCGTCAATATCCTGCCGGTCTTAAAGAAGAAGTAAACGATGCCATGAAGAAAGTCGAACAGATCATGGGAGCGAAGTTCGGCGATCCCTCAAACCCGCTTCTGGTATCAGTACGGTCGGGAGCGCGGGCGTCGATGCCCGGCATGATGGACACGGTCCTCAACCTTGGCCTCAACGACAAGACCATCCAGGGAATAATAAAAAAATCGGGCAACGAACGTTTTGGCTGGGACTCCTACCGCCGCTTCATAGCCATGTACGGCGATGTCGTCATGGGCCTCAAGCCTGCATCGAAGGATGAGCATGATCCCTTCGAAGAAGTCATGGACAACCTGAAAAAAAAGCGCAAAGTTAAAATGGACCTTGACCTGACCGTTGCCGATCTAAAAGAGCTGGTTGCCCAGTACAAGGCCCTTATTAAGAAAAAGCTCAAGAAAGACTTCCCTTCAGACCCCTATGAACAGCTCTGGGGCGCCATAGGCGCGGTGTTCGGATCCTGGATGAACGAGCGCGCTATCCTCTATAGAAAAATGAACGGCATCGAAGACAGCTGGGGCACCGCGGTCAACATCCAGGCCATGGTCTTCGGCAACATGGGCGATGACTGCGCCACGGGCGTTGCGTTCACCCGCGACCCGTCCACCGGAGACAACCGCTTCTACGGCGAATACCTGATAAACGCCCAGGGCGAAGACGTTGTTGCCGGCATCAGGACGCCGCAGCAGGTAACGATTGTCGGTTCTCAGAAATGGGCGAAAGAGAACAACATAAAGGAATCGGACCGCAAGAAAAAATACCCCTCCCTCGAGGAGTATATGCCGAAGGCGTACAAGCAGCTTTACGATATATACAACAAGCTTGAAAACCATTACCGCGACATGCAGGACATCGAGTTCACCATCCAGAACCAGAAGCTCTGGATGCTGCAGACCCGGAACGGCAAGCGCACCGCCGCGGCTGCCGTGAAGATCGCCGTCGACATGGTCAAGCAGGGACTCATCACGAAAGATGAAGCCCTGATGCGCATCGACCCGGTTTCCCTTGACCAGCTTCTTCACCCCACCCTTGATCCCAGGGCAAAACGGAACGTTATCACCAAGGGCCTTCCCGCTTCACCGGGAGCCGGCGTAGGAAAGGTCGTTTTCAACGCCGACGACGCGGAAGTCTGGAGCGCCAAGGGCGAAAAGGTCATCCTGGTCCGTGTTGAAACTTCGCCGGAAGACCTCAAGGGAATGAACGTGGCCCAGGGGATCCTGACAGCCCGGGGCGGCATGACCTCTCATGCCGCCGTTGTCGCCCGCGGAATGGGCAAATGCTGCGTATCGGGATGCAGCGAACTGGAAGTCGATTATAAAAAACGCATATTCAAGATCAGGAATCTGACGATCAAGCAGGGCGATTTCATATCCCTCGACGGCTCGACCGGCGAAGTGATGCTCGGCAAGGTACCCACGGTCGATCCGCAGCTGTCAGGCAACTTCGGCACTATCATGAAGTGGGCCGATGAAGCCCGCAAGCTCGGCGTTCGCACCAATGCTGATACCCCCCATGACGCGGAAGTGGCCCGCGGCTTCGGAGCCGAAGGAATCGGCCTCTGCCGCACCGAGCATATGTTCTTCGAGGGCGACCGCATCAAGGCGATGCGCGAGATGATCCTTGCCGATGATCTCGCCGGCCGGAAAAAGGCCCTGGCAAAGCTCCTCAAGATGCAGCGCAAGGACTTCTACGGAATCCTCAAGGCCATGAAGGGATTCGGCGTCACCATACGCCTCCTGGACCCGCCCCTGCATGAATTTGTGCCCCACGAGGAAAAGAACCAGAAAGAGATGGCCAAGGAGCTGAAGGTCTCCCCGGCCGTAATCAAGGCCAAGGTTGAAGCGCTCCACGAATTCAACCCGATGCTGGGCCACCGCGGCTGCCGCCTCGGCATAACCTATCCCGAAATTACCGAGATGCAGGCGCGCGCCATCTTTGAGGCCGCCTGCCAGCTCAAGAAGGAAGGCGTAAACGTCAAACCCGAGGTAATGGTTCCCCTGGTAGGCCACGTGAAGGAATTGAAGATGCAGAAGGATATCATCGTGGCAACTGCTGAACAGGTCATGAAGGAAAAAAAGATCAAGGTCGATTACATGGTCGGTACCATGATTGAAGTACCCCGCGCCGCCGTCACCGCGGACGAAATAGCCGGCGAAGCTCAGTTCTTTTCCTTCGGCACCAATGACCTTACCCAGATGACCTTCGGATACAGCCGCGACGATTCCGGAAAATTCCTCCCTGAATACGTTGAAAAGAAGATTCTCCCCAACGACCCGTTCCGCGTACTTGACCGCGACGGCGTGGGCAAGCTCATCCGCATGGCTGTTGAAAAGGGCCGGGGAGTCAGGAAGGATCTTAAGGTCGGCATCTGCGGCGAGCACGGAGGAGAGCCCAGTTCAGTCGAATTCTGCCACATGGTCGGCCTCAACTATGTCAGCTGTTCCCCGTACCGGGTCCCCATAGCCCGGCTTGCCGCGGCTCAGGCTGCCATCAAGGAAAAAAGCAATGTCAAGGTGTCTTCCACCGCGTAAGCGGTGGGAGGCTCCCCAATCACAAAACTATACAGAAGGTGAAACATGAAAAAAACATTGGTAATGATCGCCTTGCTTCTATTCGCCGGCACGACCCTTTATGCTTCCTACAAGGAAGCGCTCAAACTTTTCGAGCAGAAAGACTATAAAGGATCGTTAAAAATGATCGCTGATGAGCTGGAAACCGCCAATGACACGAAACCCGACTCGCCGAACTATAACCTCAGGTTCCTGGCGGCCCATAATCACTGGAAGCTGGGCAACCCCAAATCCGCCATTGATCATTTCACCCGCTGTATAGCCATAAAGAAAAACAAGGTTGATCCCTATATCGATCTTGCACTCCTCCAGATAGAAATGAAAAAATACGCCGAGGCTGACGCCACTGCCCGGAAGGGGATGGAAGTGGAAAAATCGCCCATGCTTTTTTACATCATGGGCATAACCTCATTGAAAAGGGAAAATTTCTGGAAGGCCAAGGAAATGTTTGAAAAGGCCAACTCACTCAATCCCGACCTCTATTATTCCTATAATGCCCTGGGGATCACCTTGATGAAGCTGAAGAAATACAGCGAAGCCAATACTGCCTTTTCTGCCGCGTATGCCGTTAAGCCCCGCTCGGCGGAAATAGTGAACAACCTGGGCATGAGCTATGAGAAACTCGGCAAGATCAAGGATGCCTATGAATATTACAAGAAGGCCCAGGCCCTTGATGAAAAAAACCAGGTTATCGCGGCGAACATCGAACGCGTGAAAGTCAAAGCCAAGAATTAGCCGAGCTTTTCCAGGGCTTCCCTGAACTTCGGTATCGAACGCTTGATTACATCCTCGGGCACGCAATAGGCCATTCTGAAATACCCCGGCCCCCCAAACCCGCTTCCCGGCACGGCGAGAATGTTGAATTTCTGCAGATGCTGAACGAAGGCCACATCGTCTGGTATCGGCGATTTGCAGAAAATGTAAAAGGCGCCTTCCGGCATGGGGAACGTGTATCCGGCGCTCTTCAATCCTTCAGCCAGCAGGTCCCTCCTCCTTCTATACGGAGTAATATCGACCGTGACATCCGTCAGCTCCGCGACGATACGCTGCATGAGGGCCGGCGCATTCACATAGCCCAGAATCCGGTTGCACAGGATCATTCCTGCCATGAGCTGGTCTATGTAATCGCATGCCGGGTTTGCGGCGATGAAACCGATGCGCTCTCCCGGAATGGAAAGGGATTTAGAATAGGAATTGACCACGATCGACTGTGAATAATTGCACAGGATGCCGGGGACTTTCACATTATCATAGACAATTTCCCGGTACGGCTCGTCAGAAATCAGATAAATGATCTGCCCTTTCTTGCGGAAACCCTCCAGCACGGCGGCAAGTTCCTTGATCTGCTGCTCCGGGTAGATCCTCCCGGTGGGATTGTTGGGCGAATTAATAAGCACCGCCCGTGTCTTCGCTGAAATAGCCTTGTGAATATTGTCAATGTTCAGTGAAAAATCCGGGTTGGTGTCCACCAGTTTGGGCACGCCATTATGATTTGTTATGTAGAAATTATATTCGACGAAATACGGCTTCGACACGATAACTTCATCACCGGGATTAAGTATCGCCTTCAGGACGGTGTTCAGGCCCCCTGCCGCACCGCAGGTCATGATGATGTTTTTCTCCGGCACTACCACGTTCTCTTCAGCGGAGACCTTGGCGGCGATGGCCTTGCACACCGATGGGAAGCCCGCGTTGGGCATGTATCCATGGGCCCCCTTGGCCGCCTTGTGGGCAAAATCCTTCAGCACTTCAAAGAATTTTTCCGGCGGGTCCAGGTCGGGATTGCCAAGGCTGAAATCATAGACATTTTCATGGCCGAATTGGGCCTTTAACTTGATGCCCTCCTCAAACATTTTCCGTATCCAGGAAGATTTTTCGATTGATTCCTTAATGTGCCCGGCTATCGACATGACGCCCCTCCTTGGTAAAGATATTCTTAACAATGGTCAGGTATGATTAATTGCAAGAACAAAATATGCGGCGCAATATGCCTCACTGCTATTATTATTGACTTATATTCGATCATGATGGCTAATACTCCTTGAAAGGAGAAAGAGCCATGTCCGACTACGCCCGGTTTGATCATCCTGCCATATCATCGTTCCTGTTTTACCCCAGGCCCGAAGAATCCCGTTCCCTGGCAGGAAGTAACATTGACGAGCTCTCCATCCCTGTTGACAAAGATGTCGTGATCGGCGGTAAGATATTCACGGCCTCGAAAAATTCCCCTTCAATTCTTTTTTTTCACGGCAATGGGGAAATAGTCATTGATTACGATGACCTTGGCCCCCTGTACGTTGACCTGGGGTTAAATTTCATCCCCGTTGACTATCGCGGCTATGGACGCTCCGGCGGCAGTCCCAGCGTATCCTCCATGATGAAGGATTGCCATGTCATTTTCGATTACATTATCCAGTGGCTTGAAAAAGGTAATTACAGCGGGCCTTTCATCATAATGGGACGTTCCCTGGGAAGCGCGTCGGCCCTGGAACTTGCCGCGGCCCGGCAGGATGACGTAGATGGTCTCATTATCGACAGCGGCTTTGCCTACGCGTTGCCCCTCCTGCGAATCATAGGCGTGGATCCTGACCGCCTGGGGATCAGGGAAGAGGAAGGATTCCGGAACATTGACAAGATCAGGCAGTTCAGAAAACCGACCCTTATCATCCACGCAGAGAGGGACCACATCATACCCTACAGCGACGGGAGCGCTTTATTTGAGGCTTCCCCCGCTGAAATAAAGGACCTGGTGACCATTAAGGAGGCAAACCATAATACCATATTCATGTATGGTCTGAAGGAATATCTGGCCGCGGTACGAAAACTTGCCGATTCCCTCGCGTGAGTTAGTATTCCTCACCCATGCTCCGGTATTATTAATAATTGCCGTTCCAATAACGCGGCTATATATTTATTGTATCGAAAAATCCCATATTCTATCCTGCGTGAAGAAAAATCGTGCCTATCACCCATGAAAACAGGATCTATCAACAAAATACACGATTACCTTTATGAAATACCGGAGACCTACAAGCATGGCATGAGAGTGCCTGCACGCATCTATGCCTCCCTGCAGCTCATCGAGAACATGGATGATGCCGTTCTGGACCAGCTTACCAACGTGTGTCTTCTCCCGGGAATCATGAAGCATGCCCTCTGCATGCCTGACGGCCATTCCGGGTACGGGTTCCCCATCGGCGGCGTCGCCGCCATAGACCCTGATACCGGCGTCATCTCTCCCGGCGGGATCGGTTTTGATATCAATTGCGGTGTGCGCCTCATGGCCACGTCCCTGACCTATGACGAGGTCAAACCCCGGTTAAAAACGCTGGTGCAGGCTCTGTTCAACCAGGTGCCTTCAGGCGTCGGTTCAGACGGCATGGTGCGGCTCAAGCCCGACGATTTTGATGAAGCCATGGTACTGGGAGCCCGGTGGGCGATACAGAACGGATACGGGTCACCAACCGATCTTGATTTCATCGAAGAGAGCGGCTGCATGAAGGGCGCCGATCCGCGTGCGGTGTCCGACCGGGCCAAGTCAAGGGGCAAAGACCAGGCCGGGAGCCTCGGTTCCGGCAATCATTACCTTGAAATCCAGGTTGTGAAAGAGAAAAATATATTTGATAAAAAAATCGCCAAACAGTTCGGCATCGTCCGCGACAACCAGATCATGGTGATGATTCATTCAGGTAGCCGGGGATTCGGACACCAGATCGCTACAGACTATCTTAAGCGGTTTCTTTCCGTCATGGGGCCGAAATACGGCCTGTCCATGCCCGACCGTGAGCTCGCCTGCGCTCCCTTTCATTCCGATGACGGACAGAATTATTACAGGGCCATGAACTGCGCCATCAATTACGCCTTCCTGAACCGCCAGATGATGATGCATTCTGTGAAAAATGTTTTTGCCGATATATTCAAAAAAAGTCCCGAAGATCTGGGGCTCCGTCTGGTCTACGACGTGTGCCATAACACGGCCAAGCTGGAGCGCCACACCATAGACGGGAAGGAAAAAGAAATCCTGATACACCGCAAGGGGGCTACCAGGGCCTTTGCGCCGGGCATGGAAGGAATCCCCGACCGGTACCGCACCACAGGCCAGCCGGTCCTCATCGGCGGAAGCATGGAAACAGGATCCTATCTCCTGGCGGGCATCCCCTCCAGCGCCGACGCCTTTTATTCCACCTGCCATGGAAGCGGCCGGGTCATGTCGCGGCACCAGGCAAAGAGCTCCTTCAACGGCAGGGAGCTCCAGAAGCAGATGGAGCAGCGGGGAATCTTCATCCTCACCTCGTCATTCCCGGGCCTGGCAGAGGAAGCCGGCGGGGCATACAAGGACGTGGATGAAGTGATACAGGCTACAGAGCGGGGAGGCCTCAGCAGGGCCGTTGCCAAGCTGCTCCCCATCGGGAACATCAAGGGATGAATCATGGTCTTTGAGATACTGGAAGGCATCAGCAGGGCGGATATCGCATTCCGCGTCAGGGGCAGGGACCCGGTGGAGCTGTTCACCGCCGGCGCGGAAGCGCTGCTGTCGATCATGCTCAAGAACCCAGAAACAGTCCTGAAGAAATCCTCTGTTTCCTTTACCTGTGAGGCCGCGGACCTTGAAATGCTCTATTTTGATTTCCTTTCGGAATTCATTTTTCATAAGGATTCGGACAAACTGCTGCTGCTCCCTGAACAGCTGGCAATTACCAGGTCGAATGGAACTTACCGATTATCCTGCGCCGCCTCCGGCGAGGCAATTGACCGCTCGCGTCACCTTTTTACCGTGGATATAAAGGCTGCCACCATGCATAATCTCAGCGTCACCCGGGACGATACGGGCTTTTCCGCCACGATCGTCGTTGATGTTTAGCCGCTAACCCCGCAGCTGGTTGTGGTACATCCGGCGCACCTCATGGAAGAAGTAGAGGTATTCCGGTTTCTGGTAATCCGGGTAGGTCCATTCCCACGGTTGATACCGCCGGGCTACATAACGGTATTCGTTTTCAAGGAAGACCCCTTTCCGGAGATAGGTCCGGTGGAAAAAATCCTTGCATGTGGCCAGGTAGACGTTGGACAGCGTCAGATACCCGGGGTCGATATTCACCATCCTGGTCTTATTGTCCGCGAACCGCTTCTCAAGCCTGTTGGTATAAAGCTTGATCTCCACTATGTCTTCCCTGCGTATCAGCCTGCGGAAAGAGAATAGTACCTTGAACTGCGCCGATCTCATGTCGCTGTAATACTTGGTGTGCACGAAGGGGATATGTTTCGTGCGGAAATCCATTTCGCCGAATTTTTTCACGAGCGCTTTTTCAACACCATCAAGAATAACCTCCGATGTAAAGAGGACCCCGATAAAAAGTTTTGCCCTTGATGGTATGACCGGATCAGACATCTGAGCCCCATTGATTATTGATATACTTCTTCATATCCTCATGTAACGGCGCCCTGATGCAAATCTTTTTTTGCAGCGCCGGGTGATAAAACGCGATCGACCTGGAGTGGAGCGCGCACCGCTTGAATCCGAGCCTTCGTTCAATCTCCTCGGTTGGGCCGTTCTTAATGAAATCAAGGTATACCGTTTCATCCCGCCCGTATAGCTTGTCTCCCACGATGGGATATCCGGCATGTTTCAAATGCACCCGTATCTGGTGCTGCCTGCCGGTATAGGGAACCGCTTTCAGCAGGGTCAGGTCATTCTTTGATTGCATCCGTATGAATTTCGTGCATGCTGCCTCGGGCGCGTGTTCATGGGCGCTCCTTTTATGCTCGATGCCCGACGCTATATCAAAGCCGATGGGCGTGTCATTCATGAACACATCGCGCTCCGGAACGCCATGCACCAGCGCGAGATATGTTTTTTCAACCGCTGAAAAGGTATTGCGGATTTCCGAAGCTGTGGCCGCATTTTTGGCAAGAATTATTACCCCGGATGTTTCCCGGTCAAGGCGATGCAGAAGATAGAGCCTCATATTGTATTCTTTCTGGAGAATAGTCTGGAGGGTATTATGGTAGAAAACGCCGGCTGGGTGAACCGGCAGGTTACCCGGTTTATTTACCGCCAGCAGGCAGTCATCTTCATATAAAACCGTGTAGTTTGCGTCTACCTCAGGCTCGGCGGCATCCCTTCCGGCATAGGTGATGACATCACCGGCCCTTGTCTTCCTGTCATATCTGGCGAGGATTTCGCCGTTATACGAAATTTTCCCCTTCTGTATCTCCTTCTGCCATTCCGAACGGCTGAGATATCCGAATTGTCTCGACAGGAAAAGATCTATCCTCAGGTTTGCATTTTTTGCGGTAATGCGGCACGTAGTTAAAAATTCCATTATTCAGCAATACCCGATACATTAAATATCTCCATTGCGTGTCTTCTGGCGCTACTGTCCATTACAAAATCAAGCACTGCAGATCCGGCTTATGAATATTTCTGCTGTCATACCGGTTTTAGTCGGCTCCGGGAAAGGAGTTTACCATCGTGATCTCTAAGTCGGGAAAGGAATCGACATATGTTATTTTAAAATCAGGAAAGGATTTCACGAACTGCCATTTGCCGCACTTGTCCGGAAATGATGAAACGTTTTGAACTTTCAAATCGGGAAAGCTTGAAACAACCTTCACTTTTATATCCGGAAAGCTGGTTACTGCCTGCACTTTTCCGTATAATTTGATCCCCTTGTATGTGCAATCGCCCTTGCTGATTTTCCCCGTTGCCGGGAAACTTCCCGTTGCGATCATAAAAAATGCCATCACAGAGAATATCAAGATCATAATCCTTTTCATAGACCAACTCCCTGCTTTGAGTTCCCCGAACCCTCACTGAATTTGTATAATTTCATAAAATATCCCGCCCGATGCGATCTTTCACAATCGACCTAAATGCTATTTTTTCCTTGATGCTTTTTCTTTGCCAGAGCCTTGTATTTTCTTCGATTTCACATTTGCTGAAGACTCTTCTCGATCGGGCATGGGTATGATAAAGGCCTTCCGGGCCTTTTCAAGTTCCTCCTTGATCCGGGACGGCCCCCAGCGCAGTTCCTTTCCGGCAATCCTGGCCACCTCCTTCAGCAGGGATTCTCCCGGATGCCCCAGGGTTCCGATGCCGGTTCTCCGGAACAGGATATCATTCAGTGTCCTGGCGAGCTCATGTCGGACAGCATACACGACCTCCGCCATGATTTCACCATCGCCATTGAGCACCCGCGCAAAGGCCTTGCTGCTCCTGGCGATTGCCAGGACCTTTTCATATTCTGTCCCGTAATTTCTTCCCAGATATTCCATGGTTTTGCTGCTGAAATCCCTGTTCTCATCAACTATCATATCAAGGAACTTCTGCATGTCTGGGATTTCACATCCTGCAAGAAACTGTTTATCGGTAACGCAGCCATACAATTTTCTGTTCATCTTTTTCGATATGACTTTCATGACATGATCTGCGAGATTCCTGCTGGTCGTATACTTTCCACCTTCAACGGTTATAAGGCCGTCAAGCCCGTCCGTCTTGTTGTCATATATTTCATATTTTCTAGAAGATTCATACACATCTTCAGTCTGATCTTCGACCAGCGGTCGAAGTCCTCCATAGGTATGCAGGATATCCTTGAAAGACAGTGTGCCGTCACCGAAGGACTCGTTCACTTCGTCCAGAAGTTCACTGACGCTTTTTGCCGTGACCTTGTAATCATCGGGCTTCCCGATATATTCCTTGTCTGTTGTGCCGATAAGCGAGTGGTTCCTCCAGGGGATAACGAAAAGGTGCCGACCCTTGGCAGTCATGCAGCCGACAATATGATCATTAACCATCTTCCTGGTAATTATGTGTATTCCTTCAGACCTGCGAAGCTGCTCCCCGGAAGGCTTTTTACTCGCAATGCCAAGAATGATATCTGCCCAGGGACCGCCGCAATTTACCGTCAAATTTCCCCGCACGGCAATTTTTCTGCCGTTCAGCCTGTCCCTGACCATAACCCCCGTTACACGCCTTTTATTATCAAAGATGAAGTCCACAACTTCGGCATAATTCGCCACCTGGGCGCCGTTCCGCACCGCTGATTTAATAAAGGCCAGGGTCAGCCTTTCCGGGAAAATGCTTACGCAGTCTGAATAAACCGACGCGCCTGTCAGTCCTTCTTTTTTTACCAGGGGTTCCAGTTCCACCACCTTTTCCTTTGATATGGTTTTATGCAGGGATATTCTTTTGCTTTTATCCCAGGTCCATCCCTTGTCGAAGGATAATATGTCATAAAGGATCATTCCTATCTTGATGATCCATTTTGTATTGGTGATTTTCAATTTATTGGTTGTGACCATGACCGGCATCGGATAGACAAAATTAGGCGCGATGTTTTCCATTGTTTTTCTTTCTTTTAAAGATTCGCGGACAAGACGGAATTCCATGGTGGCAAGATACCGCAGACCTCCATGGATCATTTTTGAAGTTGCCGCGGAAGTGGCTCCGCCGAAATCATTTTTTTCCACAAGGGCCACGGAAAGACCTCTTGTGGCGGCATCGTAGGCAACGGCTGCGCCGGTCACTCCTCCGCCAATGACAATCAAATCAACTTTTTCGCCATTATAATTTTCAATGAATCGTTTCAATAGTATCCTCCAGAATCCAAGTGCAGGAGACCTCTTATGACTTAACTGATGCTAATTTTATAATAGACCATATTTAAACATCTCTGTATCAAATATAATGTGCTTAAACCTGAATTAATAAAATTAAAAAATTTTTAAAAATTTTATTGCATTAATTAGCATATTATTACGTATTACCACCATAAATAAACTTTATGGTTCTTGATTTATTAGAAAAAAAATCATAGCAAATATCTGATTAATCAAGAGAAGGCTCTATTTTTTCATTTTATTCAATATCTTATCATTATAAAACATCCCGCCCGTGCGGATTTTTTGCGATTTTTATTATGATACCATGAGTGTAAAATGGGGGTGACTTTTATGAAACAGGCTTTAGTTTTAGTTGCAATGGTTATTACTGCAATCGCATTGTTGTTTTTATTCCCGATTTAATAGATGTACAAAACGGGAATAAATAGAGACTCGTTAAATAAAGTTAGTGGAATAACCAGCTGACTGGTGGCAGCGTATATACACCACCAGGTAGAGGGGCGGTTGAAGCATAAAGTGCGTTATCTTTCGTATTGAATAACGGTTCCCTTAACATGTAAAATTTCGACCATCCCGATGATCCAGACCTGCCGTTCGAACCATGCCCGCACGTTTATAAGATTGTCTCCGCGAAGGCTGTTTATTGCTTCATTGACCGCCCTGTCATAATCTATGCGCGGCGTAACCGGCAAAATCCATAAAAGGTTGAAACTGCTGCTGGTTCCTTCAGCTTCCCCGAGAATATGATACGTTTTCCCTTCCATTACTTTAGCGTGGGATTCCAGGCCGGTAACGCGGACCCCCTTGTACAGGCATCCGCTATACATGCCCAGGCAGAGGAGCGCAGCGATAACGGCAATGCAACGCCGCCATGGTTTATTCCCCGCCAGCCCGGCAATACCATGAATCTTTTTATTCCATCTGTGCATCGTAGGTATCCATGAGCTCATTTTTTTGACTTGATCGTCTGTTTGCCTCTATCTTTTTCCAAGCTACCTGCATCGAAGGATACCGCCTCACCTTCAACCACGACTTTGTTCTCGGAAACAAAGAAGAACCAGGATGTCTTTTGATAACAGCTCACATTGATGAGGGCATCGCCGCCTTTTTTCTTGAGCGCATCCTGTATGGCGAGATCAATATCGGGCCTTCCGACCATCCAGAGTCCGAACACCGACCACACACGGTGAGTTCCCTGGACCGGTCCGTAATTCATGACAATTTTTTTATCATTCACCGGGGTCGTTGAGGAGGTCACCGCAACGGGACTGGTTATGCACCCGTACTGCAGCAGCAAGGCTGCCAGTAACAAGAGGAATGCTACCCTGTTTTTTTTCCGGGACATCATCGTTCTCTCCTTTTTCAGAATTTAGCCTCAACACCAAAATTGGGAATAAGCGCAATGGACGAACCGTACGTGGTGATCTTGGGATTTCTTTTACCCAGATACGGCTGATTATAATTCCATCGCTGCACCACAATGGGACGGTAATTATAGGCATTTATTATTTCTATGTACCAGCTCACATATCCCCATGAATACGTTGTCGTATTACTGTAGCGCAGATCAAGGCGATGATAAATTGGAAAATTGCGCGTGTTTGGTTTTCCGTAAACCGGGACAAAGCGTGCGGGATAGTCTGTATCCTGAATTGAAGCGACAATGGGCGTATACGGATTCGATGTGTACAGCATGAACTTGCCGGTAATGGTATGCTTTCCGTGGGCATAGCCCAGAATCAGCTTGAAGCTGTGGTTCTGTTCGAAATCATAATTCAACCAGTGGTTTCCCCAATAATCACCGGCCTTGTTAAAGGCAATTTCATCAAGTGAGGTGGGGAACCCGCCGCTTTTGCTGATTAGGATGCCATATTTTCCTGGCGAATGGGGAAGGCCGGATTTTGCTTTGGACCTTGTATAGGTATAACTGACCCATCCAAAAATTCCATTCTCGCCTTCTTTGCGATCTTTTTTAACCATGATCTCCCCGCCATAGGCGCGGATTCTCCCGGTGCTCATTGTCTGGCGGATACTCCCGTCTGGCCCGATATGAACATATTCCTGGACCAGATCATGGAAATCGTTCCAGAACCCTTCGGCCTTGATCTTGAAAAGCCCTATTGTCTGCTCAAGCCCGATTACGCGATGGATGGCCCATTCCGGTTTCCCGTTTTTACCCACCTTTGCGTACTGGGGGGACGCGTCAAAATAATCCGAATTGGTCTGAAAAAAATAGCTGTATTTACCCCCTGCTATTGAAATGGTCGTATTTGTCGGGAATTCATAACTCATCATACCCCGGGGGTCCCAGGTCATATATCCCGATCGGTTGAGGTAATCACTCCGGTAACCAGGAATAAAGGTGAATCCGCCATAGGTAAATTTCGCCTCTACGTATCCCCCCACCCCATGATTGAGGATATTATTATCCATGAACATCGTCACATCATTATTATTGGAAAGATCCGATGTGAAGCTGCCGCCGCTGGATTTCGGCCTGTTGCCGCTCGCGGTAAAATGATAAATTGTATATTCCGCCCCCCCGCGGATCTCGAGATATTTCTTCGCCGCAACGATCTTGAACTTGTCGGTAAATCCGAACACGTATGGCCGTGTCCGTATACGGATAGCCTGTTGCGCCAGGTTTACTCCCGGCGCGGGAATTGTTATCGAAATTGAATTCTGCCTCAGGGATGAGTAAAAGGTTAGTTTGTTCCTGAATATCTCTGATGGCTGATAGGTATAGCACAGGCTCTGGCCGTTCGTCATCTGGTTGGTATTGACGCTGAGGCCGGTAAGAAGCGGATCAGAGCCGTCGGTCTTCACCTTGCTGCTGCTGACGAATTTCAGATAATCCTTGCTGCCAAAGGCTAGGAGCGTCAGTGAATGGGCATTGTTGAAATTATACCGCGCCTTGAACTGGTAATCCCAGTACTGCGGAAGGATGTTGATGGAATCGCCCGTTATCAGGTTGATGAGGGGCAGGATGATGAGATCGATATAACTGATCCGCCCGGCAGCTATTATATAACCCGCATTGCGCTGCTCTTTTTTATATTCCCCCAGGGGTGACCCGAGGTATAGGCCGCCGTTTTCATTCTTGAGGATCGGCGTCTGAATAAGGGCTGTCGCTGACAGCAGGGAGAGGTCGGTATAGCCGCCGAATTCCTTCACATCATTAACGGTATTGATGCTTATGACGGCTGAGGTTGCGGACCCGATTTCCGCGGGAAATGCCGATGAATACAGGTCTATTTCATCGATCAGATTGGTGTTTATGACCGAATGAAGACCGCCGTAATGAAGGGCATTGTATATGGGGATATCGTCCACCATGTACCGTACCCCTCGGTAATCGCCGCCGCGTATCACTATGGGACCGAAAAAATCGCCACCGGTCCTGATGACCCCCGGCAGCGATGCCAGGGCATTGATGGAATCGCCGAATGATGCGGGCACCTCCTTAATCTGCTGCTTGGTCATGGAGTGGCGTGAAACCGTCTGAAGATCCCGCTTGCCCATGATGGTGAGGCCCTCGTCCTTGGTTAACGGGCTTTCAAGGGGGAAATTCTTAATCGTGTCGTTTTCAATATACACGGACACCTTGGACACCTTGAGTCCCTCGGACCTGATAAATATCGTATAGGTTCCCGGTTTCGGCACGATGATCCGGTACTGGCCGTTGTTGTCACAATTTTCCTTCTTTTTCAGCTCGGTTATAAAAACCGTCGCGGAGGACACCGGCTTCTTGGTCATGGCATTATAGACAATGCCGCGGAGTACATGGTTATTCTTCTGCTGGGCATGAAGGTATTCCGTACCAATCATCCAGAAATACAACAGAAACGGCAGGATAAACAGATGTTTTACCTTGCGGAAATTGGGTGAATTCATAAATTCAGCAGCTACCCACCATGAATTTTAAACCTGAAGCCATATATGCTGATTGTTGCTTGTGATTATGCTAGAAACCTCGCGCCTGATTTCTACAGGTACGGTGTATCTCCTTGGCAAAAGTCTATTTATTTAAAATTATTGTCATCTATGAGTCAAGATAAAAAAGATATCCTTCAGTTTTAAGAAATCCATGCCTATCATAATTAATGATTAAAGGGCTTGCCGTAAATATTATTCGTTGACAGGGGATGCGGCGGTCTCCTAATAAAACTTGCAATTATTGACCGATCATGTAAACTGTTGCAGATTGGCCCCGTACGTGCAGCGGGAATCCAACTGCGGTACCCGTTTGGAGGATTTATGAAATATTTGATCATCGGTTCCGGTGGCCGGGAGCACACGATCGCCTGGCGTCTCCTGAATGACGGAAGTTCAAAGGAAGTGTATGTTGCGCCGGGCAACGGCGGCATCGATCCGGCCTTTTGCGCCGATATACCCGTAAACGATTTCGGTTCAATTGAGCAATTCTGCCGCTCAAAAAAAATTGACATGGTCGTCGTGGGCCCCGAAGCCCCCCTGGTGGACGGGATCGTCGATTTCCTTGACGAAAAGAAGATACCGGCCTTCGGTCCGTCAAAAAAGGCGGCCCAGCTTGAAGGCAGCAAGCTCTTTGCCAAATATATCATGGAAAAATACGGCATACCGACGGCGCGGCACCGTGAATTCACCGGCAAGAATTCCCTGCTGGATTACATCCACCATGAAGACCGGTATCCCCTGGTCATCAAGCTTGACGGCCTTGCCGCCGGCAAGGGCGTCGGCATACCGGAAAACCGCAATGAGGCCCTTGACTTCATCAATGCCACGGTGCGCGAGGGGACGCGGGTGTTTGTTGAAGACTTTATCAGCGGCGAGGAAGCGTCGGTATTATGCGTATCAGACGGGAAAAACATCGTTCCCTTTGTCGCAGCGCAGGATCATAAAAGAATTTACGACGGCGACAAAGGTCCCAATACCGGCGGCATGGGGGCCTACGCGCCTGCGCCGGTAATGACCGCCGAACGATTCGACTTTGTGCGGGATAGCATTTTGCAGAAAACCATCAATGCCATGAACAGCGAGGGCATCCCCTTCAAGGGCATACTCTACGCCGGGGTGATCGTCAACGGCAAGGACATCAATGTCCTCGAGTTTAACGTCCGCTTCGGAGATCCCGAGGCGCAGGTGATCATCCCCCTTATGGAAGGCAGGCTGGGTGATATTTTCCAGGCCTCGGTCAATGGCACTCTTGACAAGACCCCGTTATCCTTCAAAAAAATGCACGCCATTACCGTGGTCATGGCATCCGGGGGATATCCCGGTCATTATGAGAAAGACAAGCTGATTTCCGGGCTTGACAGGGTTCCGGACAATGTCATTGTTTTCCATGCCGGCACAAAATACGACAGGGGCGCCCATTATACCAGCGGGGGCAGGGTCCTCAACGTGACAGCCATGGGGAACACCCTCAGGGAAGCCAAGGACACCGTATACCGCATGATCGATACCATATCTTTTGAAGACTCCTATTATCGCAGGGACATCGCTCATCGGGCGCTGGTATAACGTTCATCATGGGATCAAGAATATGAAAAACATTATCTTAACAATTATCTGCCTGGTGGTTTCAGCCTCCGTTGTCCGGTCTGCTGACACGAAGAGTCCCCGGGTAATCAAGGACATGGAATCCCTTGAGGGCATAACACACTATGGCATGCCAATCGAGGAAATCTCTAAATTATACAGAAAAGACGCCTCTGTTTTGACTATCGTTTATTCCAAAACACTTTCAGACGACAACATGGACAATTATGTTAAGCGATTTTATGACGAATTGCTGCGCCAGGTTGAAAAGTGGCTGTATGAGAATAAACTGCCTTCAAAAGATTTACGCTTGGTTATATCAAACTGCAAATTCTGCAAAATCGGCTATTGCAAAAAAAAGAACATCAAGGAAATAGATCTCGTGCTCTACAGCAACGGTAAAAATATCAAACACCTGGCCCTCAAGCATGAGGATTTAATCGATAAAAACAAATATGTCGATATTGCCAGGAGCGCCGTGATCATTTTCCTGGATAAGCCGCAATAATGACGCAGGGTAACCCGGCCGCGCTGAAAACCATATAGACAAACCGCTGTTTACCGGGGTCTATCTGGCCCCCTTAATATCCACCTGATAGCGGAACTCTTTATTAACATTACCGGACCGTGCAGTTTCAAGAGCCTTCATCACGTCCTGTTCCGAATAAATATCCCTGAGTATGATTGGCCTGGTGAAACCATCCCCCGGCGGGACAACGGCGAGGAGCGGTATGGCCTGGCTCTGTAAAAGACGCATCATTCTCTCGGCATCCGGGTTGATCCCGGTGATATCCGCGACCATGAAATCAATCGCCGGGTCATTCAGGGCTTCGGCAACCTTCTCGCTCTGCAGGGTTACTTTCTCCACCAGCCTGCAGTTCGGGCACCAGTCGGCGGTGAAATCTATGACTGATATTTTTCCGGAATCCCTGTTTGCAATGAGGCGTTCGGCGCTGAAGGCATTTTTCGTGATCTCAGATGACTTGTTTTCCCGGTAGAGGTAATCAAAGGATATGAAATAGCCGCCGACCAGTATGCCGGCAAGAGCTATGGTTGACATTACTCTTTTTACTCCGGTCTGGCCGACGGATCCATATCTCCCGTACTGCCAGAAGCCGAAGGCGATGAACCCCAGCAGGGTGATCATCGGCACCACTGATGCCTCATCGAGAATACCGACCAGGTATATCACCGTAAAGACAAGAACAAAAGCCATGACCTTTTCAAAGGTCACCAGCCATTCCCCGGGTTTCGGAATAAATTTTAAAAATTTAGGATTGATGGTCAATATGATATAGGGAAGCGACATCCCGAAGCCAATGCACAGGAATACCAGAAATATGATGCCCGGCGACTGCGACAACGTCCATGCCAGGGTGCCGCCGAGAAAAGGACCGCTGCAGGGCGTTGCCAGCAGCGTTGCAAGGAGGCCCTTCATGAAGGCATCACCGTAGGGATTTGACTGGCCCGATACCGCTCTTCCGGCAAATGACGGGATGTTGATAGTATAGACCCCGAAGAGGGATAGGGAGAGAGCGAAGACGATCCCTGTCATGGCGACCAGAAATAAGCGGTGCTGGAACAGGCCACCCCACTTGTATCCGAAAAAGGCCGCCAGGGTGGCCAGGAGGGCAAAGCTGGCAATTATGCCAAGGGAAAAAACAACGCCCAGCAGGAAGAGCTCTCGCCTGCTTTTTCCCGCATGCTGGATGAAACCCATGACCTTGAGACTAACCACCGGGAGAACACAGGGCATGATATTTAAAAGAATTCCCGCAATGATGCCGAATATGACAGCCTGCAGCAATCCGGTGACGCCCTTTTCAATAAACCGCGGCGAAAAGCTGATATCTTCAGGCAGGACGGACATGGTATCTTCGTTCTTCACTGCGGGCGCCGGTACGGCAGCGGCACCTTTACCGGGCGCCGAAGACGCCTTGAATTCGTCAAGGATGGAACGGCTGTAGACCGTGCCGGCCGATCCTTCCGGCAGCACCCTGACCCGGCACTTGAAGCGGAATATCCTGGGCACGCAATACGAGGCGCCCTTACCTTGTCCGGGATCCGTGCAGAGCAGGGAATCAAACACAACGCCTATGTCACTGACACCCGTCGCAGCGTTTCCCAATACTTTAAAAGGCAGGAAAATCCTGGTCGCGTGTTCATATCCCCATGTATAATCCTTCTCCCCGGGGAAATAAAACTTTTGCGGCTTAAGAAAACGCGCCTCTGAAAAAGTTATGGTTTTCGGCCCTTCCACCATGACTTCGGTTGGCTTGCCGATTCCGGGCCCCTTGGGATTGCCATAGATATGGCTTTTCCCCGGCAGCTCGACCTGCAACGCTATAAAGGATTCGCTTCCCCGGGCCACGGCGGTCTCGTTCAGTACAGGGTAAACCTTCATCTCCCGGTATTCATTTCCGCTGCAGGATACCAGCATGCTTGTTATGATGAATAAGAATACGGCATAGTTTTTCATATGATCACCTTGTATCATCCTCCGGCATTATGAGCCGATTTTTTTTCCTTGTTTTTTGATTTCCAAAAATAGTAAACGAGCCCTGAAGACATCAGCACGAGACCCAGCAATGACGGAACCAGTGCGGTGATCAGGGTCACCACCAGATAGAAAGTCAGCAGAGCCAGCACCATGATGACACTGAAGGGATAGAGCCGGGCTTTGTAGGGCCGCGGCACATCGGGGTATCTCTTTCTGAAGACAACAAGCGAATATATGGTCATGATGTTGAATATCGTTCCCGTAGCGGTGAAGAAAGCGATGATCATTTCATACGACGCGCCTGACTTTATATCGAACAGAAGATACACCGCCAGCAAGGCGACAAGGAGCACCGATGCCCAAGCCGCCTGGGCCATCAGGGCATTGTTCGGCGTCCTGTACCTTCCATGGAGGATCTCCAGCCTGCTGAAAAAGAGGTCATCACGGGCCATTGCCTGCCAAGTCCTGGCCTTGCACAGGATCTGCGTGCTCACGTTGCCGAAGGTTGACAGCATCACGGCTATGGATATAAGGATACCGCCAGCTCCTCCTATGGCCGCTTTCATGGCGTCGGCGGCAATGCCATGGGACGCGGCTATCGTTTTAACCGGGAGCTGGTAGATATAGGCTGCATTCGTCCCCAGAAAAAGCACCATGACCCCCGTAATCCCCAGCAGCAGCGAAAGGGGGAGATTCCTCCTGGGGTTTTTTACCTCTTCTGCGATATAGGTGGCCCCCTCCCAGCCGCTGAAGGCAAAGAAGGCAAGCCTCAGCGCGGCACCTATGGCCAGTACGGTTGCCCATGAAAACTCTTCCGGAAGAAAGGGACTGGTAAAGTGGCTTAAGCTGCCGCCTCCTGAAAAGGATACTCCTATGATGATGCCGATGGCTATGATCTTGACCGTGCTGAAGATGTTCTGGAACACGCCGCTCACGAATACGCCGAAGAGGTTAACCGCCGTCAGCATCCAGATGATGGCCAGGGCTATCAGAATCTCCGTGACGTGGCTATAGGGCACCTTAAAGAGGATCTTCCAGATCTCATTGAGATATTCCGCGAAAACAAGGGCTACCGCAGCAATGGCCCCGGTCTCTGACACGAAGAACATCGCCCAGCCCCGGAGAAACGCCCATACAGGACCGTAGGCTGTCTTGAGATACACATAGGGCCCTCCGGAGCGCGGCATCATGGCCACGAGTTCCGCATAGCAGACCGCGTGGAATATTGTTACGATGCCTCCGAGTATCCATACCAGGGCAAAAAGGGATGTACATGAAACCAGTGCCATGATCGGCCCGGGGGTCCTGAATATGCCGGAACCGATAATCCGCCCAATTACAACAGAAATGGACTCTACCAGACCCAGATCGCGCTTGTAATCGGTCAGTTCTTCAAAGACGCAATCGTCAGAAAAACACTTCTGTTCCATCAGGGCATAACCCGCAGTTCATGATAGGGGATTTACTTTATTTTAACAGAAAGAATCTCACCGATAAACATCCGGTGATAATCCTGTTGAGGATAATTATCGGCGATCGAAGGATCGACAAAATTCTTGGGATCAAGATCCTGATAATATATGATTTTACATTCAACTACCAGCCGGGCTTCGGAAAAATAAACGGCCCCGTTTCCGGTCTGGAGCGGCGTTATCCCGGTTTCTTTCGTTTTGTTGACATCCCTTCCGGACCTGGCTCCGCAAAATTTCAGTACGTCCCTGTATTTTTCTTGGAAAAATGAGAGGGTGAAGTACCGGTTTTTTTCAAGGAAGGTATAGGTATACCGCTGTGGTCTCACGACAATATAGCAGACATTTTTGTTCCACAGAACGCCCATGCCGCCCCATGAAGCGGTCATGGTATTGAATGCATCAATGGTCCCGGCAGTGATAAGCATCCAGTCTTTTCCCAGGAGACTGAAGACGTTTTCATTCATTTTTTCCGGTTGGATTTCAAAAAAGCCATCCATACAATTACCGCCTATTAATCCGTTAAAATTTCAACGCCGGTCTCCGTCACCCGCACCGTGTGCTCCCACTGGGCGGACAGCTTCCCGTCAATGGTGACCGCAGTCCATGAATCAGCCATGAGACGCGTCTCGTATCTTCCCTGGTTTATCATCGGCTCTATGGTGAAAACCATGTCGGGCTGCAGGATAAAGCCCCGTTTCCGGCTCCCGTAATGATGGACGTGGGGTTCCTCGTGAAATTTGACCCCTATGCCATGGCCGCCGTAATCGCGCACCACCGAAAAGCCGTTCTTGACGGCATGCTGTTCAATGGCATAGCCTATCTCGCCGATATCATGATACGGCTTCACCCGCTCAATGCCGATGTAGAGGCATTCCCTGGCGACCTTGACCAGGCGCCGGGCCTCTTCGGAGGCATTGCCGATGATGAACATCCTCCCGGCATCGCCGAAATATCCGTCCAGGATCGTCGTTACATCCACGTTTACTATATCGCCATCATTGAGAACGGTAGAGTCCGGGATCCCGTGGCAGATGACATTATTGATCGATACGCATACGCTCTTGGGAAAACCATTGTAGTTAAGCGGAGCCGGGGTAGCTCCATGCTTGATGGTATAGTCATGGACCAGTTCATTAATGCTGTCAGTGGTGATGCCGGCCCTGATATGGCCGCTTACCATATCCAGTATTTCTTTGGTCAGCTTGCAGCTTTTCCGTATGCCGTCTATCTGATCCTCTGTCTTGATAATAACGCCCGGCGGTAAAAGAACCTGCTCCTTTTGCACAACGCCGCTGGCAATATCAGAACCGAGGTGGCATTTTTTGTATTTTTTCCCGCTTCCGCACCAGCACAGGTCATTTCGGGCAAGCTTTCTCATTTCTTAATCCGTTACTTCACCACAAATATAATCAATAATCAGTATTTACTGATTCAGCTATATGTCAAGAATATATACACTCTAGTATGATGTCCCGGTCCCATCTTTGTTGCGTATGTCGTAAGTTCTTTATCGAATACCATAATATACGGTCTCCGGTTTCCGCATTCTTATATGATAAATTAATATGCATGGGACACTATGTCAAATATAGGATTTATGTTTTGGTCCTGATACGGGTCAGCCATTTTTGCTAAATAAAAAAGGTGATTCCATGTGGAATCACCTTTTCTTGATGCATCCCCGAGGGGGATCGAACCCCTGTTGCCGGGATGAAAACCCGGTGTCCTAGACCACTAGACGACGGGGACATGGTCAGACTATATATAATATTGAGACGCCCGAGAATTGAACTCGGGACCCACTGCTTAAAAGGCAGTTGCTCTACCGACTGAGCTAGCGTCTCAAAATGTAAAAATACCTGATACTTAAATGCCCTATTACTGTCAATAATAATTAACAACTTTAAGAAAAAAAACAAAAAATGTTTAACACCTGCAGCGGCTTATAGCCGGCTGGACGACCCTGATGCAGAATGAAAACCCTCTACCTGTCAGAAGGGGATTTTGGCACTGCTCATTTATTCCTGAATGTACTGTGCCGGCCCGGTCCAACCGAAATTATTGCTATCGTCACTCCGATTATCGATTCAATAAAATCAATATACTTCCGCGCATTTACCGGCAATTCAGATTTACTCCTGCACTGGGAAATATCGGTATTCCACCCATCGAGTTCTTTATATACGGGTTCCGCCTTGTGGAGATTATTCACCGGGAAATACTCAACCTTTTTTCCATCAACCTTGTAGCTTACGGCAACCTTGATCTTCTTAAACCCGCTCAAGACATCAAGTTTTGTCATTGCAATGCTGGTCAATCCATTAATGAGAGCGGTCTCCCTGATCAAGGGGGCATCGAACCAGCCGCAGCGCCTCGGTCTTCCCGTTGTAGATCCGAACTCCGAGCCATTGACCCTCATGCGGTCCCCGTCCTCTCCCGGAGCCTCTGTCGGGAAGGGCCCCTCGCCGACGCGGGTGACATAGGCCTTCATAATGCCGATTACCTGGTCGATATCGAACGCATTCAGCCCGGTCCCCATCAGGGCGCCGCCTATGGTCGGATTCGAGGACGTTACGTAGGGATAGGTGCCATGGTCAATATCAAGGGCATACCCCTGTGCCCCCTCGAGCAATATTTTTTTCCCGTCCTTGATAGAAGCGTGAAGGAAGTGCTGGGTATTGATGATCATATCGCCGCATTCCTTCTTGAACTTTTTCAGGATGTTCATTATTTCTTCAACGGAAAATTTTTCCTTTTTAAAAATCCTTTCAAGCTGCAGGTTTTTCAGCTTCAGCACAAGGGTGACCTTGTCTTTTAACCGCTTCATGTCAAAGACATCGCCGGCCCTGATGCCGATGCGGAGGCATTTGTCGGAATAACTCGGGCCGATGCCCCTGACTGTCGTCCCTATCTTTTTCGACCGGAATTCTTCCATCGCCTCATCATAGGCCTTGTGATACGGCAGGATGAGATGAGCCGCATCGGATATAAAAACACGTTTCCTGACATCATATCCCTCATCCTCGAGGGACGCGATCTCATTAATGAGCTGCAGGGGATCCACGACAACGCCGTTACCGATAACGCATTGTTTGTCCTTATGGAGTATTCCCGACGGGACAAGATGAAATATATACTTTTTATCCTTAACAACAACCGTGTGACCGGCATTTGCTCCGCCCTGGTAGCGCACAACAATATCGCTATCCCTGGTGTAATAATCGATCATCTTGGCTTTGCCTTCATCGCCCCATTGAGTTCCTATGATTACCTTACAGCTCATGATCGCACCTGAATCTTCGTCTTTTTTTCGTCCCGCAGTATATTGTTGATGGACTGTATCGGTTATGCAGGTATCCGGCTATTGAGCCTTAGACAGATAATTGATGATACCGGCACGGTTATTCAACCACCAAAAATAGACTGACATGATAAAATATCATAAACAAAAATAACAAGCCTTTTTCATTGGACGTGCATTTTATTAATCCATATGATATCGCCCAGGTATGATAACTGACAACCAATCTGATGTCGTATCCCCATGCATTATGTCTCAATTAGACCCCCACCCCTTCGCAGACATCATAGCCGCAATAATCCGTCTGAAAAAGTCCCTGGTGAAAATTGCTTAACTATTAAACTCCTCATGCCGATAGTAAGAAGACGGCATATATGCCCTGAGCGGGCAGAACGGAAAAAAGGATGTTTACCGTGTCTAACAGGGATGTTATTCTGCAGATATCCATTGCTGCGATTTTTTGTGTCTTCATCGTACCCACTGCCCATTATTCTCTGGCGGAAGGGAGAATACCGGGAGAAGCAGATACCTGCTACAGAAATACTAATGAGACATATGATTCCTATGAAAACTATATTTCTGCGGACAGGCGCGATAGCGGCAACCGCAGCGTAAAAAAACAAAAAAAAATTACCGATAAGAAACGATCTGATCCGGCCATCAGACAATCTTCTGTCAAAAAAAGTAAAAAGAAAACCTTTGCCCGTTATACGGTTCGCAAAGGCGATACTCTTACCAGTATCGCAAAAAAAAATAATATCTCCGTGCCATCACTGCAGGCATTGAATAAGCTTTCCAATCAAAACCATCTTACAAAAGGGATGATTTTGAAAATTCCTTCCCGGCGGGCATTGCCGGTTCCGTCTGCAAATACTGAAAAAAAATCAGCGCGTAACGCGGTTCCGCCGGACAGCCCGAAGTTCCAATGGCCCGTCAGAAACATCATTGACTATCACAGCGATGGATTAAACGGCGTCAAATCCATCGGGATAATAATAACCGGAATGCCCGGATCCACGGTCCTTTCATCAGCAGCGGGAACCGTAAGAAAAATCGGCAGGATGCGAGGATTCGGCAATTATGTGGTGCTCACTCATTCAGGCAGATACTCAACTGTTTATTCAAATTTAGACATGATTCTGGTCTCACCGGGAGAGACGGTCCCTGCAGGAAATGCTATCGGAAGGATGAGTTCAACTGAGCAGAAGATTCATTTCCAGATTGACCGTGAAGGCAAACCTGAAGACCCCCTGCAGTATCTTCCGAAAAAAACATAATTTTCTTGATATAAAATATTTTCCCGCAGAATTTATTGACTAACACGCCGTTTAACAGTACTTTTTTTTCATGGAGAAGCGACTATGGAACCGAAAAAAATTTCCATAAAAGACCTGACTTCTATTTACCGGGAACTGCAAAAAGGATCAGAAACCGCCATTGGCAATTATCTTTTTAAAGGCCTCAGGATCCAGGTGAGCAAATACAAATCCTCCGGGACCGAGCGCTACATGAGACTATACAACAAGAGAAGGAATGACGGTTTATGCATCCGCTGCGGGAATAAAGTGACCAAGAGAAATCCCCATACCGGAAAGCTGTACCGGCTCTGCGAATTTCACCGCGAGATTACCGACCGCAGATAACAAGCCGATTGCAGGGATTCCATCTCGTATCACAACCTTGAGTAACCAGAAAATATATTATTCCCGATAAACGGAAATAATTTCAACAGGTTCAACGGGAACATCACGGTACATGCCGATTGATTTTGTTTTCACTTGCCGAATCTTATCGACCACATCCATTCCCTTCACCACTCTGCCGAACACACAATAACCGTAACCCCTACTTCCGTAATCAAGCCCGGGGTTATCCACGACATTGATGAAGAATTGGGACGTCGCGCTGTGGATATCATGGGTCCTGGCCATGGCAATGGTGCCGCGAATATTCCGCTCTCCGTTGTTCGCTTCATTCATGATGGGAGATTCCGTGTCCTTTTCGGTCATGTCAGGGGTAAACCCGCCCCCCTGTATCATGAAATCGGGAATTACGCGGTGGAATATGGTTCCGTTATAGAATTTTTTATCGGTATATAGCAAAAAATTACTCACCGTTTCAGGGGACTTGCCGTCAAAAAGCTCAATATGGATATCCCCCATCGTTGTTTTCATGATGACCCTGGTGTTTTTTTTGCATCCGGTGGCGGCAAACATCAGCGCAGCCGCGGTTATTATCAGAATTATCTTCTTCATGTAATTCCCCCATTCCCTGTTATGATTTTCCGGCAATATCAATCAAAATCCATGGAAAGATCGAAGGCAGTCACTGAATGGGTAAGGGATCCCATAGATATATAATCAATATCAAGACCGATAATTTCTTTTATTCTCTCCTCATCCATGTTTCCCGATACCTCAATTTTTACCTTTTTCCCGATTAGGTCCGCAGCCTTTTTCATCATTGCAGCATCCATATTATCCAGCATGATAATATCGGCGCCGGCTGCGACGGCTTCCGACACGCTTTGAAGATCTTCCGCTTCAACCTCAACCGTGTATTTCGTCCCGTACCGTTTCCGTACCAGTTGCACCGCCCGGTCTATGCTTCCTGCCGCCCGAATATGGTTGTCCTTGATCATCACCATGTCATAGAGTCCCATCCGGTGGTTGGTACCCCCGCCAATCTTCACCGCGTATTTATCAAGCTTGCGAAAGCCGGGCAGTGTCTTGCGCGTATCCAGAAGCTTGATATGTGTGCCCCGGAGCAGTGAAACAACGGATGCCGTGCGGGTTGCAATTGCGGTCATGCGCTGAATGAAATTCAGGGCAATTCTTTCTCCGGATAAAATGCTTACGGTAGGGCCTGCCACTGCTATGACGTTGTCTCTTGCGGCTATCGCATCCCCGTCACGGACCAGCAGGGTCACTGACACGGCCGGATCGATAATCTCGTACACTATCCGAACAACATCACCGCCGCAAAAAATTCCCTGCTGCTTGGCCGCAATGACACCCTTCGATATATCGCCCTCCCTGAAAATTGCCCGGGATGTTATATCTCCCTCCCCGATGTCTTCGCTGATAGCAAGCCCTATCAGCGTTTCGATATCCTTCCGCTGTATGCCGTTATTCATAACCACATCCCTACCCGTTTCAACATTGGATATTTTTCCTTATTTATCAACCTTTTCCAGGAGTTCAATCTTCTTTTCAATTTCGAGCATCTGGTCCCGTAGCACCGCCGCTTTTTCAAATTCAAGATTTTCGGCGGCAGCAAGCATATCTTCTCGGATGGAGTCACGCGCTTCCTTGAGTTTTGCCGGATTATTGGTCTGATAGACCGCCCCGTACTCGGCAACCATGTCAGCATACCGGCTTTCATCATGGTACTCGCGCTCGATGATGTCCACTATATCCTTGGATATGCTTTCAGGCGTTATGTTATGCTCACGGTTGTACGTTTCCTGGATACTCCTCCTCCGGTTCGTCTCTTCGATGGTCAGGCGCATCGATTCCGTCACCGTGTCGGCATAGAGGAGGACCGTTCCGTTGATGTTCCGTGCCGCGCGGCCCGCAGTCTGTATGAGGGAACGGGTCGAGCGGAGAAAACCCTCCTTGTCCGCGTCAAGAATAGCCACCAGGGAGACTTCAGGGAGGTCCAGCCCTTCCCGGAGGAGATTGATCCCCACCAGGCAATCGAACTCGCCGATCCGGAGGTCCCGTATGATTTCCACGCGCTCTATGGTATTGATTTCCGAATGAAGGTATTTTGCCCGTATCCCGACCTCCTCGAAATACTTCGTCAGGTCTTCTGCCATTTTTTTCGTGAGGGTTGTCACCAGGACCCGCTCGTTTTTCTGGGCCCGTGCATTGATCTCGCCTATCATATCGTCGACCTGGTTCACGGCTGGCCTTACCTCGATGACCGGATCGACAAGGCCGGTTGGCCGGATGACCTGCTCCACCACGCTGCTGCTTTTTTCCAGTTCATATTCGGCCGGTGTCGCAGACACAAACACGACCTGGTTGATCATCTTCTCAAACTCCTCGAAATACAGCGGCCTGTTGTCGAGGGCCGAAGGAAGCCTGAACCCGTATTCGACAAGGTTCGTTTTTCGCGCGCGGTCACCCTCGTACATGCCCCTGACCTGCGGAACGGTAACATGGGACTCGTCGATGAACATGAGGTAATTGCCCCGGAAATAATCGAGGAGGCAGGAAGGCCGCTCCCCTGCCCTGCGCCGCGAGATGATCCGGGAATAATTCTCAATGCCGCTGCAGTACCCCATCTCCGCGAGCATTTCCATGTCATACCGCGTCTTGCTTTCCAGCCGCTGGGCCTCAACGAGCTTGTTCTGCTTTTTAAGCACCTCCAGCCGCTGCTTCAGCTCCTCTTCAATGAGACGGATCGTCTCCTTCATTTCGTCCATTGATGATACGAAATGCTTGGCCGGATAAATATAGCATTCCTTCACTTTCCCCGTGGCGGTTCCGGTTAAGGGATTGATGCGCGAGATACTGTCAATCTGGTCACCGAAGAACTCTATGCGGTACGCCTCGCGCTGCAGATACGCGGGGAACACCTCCACCACGTCGCCCCGCGCCCGGAAAGTGCCCCTTATGAAGGAGATATTGTTTCGCTCGTAGTATATGGAGACCAGGCGCCTGAGGAGATCATCGCGCTCCATTTCATCGCCGACATGGAGCCGGATATGGGACCGGTCAAAATCCTCCGGTGTCCCGAGTCCGTAGATGCACGATACCGAGGAAACCACTATGACATCTTTGCGCTCCAATATTGACGAGGTGGCCTTGAGTCGCAGCCGGTCTATCTCGTCATTTATGGAAGCGTCCTTTTCTATGTACAGATCAGAAGAGACGACATAGGCTTCAGGCTGGTAATAATCATAATATGATACGAAATACTCGACGGCATTTTCAGGGAAAAAATCGGAGAATTCCCGATAGAGCTGGGCCGCCAGGGTCTTGTTGTGGGTCAGGACCAGGGTCGGCTTCCTGACCGCCTCTATGACCTTGGCCATGGTAAAGGTCTTGCCCGAACCGGTGACGCCGAGGAGGGTCTGAAATTTTTCCCCCTTGTTGACTCCTTCGATAAGGCTGTTTATGGCCCGTTCCTGGTCACCCGAAGGCTGGAACCGCGATAGTACTTTAAATTCCGCCATGATCACCCTTCCGCAAAAAGACCGTCATATCCAGAGGCTGAATTGCAATCAATAACTTATTGCTCTTCTGTGACAATTTCCATAAAAATATGCACCAGGTCCGGATCAAAGAGAAGGGCGCTATTTTCAATCATAAAACGAAGGGCGTCCTCCTTCTGTAATCCCATTCGGTAGGGCCTGTCCGCGGATATGGCGTCCCATACATCAGCCACGGTGATGATTCTGCTCTGTAACGGGATTTCATCGCCTTTCAGGCTTCTGGGATAACCGCTGCCGTCCCAGTGCTCATGATGATAGAGAATGCCGGGGACAATCTTCCCGTACGACGGAATATCGGAGATAATCCGCGCGCCGGTCCCCGGGTGCTCCCTGATGAGGGCAAATTCATGATCGGTGAGTTTTCCCGGCTTATCGAGGATGAGCTCCGAAATCGCTATTTTGCCAATATCATGAAGAATAGCCGAGAAGGTAACAGTCCGCACCTCCTCTTCGGACATGTCCAGCCGGTAGGCAATCTTTTCCGAAAAGGTTGCCACCCGCTCGCTGTGGCCCGCGGTCCATTTTGACTTGGCGTCGATGGACCTGGTAAGGGCGAGGAGTATTCCCAGAAGCAGCTGTTCCTTCTCCTCAAAGGCCCTGATGCTACGCAGGGCGATCCCCACCTGGTCCGCCAGCATATTGATCGATTCGAGTTCATGGGGGGAAAAGCCATGGTGGTCATCCCTTATCATTACCAGTGAGCCAAGATAGTGTTCAGCCATGACTACCGGGACGTTGACACCGGTGCCATTTTTTATACCGAGGAGCTCCTCCAGGATCTCGCGGTATGGAGCGTCTTCCTGTTGAAGATTGAACTGAAAAACCCGCCGTACCCGGTCCATCTCCACTGTGCCGATATTGTTTATCGGGACAAAGGGCTTTTCAGTCATAATCCCCTGGACGATTCCTTGATATCGCGAAAGCAGGTCAAAGCCCTTCTTTTCTTCGTTGTACAATGCCATTGCGGTGGAGCTGCTGTGGAACAGTGAGGAGACCAGGCCGATGACCCTGTCCAGGAGATCGCTCCGGGAAATCGATGAAAGGACAGCCTTATCGATTTTATTCATGGTCTCCATCGTTTTCATCCGGTGCTCGATTTCCCTGACATGGGCGTCTATCCTGCTGGTCATGACGTTCAGGGAATCCGACAGAACGCCGATTTCATCGCTCAGGGACAGCCGGAGATACTTTCCGATTATGTTTTTCATGTTTCAATCTGCACCAGTGGAATTAACGCTACAGCTGCCGCTTCAACATCCAGTTATACTGCGTTCAATGATCCAAGCCTTCTATGATGAGAATGATATTATTTTTTCCAGATTCCGTAAAAATCTTCTCTGCATCAGTCTGTTTCTCACAAAGGGGGTTTTATTGATCATGATTTCCATGGAATGGAACAGTAGGACAAGCTCGGGGTTCTCATAGTTCCTTGATAATTCCCTGATAATGCCTTTCTGCTCACAAACAGTCATGTGAGTCGGACGGAGCCAGCGGTAAAAGAGCCAGTTATCGGGAAGGAATCGTCCCAGAACACCGAGTCTTTTTCCGACAACCGTCACCGGATATTCCAAAATGCCGGTACTTTCCTCCTTTTCTGCCGGCGTGCATATATCATCCCGGCTGATCCAGTACGGCTGCAGCGGCGCCCTCCGGTGGTCAGGGCCGCCGATTCCCGACCAGTCGATCCCCGGCGTCACGGAACTGTCGTACCGGTACCCCAGGTCCTTGAGGATATGAATCGTATCAATGTCAGCGCCATACCGGGCAGCCCGATACCAGAGAGGTTTGAAGTCCAGTCGTTCCTCGATCAACCTTGTCAGGTTTTTTATTTTTGCGTGCTCGGTATCGGTATCATGGGCAAAGCAGGGGAATTCCGCAGAAACGGCTCCGGCAGGATCAGTGATGGTCACGTCGGGACCGATATATTCGGAATGCAGATGGGTGCCGATGACGGCCCCCTTTTTTATTTCGGATTTCAGGACCCCGCAGCATGCATCGTCCCGGACCACTTCCGGGGATACAAAGTATATGGGACTGATCTGGTGCGCGTCCCAGAGAGGACGCAGTAGCCCGGGAATGCCTTCCGTCACCGAGGTGAAGGTAAGCGGTGATGAACGGCGCCACGCAGTGTCGCAATCAGGTTCAGTATCGATGGTTACGAATAAAACCATATCAGCTCTGCAATAGGGATATATAGTCCTGGATCACATGGTCCCAGTCAAACCGCTTCAGGGATAGGTTAACTGCGGCCGGCCTGCGGTTTATCAGGTGCTGCAGCTTTTTTCTCAGATCTTCCACATTTTCTTTTTCAAAAAAATAGCGGTCATCGTTGAGTATAAAGCGGTGTCCGCCTATGTCGGAGACAAGGGGATAGCAGCCGGCGCTGACCGCCTCAAGGACCGTCAGCCCGAAGCTTTCAAAATAACTGGCGGAAATAAAAATCGACGCCCTGCCATACATTTTCTTCATTTCAGGACTGTCATTATCAATCCATCCGAAAAATTTCACGCTCCCCTTGAGACCATTATCCTCCGCCTTCTGCTTCAGCTCCTCCCGGTAGGGACCATCACCGACTATATCCACTTTCCATTCGCCGAGGTCAATACCCTTCAGGGCATCCAGGATATCCTGAACCCCTTTATTGAAGAAAAGGCGGGTAACGATGAGAATTCTTTTTTCTTTTTTCAACGGCCTGAATCTCTGCAGATCGAGGCCATTGACGATGGTCATGAAGGATCCTTCCCGGGTGATTTCCTTGATTTTTTCTATTAGATAATCCGATGGAGCAGTAACGCACTTGGCATGCTTCACGATCATCTTCCAGGGAATCTTCAAAAAAGGATACAGCATCGCAAACCGGTTATTATGACCCAGCACATCGCTGCCATGGGAGGTGAGGATATAGGGCAGCTTGAATTTCTTTTTAACCCAGAGCGCCAGGACGCCGACGGGAATGATGAAGTGGGTATGGTTGATATCATACCTGACTTTTTTAAGACGTTTTCGCAAGAACCACCATGCTGAAATGAGATATGTCACCTGTTCCCACGGATGGCATATCTCGATTTTGGAGCGCCACGATTTGACCCGGTACACGTTTATGCCGTCAATGATTTCAAAAGCCGGGAGGGTCTTATAGCTCATGGTGACCACATCAACCTCGTGACCATGCTTGACGTAACCCCTTGCAATTTCAAGACACACGGGGCTCGCGCCGCCGCCTATCGGGGTAAATTCATAATTCAGGAATAATATCTTCATCGGTGAAAAACCTTATATAATAGAATACTCGTCAACACGACCCCTGCGGTCATCACCTTGCCAGCTGTAATTATTTATTCAATAACATTTTCCCCCGTATTATGACAAATAACTATTTTCATTTTTTGCAATATTACATCTTTATGCGTATAAAACTGTTGAAAATTATAGCTATTTCTGTATAATGCTACGAAAAATACCATGAAAAATCAAATCGCATTATTATCAGATAATCAGGAAATACAGGGTATAATCAGCAGCTGTTATCCCAGCGTAGAACTGTTCACCTTCAGATCAATCGAATCCATCAAGCGTGATGATTTTTCAGTTCTCGTTACTGATTTTGATATCTTCGGATCCACGGATTCCATCCAGTTCCTGCTCTCAAAAATCAGGAAGAAAATCCAGGAAAAACCGGTATTGCTTATCCTTAGGGACAAATCAATTTCAGAGCTGAAAATGGATTGGTTCTTCAACGATTTCATATTATTCCCTTTCAAGAAAGAGGAGCTCTTCGCGAGGATCAACAGGATACTGTGGCAAAAGGGCATCGATGACGACTCAATATCCATCGGGCGCTTGATCATCAACTTTAAAGAATACAGTGTATATATGGACAATGAGAAGCTTGACCTGACGTACAAGGAATTCGAGCTTCTCCGACTCCTTGTCATGAACAAGGGTGAGGTCTTCTCCCGCAAGGATCTCCTCGGTAAAATATGGGGAGTCGAATATATCGGCGGCACCAGAACCGTCGACGTTCATATCCGGAGACTCCGCGGCAAGCTTGGAGATGAATTCAATTCCATCATAGAGACTGTCCGGAATGTCGGGTACCGCTGCAAGGTATAGCAGGCACGGTACCAGAGAAAATTACTTGCTATTTTTAGCACTATTTTTAAGTTGTACGGTACATCGTTTGAATCTGACTGTGCATAAATCCGCCAGACAGATATGAATTTCTACGAGGGCATGTATGAACCAGTTAAAAAAAATAAAAAAGGTGCTTGAAGTCGCCTATACTGAAAATCTCGACGAATACGAACTCCTGGTCAAGAGACTGAAAAAAGAACTTCCCCTTTTTAACGGAGCCAAAAGGATCGCGGCCGCCGTTCTCAAGGAATACCTCGGCGATATTTCGGGAATGGAGATCCCGAAAGAAAAAATTTATCAGAAGGCCGAAACCGGTCAGATCGTGTTCGAGGACATCAAGGATGGGAGGGCCCGGCTCTTCATCAACATTGGCAAAAATCACAACATCAGCACCGGTGACCTGATCCGTGAAATAGTAAAAAAATCCGGCGTCGACGGCAAATCCATAGGAAAGATCGATATCCATTCAACCTATTCATTTTTTGAAATCCCGGAACAATTTGCGGAGCTTGTCCTGCATTCCTTTGATGGCGCGAAGATCAAGGGTCTCAATGTCGTTGTTGAGCCAGCGAAGAAAAGAAAGAAAGAAAAAGAGAACGATAAAGCATAAACGGCCGGACGCATGGCAGACGGCACGCCACACTGTCCGATATGTTCTTCCCTGTCGACACTACGTATAAGTGACAATCTTTATTCTTGCGGCCTATGCGGTATTACCTTCAATACCGCATATGCAGTCAAATCGTACAGTGACACCTATTTTCTCGACGAGTACCGGAACCAGTACGGCAAGACTTACATTGAGGACTATGATAACATCTATGCACTATCCTCCAGCAGGCTGAGCGCCATATTCAACTATCTTCCGAATAAAAGCAGAAGATCAGACCTGTCGATCCTCGATATTGGTTCTGCGGCGGGATTCTTTCTTGCCTGCGCCCGGGACATGGGAATTGGCTCCGTAACCGGCATAGAGATCTCAGATTATGCCTCAACCTACTGTTTAGAGCATTTCAAAATACCGGTAATTCGCTCCTCCTTTGCTGATGTTACCCTCACGTCAACCTACAGCATAATTACCGCATGGTATTTTATTGAGCACACCGCTGATCCTGTCGCCATGATGGAAAAAATCCATCATTCTCTTGCACCGGGCGGTGTCTTCGCCTTCTCGGTTCCATCGATCTTCGGCCCGCTCTTTGTCTTCAATCGCGAAAGGTGGGTACGGACGCATCCGACGGATCATTATATGGATTTTTCCCCCCGCGGGATAAAAAAAATTCTTACCGGATTAGGCTTCAGCAACATCCATGTCAAGGCGGCCGGCATTCATCCAGAGCGTATTTTTAATCCTCAATCACTGCTTTTCAGGCCTTTTGCCCTGCTCTATGGATCAGTATCGCGGCTGATATCCTTTTCAGATACGATGGAAGTGTATGCGATAAAATAGAGTGTTGCCGAGGACACTGGCGGCAGCTCTCCTAGATGAAGACCTCGCGGGGCTTGCTGCCGATCTGCGGGCCGATATAACCCATGTCCTCCATCTGTTCTATAATCCTTGCTGCCCTGTTGTAGCCAATAGAAAGGCGTCTCTGCAGATATGAGGCGGATGCTTTCTTCGTTTCCTCTATTATTTTGAGGGCCTCCTGGAACAATTCGTCGGAAGCCTCCTCTATTTCTTTCGATTCATCTTCCATAAGACTTTCTTCAATGTCAATATAGGACGGTTTCCCCAGCCTGCATAGATGCGTTGCAATCTTTTCAGTCTCTTCCTCTGAAATAAATCCGCCCTGGATACGCATGGGGAAGGAGCTGGTCGGCGACTGGTAGAGCATGTCTCCCCGCCCGAGAAGCTTTTCCGCCCCGTTCTGGTCGATAATGGTGCGGGAATCAGTTTTTTGAGCCACCTGGAAAGCGATGCGCGCCGGGAAATTCGCCTTGATAAGACCGGTTATGATGTCCACCGAGGGACGCTGGGTGGCAACGACAAGGTGGATGCCGATGGCCCGGGACTTCTGGGCAATCCTCGTAATGTAGCCTTCGACTTCCTTGGAACTCATCATGAGATCCGCCATTTCATCGATGAT
>DAONAJ010000030.1:0-44841 GCA_035400945.1 Spirochaetota bacterium
AAACTTTTGAAGATTGCTGGTTGATTCGCTGTTCAATGATTCTTTTTCCATTACGCTGATCATAAACACACACCGCCATCAAAAATAGTAAACAATGTTTACTGTTACAAACATTGTTTAGGTGTCAAGTAAATTTACAAAAAAATTGCGGATGTATATATTTTGCCCGCAGCAGAAGGTAGCGGATAATATATAATAGTTATCGGTAGTTCTACTTCTTGCGGAACCACGGAACCAGCATCGATACCTTCTTCTGCCGTTCAGCGTAATGGGGCCTGCGGCTCAGCATGCGTTTCTCCATCATGGGGATGCTGACCGTGATGAACATGATAGTGATGGCGCAGGGACCGATCAGGGTCCACCAGTGGAAATCGTCGGCGGCCAGCGAAAAAAGAAAAAGCCCCCACCAGAAGGTTATTTCTCCGAAATAGTTCGGATGGCGTGAATATGCCCAGAGGCCGGAGGAGAGAATGGATTCTTTCGGAGGGTTGCCTTTCACGAACATGCTGAGCTGTTTATCCGCCGCCGTCTCAATGATGATGGCGCTGACGGTTACGAAAAGAGCAACACCATCAAGAAACCAGGGATTGGCGGAACCGGCGGTCATGACGGGATACATGCTCAGACAGCCGAGAAACACCATTACCGTAGGGAAAAAATGAATGCCAAGGAAGCTTACCGGCCAGTAGAAGCGGCCGGTCTTTTCCCTGAAATCCGCATAGCGCCAGTCTTCATGGACAAGCCCTTTCCACTGCCGGTACCAGTTATAGGTGAGCCTCGCCCCCCATGCCGCAACGAGGATCATTACTGCCAGGCCGCGGACGCTTATTAATCCGCCTTCAGCAGCAAAGGCCCAGAACGCCGCGATCGGCAGCGGCGCAACGCTCCAGTACGGGTCATACATGCTTGAATTATTGAAACCGACGCTGAAAAGGAACACTACGATCGTGGCTGCAACATCCGCGCAGAATGCCGCGGCGATTCCGTTAAAATCCTTCATGAGTAGTGCGGTCACTGCGGCTGCGGCGAAGGCGCTGCCGTATGCAAGGATACATATGAGGGTCGATACCTTTTTCGAGTATGCGCTGTTAGCCATTCGGTAACTCCATACATTTTCAAATTATGTTTCTATCATCAGAACCATCATAAACAGTTTCTCTCGCGGAGGCGCGGAGACGCAGAGTTTTATAATGCATTCATAATATTATACTAGATATCAGGAAAATTTATAAAAGCGTATCGATCCTCTTTTTCTCTGCGCCCCTGCGGCTCTGCGAGAAAATATTGTTTTTGGGCATACCAATCCGGATGATTACTTACCGGCTTCCTTTTTCTCGTTTTCAAGGAACTTTGCCGTCCTGTCAAAACTGGTCATGGCGGGCAGCGCATAATATCCGTCATATTTCTTTTTTAATTCCGCCAGTTTTTCCTCCCTGCCCATGGCTTCACCTATGGAAACAAAGTATTCCTTCTGGAGATCAAGGGCCCCGGCGTCTGAAACGGGGCCGTGTCCCGGCACCAATTTTTGTATGGCATAGCGCGACTTAAGGTCATCAAGGGCCTTTATCCAGTTTGCAACGCTGGCGCCGCTGTCATTCTTTACGGCGGGATGCATGTTGATGAACACGAGATCACCGGTAACGAGGAGCTTTCTGTTTTTCAGATATACCACAACGTCATTCATGGTATGGGCCCTGCCCATGTTGCGTACTACGGCCGTCTCGTTGCCTATCTTTATTTCTTTCTCTTCACCCGGTTTCAGCGTTATATCCGGGTACCTGCTGCTGCTTGAATCTTTTTCCCATTGCTCCTTCGAATACGCGCCGGCGATTATCTTTGCTTTCGGATAAAGATCATTCCCCGCCGTGTGATCGGCATGGGAATGGGTATTGACGATGGTGACATCGCCGGCCTTTACCGCATCATAAAGCTTCGATGCTGCATCCCTCATTTTCGTGTCCACCACCAGGGCGCTTTTCCCGTCTTCCGAAGTCAGCACGATCGAATTCCCGGTTCCGCTGTAATAGGTCAGCTGGGGATCGACTTTCACCACCTCCATGGCCATGAATTTCGAAAACCCGTTCCAGAACCATAAACCGGCGGCAACGACAACAGCAAGGGCCGCTGATCCTAAGATGATTAATACTTTCTTCATTTCCCCTCCTCAACCGGCGAAGCAGTTTATTTATAATCACACTGATAATCCTGCATAGATTCCTGCATAAACATGTAATGTCAATTAAGATTTCTCCCTTAACCTGTTCAGACAGTCGATGCCATGATAGTTCGAAGACAGCAGCAGGGCAAAATGACAACTATTGCATACTATCAAAATTTGTAAAATTACCGGGAAAGCCGGCTGGTTACGCTCTAAATTCATGCAAAGTTTGCTTGACATATGTGCGCGTTATTCCTTCTCATTCTATAATAATGAATTTTTCCCTTTCAAAATCCCAGCTGATGATCCAGAAGAGCATCAGGAAATTCGCCTCAGAGACCCTTGAGGAATGGGCGAATTATCTTGACCGTGAATCAAAGCCGCTTCCTCCGGAAATCGTCCGTGAAATGGGAAGGCTTAATATATGGGGTATACAGGCGCCGGCCGAATTCGGCGGGGCGGACCTTGATACGGTGAGCTACTGCCTGGTGATAGAGGAAATATCCCGCGTGAGTGCCGCCGTCGGCCTCGGCGTCACCGTGCACAATTCGGTGTGCCTGGCGCCCCTCCTCAAGTTCGGCACCCGCGACCAGATAGCGCGTTACGCCCCCGACCTCGCCAGCGGCAGGAAAATCGGCGGCTTTACCGTGACGGAGCCCCAGGCCGGCTCTGACGCGGCGTCCATACAGACCACGGCTGTGGCCGACGGCGATCATTACATCCTCAACGGCCAGAAGGCCTTTGTTACCAACGGCGGCGTCGGTGACCTCTTTATCGTTGCCGCGTCAGTGGACCGCAAAAAAAAGACCCGTGGAATAGCCCTGTTCCTCGTTGAAAAATCGATGGAAGGCTTTGAGGTCGGTAAGATCGAGGACATGATGGGTATGCGCGGCAACATGGTCTCAGAGCTCTTTTTTAATAACGTGCGCGTCCCGAAGGAGAACGTCCTCGGACGCGTCGAGGACGGCTTCAGGATATCGATGCAGACCCTTGATATCGGCCGCATAGGCATTGCCGCCCAGGCCCTTGGCATCGGCACCGCCGCCTATGCCGCGGCCGCCACCTATGCCATGGAGCGGAAGCAGTTCGACCGCCCCATAGGCACATTCCAGGCCATATCATTCATGCTGGCGGACATGAAAACGAACCTTGACGCCGCCCGCCTTCTCATCTACCGCGCGGCTGACCTGAAGGACCGGGGGCTCCCGTTTTCGACCGAATCCGCCATGTGCAAGGTCTATGCCTCATCGACGGCCATGCAGGTATGCATGCAGGCACTCCAGATCTTCGGCGGCTACGGCTACGTGAAGGACCTTCCGGTGGAGCGCTTCTTCCGCGACGCGAAGATAACCGAAATCTACGAGGGTACATCTGAAGTAATGAAGATAATCATCGGCAACGATATCATCAAGGAATTCAGCAGGTTCTAGGCCCATGCTCTCGATACTGGTTTGCATAAAGCAGGTGCCGGACACGCAGAAGGCCCTCTTCGATCCGAAGACCGGCGTCATCGACCGGAACTCGGCCGACAACATCATGAACCCGGACGATCTTCACGCCATCGAGATGGCACTGGCGGTAAAAGACGGGTACGGAGCGGTGATAACCGCCCTGACCATGGGTCCTTCCCAGGCGGCCGATGTGCTCGGCGAGGCCTACGCCTTGGGCGTCGACCGCGGGGCCCTTATATCAGATCCGCGCTTCGCCGGTTCAGATTCCCTGGTGACCAGCAAGATACTCTCCCGCGCCATAGAGAAGCTCGGGCCCTTTGACATCGTCATGACCGGTTGCGAGGCCATCGACGGGAACACCGGCCACGTCGGCTTCCAGCTGTCGGAATTTCTGCACATGCCCCTGCTGACGCAGATCCATAAGTTCCACGTATCATCGGGGCAGGTCATCATCGAGCGGCTCTACGGTCACGAGTATCAGAAAATCCGCGTTGATCTCCCGGTCCTTATAACTGTCGGGAAAACGGCAAACCGGGTCAGGACACCGCGACTTGCCGATATCAGGACCTGCACCGATAGAGAAATCACGGTCCTGACCATGGAAGACATCGGCGGCGATGCTTGTGAATACGGCGCGGCCGGGTCACCCACGGTGGTCATTGAAACGGAGCTCTTTTCACACAAGCGGGAACGTGAACTATTCACCGGGACAATCGACGAAAAGGTGGACAATCTCATCCACAAGCTTAAAAAGCAGAATATTTTGCGGTATTGACATGACAGGCAACGCCAAACATATTTCCGAAGGGTCCGGGGACGTCTGGGTCTTCACCGAAATCCAGGACCATGAACGCGTCCTTGAAGGCGCCCTGGAACTCCTGTCCAAAGGCCGTGAGATCGCCGACACCCTGGGCACCAAACTCTATGCCGTGGTCTTCGCCCTCGACGCCGAGCAGTACCTGCCCGTCATCGAGAAGTACGGTCCGGACGTGATTCTCTATTGCAGCGACCGCGGACTCAAGCATTATGACAGCCAGATATTCCCCGACCTGTATACCGGGCTCATCGAGCAATACCGTCCTTCCATCGTGCTCTTTCCGTCAACGGAAGCCGGCGCGGACCTGGCCCCGCGCCTGGCCCAGCGCTTCTCAACCGGGCTCACATCTCACTGCACCGGCCTGTCAATTTTAACATCCGACGATTACAAGCGTCCGCTCCTGGTCATGCAGCGGCCCGCCTACAGCGGCAACGCCATCGCCACGGTGATATGTCCCCACACCCTTCCCCAGATGGCCACCGTCCAGCAGGGCGTCTTCGATAAAAAAGAAACAGTGGGCGTTAAAACAGAAAGGATACGGCTTCCCTTCACGTATGACTTATCCACGCTGCGCATCACGAGCCTGGAGGCCCCGGTAAGATGGGATAAGCCACGGGTGCCCCTCGAGCAGGCCACGGTGGTCGTTGCCGGCGGCCGCGGCCTCGGTTCAAAGCGCAACTTCGACAGGCTCTTCGAGGTCGCAGAAATCCTCGGCGGCGAGGTGGGCGCCACGCGGGTGCCGGTGTTCAACAACTGGTGCGGGGAGGAGCGCATGATCGGCCAGACCGGGAAAACCATCCGGCCGCGCCTCTATCTCGGTTTCGGCATATCGGGTCAGATTCAGCACACGGCTTCCATCGTTGATTCAGAAATCATCGTTTCAGTCAACACCAGCGAAACCGCTCCCATTGTCGAAATATCCGATTATGTGATCTCCGAAGACGCGAATATCTTTCTTGCGCGGCTCATTGAGCGTCTCAGGAAGGAAAAGCGCACCTAGGGGAAATCCCCGAACCCGGACCGGACTTCACGCCGACATGTCTTCCTAGTGCAGATACGTACCCATTAACTCTGATTCATTCTCGCGTCTCACAGAATCTCTTCCCATCGCCATGGTCTCCGATTCATCATCGAGAAACTCGATCATCTCTTCGGGATCTTCAAGATGATATGGAACCAGTTCCCTGTCAGATACGTTTGCATCAACCCGGACCATCCCTTCCCACGTCTCTTGTGCTGACATGACACACCTCCCGGACCGCATGGAACGGAAACGCCACGGATCCGATAATGATAGATTGGGCAGAAATCATCTCAAAATGAGCATTGTCCCAACTTGTCATTGCGAAGGAGCAGAGACGAAGAAATCTTTTTCTAGCACTTTAAATATTCATAAAATAATTCAATTGCTCATGTCAAAGGTGCTAATCATAAACTCGATCGCCTCGGTTCGCTCGCGTTGACATGATGAAAACAAAACTTCAAATTTAAAGATCACTTCTCATATTAATCGATAACTAATAGTATATCTCATCATGAGGAATAAACAAATTATTTTTATAAAACAATACTTGACATAATCGATTTTTTTGCGCACCACAGTGATAGAGGCGAGGTATTCCATGAAAAAGACACTGGGGATTACAATTTTCATGCTGGTTATGTCCATTCCCGCTTTTCCCGTCGGCTTCGGCTTTTACGGAACCGGCGGATACGGCAGGGTCGACATGATGAAGATCATCGACAACGGAAGCGACTACCGCGTCATTTACTCGACCAATAACTCCCTGTACGGCGGAGGGCTGCTGCTGGAATCGGGAAGCGATTCCGGCTCCTACCATAACCGCCTGCACTTCGGCCTGGAAGGCTCCACACTCTCCGGGGGAAGGTATCAGTTCACCCGGTTCATGCGGGCCAAGATCGACAATGTCTTCGCCTTCCGTCTGGCCGAATCGGAGGCCGTCCGCTTCTGGATGGGGCCCCTCATAGGGATCCAGCTCCTGACCGGCCAGGCCGCAACCAGCCGCAACAATGAATGGCCGGAGGACAAGTTCACATATCACCTTGTCCTCCTGTCGATGGCTTCTTCGCCGGTCACCCAGCTCGGCGGGCTCTATTATCTCTATGTCGACCACGTCTGGAAGAGAAAATTCGGCATCTTCATCCCTATCGGCCTGGCCATGGGGATCAACATCCGCCTTGGGGAAAACGCGGCCCTGACGGTTGAAGGCGGCTTCCGCTGCGGCTTATACTATCTCAGGAACGCCGGGTTCAATTACGAGGGATACGGCAACGCCGGATTCATATTCGGAGCCATGTAGAACACCATCAAACAGGCGAGGCCTTCATGGGGAAAAAAGAATCACTCAACAGCGCCAATCCCACCGGGGCAAAAATACAATCAATGCGCACCAGGCGGAGGGTAACCATCGAGGAACTGTCGGACATGACGGGGCTCTCGGTTTCCCACCTTGCCGAAATTGAAAAAGGAAGCGGCTTCGCCCCCGTGGGCGACCTCCTGAAGATCGCCCGGGCCCTGACCATTGACCCTGGTGAGCTTCTGAAGCAGGGAAAATCGAGGGAAAAAGAACTGGAAAAACAGAGGATACAGGACTTCAAGAAAAGAGAGGAAGCCTACCAGTACGAGGTCCTCACGCCCCAGGCCAAGAAAGACCATCTCCGCGCCTTCAGGGTTGTTATTCCGCCCCAATCCGAGCACCCGGGCGTCAGGTACCAGCATGAGGGCGAGGAATTCGTGTATGCGCTGAAGGGCGAGGTTATCATACAGGTGGGGCAGAAAAAGCACCGCCTGAAAAAAGACCAGTCTCTTCATTTCAATTCAGGCATACGGCACACGCTTAAAAATCCGGGCAGCAGCGTGACCGTTCTGATCGTCACCATCTATACGCCCTAGGAAACCGCGATGAACCTTCAGCTGACCGACGAACAGATGATGATCCGCGACATGATGCGAGATTTCGCACGAAGCGAGATCGAGCCATACGCGCAGGAGTACAACAGCCGCGGCGAATACCCGGAAAAGATAATCCGCCGGCTCGGCGGACTGGGTCTCTTCGGCATGATGGTCCCGGAGAGCTATGGCGGTTCCGCGGCCGGCGCCGTCAGCTACAGTCTCGCCCTTCAGGAGATCGCCTTTTCCTGCGCATCCGTCGCGGTGACCCTGAGCGTCACCAACCTTTCCACCGAACCGATCCTCAGGTTCGGCACCGACGAACAGAAGAGAAAATTCCTCGTGCCGCTGGCGTCGGGGGAGCACGTCGGCGCCTTCGCCCTCACCGAGCCGGAGGCTGGATCAGACCCCTCTTCCCTCGCCACCTCTGCCGTGAAAAAAGGAAAGTCGTACATAATAAACGGGACAAAGCAGTTCATAACCAACGGCAGGTACGCCGGCATTTTCATTCTCATGGCCCGTACATCACCGGGTAAGAACGGGCTTACGGCCTTCCTGGTGCCGGCGGGAACAAAGGGCCTCGTTATCGGCAAGGACGAGAAAAAAATGGGACTCAGCGCATCCAATACCGTGAGCGTGTTCATGGAGGATTGCGAGGTGCCGGAAAAGAACCTCCTGGGAAAACCGGGGATGGGACTGGAGATCGCCCTGAACGCCCTGGACAGCGGGAGGATTGGCATCGCTTCCCAGGCCTCCGGCATGATCGCCGCCTGCCTTCATGAGGCATTGTCCTATGCCGCCGAGCGCAGGCAGTTCGGCAAGGCCATCATCAAGCACCAGTCGATACAGAACATGATCGCGGACATAGATGTCGGCCGCGAGGCCTCGGCCCTGCTCACCTGGAGCGCCGCTTCACTTAAAGACAAAAAGCTTCCTTTTACCAGGGAAGCTTCCATTGCCAAGCTTTACGCGACGGAGACCCTCAACCGGTGCGCCTACAAGGCCCTGCAGGTCTTCGGCGGATACGGATACATCAGGGACAACAAGATAGAACGGCTCTACCGCGACGCGCGGGTAACGACCATCTACGAGGGGACCTCCGAGGTCCAGCGGATGGTCATCGCCCGTGAAACCGAACAGGGCATGTAACCCTACCTCCGAATAACCATTGCGACCGCCTCGCCGCCGCCCAGGCAGAGAGATGCGCACCCGATATGATTGTCGCGGCGTTCCATCTCATGGATCAGCGATACGAGTACGCGGCACCCGCTGGCGCCGATGGGGTGACCCAAGGCAATGCCGCCGCCGTTGACATTTGCCTTCGCCCTATCAATCTTGAGCTCCCGCAACACCGCCACGTAGGCGCCGCTGAAGGCCTCGTTGATTTCAAAGAGGTCAACATCCTCTATTGAAATCCCTTCCTTTTTCAGGCACTTGGGTATCGCCCAGATCGGGGCGACAAGAACATATTTCATGTCGATCCCCATGGACGCCTGGGCGCCGATGGTGGCCCTGACCCGGCAGCCCAGCTCCTTGGCCTTCTCCCGGGACATCAATACTACCGCCGCGGCCCCGTCGCTGATGACCGATGCATTGCCCGCCGTTGTCAGGCCCCCGGCCTTGAATGCCGCCTTCATCTTGGAGAGCTCCTCATAGGAGGTCTCCCGGGGGCATTCGTCGGTGTCGAAGATTGCCGTTTCTCCCTTACGCTTCGGTACGGCAACCGGCACGATCTCGTCCTTAAACCTGCCCGCCTTGATAGCGTCCAGCGCACGGCGGTATGATTCCGCGGCATGCATGTCCTGGTCTTCCCGGGATATATTGTATTTTTCCGAGCAGAGCTCGTTGGATATGCCCATGTGAAAATCGTTGACGACGTCCCAAAGGCCGTCGTGGACCATGTGGTCCTCGATCCTGCCGGCGTTCATGCGGTATCCGAAGCGTGCCTTGTCAAGATAGTACGGGGCCATGGACATGTTCTCCATTCCTCCGGCAACGACTATATCAGCGTCGCCGACGGCTATTGCCTGGGCGCCCAGCATGACGGCCTTCAGCCCGGAGCCGCAGACCTTGTTGACTGTAATGCCGCCGACATGCCAGGGAAGGCCGGCCTGTATCACCGCCTGCTTGCAGGGATTCTGCCCGTAACCGCAGGGAAGAACCATCCCCATGATAGCCTCATCGATGACTTCCTTGGATATTCCCGCCCGCTTGATGGCTTCTTCAATAACAATGGCGCCAAGCTTGACAGCCCCAACACCGGCCAGGGAGCCGTTGAAGCTTCCCTGGGCCGTCCGGCATCCGCTTACTATGACAACTTCTTTCAATTCTTTCCCCCTGTAGATTCATAATGCCGCTAATACAAACACCTCCTCCCCCTTGATGGGGGAGGATCGAGGATGGGGTGATAGGCCAATAACAGTATCACCCTCCCCGTGCCCTCCCATCAAGGGAGGGGAACATCAAAGTATTTATTTCGGCGCCATGCGCAATGCGCCGTCAAGCCGAATGGTTTCGCCGTTCAGCATGGAATTTTCGATCACGTGCATCACCATGGCCGCGAATTCTTCAGGCCGTCCAAGCCTTTGCGGAAAGGGCACGCTCTGCGCAAGGGATGCTCTCACCTCGTCCGTGAAGGACGCCATCATGGGGGTATCGAAAATACCCGGGGCGATGGTGACGACCCGTATGCCGTAGGAAGAGAGGTCCCGTGCGATGGGGAGGGTCATTCCCACGACGCCGCTCTTGGACGCGGCATAACCGGCCTGCCCTATCTGCCCGTCAAATGCGGCGACGGAGGCCGTGTTGACGATGACGCCGCGCTCGGCTTCGCCGTTGGGAGCGTTCTCGGACATTTTCATCGCGGCGAGGCGTATGACGTTAAAAGTTCCTATGAGATTTACTTTGACGGCGAGCTCAAAGAGCTTGAGGTCAGCCGGTCCCTTTTTGCTGACGGTCCTGCCGGCTGTCGCGATGCCTGCCGAGTTAACGGCCACGTTGATCGATCCGAATTTCTTGACCGCCTGGTCAATTGCGGCAGTAACATCACTTTCGCTGGAAACATCGGTCTTGCAATAGAGAGCGGCCCCGCCCAGCTCGGCCGCCAGCTTGTTTCCCTTATCCTCGGCCAGGTCCAGGATGGCAGCCTTGCCGCCTTTCGATATAATGCCGCGGACCACGGCTTCGCCCAGGCCCGACGCTCCGCCCGTAACGATCGCCGAAACGTCAGAAATCTTCATGGTTCCCCCCCTCTCAGTTCAGGAAAAAATTGAACAATAACAACCCGGCAAGTTTATTTTGTCAATACATTCCTGCGGGGAAAAACGGGGGTATTAATCGAGAAGGCGGGGCAACGAAAGAGCGTGCGTAATTTTATTTAGCTGGCGGGGTCACGTGACCCCGCTTTTTAATTTTTAAGGAATGGCCCTGTGTTACCCTTATCGTCAGTCTTGACCGCGTACATGTCGATCCAGGATGCCGGCGGGGTTTCCAGCTGGCCGACAAAGGCATAGCCGCCGTCTGCGGCTACGGTGAATCCGTTCATCATGAGGTTCAGCTTCCCTTCGCCGTAGAGCCTTTCCCATTGTTTATTGCCCCTGCTGTCGAGCTTCATGATAAGATACTGGCTTCCGCCTTTCCCGATGCGCGTCCCGCCGCAGATGTAGCCGCCGTCAGCCGTCTCGTTGCAGGCGCGGATATAGTTTGTGTCGATGCCGCCGTAGTTTTTTTCCCACTGCCGGTTCCCGTTCGCGTCGACGCGGACAATGTAAAAATCCCATTCGTTCCTGTTATTAAAGGAAGATGAACAGCCCGCGGCGATAAAGCCGCCGTCAGCCGTTCCGGAGGCATGGCGGCCGAAATCCTGCTTTACGCCGCCGAAGCTTTTATCCCACATGACCGTGCCCTCGCCGTCGAGCTTCATGAGCCGCAGGTCCTGGATGTAGGTATTGACCGAATTGTAGCCGTTGATGAATTTCGTGCCGGCCATGATGAAAAATCCGTCCTTCGTGTATGACATGCTGCCGTTCTGGAAGCCGTCAACGTCACTGGAAAGTTTTTTGAAGGATAGGACTCTCCCGTTTTTATCCACTTTCAGCAATACGGCCTTGGCGCCGCCACGGCCGTACAGAATGGCGCTGATGGCGCCGTCCTTCATTTCGGCGAGGAACAGGATGCTTTTTACATTTTCGAGTTCATATTTCCTGTCCCATACGACCTCGCCGTGCTCGTTTATCTTCGTCAGACCGATGGAAAAATACTTCCTGCCTCCGAAAAGAAAGCCGCCATCAGCAGTTGCGGTGAAAACATTGGGGTTTGCAAAATAATTGCTATCGCTTGCAGGATATTTAATCCAGAGGACTTTCCCCGCCTTATCGAGCTTCGCGACATACATCCCGCTGGCGACCTCCTCGTTTTCACCCTTGCTCATGCCGGCAATGACGAAACCGCCGTCCCTGGTGTTGCATATCTGGGATGGAATATCCTCTGTCTTACCCCCGGCATGTTCCTCCAGCCCGAAGATCTTCTGCCAGGTGTATTGCCCCGGCTGCGCGAGCAGGACGAACGAACAGGATAAGGCAAAAACCGCCGCGATGTACGATATTGGTCTGTTATGGCTCATGTCTCTTCCGATTCCACTATATAATATACTGAGGAATTTGCTATTTTATGAAATATTTTTTGGATTTTACCATGGCGCCGATCTAAAAATTTCCTGCACGTAATTATAGAAACGGCGGACCCCACAAAGCTCCGCTCCATAATCGCTTCAAATCCAAAATACATATAATGGAGAAGATGATCCCTCGCTAAACGAATCGCGAATGAACCATATACCTTGAAACGGGAAATAGTCTGATCTTATTCAGGCGGGTGTCAATAATTTTTCAGCGTATAGTGCCGTTTTAAAGAAAGAGGGCCGTTGCTCAAGCCCTCTTGCGGTCATCGTAGATCTTGTATTTATCTGACCGCTTCCGGTCAAGGGCCTTGAGAATGCGCTTCCGCATCCTCACGCTCTTGGGCGTTATTTCAAGAAGCTCGTCGTCATCGATGTATTCTATCGACTGTTCCAGGGAAAAAAGCCGCGGCGGAGTGATGCGGATGGCCTCGTCCGATCCTGATGCGCGCATGTTGGTGAGCTTTTTCGTCTTGCAGGGATTGACTTCCATGTCGTTTTCCCTGCTGTTCTCGCCGATTATCATTCCCTCATAAACGGGAACGCCGGAGCCTATAAAGAGGGTGCCCCGATCCTGGAGGTTGTCAAGGGCATAGGCGTTGGATATGCCGTCCTCCATGGCGATCAGCACGCCGCGGTTCCGTGACGGTATCGACCCCTTGTAGGGCGCGTAACCGTCGAAGACATGGTTGAGGATGCCGGTGCCGCGGGTATCGGTCAGGAACTCGCCCCTGAAGCCGATGAGACCCCGCGAGGGCACTTTGAGCTCCAGGCGGGTGTAGCCGTCGACCCCCTGGTTCATGCTGACAAGCTCGCCGCGCCGCTTGCCCAGCTTCTCGATCACCACACCGGAGAATTCGTCCCCCACGTCGATGATTGCCAGCTCCATCGGCTCGTAAGTTTCGCCGTTGATTTCCTTGTAAATGACCTGGGGCCGGGAAACCTGGAACTCGTACCCTTCCCGCCGCATGTTTTCTATGAGTATCGACAGCTGGAGCTCGCCTCTCCCCTTCACGGTGAAGGAATCCTTGTTCTCCGACCGCTCTATGACAAGGCTGACGTTTGTCTCGAGCTCTTTTTCCAGGCGCTCCCAGATGTGGCGCGAGGTTACATATTTACCCTCTTTCCCCAGAAAGGGGGAATCATTGATCTGGAAGGTTATAGCGATGGTGGGGTCATCGATTTTTATTGAAGGAAGGGCCTTCGGCTCCTCACCGCCGGCAATGGTGTCGCCCAGGTCGATCTTATCGAACCCGGCGATGGCCACGACGTCCCCGGCGCTGGCTTCCTGGATTTCTGACTTTTTCAGGCCCCTGAACTCAAAGAGCTTCGTGATTCTCCCTTTTATGGGCTCGCCGCCCTTCTGTTTCAGGAGGGTCATCTCATCTCCTGCCCTGATGACACCGTTGTGGATCTTGCCGGTCCCGATCTTCCCGATGTAGTTGTCGTATTCAACGGCGGAAATGAGGAACTGAGAATCCAGGGCCGGGTCCCCGCCCGGCGCCTTCACGTGTTTTATGATGGTTTCAAACAGAGGCACCATGTTGTCATGCTCGTCGTAGAGCTTGTAGTGCGAATCGCCGTTCTTTGCCGAAGCGAAGATGACCGGGAAATCAAGCTGCTCGTCCGTGGCGTTGAGCTCGATGAACAGGTCGAAGATCATGTCAACCACCTGTTCCGGCCTGCAGTTGGGCCTGTCGATCTTGTTCACGACCACGATGGGCCGATGGCCGACTTCAAGGGATTTTTTCAGCACGTACTTTGTCTGGGGCATGGTCCCCTCGAAGGCGTCCACGACCAGCAGAACGGAGTCTACCATGTCGAGGACCCGCTGGACCTCGCCGCCGAAATCGGCATGGCCCGGTGTGTCGACAATATTTATCTTGTAGTCCTTGTAGAAAAAAGAAGCGTTCTTGGAGAATATGGTGATGCCCCGCTCTTTCTCAAGGTCGTTGGAGTCCATGACCCTTTCCTCAACCCGTTCATTGGAACGGAAGGTCCCTGACTGCTTGAGCATTTCGTCCACCAGGGTAGTCTTCCCGTGGTCGACATGGGCTATGATTGCGATATTACGTATGTTTTCCATCTGAGATCCATCTGCTGAAGTAATACGCTCGATTCCGGATGATCATGCAGCCGCGGGTGCATGATCGTGCGCCGGTTAAGCGGTTAGGGCTTTTTATCGGCAGGGGGTTTAAAGGCAAGCTTTTTTTTGAATAAAATGAGGTTAACAGACCTCACCTCGCCTCCGGCGCGCCCTCTCCTTCAGGAGAGGGCTCCGAGTAGAATAATTCTCTTTATCTTCCCCCTCTCCCCGGGGGAGAGGGGGACCAAGGGGGTGAGGTCAAATTACTGCGCAGCCCTTGATCATCTCCTCGCCCTTGCTGAACGCTTTCATGTTAACATCGACCTTGTCCGCGGACATGGTCTCGGAGATGACTTCCCGGAAATCTTCAGCATTAAAGGGGAGTACGCCGGCGCCGGCAACGGCGCCCATCATGATCACGTTCCCCAGAATGGCCTGACCGAGTTTCATGGCCTCGCCGGTTGCGTCGATCAATGCCACCTCAGCGGCGAGCTCGCCAAGGGAAGCGCGGATCTCATCAAGGGAGGGATATTTCAACTCGCCGGCTATGACGCCTACCGGATGGATCGGCCTGGTGTTGCTGAGCACCCTGACTGCCGGGTTCCCGTAGGCTGCGATCACCCTAATCGCCTCGGTCGGCTCGAGGGCCACCACGATATGTGCCTGGCCCCGGGGTATCTGGGGGCTCCAAACCGATTTTTTCGATATGCGCAGGTGGCTCATGACGGAGCCTCCGCGCTGGGACACGCCGAAAGTCTCCCCGATGGTCACAAAGTAACCCTTCCGTGAAAGGATATTCCCCAGGATGCGGGAAGCCATCACGTTCCCCTGGCCGCCGACGCCGGTGATTATCGCGTTATAGGGATCATGGATCAGGTTCCCCGCATTCATCGGCCCGCCTCCGTCTTCTTAATCGCTCCTGACGGGCAGATGCTTACGCACACGCCGCAGCCGGCGCAGATGACCTCGTCGATGACCGCTGCCTGGCGATTGCTGTCCCAGACCAGGCCCGGACAGCGGAATATCCTGGTGCAGAGGCGGCTGCACCCGCAGGTATCCCCCCTGCAGAGCTCCTGGTCGACGCGCACCTCGAACATCTTCTTTCCTTTCTTTTCCGGGGACAGTGCGCACATCTGTTTCATGATGAGCACCCGCGCTCCCTTTTCCTGCATCAGGGCCAGGAGCTTTTTCTGCGTCTCATCGGTGTCGAAGGGATCGGCGTATTCCACCGTCGCCCCCAGGGAGCGGCAAATATCAGCGGGGTCTATGGTCGGAAGCGGCCCTCCCTTTGCGTCAAGGGGGGTTCCCGGGTGGGGCTGAAACCCCGTCATGGCGGTTCCGCTGTTGTCCAGGAGCACGAATATCACGTCCGATTTATTATGTATGGCGTTGACCAGGGCCGGTATGGCGGCATGGAAAAACGTGGAATCCCCGCACACGGCCAGGATCGGCTGGTCCATGCCGAACTGCGTGAGCTTGCCGAAGCCGCTGGCGATGCCGATGCCGGAGCCCATGGAGTGGGACGTCTTCATGGTGCTGAACCCGCAGGGAAGGAACCCCAGGGTGTAGCACCCGATGTCGCCGCACACGAAGCCCCGGCGGTTGTCCATGGCGAGGGCGTTGTGCAGGTTCCAGAAGGAGGCCCGGTGCGGACAGCCGGGGCAGAAGGTCAGGTCCCGCACCGGCGCAAGGGCGGCGAGGTGCTCCTTCGCGTGCTTCGCGTATCCTTCATCCATGGCGGTATATTCGACGCCGAGGATCTTTTTGACCGCGTCGACCACGATGTCGGGGTTCATTTCGTTGATCGTGGGCATGGTGCCGTCATTCTTGCCGTAAAATTTCTTGATACCCACCTCGGACGCTGTTTCCGCGGCTATCACCTTCACGTTCTCTTCCAGGAACGGCAGTACCTCTTCTACAAACAGGACCCTGTCCGTCATGGCGAGGTGGCGGGCCACCAGCTTCGGCGGCAGGGGCCAGGTGGTGCCGATTTTCAGTATTCCCACCCTGTCCTGTGCGTTGAGCAGGTGCACCGCTTCCCTGCTGTAGAGATTGCAGGCGCTGCAGGTGATGATGAGAAGCTCCGGCTTCTCCGGTCCGGTATAGGTGTTGAAGGGAGACTTCTCGAAGATGGCAATGGCTTTTTTCAGCTTTTCCTGGAGCAGAGCGTGGTGCGGCGGCACCGGCATGGTTATGACCGGGCCCGAGTCAGGGTCGCCGGGCACCGCCTCATACTTGAACCGGGCCTTCCCATCCGGCGTGCCGAGCCTGCCAAGGGTGACATTGCCGCTGGCGTGGGAAAGGCGCGTTACGCTTCGCATGATGACGATGGAGCGCAGCTCCTCGGAGAGCTCGAAGGCCCACCTGGTCATTTCCCTGGCCTCCTGGAAATCGCCCGGCTCGAGGAGGGGCAGCTCGATCATGCGGGCAAAATGGCGCGATTCCCCCTCGTTGATGCTGGAGAGCGCCCCGGGGTCATCGCAGTGGAGGAGCACAATTCCTCCCCGGGTTCCGGAAAGGGCCACGTGGAGGAGAAAATCCGACGCCACATTGACGCCGTTCTGCTTCATGGCGCATATCGACCTGAGACCGGCGATGGAGGCCGCAAAGGCCACCTCGAGGGCCACCTTCTCATTGACCGACCACTCGACGTATATGTTCCGCTTCTGCGAAGCCTTTGACAGGTTTTCGATTATTTCAGACGACGGGGTGCCGGGATAGGCGCTGGCGACATTGACATTGGCCTCCAGGGCGCCGCGCACGATGGCATCATTGCCCATCATTAAATAGCGGGCGCCTTCATTGGTGTCGAACAGGTATGACATGTCAGGTATTCATCCTCCCTTTATATGCCCGCGAGATTCTTCGGCTCGAGCCGTATGAGGGACCGGCGGCCGTCCGCCGTATTGATGATTCCCTCGCCCGCCGCCTTTTTCAGGGCGCGCTTCTTCTTGTTCCCGGCCGCCGTCCTGAGACGCGCCAGGTTGTCCGCGGGCATATCCTCAAGTTCGAGAAAACCCGCCTTCACTGCCGCGTCGACGGCCGCCCGGCCCCGCTCCGTCCTCACGACGATGGTGTTCATGCCGCTCCGGCCCTCGACGACGCCGACGGAAACATCGGCGAATTCAGATGTCATGTCAAAGCAGTAGTCGCAGGAATTGGGAACCGTGGAACGGACTTCGGCCAGGGGTATCTCGACGGTCCCCCTGTCAGTATAAATCTCCATGACCTCGGCGGGAGGCGGCGGTATATCGAACTTCTTTATATCCTTGATGTCAACACGCCCTTCTAACAGGCGCCGGAATGCCCGGTAATCGAGGGACCAGGTGCAGAAGAGCCCCACAACCAGTGATGTTGGATCGGTAAAATCCTTTTTTGCCAGCGGGTTCGACCGCATCTGGGCCAGGGCCAGGACCTGGCACGGCGTGGCCACAACGCCGATGCGGGTAAATCCCCTTTCGACCGCCCTGTTGAATGCCTCCAGGGTCGGGGCGGATGTGTACTTTGAGGAAGCGTAGTTTTTCACTTCGCCGGGGTCCGTCACGATGGCGGGAACGGCATTGAGGCCCTCGCGGCCGGTAAGTACTGCCGCGTCGCACAGCTTATTCGACAGGGCATAGGTCATGAGGGCCGTCACGGTTCCGCCGGACTGGCAATTGTCACCCGCGGCCTTTTTCCCTGCCCGGGACATCATGACCGATAGGGATCGGCCCAGGGGCTCCATGGAATAGGGTGCGCCGAAGATCTTTCCCGATACCTCGTCGAGGTCCACTTCGACCTTAGGGCAATAGGCGAAACATCGGCCCTGCTCCTGGGTGCAGGGAAACAGCATGGCGGTTTTGCCGTTATATGACCTGAAATAGGGGCAGAGGGAAACACAGGCGCCGCAGCCGATGCAGAGCTCCTTCGCGAGCACATCAGCCAGCAGTTCCCGGGAGCCGAGCACCTTCATCCAATCCCTCCCAAAGAGGAGCATTTTTCATTATACAGTTTCATCACTAACATAAATCCTTATGATGCGCCATGATGTCAATAGTTTCATTATTTTTTTTAAACACGCGATCTCGAGTCCAAATCGACTGCAAACTCTGCACGATTTCCATCGATTACCTATAGCAAGATGAGTCAACCGGCATGAGTCACGTCCCCCCTGTCCCCCGGAGGGGGCACATTGGAAGTAATATAGTTTATATGACAACTGGTTGAAACGAGGAGGAATCTTTATACCGAATATTCAACTAATTATTACTCACTTGGTTCAAAATAACAAGTAAAATTACAATATGTTCACGCCCCTTGCGGGGGTCGGGGGGCTTACAATCCCCGCATCGAATCCGGCCGTATCGCCGACCGGTCCCGGGACGCCAGCACCGAATTGATCGTCTCCACCATGCGGGCCTTGTCCTTCTGGAGGGTGCCGTTGATGGGCAGGTAGTTGGAGGCGTGGATACCGACGAACTTCATATTATCCACCGTGAGGTTCTCGAAGAGGAGCTTCATCTCCTCCAGGGTTTCAAAGGGGTCAAGGAGCTGGAACTCGCCCCGCTGCATCTTCGAATAGAGCCCGGTCCCGGGTACCGGCGTCACCGTCAGGGCTGCGAGATACTGCGGCGCCATCTCATTGGTGATTTTAGCCGTGGCCAGGGCGTGCTCTTCCGACCGGGCCCCCCTCCCCGCCAGGCCCAGGAGTATCATCGATGAAAGGTTAATGCCCGCCTCGATGAGGTTCCTCCCGGCCCGGAGCATCTCGTCATAGGTCACACCCTTGTGAACCTCCCTTAAAAGCCTTTCATCGCCGGTCTCGACGCCGAGGTACGCCTTGGTCAGGCCAGCCGCCCTGAGGGACCGGAGCTCGTCCATGCTTTTGCGCAGTGTGCTGGCAGGTCCGACGTAGGTGCCGATATGGCGCAGGGATGGAAACGCTTTTTTAAGATCGGCAATTATTTCAAGAAGGATCCCGGTTTCGATTTCTATGGCATCACCGTCGCAGAGGAAAACCTTTTCAACGTCTCCGTAGGCCTCGGAGGCCATGCGTATGTCCTCCCTGATCTCATCAAGGGCGCGTATGCGGAACTTCTTGTCCTTGTACATCCCGCAGAAGGTGCACTTGTTGTGGGAGCACCCGACCGTGCACTGGAGCAGGTAGCTGTTGGCCTCGCTGAAGGGCCTGAAAATATTTCCTTCGTACCGCATTGTTTATCCTAACCTCGGCTACAAGAGATGATGCTCGTCCATGGATTTCATTTAGTACCGCCCATGTCAGTCCGGGATATCCTGGATTATCGACATCCTGTCAAGATTTCAATCAAACCCGGGATTTGCCGAAATGACTGCGAGCTGCTAATGATCAGACAGTTCGTCAGGCGGCATAACAACCTTCCCCTGCCTTCTCCTGCTGTTCCAGTATCCATAGGAGAAATAAAAGACCGAGCCGACGGCGAGCCAGATGAAGAACCGGATAAACGTCACCGCCGGCAGACCCGCCATCAGGTACACGCACATGACGATTCCGGCAAGGGCCACCCCGAGGACGAAGGGCACCCTGAAGCCCCGTTCCCGGTCCGGTTCTATCTTCCGCAGTATGATGACGCCGATGCAGACCAGCATGAAGGCAAAGAGGGTCCCCACGTTGGTCAGGTCAACCATCTCGTCGATGCTCGTGAAAGCGGCGAAAAATCCCACGAAAACGCCCGTGACCAAAATGTTGACATGGGGCGTCCTGAAGCGGGGGTGGACCTTGGCGAAGGACCGCGGCAGTAGGCCGTCGCGGCCCATGGAATAGAAGATACGCGTCTGGCCCGTCTGCTGCACTATGAGCACGGCCGTATGGGCCACCACGGAGCCGAGGGCTATGAAGCCGGCCGCCCAGTCCAGGCGGTGAAAGCTCATGGCAACGGTCAGGGGCTCCGCCTTGTTTGACTGGTTGAAGGCCGTCAGGGGAATCATGCCGGTCAGGACCGCCGCAACCACTACGTATATGACCGTGCAAATGACCAGTGATCCGATAATGCCGATGGGAAGATCACGGCGCGGATTGACGGTCTCCTCCGCCACGGTCGATACCGCGTCAAACCCCAGGTAGGCGAAAAAGACGATGGCGGCGCCTGCCTGGATGCCGCTCCAGCCGTTGGGCATGAAGGGGGTCCAGTTGTCCGGCTTTACGTAAAAGCACCCGACCAGGACAAAAAACGCCAGGACCATGAGCTTCAGAATAACCATGATGGTGTTGAACCGGGCCGATTCCCGTATCCCGCGGTAGAGCACGGTCGTCACCAGGGCGACTATGCAGACAGCGGGAAGGTTGAATACGATCGGCATGCCGAAAAGCTTCGGGGACAATGCGATGGCATCATGGGCGTTCTTGAAACCGAGTGCTATCTTCTCAAGGGTGGATCCGCCTGCGACCTGCTCCGCGATATAGGCGCCGGCGTTGTTAAATGTCGCGATATGGTCGATGGAAGCTCCGCTCATCAGCAGCTGCGCCGCGTTGTATATCGTGTCGCCATGGAGCGCGCTCCGGAAGTCGGTGACCAGCCATGCGGGGATGGTGATGCCGAAGCCGCGCAGGAGCTCCTTGAAATAGCCGGCCCAGGAAATGGCGATGGCGACATTCCCTATGGCATATTCCAGCATCAGGTCCCAGCCGATGATCCACGCTATGAATTCCCCCATGGTCAGGTAGACATAGGTGTAGGCGGAGCCCGAAACCGGCACCATCGACGAGAGCTCCGCGTAACAGAGAGCCGTGAATCCGCAGGCGACACCGGTTATTATAAAGGATATGATGATGGCGGGCCCCGCACCGGGGCGCACCGTATCTCCCACCGTCGCCGTGCCCACGGTGGCGAAGATCCCTGCGCCTATGATCCCGCCGATCCCCAGGAGCACCAGGTCCCGGGCAGTCAGTACGCGCCGGAGGCCCTGCCCGTCCTGGGAAACGCCGGCGAGCATGTCGCCGATCGTTTTTCGCCTGAATATGTTTTTAATGAAGTTCATAAATAATTCGCCGTGAATGCGCGGAGGTTTATCGCTCGCCCGCCTCGTATAACGTCCGTGTGGACTCGGCGGGAACGGCGACATCCCTGTCGCCTACTCGCTGATAAACCCACCGCGCTTATCATTGTCATGAAAAACGAGGGGACATGCCCGTCAATTATTAATTAAGCCAGGGGCATGGTGAGCCTCACCGTGTCCGTGGCTTCGGCGGCTGCAACCTGGAGACCCGTCTTGTAAAAAAGGTGCAGCATTTTCGCGTTTTCCTTCAGCACTGTCGCCGACATTTCCAGTATCCCTTCCCGCTGGGCGGCGGCGAATATGTAATCCATCAAAATACTGCCGATGCCCCGGTTCTGGTAATCGTCCCGCACCAGCAATGAAATCTTGGCGGCGAGCTTCCCCTTCTCCACGACATATTGCCCGATGCCGATGACCGTTTCCAGGCCTTCCTCCTCCACCACGGCCAGGATCGTCATCTCCCTGGAGTAATCGATAATGGTGAACCTCCGTATGGTTTTCTGCGGCACGAACTCCACGTTGGAAAAGAACCTCGTGTACAGGCTCTGGTCGGACAGTGAATGGAAGAAGAGCCTCAGGTTTTCCACGTCGCTCACCTTGACCGGCCGCAGAAGAAACAGCAGGCCGTCTCCCGTCTTGCGGTATGTCTCGAGATGGGCCGGGTACTCGCTCAGTGCGCCGTCGATCGACTCCAGCTCCTTCGGCACAAGGCCGATCTTTTTCGCCTCCACCAGGAGCCATTCCCTGAACTTCGGATGGGCGATGGTGATAAGCGACAGGGCGCGGTCGCGGATGTTTTTCCCGTGAAGGTAGGCGATGCCGTGCTCCGTAACGACATACTGCACGTCCGCCCGCGTCAGGGTGGTGCTCGCCCCGCTGTCGAGCACCGGCACGATGCGCGACCGTTTGCCGTCATTGGAGGTGGAGCGCATGGTAAGGATGGTCTTCCCTCCCGCCGACAGGGCGGCGCCGCGCATGAAATCCGCCTGGCCCCCGACGCCGCTGTAGAGGGTCGTCCCCAGGGATTCCGCCGTGGACTGACCGCAGAGGTCGATCTGCAGGGAAGTGTTGATGGCCGTCATGGAATCCTGCCGGCTGATCACGAAGGGGCTGTTGGTGTAATCAATCGGCCTGAACTCGACCGCGGGATTGTTGTCCAGGAAGGCGTAGGTGTCCTCCGTGCCCATGCAGAAGGAGGCGACTGTTTTGCCCCGGTCGAGGCTTTTTTTCGCGTTGGTCACGGCCCCGCTGCGGATCAGGTCCACGACGCCGTCCGTGAGGAGCTCGGTATGGATGCCCAGGTCCCTTTTGCTGCCGAGGCTGGAAAGGATCGCGTTGGGGATCGCCCCGTAACCGACCTGGAGGGTGTCCCCGTCCCTGACAATGCGGGCCACGTACCGGCCGATCTCGCGCGCAGTCTCGTCCGGCGGGTCCAGGCGGTATTCGAGGAGCTGTTCGTCATGGGGGACCAGGTAATCGATATCCGCCGCGCTTACCAGGGATTCGCCGAACACGTAGGGCATTAAGGAATTGACCTGGGCCACGGTGATCTTCGCATGGGCGACGGCGGCCCTGACGATGTCCACGCTGACGCCGAGGCTCATGTCGCCGTTTTCATCGGGAAGGGAGACCTGGACGAGGGCCACGTCCACCTGCAGCTTCCCCTGGCGGAACAGCCGGGGAATGTCCGACAGGTGCGCCGGCGTGTAGTCGCCGAGGCCCCGGTTGATGACATCGCGGGAGCTGTCGCTTATGAAAAAGGAATTGTGCCTGAAATTTTCCTCGAACTTCTTCTGGGCGTAGGGGGCCACCCCCAGGGTCCAGACGTGGATCACCCGTGACCCGTAAATACGATGAGTTTTGGATTCGACATGGTCGACGAGGGATTGGATAAGAAACTGCGGCTCTCCGCAGGAAGAGCCGATGAATATGCTGGTGCCGCGATGGATCAGACCGAAGATATCGTCCAGCGGCGCGAATTTCTCCGGATATTGCTCCCTGAGCCTGTCGAGGTGTCGTGCGTCCTGTCGTTTCATGCTTGCGCCCTGTCTTCGTCGAATAAATCATCCGGCATCATAACCGGCATGTCAAGAGATAAAGCGGGGATGACGCGGATCCGGCGGATGAAAACTTCGATCAGGATCCCGAATGGACATGGGACATCCTTCTGGAAAAATCCCAGGCCAGTTCCAGGAGCTTGAATATTCGGTCAAAGCTTCCGATTACCGGGATCCGGTACTCCTTGGCCAGGGCCGTATGCTCGAGGATGGACTGGCCCCCGAAGAAATGGACAACCAGCGGCGTATCGTGATATTTCCTCTGCATCTCGCCCAGGTATTTCCAGTCAAAGGCGGCAAAGGGGGAGCTGATCGTCATGAGAACGATGGAGTCGAAAAGGCCCGATTCGAGATAGATCTCAAGGATCCGGTTGAAGCTTTCCCGGGGTCCGATCTTCTCCACGGATGCCCAGGTGTCGATGGGATTGTGGATGGGCGCCCAGTCCGGGAACAGGGGCCTGAGCCTCGCGAGGGTCGCATCGTCCAGTTCCGGGAGCTCCATGCCGAATTTTTCCGCGAAATCGGATGAAAGGACGCATCCCGATCCCGAGACCGATATCACGCCGACCCGGTTGGATAGTATGACCGGATACTGGCATACGATGGAGAGCATCTCAAACAGCTCGTCATAGGTTTCCACCAGTATCATGCCGAACTGCTTCGCAACGGCCTCGACGGCAGTATAGCTGCCCGCCATCGATCCGGTGTGGGATGAGACGGCCCGCTTCCCCTTCTCGCTCTTCCCGGCCTTGAGGACGACAACCGGCTTGCGCAGGCGCTCACGGTTCTCCTTGAGGAGGGACATGAAACGGTTGCCGTCCCGGATGTCCTCAAGGTACATGCCGATGGCATGGGTCCTTTCGTCATGGAGGTAATACTCCAGGAGATCGCACTCGTTCACGTCCAGCTTGTTCCCGATGGCGGCGATGTTCGAAACCCCGAAGGGCTGTCCATGGCCGGTGGTATCGAAAAACCATTCCACGAAACCGGTCACGAATAGCCCCGACTGTCCCACGATGGACACGTTGCGCTCCCGGGTCTCAAGGAACTCGCTGTAGTGCTTGATGGGAGTGCAGTAGCGCAGGTCAGGCACGTTGAAGCCGATCGAATTGGGCCCCACGACGCGGATATCCCTTCCCCGTATCATCGACAGGATCTCCTTCGCGAAGGCGGCCGCTTCCCCGTCGTCGTTGGAGAGATTGCCCGATTCGATCAGGATCCCGCGGACGTTGCGGGCGATGCATGCCCTGACCACGGGCATCACTTCCTGCACGGGAAGGACGATGACCGCCAGGTCGATCCGGTCAGTCCCGTTGGCGTTACCGGGCACGTCTTTAAGGCTCCTGAAGCAGGGCACGCCTTCGATGGCTTCGGCCCTGGGGTGGACGATGAAGAGGTCCGGGTAATTCTGCCGCTCCATGTACTGCTTGAAGTTCTGCAGCACCTGGTTGCCGCCCTTTCTCGGATTGGAGCTTGCTCCGAAGAGCACGATTGAACGGGGATGAAAGAAGCGTTCCATAACAGGGACAATGGTAATGCCGGGCGGTTTACCTGTCATTCCAATTTTTTTATTGTTTCAGGGGTATTTACAGGACGCGGAAAAGCCTGGTCTTGGGCAGGGCGTGCTGGATCACGCCGCTCAGGGTATCAGCCTTGGCCTGGTTCCTGCTGGTGCGCCATATGATCAGGTTAATCAGGCTCTTTTGGGTCAGCATCTTCTGGAACAGGTTCCCGAAGATGATGTCCTTCCTGAAATCCCTGCGCCAGATATCATCATAGACGGCGCCGACATTGTCCAGCATTTCCCTGCTGTTAAGGCCCGCGGCTATCGCCGTGGCCGCCTGCTCGCCGCTCCGGAGGGCATAGAAGATGCCTTCCCCCGTCAGGGCATCGACAAAGCCGCCGGCGTCTCCCACGAGGAGGACGTTGCCGAAGGAACGCTTCAGACCCATGGTGCCTGTCGAAAGATGGGCCCCTTTGAAGGATCCCTCGACCATTGTTGCGCGCGCCAGTTTTTCCCGCGCGAACCGGTTCCTGGTTATGAATATTTCAAACAGTTCCTTCATGTTGCGGGGAGGCTTCCCCTGGCAGATCATGCCGACGCCGACGTTGGCGCTCCTCTCCCCGGTGGGAAATATCCACGCGTAACCGGGGAGTATTGATTTTTCATAGTGGAGCGATATCAGGTGCTCGAGGCCGTCGACATTGTCGAAATAGGCGCGCACGGCAAACGCTCTTTTAATATAGTCATTCTGGTGATTTCCCAGCTTCCTGGCAACGGCCGAATGGACGCCGTCAGCGCCGATGATAAACCGGCCGCGGACCTCGAACTCATCGTTTCCGCAGCGCGCCCGGATGCCCCGTATGGCATTGCCCTCATAGGCAAAATCCCTGAAGGCGCACTCCTCCCTGACGGTCACATGGGGAAGGTCCCTGACATGCTCAAAGAGAATATTGTCGAAGATTTTCCGCGGCATTACATAGCCGTAATTATAACAACCGGATACCTTCGGCGCCCGCCCCCTCATCACGACATCGTTCGGAGACGTCAGCATGACACCGTCGCATCTCCAGGGGTTGAGCGCCTCAATCTTACCGAGGACACCCATCCGTTCAAGGACCGGAAGCGCCGTAACCGAGAGGCCGTCACCGCAGGTTTTATCCCGGGGGAAACGCGCCCTGTCAAGAAGGAGGACGTCGCGCCCTGCCTCCGACAGGAAGGCCGCGGCGCTGCAGCCGCCGGGACCGGCGCCTATGATGATGACATCATATGTTTCATTCATTGCTGGCATTAAGCTGTTTTGGTCGTTACTGGAACCGGAGCAGGTCCATCGTGCATTTTTTTATATATGTAAAAAAACAATTCATGCAAGACCCCGGTTATTTTTCAATAAAAAAACGATTGAAAAATATCAACCCTGCGCTCCTAATTAAAAATATTCACTTTCACTTACCGGAAATAATCCAAAATGCGGACAGGTGAGTTTTTAATAAACTTTTCTGTCTGGACATGGTCCGGCAGATTCCATGGTTTCAGATGAAGGATTATATGGATAACAACAAGAAGAAATCGCGCGTCGCGCTTCTCTCCGTTGCTTCTAACAGTTCCCTTGTCGCAATGAAGCTGGCCATCGGAATACTGATCAATTCCGTATCGGTGATTTCAGAGGCCATCCATTCCGCCGTTGACCTTGTCGCCGCCCTGATAGCCTTCTTCGCCGTCCGCACGTCGGCCAAGCCCGAAGACCGCCGTCATGCCTTCGGTCACGGCAAGATAGAGAATATATCCGGCACCATTGAGGCTGTTCTCATTTTCTTCGCGGCTGGCTGGATCATATACGAGGCCGTTGAAAAACTTAAAAATCCCCAGCACCTGGAGCAGGCAGGCTGGGGAATCATCGTCATGTCAGCTTCGGTGGCGGCTAACTTTTTCGTTTCCCATATGCTCTTCAAGGTCGGCACGGAAACAGAATCCATCGCCCTCAAGGCCGACGCGTGGCACCTGCGCACCGATGTATGGACCTCCTTCGGCGTCATGGCAGGCCTCGCGATCTACTGGTCCGGAAGGTTACTGTTCCCGCACATCAATCTTTCCTGGATCGACCCGGTCGCCGCCATCATCGTGGCGCTCCTGATAATCAAAGCGGCCTATGACCTTACCCGTGAATCCGTGAGGGACCTCCTTGACGCGCGTCTCACCCGTGAGGATGAAGACCTGATCGACCGCTATGTCACGGAACAGCACCCCAGGGTCCTGAGCTACCACAAACTCAGGACCAGGAAATCCGGATCCCAGCGGTTTTACGAATTTCATCTCGTGGTAGCCCCCGAGATGAGCGTGCAGGAGTCACATGAGATCGGTGACCGCATCGTCGCCAGGGTCAAGGAGCATTATCCCGACGCGAAGGTGGTCATCCACGTTGAGCCGTGTGACAATACCTGCACCGAGGAATGCCTGGGAAACTGCGGGAAGATAGAAGAATAGACCTCACCCCGCCAGCAGCACCACCGTGCTGCGCGCGTTCACGATATAGCGGTCCTGGGGATCAATTATCACTTCCGAGCCGGGATCGAGAAAATCATCGCCCGCCTTCAGGCTGGTGTCCACCACCCTTTTCCAATTCCTGCCCGGAGCACGGGGGATCATGACGCTGTGTGAATTGTAGTCGGCATTCATGATGAAGAAGAGGAGATAATCCCCCAGATCGGACTGAATCTCGCCCCCATCCAGCATGTAGCAGATGATGCGGGCCCCGGGGTCGTCCCACCCGGGACGGTCAAGGTTGATGCTGAACCAGGAAATGTCCGGCATGCCGTCCGAATCGGAGTCGGTGCCGGAAAGGTACTTGCGGCTCCTGAGGATCGGGTACCGGTGCCGGAACGCGACGGCCTTTTTCACGAAGGCCAGGATATCCCCGTTGCGTTTCTCAAGGTCCCAGTTGAACCAGCTGATCTCGTTGTCCTGGCAGTAGGCGTTATTGTTCCCCTTCTGCGTCCTCATGAACTCGTCTCCCCCCAGCAGCATCGGCGTGCCCTGGGAAAAAAGAAGGTGGCAGAAAAAGTTTTTGACCTGCCGCCGTCGCAGGGAGACGATATCATGATTATCGGTGTCGCCTTCCCAGCCGCAGTTCCACGAATTGTTATCGTTTGAGCCGTCGCTGTTGTTCTCCAGGTTCGCCTCGTTATGCTTTCCGTCGTAGGAAACCAGATCATTCAGGGTGAACCCGTCATGGCAGGTGATGAAGTTGACCGAGTTGTAGGCGGTCCTGCCGTCGTCAGCATACATGTCGGCGGAGCCGGTGATGCGCCACCCCAGCTCCCGCAGCTGTCCCGCGTCGCCCTTCACGAATTTCCGCACCGTGTCGCGGTACCGGCCGTTCCATTCGGACCAGTCCACGGGAAAGTTTCCCACCTGGTAGGTGCCGATGTCCCACGGCTCCGCGATGAGCTTGACCCTGTTCAGCACCGGGTCCTGGGAAACGGCGTCGAAAAAGGAGGCGCCCGCCCTGAAGTAGCCCTCTTCCCGGCCCAGCACTGAAGCCAGGTCGAAGCGGAAGCCGTCTACATGCATCACCTCCACCCAGTACCGCAGGGAATCGAGGACGAAGCGTATCACCGGCATGCTGGCCAGGTTCATGCTGTTGCCGCACCCGGTGTAATTCATGTAGTACCTCCCGGGCGCCCCGTGGACACCGGTGAGGATATAATAATTCCGGTTATCAATGCCCTTGAAGCTTATGGTGGGCCCCATCTCGTTCCCCTCGGCCGTATGGTTGTACACCACGTCAAGGATGACCTCAATACCGGCCCGGTGCAGCTCCCGCACCAGGGTCTTGAACTCGCGCACCTGGCACCCCGGGGAGGCGCCGGTGCCGTAGGACGATTCCGGCGCGAAGAAACCGACGGTGTTGTAGCCCCAGTAATTGGTGAGGCCCCTGTGGAGGAGAAAATCCTCCACGTAATACTCGTGGACCGGAAGAAGCTCCACCGCGTTAATGCCCAGTTCCTTGAGATACGGTATTTTTTCGATGAAGCCGAGGTATGTACCGGGGTTCTTCACCCGGGAGCTTGCATGGGCGGTAAATCCCTTCGTGTGCACCTCGTATATGATAAGATTGTCCAGGGGGATGTCCGGCGGCAGGTCTCCCTGCCAGTCGAAATCATCGCTCACGACGATGCTTTTCGCCATGACCCTGCTGCTGTCCCGGGTGTCCATGGTCAGGTCTTTCCCGGGCGAATGGGGGTCATAGGCCAGGAGAAGGTTGTCGTCATTGCGGCACTTCCCGCTGAGGGCCTTCGCGTAGGGATCGAGGAGGAGCTTGTTCTCGTTGAAACGGAAACCCCATCCGGGGTTGAATTCCCCTCTCACTTTGTAGCCGTAGAGCTGACCTTCCGTAACGCCGTGGACATGTACGTGCCAAATGAACCGGTCCCTGTTTTCGAGCTTTATGATATCCGTGGGATCGCCGTCCGGGCCGTCGAAGAGAAGAAGGAACACTTCCCTTGCGTCCTGGGAAAAGAGGGCAAAGTTGACGCCGTCGTCCCGGAGTGTCGCGCCCAGGGGGTAGAATTTGCCGGGGGATAGTTTTCTTTTCGTGTTATGCGATAACGGTGCTGCCATATTGACACCTCCCGTTTCTAATAATTCGCATTACATCGCGGCCTTGAGCACCTTCAGAAAATCATCCTCTTTGACGGGCACCATGTTGCTGGCATGACAGCCATCTTTGAAGGCCTCGGCGCTCAGCCTGGCCAGGCCGTCAGCGGGAACCTTGTTCTTCGCAAGGCCCATCGGGATGCCCACCATCTCGCAGAAGGCCCTGCAGCTCTCTGACAGGCTGGCCCTGGCAAGGCCGCATTCCGCGAAGATGGCGCGCACCTTCTGTATCTTCGCCATCTGCTCGGCGCTCAGATGAGACTGCTCCAGGTGAAGGATGGAATCCGGCAGCACCAGGGCGTTTGCCAGGCCGTGGTGAAGGCCGTAGAGGCTCGACAGCGGATGCGCCATGGAATGAACCATGCCGAGACCCTTCTGGAAGGCGACAGCCCCCATGGAAGAGGCTATCTGCATCTTTTCACGGGCATCGAGGTTCTTGCCGTTCCTGCAGGCTTCCGGAAGCCACTTCAGAACCAGTTCCATTCCCTGCAGGGCGATGCCGTCGGCCATGGGGTGGAACATGTTCACGAAATAAGCCTCGAGGCAGTGGACAAAGGCGTCCATGCCGGTGGCGGCCGTCAGGAACGGGGGCATCCCGGCGGTAAGCTCCGGCTCCAGCACCGCCATGGAGGGCAGCAGATCCGGGTGGAATATGATGGTCTTCCGCCCCGTATCGCGCAGGATGATGACGCCTGAGCGGCCCACCTCGCTCCCGGTGCCGGACGTGGTGGGTATCGCGTACAGCGCCGGCATCGGTCCCTTGATGAGGGCGTCGCCTCCCTTGGCGTCATCGTACTGTGCCATGGGCGGCGGGTTGGTTACCATGACCTTGATGACCTTTGCCACGTCAATGGGGCTCCCGCCGCCGAGGCCGATGATGCTGTCGCAATTACCGGACCTATAGGCGACGACACCCTTCTCAACGTCCTCTTCGATCGGATTGGGATGTATGTCGGTGTATATGTCATAGGCGATTCCCTGGGATGCGAGAATGTCCGTCAGCTTACTGACGATTCCCATCTGTTCCAGGGTCTTGTCGGTGACGACCAGTATTTTTGCATGCTTTTTTGTTTTAAGGCGTTTCCCGAATTCGGCCAGGGACCCCTGCCCGAGAAGTATTGTGGTGGGATAGTTGTATTGTACCATGGCTTGTCCTCTATATGAAATTTATCTTATATTATTCTCGTATATATAATTATTCAATAATTTTTTTATCATTCGTTTTCTGTTAGGGTGGGGTTTAAACCCCACCCTAACAGAAAACGCGTCAAACATTAGCCAATCCTTTCCTCGACCTGAGCCACAACAGCAGCGTCAGCACCGCACTGACCGCGGCAATAATGACCAGCATTATCAGGATCGGCAGGAGGTCCTGATTATAACGCCGGTACATCCATCCCACCAGCTGTTCCTGGAAGATGGGCCCGATAGAACCCATGCCGTTGATGATACCCGCGGCTGACAGGGCCCCCTCCTTTGACCCCACGTCTATGGCGCCTACACCCGACAGGAGCGAGTCCGGGCCGAAGAGCATGAACCCGGCAAAGGCGATAGCAATGGTGAAAACTGCCAGGTTGGCTGAACCCAGGAAGTAGAGTATAAAAAAGGACACGGTCATCAGGCCCAGCATCACGAAGGAGAGCATGGCCCGCTTCCCCTTGAAAATCCGGTCCGAGAGAAAACCGGCGGCAATGACCCCGGCAAAGCCGCAGATATCGAAGATCACTGAAAGATATCCCGCATCCGCTTCAGACATCATAAAATTCCTGTTCAGGAGCCAGGGGAGCCAGCTCCAGAGGGCGTAACGGAGGAACTTGATGCAGAAATATATGAGGCCCATAATCATGATGGTTAACATGACATCCCTGTCCCAGCCCAACTTTTCCCTGCCCACGCCCTCAGGTTTATCGGTGACCTCATCCTCATCATGGAGGGGCGGAAGGCCCGCGTCCTCGGGACGGTTGGGATGGACAACAAGCACCACGAACCAGACCGCCAGGAGCACCATCGACCCGCCGAAAAAGGACCACCGCCACCCGGCCCGGCCGAGGAGAAATGACGCCAGGAGCGTGGCCAGCACTGGACCGATCTGGTAGCAGGTGGACCAGAGGCCCAGAACGCTGCCCCGCTGCTTGCGCCTGAACCAGAAGGCCAGGCTGCCGATGCACCCGGGCCAGCCGGTGCCCTGGGCGAGGCCGTTCAGGGACATGAAGAGCATGACGGTCCAGAAGCTGTTGGATATGCCGAAGAAGAAGGTGCTTACGATCGATATCATGATGCCGGCCAGAAGCAGGAGCTTCGGTCCCAGCTTCCGGCCGAAAAAGGCGCTGGAGAATTGACCCGCCATGTAGGCGACAAGGTACGCGGTCCCCAGCTGGGCAAGGCCGAAGGAATCGATGCCGAGGGCTCCGGAGATGCTCACCTTTGTAACGTAGAAGGGCTTGCGGCAGAAATAATATCCCGCGTAGGCAAGCCAGGTCGCCAGCAGGATCTTTATCTGCCAGGGGCGATAACGGGAGTCGTTCTGCTTAATGTCGGCAGAGGCCATGTATTATAATGTCCAATCGAGGCCCAGCTCGATCAATTTCCCCCTCGAGGGATTGCCGTCCTTTTCGTCCCATCCCATGAAGCCGTAGTACTCTTCCTTCATGCGGCTGAAGGCTTCACGATCGACGTGGCGCCCCTTGCTCGGTCCGTCCAGCAGAGGTTCGAAAAGCCGTTCCGGCAGGACATCGTGCTCTTTCGTGAAACCTCTCCTTGCGTTGATGCGGCGCATCATATTGATCCTGCGCTCGCCGACTTTCATCAGCTCCCACAGGGTCATCTGCCACCCCGTTGAAAAGCGGACCAGGTCCTCGAGGTCCCTGTAGGTGAAGAGGCTGCCCGGCCCCCAGGGGAACATGCATAATGTCAGCGAATCGAGTATGCTGTAGTATATCTGCGAATAGGCCGTCATGCGCACCTTGTTGAGGCTCGTTGACGGCGCGTCCTCCTGTCCCATGATGCCCAGGCCCATGGCGGCTTCTGATTTGCTGGCCAGCAGCCAGTCATGTTCCGACGACATGTGGTCCGGCCCGATGGGACACACCGCGTACATAATAGCCAGACTCGGCTTCACCTGGGGCATGTGGACCGCCAGGCCGGAGCCCTTCACATGGACGGCACATGGCCTCGTTTTTTCACCGAATTTCCCGATCAACGCCTCAAAACCTTCGGCGCACAGGTCCCCTATGCCCCTTCTCTGCGCCACGGCTTCAATCAGCCATATCAGTCCGTCAGGATCGCCGAAACCGATTTTCTTGCCGTCCGTATCGGCCTGGCTTATCAGGCCTTTTTCAAGGCACTCGAAAAGATAACCGGCTATGCACCCCATGGTGATGGTATCCATGCCGTACTTGTTGCACATCTCGTTCGCCTTGGCCACTGCGGCCGCATCAGTTATATCGAGATTGGAGCCGAGCAGTCCAAGAGTTTCGAACTCAGGTCCGCCCAGGGTATCGGTCAGCTCATAGGGCGCCGAAGCCTTGACCCGCTTGCGGCACGAAACCACGCAGCCGTAGCAGGTCGTGGTGCCGGCACCGATCTGGGGCTCATAGGTGGATCCGTCCAGTTTCATATATTCAGGATGGGACCCGCGTGAATAGTTGTGCGTGGCGAAATTGCCCCCTTCAGCCTGGAACTTCACTACCCCGGGAGTTCCGTATTTTCGAAGGGTTTCCGGAAATCCTGAACCGGGAAGACGCTTGGCCCCTGATTTACCCAGTTCCTTAAGACTATCAGGATCGGCGAATGATACATCGCCGTCCCCCTTGACCACAACTGCCCTGAGATTTTTGCTGCCCATGACCGCGCCAAGGCCCGTCCTTCCGAAGGCGTCATTGCCGTCAGCCATGATATTGGCGAAGCGGACCAACTTTTCCCCTGCGGTGCCGCACTGGATAATGCTGATATTTTTGCTGCCATGCTTTTCCAGCAGAATCTCCCGCGCTTCGGCCACGTTTTTTCCTGAAATAGCTGTTGCATCAATGATCGACACGTTATCGCCTTCAATAAGGATGTATGAAAGGTTGGCGGCCTTCCCTTTTATGACAATCGCGTCGAATCCTGCCCGTTTGATCATGGGACCTATATTCCCGCCCGCCTGGCTGTCCGCCACCATGTTCGTAAGGGGTGAGAGTGCGGTCACGCTGCAGCGGCTTACACCGGATACAGCCGCGCCGGTCGCGATGCCGGTTGCTATGGTTAAAATATTATCCTTTGATAGAGGATCCGTATCCGGACCGGTTTCTTTCAGCAGAAAATACGACCCGATAGCACCTCCTCCCAGGTACATTCTGTAAAAATCTGCCCCTGGATGTATAGTTTCAATCATGGCGGTGCTTAAATCAATACGAACAATAGCATCACAAAAGCCGTGACTCATAATTGACCTCTTCGATTGTTGGTTATCAGAAAATAAAATCCGTCGACAGGAAATTCGATTTCTTGTCCTTCAGGATTTCCGTGATGATCTGCTTGTTCGTGTCGGTTCCCTTTACCGCCACCAGGGTGCGGATGGTAAACACCCTCAGGGCGTCTGAAACGGACAGGGTCCCCTCGGCGCTGTCCTTTCTCCCGGTGAAGGGAAATGAATCAGGGCCCCGCTGGCACTGGCTGTTGATGTTGACCCGGCAGACCTGGTTCACCAGGGTATCGATCAGCGTGGCAATGGTGCCCGGGTCCCTGCCGAAGATGGCAACCTGCTGGCCGAAATTCGAATTGATCACGTAGTTCATCGGCTCGCTGACCTCGGCGAAGGGCACCACCGGAATGACCGGTCCGAACTGCTCCTCGTGATAGACCTTCATCCTGTCGTTCACGGGGTACAGCACCGCCGGGAACATGAAGGTGCCGTTCACGGCGCCGCCGCCTTCGTTCACCACCTTCGCGCCGTTCTTCGTCGCGTCCTCGATATAATCCGTCATGTACTGCGTCTTGTTGGTTTCCGGCAGGGGCGTCAGGGCTACATCCTTGTCCCAGGGCATGCCCGGCTTCAGCGCCGCGATGGCCGCGCAGAACTGCTTCAGGAATTCTTCGGCGATGTCTTTGTGAACATAGATGATTTTAAGGGCGGTGCAGCGCTGGCCGTTATAGGACAGCGATCCGAGGACGCACTCCTTGACCGTCTGGGCAATGTCCGCGTCCTTCAGGATGATGCCGGCATTCTTGGCGTCGAGGCCCAGGACCGACCGGAGACGGTGCGGCTTGGGGTGCTGCTTCTTGATGAGGTCCGCGACCCTGCTTGAACCGATGAAGGCCAGGACATCGACCCTGCCCGAAGCCATCATCGGGGTGATGATTTTCGCCCCGTCGCCGTAGACCGTGTTCACCACACCCTTCGGGAACGCCTCCCGGAAGGCCTGAAGCAAGGGGCGGTGCAGGAGCACGCCGATCTTGGGAGGTTTGAATATAACGGTATTGCCCATGATCAGGGCCGGGATGAGGGTCGCAAATGTTTCGTTCAGCGGGTAGTTGAAGGGCCCCATGCAGAGGACCACTCCCAGGGGCGCCCGGCGTATCTGGCCGATGATCCCTTCCTTGATCTCGAAGCGTGAACCGGCCCGGTCAAGGTCTTTCAGGGCATTGATGGTATCCGCCATGTATTCAACGGTGCGGTCGAATTCCTTGGCGCTGTCATTGTACGACTTCCCTATCTCCCACATCAGGAGGTTGACGATTTCAGACCGTTTCTCCTTCATGAGAAAGGCGAGCTTCTCGACGCGCCTGATCCTTTCCTCCACCGGCATCGAGGGCCATTCCCCCCTTCCGCTGTTATAGGCGGCCGATGCCGCTTCCAGCGCCTCCATTGATTCTTTTTCGGTCAGGGTGGGATAGCGGCCGATGAGCTTCTGTTCGATTCCCCGTGCCGTTTTGATGCAGACCGGCGAGAGCACGTCCTGCATCTCGCCGCTCCAGGTGCGTATTTCGCCGTTTATGAGGTATTCTTTCTGTATGATGGGGAACGGCGGCATGAACTCCGCCGGGATGTCCTTTTCCTCGGGAAAAATGTTTTTGATCGATTCCTGAAGACTCATAAGGGCACCCCCGGTCGTTGATTAGCGGCTGTTGCGTTTTGAGTATCTTTTCCAGATTGCTGATGGCAATCATTTTTTCATGCTACGTGTATTCTTTTATGGTCTTGAACATCTTTTCGAGATTGGATTCCACCATATATTTTTCCATTGCCTTGAAATATTTCAAGTTATTTTTCAGTCCGTGTTTCCTTAATTCGAGCGCATCTACCCGACCCTGCGCTTATTGGGCCATGAATCAGTGATGACCTTTTCCGGCAGCGGGATGTTGACCGCCCGACGGCAACTTTGATTTCAGCAGGCTCATATAATCATTAGTTCCAGATAAATTGGACAAATGCACTTCAATTCACCCGGATACCGCAAAGAAGGGATGAAAGAATGCCATCATCAGGCCCGGTTCGCCAGCCGCAATAGGCGGTGACATCCGGAAAGAAACAGAGATGACATGATGCGCCCACCTAAACGAGTCACTGCTTCCCGTAGTGAAGCGCTTCAAGGATTATTTCGGAATATGAGGGATGGACGAACATGCACTCCCTGATCGCGGACATGGCAATACCACCGGAAACGATCAGGGCCAGCTGGTTCATAATATCGGCAATGTCGTCTCCTACCGCGGCAGCGCCCGCGATCGTGCCCCGGTCTTCGTCTGAAATCAGCTTCACGAAACCGGTGTCCTTTCCTTCCATGACCGCCTTGCCCAGGGCTTTGAAAAAATACTTATACACCCGGTAATTCATCTTCTTATCCGACGCCTGTTTTTCATTAATCCCGACGCTCCCCACCTGGGGCATGGAGAACACAAGACGCGGCATCGCTCCATAGTCGATCCTGCCTTTTTCTCCCGTGGCGCAATGGCGGACAGCGGTCTCGGCTTCCCGGTATGCCGTGTAGGCGAGCATCGGCGTGTCAATGCAGTCTCCGGCGGCGTAGATGTTCCCGGCCGTGGTCTGCATCGATTCATTGACCCTGATGAACCCCCTTTCCGTGAGTGCGACCCCGGCTGATTCAAGGCCAAGGCCGGCGGTGTTCGGCCTGCGGCCGGTGGCTTCGATGATAAGGTCGTAGCGCTGCCGCATCTCCTTATCGCCTTCCATGACGGCTTCACCGTCACCGCCGATAGCCGCAATCTTAGTCTTCGCGAATACCTGGATGCCCCTTTTCCTGAATTCCCTGGCGAGGACACGGACGGATTCCTCATCCTCGCCGAAGAGAAGCGAATCCATGACTTCAACGATATCGACCTTCACGCCGATATTGTTCAGAAACGACGCGTACTCGCATCCGACCACGCCGCCGCCTATGATAAGGACCGACCCGGGGGCCTTTTCCAGTGAAAAAATAATTTCCGATGTGCGCACGCCGGGTTGATCGAATAATTTTTTCGGCGATGAACCCGCGGCAATGATGAAATTCTCCGCACTGACCGGCTCGCCATCGACCATTATCTCGCTGCGGGAAACAAATTGCGCCGAACCCTTTATGACATCAATGCCCTGACTCCTGAGCCGCGAGGCGAGGCCCGACCGTATCTGCTCAACCCGCCCCATCACGGTATCACGGATGGAGGCGTAATCCTTGACGCTCTCAGAGAATTTCAGCAGCCCTTTCAGGGGGATGCAGCCTTCGCCCAGGCAAACGCCCCCGAGGCGCGCAAGGTCGCGCTCGATAATGGCGGTTTTCATTTTGTGCTTTACCGCCTCGAAAGCTGCGGTATATCCGGCGGGACCGGAGCCGATGATCACGATATCGTAATGAGGCATATTTTACTCCCTGATCCTTAACAAGAAAAACCTCTCCCCCCGTCCCCCGGAGGGGGCGTGTGGGAAATCGGCTTTCATTTATAGCATTTCATTGTGTGCATAGCGAAGCAATCTTTTCATTGTAATAATAAATAATATGATCTCACAATCCTGCTATTTTATCATTTTCAATATTGCTTCGTCGCCGCGCTCCTCGCAATGACAAAAATATCAAATATTGTACCGCATGCCCCTCCTGGGGGACAGGGGGATACAATATCTGTCAGCCATGTAGGAGCTTCTCACGTAGGGGCCGCTTTCCACGTGGAGGAACCCCATTCCCAGGGCAATATCCTTATAGCGGCTGAACTGTTCCGGCGTTATATACTCCCTGACCGGCAGGTTGTCCCTTCCCGGCCGGAGGTACTGGCCGATGCTGAGGTAATCGCAATTGACGCTTCGCAGATCGCCCATGACCGCGACGACCTCTGCCTCGGTTTCGCCGAGGCCGACCATGATGGACGACTTGGTCTTTACAGCTGTTGAATGTCTCCCGGCGCATTCCAGGACGTTAAGGCTCCGGCGGTAATCGCAGCGACCCCGGGCGCCGTAGAGGACCGGAACGGTCTCCACGTTATGACCGAATATGTCCGGACCGGCGTCGACAACGGTCCGGATGGAAGCCTCGTCTCCCCGGAAGTCAGGGACCAGGACCTCGATGGATGCCGGTCCGCCCGGCCGTCTGAGTTCGCCTATGACCGCCGCGAAAACGCCGGCGCCGCCGTCAGGCAGGTCGTCCCTCGTGACCGAGGTAATGACCGCGTGGCGTATCTTCATGCGCCGCACCGCCTCCGCCACCCTCGCGGGCTCATCGATTTCGGGCTGCAGCGGCGTCCCATGCCTTACGCCGCAGAAGGAGCAGTTCCTGGTGCAGACATCCCCCAGGATGAGGAAGGTGGCGGTCCCGCGTGAAAAACATTCAGATATATTGGGACACCGCGCCTGGTGGCACACGGTGTGGAGCCCCAGGTCCCTCAGACCGTTCTCGGTGCCGTGCATGGCGCGGAAATCGATCTTTTTATCTAGCCATGCCGGCCGCTGGGATCTCATTATCCTCCGCCCTGCCCCCCAGGGTCCACCGGGAGTCCAGGTACTTTTTATTCATGAGTGAGTTTATCGCGACCATTTCGTCCAGGGTGATATCCTCCTGGTACAACCGCATTCCCGTGGTTTCGGAGAAGCTCTCCGCGAGGAGCCTGGTCTTCATGGCGATATCCGGGTCCCTGCCGGTAATCTCCGCCAGGGAGGTGAACCTGGCTCCGTCCATCGCTCCCCTGAAATAGCGGGCTATCCGCTCCCGGTCGATGAAAAGGGGGATTGAACCATGCTGGAGCACCACCTTCCCTATCCTGCGCTGGGCGTTTCCCCCGATCTTCTTGCCGTTTATCATGATGTCATACTTCTCATTGCTTGAAAAACAGAATGCGGCGTGCTGCCCGGCGCCGGCCCGCGCATCGGCGCTGTCCTTCGCGTATATGGCGCGAAAGCCCAGCCACCGGTAAAAGACGATGAGGAAGCGGTTTATGATTTCATAATATTCGGGGATGGTGGTCGGCCTCTGGTTCAGGTCATCGGCGGTGCATACCAGGGAATAGGTCAGCTCCCGGTCATGGAAGATCGCGCTGCCGCCGGTGATGCGCCGGACTATGTCAACGCCGTCGGCCCTGCATGCGTCCCGGTCGACGCATTCAATCTTCTGGTATCTTCCCAGCGATATAGCCGGAGGATTCCAGGCGTATAACCGGAACACGGGGCGCCCGGTGCGCCGGTGCCATGATACCAGGTATTCATCCAGAGCCATGTTTTCCGGTCCGCTGCGGGGCGCGTGAGGTATGAGACGCGCTTTTACGAATTGCATGTCAGTTTCAGCTCTCTGGCGGCCCGCGTCTCATCGGGCCGCGAAACCGGGGTATTGTTCGGGGCGTTCTTGACGCGGGCCGGGTCGGTTTCCGAAAGCTTCGCGATCTCTATCATCGCCTCGATGAAGCCGTCGATCGTCTCTTTCGATTCCGTTTCCGTGGGCTCGATCATCAGGGCCTCGTCCACCACCAGGGGGAAATATATCGTGGGCGGGTGGAAGCCCCGCTCGATCAGCGCCTTGGCTATGTCGATGGCGTGAACGCCGCTTTTCTGCACCTGCCGCTTGGCGGAAAACACGCATTCATGCATGCAGGTGCGGTCAACGGCCAGATCGAAATACTCCTTGAGCTTTACCCTGATATAATTGGCGTTCAGCACCGCCTTTTCGGAGACATCGATCAATCCTTCCCTGCCGAGCATCATGATATAGACCGCGGCCCGCACCAGGACCCCGAAGTTGCCGAAGAATGACGACATGGGGCCGATGCTTTTTTCATGGCCGAAATCCAGCCTATAGAGGCCCTGCTGCGTCCTGGCAACGGTCGGCACCGGAAGAAAATCTACCAGCCTGTCGGACACCGCCACGACGCCGGCTCCGGGACCGCCCCCGCCGTGGGGCGTCGAAAAGGTCTTGTGCAGGTTCATGTGGACGATGTCAAAGCCGATATCGCCCGGCCTGGCCTTTCCCAGGATCGCGTTCAGGTTCGCGCCGTCATTGTAAAGAATGGCGTCGTGCTTCCGCGCTATTTCCACGATATCGCAGATTCCCCGGTGAAAGACGCCCAGGGTATTGGGGAGGGTCAGCATGACGCCGGCCACCTCGTCATTCATCTTTTCCCTGAAAAGGTCCACGTCCATACCGCCGTCCCTGTCCACCGGTATGGATATGACCGTGTAGCCGCCCATGGCAGCGCTCGCCGGATTGGTGCCGTGCGCCTCGTCGGGGACAATGACGTATTTCTTGTCATTGCCCTTGCTTTTATGATAGGCAGCCATGAGAAGAATACCCGTAAGTTCGCCGTGGGCCCCGGCATAGGGCTGCGTGGTCACGCCCTTCATGCCGGTAATTTCAGCAAGGATTGAAGAAAGATTATATATCAGCTCCAGGCAGCCCTGGACGTGCTCCTCGCCGATGTAGGCCATAAGGGGATGGACCCCGGCAAACCCGGGCATCGCCGACACGGCCTCGTTCACCTTCGGGTTGTATTTCATGGTGCACGACCCCAGAGGGTAGAAATGCGTATCAACGGAGAAATTGAGCTGGGACAGCCGTATGTAATGGCGCATCACGTCGAGCTCGGAGACCTCCGGAAGCCTGCTGTCCGATTTTCTCATGAAACGCGGATCCATCAGACCTGCGGCTCCGGCGCCTACCGCGCCGGCATCAACGCCGGTCCTGCCGGGTACGCTTTTTTCGAATATATGCTTCATGACAACACCTTCCGCGCCGCTGCCGCGAAATCATCTATTTCTTGAATCGATCTCTTCTCCGTGACGGCTATGATCAGGTGGTTCTCCCTGTCCCTGTAAAAGACCGACGTCGGCAGGCCCGCGGCGAACCCGGCGGCAAACATGCGCTCCACGAAATCCGCGGCCTTCACCGGCAGCACGGCGGTGAATTCATTGAAGGTCTGCCCTTCCGGCACCCTGACGCCCGGAATTTTCTTCAGCTCATCCTTGAGGCGCTGCGCGCGCTCCATGCACAGGAGCGCGGTGTTGCGGAACCCTTCTTTGCCCATGAGGGAAAGGTAGACCACGGCGCGGAGGGCGCAGAGGGCCTGGTTGGAGCAGATGTTGGACGTGGCCTTTTCCCTGCGGATATGCTGTTCCCGGGCCTGGAGCGTGAGCACGAAGGACTTCCTTCCCGCCCGGTCCACGGTTTCCCCGACGATGCGCCCCGGCATCTTGCGGACAAACTTTTTTTCCACCGCCATGAGCCCCAGGTAGGGCCCGCCAAAGGAAAGGGGCAAACCCAGGGACTGCCCTTCGCCGACGGCGATATCAGCCTTCATTTCCCCCGGCGTTTTCACTACTCCCAGGGACAGGGGATAAAACACGAGGATGCTCACTATGCCTATGGCGCGAGCCTCCTCGAAGAGTTTTTCATAATCAGCCACGATGCCGAAAAAATTCGGGTTCTGGACCACCAGGGCGGCGGTGTTCTCGTCAAGGTGTGATTCCATCTTTTCGGCATCCGTGTGGATGTCCTTCAGGTCAACCTCGACGATATCAACATCGATATTTATCACGTAGGTCCTGACGATCCTTTTGAACAGGGGATTGACGCCGGCATCGATGATGACCTTCTTCCGGTTGTTGGTCCTCACCGCCATGGCGATCGCCTCGTACAGGGCAGTGCCGCCGTCATAGAGGGACGCATTGGCATAGTCGAGCCCGGCGATACCCGCGATCATCGTCTGGTATTCGAAAATGGCCCGAAGGGTCCCCTGGGACGCCTCGGGCTGATAGGGGGTATAGGCGGTGAAGAATTCCGACCGCGACGAAACGGTATCCACCGCAGCGGGGATAAAGTGGTCGTAGTAACCGCCCCCCAGGAATGAAACCAGGTCGGTCCTGTTGCGGCGCGCCATTTTATGGAATTCGCTGACTGTTTCGTTCTCGCTCCTGCCGGCGGGAAGATCGAAGGATCTCGGCCGGAGGTTTTTCGGGATATCCGCAAAAAGCTTTTCCACGGAATCGACGCCGATGTCTTCGAGCATCTCACGGACGTCCTGGTCGGTGTGGGGAGTAAACCGCGCCATGGCTACTCCAGGCCCGCGGTATATTTTTTATACGCCGCGGCATCCATGAGGTTTTTTGTTTCGCCCGGATCGGCGACTTCGATCTCGGCGATCCAGCCGTCCCCGTAGCATGACTTGTTCACCAGCTCCGGCGCGTCGTCCAGCGCAACATTGAAGGCGGTGATGGTCCCCGACAGGGGCGCGTAGACGTCGCTGGCCGCCTTCACCGATTCGATCCCGGTAAGGAACTCGAACTGCTTCACCTTCTTGCCCGGTTCGGTCGGATCAATATACGTGATGTCGCCCAGCTTCTGCTGCGCGTAATCGCTGATGCCGATCTTTGCTTTCGAACCCTCGATTTTGACCCATTCATGCTCTTTTGAATAATAGTATCCCTCGAGGACATTAATATCCATGACGGTTAAACCTCCGAATATTTGATTGAAGTGTTTTTCAGGAAGGGGAGCTTCTCGACCGATGCCTTGATGACGCCCTTGCCGGTATCGATGTCAATGGCGGCGCCTTCGCCGCCCAGCGCGGAATCCACGTAGCCCATCCCTATGCCTTTATTCAAATGGGGAGAAAAAACGCCGCTGGTGACGAAGCCGGCATCCCTGTCCCCGGAGAGAATCCTGTTTTCATGACGCGGCGTCCTCCTGCCGTCCACGGCAAACCCGACCAGCCTGCGCGGAACGCCGCGCCGTTGCTGCTCCAGCAGCGCCTTCCTGCCGGTAAATTCCTTTTCCATGTCAATGAAGCGCTCCATGCCGGCGTCAAGGGGTGTCAGGTCTTCGTTAAATTCATTGCCGTAGAGGGGGAGACCCATTTCCAGCCTGAGAATGTCGCGGGCCCCCAGTCCCGCCGGCTTTACCGCCGGGTTCTTCATCAGGGTCTGCCAGAGCTCCACGCCCCTGCTGGAATCGACATAGATCTCGAAACCGAGCTCGCCGGTATAGCCGGTGCGGCTGATAATAAAGTTGCCGCCGAGAAGGCTGAAAAACTGGAACCCGTAATAGGTGAGCCGCTTTACTTCATCGCCGACGATGTCCTTGAGAACGGCCAGGGAACCCGGGCCCTGCAGGTCCAGCTTGACGATCCTCGGGGAGATGTTTTCGAATGACGCGTCCGGGGAAAGCTGACGGCGGATCGCGTCCATGTCCTTATGCTCATTGGCGGCGTTTACGACCAGCATCCATTCATCGGCCGCGATCCGGTACGCGATCAGGTCATCCAGTATCCTGCCATCCTCGTTGAGGAGAAACCCGTACCTGCACCGCTGGGTCTTCATCTTGACAACGGGGATGGTGACGATGGTGTCCATTGACGACTTCGACGGGTTTTCCCGTATGATGAACTCGCCCATGTGCGATATGTCAAAAAGCGACACCGCTGTCCTGGTGTGCTTCGCTTCGTCCAGGATGCTCCCGTAATGGATCGGCATGTTCCACCCGGCAAAGGGGGCCATGAGGGCCTTCAGATTGACATGCTCCTGATACAACGGCGTGTTTTTATCCATAATAATTCTCTTCGACCGTTTCCATTATTGAAAAGATTCAATCGCCTCTATCTCAATATCGATATCCATCTTATCGCCCAGTTTTTCCAGTTCTTTCCGGATCGAGGAAGCCTTTTCCCCGACGGGAATATTGATAACGCATTTCATGTGGAAGATCGGGGCGCCGCTCAGCGGGGCGTTGGAGACGCGGGTCTCCATCGATTCTATATTTATGTTCCTTTTATGCAGGAATCGCGTTATCTCATGGACAATACCCGGCTGGTCCATACTGGTGGCGGCAAGGCGGTGCGGTATTGACGGCGCGACCTTCCTCTGGTGCGGCGCCAGGGTATTCTTGACCTGTATGGTGAGGCCGGTGTTTTTTTCCAGCGAGACCAGCTCGCCGCCCAGCCTGTCAACTATGTTAGCGGCGCCGGACGCGAGAAGGACCACGGCGAACTCACCGCCCAGAACAGCCATGCGGCTGTCTTCGATGTTGATTTTCCGCGCTGCCAGGAAGGAGCTTATTTCATCAACCAGTCCGGGCCGGTCCGTTCCGACGGCGGTGAGAACGATATAGGAACTCATCTTTGCACCCTGAAATAGCATAGCTCGGTTTTAGGGATTACAGTACGACCGTGTTGAATATCAAAATATGGACAATAGAAAAATACAAGTTAAAATTTTATGTCGTATAAATTTTTTACTGGTGCCGCGCCCTTCCCTGTCGCGATAAAAAGCCCGTTCCCTGTTATGCAGGGAACGGGTTTGGAACCTTTGCGCCGGTTACAGATATTACTTCCCGGGCAGCAGGTCTTTCGTCTTCAATTTTGACGGCAGAAAAATTCCGATAACGCCATTCAGGCCCACGCTCATGACGATGTTTAAGAAGAAGGCGGCAAAGCCTATGAGAATCAGCGAGCCCGCCAGCGCCGCGAGTATCATGAAAGGAAGGAATTCCCCTTCAAAATATATGGTCCGCCGCAGCATCCCCTGCAGGCCGGCCATGCCCATGAAGGCCCCCATGCCGATGCCGCCGAGAAGATGGCACCAGAAATGGATGTTCGCCAGCTTCTCGCTGTAGAGCCTGGCGCCGTTCGTGAGGACCGGGAAGAGATAATAGACCGCCGAATAGAGCGTCATGGTCAGTCCCACAAGGACCGCGACGTGCACGTGGGGTCCCACGATCCACTGGGTATTATGGAGTATCCTGTTCAGCCCCAGGTCGGCCTGGATGATGCCGGCCGGCACCGCAAGGGCGAAGCCAAGGAGACCGCCCAGCAGGAATTTCAGGGGATTGGTCATCTTGAGCGGCCGCGCGCTCCAGAGCGTCACCAGGGTTATGAAGAAGGCAAGCCCCTGGGTTATGAGCTCGAAGGCCGTGACCATTTCGCCCGACACGATCTTCAGGATACCCGGCTGGGCCTGGTCGGACATCAGGTGGTGGGACCATACGGTCCACGACACGACCAGCTCGACGAAGAGCGCGGCGCGGGCAATGTTCTCCATGAAGAGCTTTTTCCCGGTTATAAGCGTCGCGAGG
>DAONAJ010000031.1:0-43533 GCA_035400945.1 Spirochaetota bacterium
AGAATTTCTGCTCGATGGGGCCCACCGACAGGTACCCGCCGTCTGCGGTGACGTAGAAATCGTACAGGGCGCCGCCGGAGAGGAGGTCCCCCCGGACCGGCTCCTTGCCTCCGGCAAGATAACCGGCGGTTGCGAAGACTGACATAGAAAAAACGCCGTCTGTTATAGACACGTCGAGGCAGTCCCCCTTCCCGGTGCTCATTCTATTGATATACGCCGCCATGATGCCGATGGCCGCGTTCTTGGCCCCGCTGGCAAGGTCCGCCACCTGGATCCCGGTCAGCACGGGCCCCGTGTCCTTGCGCCCGGAAATAGACTCTACCCCTGACAGGGCCATGTAGTTGATGTCATGGCCTGCGCGGTCCGCGTAGGAGCCGGTCTGGCCGTACCCGGTCAAAGAGCAGTAAATTATGGAAGGATTCACTTCCGACAGCCGTTTATACCCGATCCCCAGGCGGTCCATCGTTCCGGGCCTGAACTGCTCGATCACCACGTCATAATCCTTCACCAGTCTGTAAATGATATCACGCGCCGCATCATGCTTGAGATTGATGGATAAGGATTTTTTCCCCCGGTTCAGGTGGGCGTATACCGCGCCCACCTCGTCCACGTGGGGCGGCAGCAGGCGCACGATGTCCGGGGATTCGCTGTTTTCCACCTTGATGATATCGGCCCCCAGGTCCGCCAGCATCATGGTGCCGAAGGGCCCGGGTAGGAGGTAGGTGAAATCGAGGATCTTCATTCCCTCAAGTGGTTTCGGCATAGGACGCTCCTGCCCGTGTCGGTCTTTTGATACGGTAACGGGACGGTCATATGAAAACACAGTCCCCTGAATATTGCAATAGGAAAAATCCCCCTGGCAGCAGCCGCCATGCAATAATTTTATCCTTTACTTTTACTTCCATTACCCCCCACACTTACTCCAGGAGTCAGCCCATGAAACTATCCTCGGACTTTGTCGGAACGCGCCTCAGGGATTACTCATGCAGCGTGAGCGCCCGGTGGACCATGAACTGCGCCGCATCCATCGACGATCCCAATCCCCTCTTTTTCGACGATGAACAGCCCGGCGGGATCATCGCCCCGCCCCTGTTCCCGGTTGCCGTTACCTGGCCCGTCATTGAGCGTATCGGCGATTATATCGAATCCCAAACCTTCCCGAAAGAGGTTATCTTTACCCAGGTCCATTACACTGAACACTTATCCATCCACAGGCCGGTACGGCCCGGCGACACCCTGGTTATTAAGGGCGACATCACGGCAATCCTTCCCCACAGGGCTGGCACCCATGTGGTTCTGCGGTTCAACGCCTTCGATTCAGAAGCAAAACCGGTATTTACCGAGCATATCGGCGCCATGATGAGGGGCGTACAGTGTTCAGACGGAGGAAAGGGCGGCGATGCTGTCCCCGCCCTGCCGGTCCGGCCGGGGAACGACCGTTCGCTGTGGGAATCGAAAATTTTCATCCATCCCCTCTCCCCCTATATCTATGACGGATGCACCAATATCCACTTCCCGATCCATACCTCGGTACAGTTCGCTCACCGGGTCGGCCTTCCCGGAATAATCCACCAGGGGACCCGCACCCTTGCATTGGCGGTCCGCGAAATCATTGGCCGCGAGTCAGGCGGCGACCCCCGTCGTATCGATGTGGTTTCATGCCGTTTTACCGGCATGGTGCTTCCCGGTTCGGACATAACGGTCCATCTCGCTGAAAAAAAGCCCTCGCCGGAGGGCACCCATCTATTCTTCTCAGTCATCAATGCCGATGGCCAGCGGGCGATAAGCGACGGTCATATCACGCTTAAACAATAAAGGAGGTTGTCATGACACATACCCTGACGTGGCATTTCGTTGAACGCTGGGCGGCCGAGCGCCCCGATTCCGAAGCGCTGGTATTCGGAGAGGATCGTCTGACCTGGCGCGACTTCAAAAACCTGATGGACGCGGTGTCTCTGGCTTATCTTGATGCCGGCATCATGAAAGGAGACCGTGTTGCTCTCCTTTCCATGGCGCGCACCGAATTTCTCACCACCTACATGGCCGCGGGCAAAGTCGGCGCTGTCTGGCTCGGCCTTTCTCCTAAATTCACCCTTGAAGAGCTGCGCTACCAGATCGGCGATTGCCGGCCATCCCTGCTCATAGCACTCCGCGAATACCTCGGGAACGATCTTTCTGAAACGATCCGTGCCCTGATGAAGGAATTTTCTTTTATCAAGAAGGTCCTGATACTGGGCGAGCCCATAGAGGGAACTGAAAATTTCCATGACTTCACGCAGAAACCGAGAAAGGGACTCGAGGCAGACCTTGACAGGCGATCCGGAGAAATACTGGAAACTGACGAGGCGCTCCTGATGTACACCTCGGGATCAACGGGAAAACCGAAGGGGGTCATCCATACCCACCGGAGCATAGTGGAAAACATCAGGATCGAGGTGAAAAAGTTCTTTTTCGATGAACAATCGAGGGGGATTCTCCATTTTCCCATCAACCATGTCGCTGCCGATGTGGAGATCGGCTTCGGCGCTATCATGTCCGGGGGTTGCCTCGTCTGCATGGACCGCTTTGATCCCGCCGAGACCCTGAAGGTCATTGAAAAAGAAAAAATAACCCACGTCGGCCAGGTCCCCGTGATGTTTCTCCTTGAATTCAAGCAGCCTGAATTCTGGAAATGCGACTTCAGCAGCGTCAAGGCCTTTGTCTGGGCCGGGGCTGCCGCACCGAAGATCATGATCGACCTTCTCTCGCCCATTTGTCAGAAAACAGGCGCCGCCCTCCTCACCGGGTACGGGAGCACCGAGGTCTGCGGCTTCATCACTTACACCGAAAAAGGCGAGGAAACGGAGACCCTGCTCAAAACAGCCGGCAGGATAGCCCCTCCCTTTGAGCTGAAAATTGTGGATAAAAACCGCCGCGAGCTTCCTGACGGGGAGATAGGGGAAATTGCCGTTCGCGGTCCCTTTCTCATGAAGGGATACTACAACAAACCGGAAGAAACTGCACGGGTCATAGACAAAGACGGTTGGTATTACACGACTGACCTTGCCTTCCGTGACAGCCGGGGCTATATCCGCATCACGGGGAGGATATCGGAGATGTACAAATCCGGCGGAGAGAACGTGTACCCCCGCGAGGTTGAAGAGGTCATAGAATCGCACGGGACCGTCCTCTTCGCAGCTGTCATCGGCGTTCCGGACGAGGTATTCCAGGAGGTCGGCTGGGCCTTCGTCATGCCGAAGCCGGGACAGAGCGTCACGGAGGAGGAGCTCCGCGTCCTGTGCAGAACATCCCTGGCTAATTTCAAGGTGCCGAAAAAATTTTTCATCCGCCCCATGCTTCCCCTTCTGGCAAGCGGCAAGGTGAACAAACTGGCATTGAAGGGGGAGATTAACACAATGATGAAAAATACTCTAGAAGTTTCCTGAAAAATTCCATCCATGGAGTTTTTCAGGGGCGGTTTTCTCAGCTGATGCGTCAAAAAAACAGCGATACATCAATGTATAGCTTAGCAGTTTGCTGTTTTTCAGCAAACTGCTAAGGAATATCCGGCCCATCAGAGTCTTACCTGCTTGTTTCGATGGGCATGCAGTAGAGTATCGTACCGGACTGATGATCATATATTTCCATGCCGAAATCACCGGTTAATTTCCTTTTCTTTCCGAATTCTTCGATTTTCGGATAGACCCTGGCAGGTCCCACCATGTACGACAGGAATGTTTTAAGAGGGAATTCACCCACCGCGCATAGCGTTTTTTTAAAATCCTTGACGATAAGGCCCTCGGGCAAGGCCTTCATTTTTTCCAGGTCCGCCCTGTCAAGGATAAAGCCGCATTCACTGCGCAGTTGTTCTTCTTTGACCTTTGCCGGGTCATCATAATAGAGGCCCACAGCCTTAAGCTTCTTCGTATCAACGCTCTTTTTCAATGCCGTTTCGACCTCATCAAAGACGGCCCCGGTCTTATAATAACTGCCGGTATGCTTTTTCAGGACCATGGTAAAGGGGCCTATCTCCTTTTCAGTGATCGTAACCGAAGAAAATATCCCGCTGTATCCCATGAAGCAAAGAACCGCCGCGATGAGAACCGCAATAGCAATGATTACTTTTTTCATAATGCCCTCCCGGAATTAATATACTATACAAATGTATAGATATACTGATTTCTGTCAATAATTTTTCAGAGTCCCATGTACCGGGACACGATGAGCTTCATGACTTCCGAAGTGCCGGCATAGATGGTCTGTATCCGCGCGTCCACGAAAAAGCGGGATATGAGATATTCGGTACAATAGCCGTATCCACCGAAGAGCTGGAGGCACCGGTCGGCCACATGCATGGCCATCTCGCAGACCCAGTACTTGGCCATGCAGGTTTCCCTGGTGACGTCCCTGCCCGCGACATGGTTATTGATCAGGGTATCGACAAAACAGCGCCCTGCCGCTATCTCCGAGGCCAGCTCAGCCAGGAGAAACTGCGTGTTCTGGAACTTCGACAGGGGCTTGCCGAAGAGCTTCCGCTCCTTAACGTAGTCAATGGTCACCTCCAGCCCCCGCTCCGCCGCCGCCTGGGACGCCAGGGCGCACACGAGCCTCTCCTGCTGCAGCTTCTGCATGAGGTAGATGAAGCCCTGCCCTTCAACGCCGAGGAGGTTCCCGGCCGGGATCCGGCAGTCGTCAAAAAAGAGCTCCGATGTGTCCTGCGCCTTGAGGCCTATCTTCTTGATGAGTTCCCCCCGGGAAAATCCCGGCGTGCCACGCTCCACCACGAAAAGGCTCATGGCCTGGGCAGGCGCTGTGCCCGCGTCTCCCGTCCGGGCCGCCACCACTACCAGGTCCGACAGGTGCCCGTTCGATATGAAGGTCTTCTGGCCGTTCAGGACCCATGTGTCGCCGTCCCGCTTCGCTGTGGTCCTGATCGACGCCAGGTCCGATCCCGCTTCCGGCTCGGTCATGGCAACGGCCAGTATCGTGTCTCCGGTGATGCATCCCGGGAGCCACTTTTCCCGCTGTTCCTCGGTCCCGAAGGAAAAAATATAGGGCGCCACGATATCGTTATGGAGCGGAACAAAGAGGCCGCTCGCGCCGTACCGCGCCAGCTCCTCGGTGACGATGACCGAGTAGAGCCAGTCCGCCCCGGCGCCGCCGTATTTCTCCGGTGCCCAGGGGACAAGGTAGCCGTTGTCGCCGAACTTTTTCCATATTTCCCGCGGCACGATGCCGTCATGCTCCCACCGGGCATAACGGTCCCCTATCTCCCTGGCAAGAAATCTCCTGAAGGTATCCCGGAAAATCTGGTGACCCTCGGTGAATTGAACGGTTCGATCCATGATATGCTCCCATGAGGCGATCGTTTCGCTCAATCCGCCGCAAATAGGACATCCTGTCCTAGCGGCTCCGGCAGCCATCCTGGCTGCCTTTTCGCTGAAACGATTCGCCTCAATATTTTATCATTATTTTGAATAAAATTTCTTCCCTTTATACGCCATGTCCTGGAGCATCCGGGCGGGAATGAAACGCTTGCCGTATTTCGCGGCCAGGCCTTCCATTATTTTTACCACGGCCCCCGCGCCTACAGTATCAACGTACCGGAAGGGACCCCCGCGGAAGGGCGGGAACCCCAGGCCGAGGATGGCGCCCATGTCCCCGTCCCTCGGCGACGATATGATCCCTTCCTGCAGGCAGGTGATCGCCTCGTTGACCATCATGAGGCTGACGCGGTGCTGCACTTCCTCCACGTTTATTTTTTTCCTGTCCCCGCCTCCGATCAGGCCATACACTTCGGTGTTGACCGGCTTCCTTCCCTTCTTTTTCGGCAGGTCATAGCGGTAGAGTCCTTTCCTGCTCTTGCGGCCGATATACCCTTTTTCAGCAAGAATGGAAAAATCAAAGGGAGCGGTAATTCCCCGCGGTCCGAAAATCGGCTTCAGCTCCTCTATGACATGGATGCCCACATCAATGCCTACCTCGTCGAGGAGGGTCATGGGCCCCACGGGATAGCCGAACTGCTGCATGGCCCGGTCAATGTCCGGAAATTCGCCGCCCTCCTTGACGACCATTACACTTTCCATCAGCAGCGGCCCCAGGATCCTCGTCGTGTAAAAACCGGGACCGTCTTTCACGATGATACAGGTCTTTCCCTGGCGTATGCCCAGTTCCAGCGCCGTGGCAGTTACCCGGGGTGCCGTTTTTTCTGTCTTGATGATTTCCAGGAGCGGCATGCGCGGCACCGGGGAGAAATAGTGCATGCCGATCACGTTTTCCGGCCTCCGGCATCCCTGGGCGATGGATTTTATCGGCAGGGCCGAGGTATTGGACGCGAAGATCGTATCCCTGTCCGCGGCGTCTTCCACGTCTTTCAGTATCTTCCGCTTGAGGTTGATGTCCTCGAACACGGCCTCGATAACGATATCGGTCCCCCTGAAGCGCGAATAATCGTCGCAGGGCACCAGCTTGCCGTACATGACATCTCCGTCGAACTTCCGCACCGCCCCCGACCGCACCTGCTTCTGTATCCCCTTCCAGATCTCCTTCATGCCCTTTGCCGCGGCGTCGGCGCTCATGTCCTTCATTAAAATCGTATCGCAGACGGCGGTTGATACGGCCGCTATGCCGCTCCCCATGAGACCGGTCCCGATAACAGCGAGCTTCTTCACTTCTTTAGCCTTGTTCTTGTAGGGATTCTTCTTCAAATCAGTAATGCCGAAGAATATCGTCATGAGGGACTTGGCTTCCGGCGACATGACCAGCTTCACGAACCGGTCGACGTCCTTCTCGATTCCCTTCAACACCCCCTTCCGCCAGCCGAATTCCACGGACTCTATTATTTCAAGGGGGGCCGGGTAGAGCCCGCGGGTCTGCTTCATCACCATCTGCCGGGCCTGCTTGAACACGATCCCCCTGCCGAAGGGCGACTCGAGGATAGCGTCCACCAGCGAACGCTTCCGCTTGCGCTTGAATCCCTTCTTCGCCAGCTCCACGGCCTTTTGCACGCCTATTTCCTTGAGCCCGTAGGGCACCACGACCTCGTCAACGAGGCCGAGCCTGCGGGCCTTCCGCACCCGGACATTTTTCCCCGCCAGCATCATGGGGAGCGATTCCCTGAGGCCGATGAGGCGCGGCAGGCGCTGGGTGCCGCCGCCGGCGGGGAGGAGACCCAGCATCACCTCCGGGAGGCCCATCACGGTCTTCGGCGAATCCGCCGCTATGCGGTAATCCGATGCCAGGGCCACCTCCAGGCCTCCGCCGAGGCAGTTCCCGTGGATGCAGGATACCACCGGGATCGGCAGCGCGTCGATGCGGTTCAGGATATCATTGGCCCTGCTGATGTATCTCCTGGTTTCCCCTTCGCTCTTCATCGCGATCACCTCGTCGATGTCGGCGCCCACCACGAAGTTGTCTTCCTTGCCGCTGACAATGACCATACCCCGGACCTCGGCGGGATTTATCTTATCAATCATGGCCGCAATTTCATCCAGAAGCCCGCTGGAGACCTTGTTCACCTTTGAATCCCTGCAGTCTATGGTTATGACAGCCACTTGTTCCCCGGTGATTTCCACTGCTATGTTTTTCATGGTTCTTCTCCTCGTGCCATGCATTAATACTGAGCATTCTCGACAATGACGGCCCCCCCGATGGCCCCAGCCGCGCATCCAGCTATGACCCCGAAACGTTCACCGGACTCAATGAGCCGGTTGCAGCAGGTGGTGAGGAGCCGTGCCCCGGTGGCGCCGAAGGGATGGCCGATGGAGAGGGAGCCCCCGTAGATGTTTACCTTGTCCATATTCACCCTGCCAACCCTGCCGGGAAGCCCCAGCTTTTCACGGCCGAACCTATCGGATTCAAGGCTGCGGATCACGCCCAGCATCTGCGCGGCAAAAGCTTCATGGATTTCAAAGACGCCGATATCCGAAAATTTAATGCCCGCTTTTTTTACCGCCCTGGGTATGGCGAAGGCCGGTCCCAGGAGGAGCTCCTCCCACAGGTCCTGGCCGGTTATAGCCTGCGAGCGCAGATACGCCTTTGGTTTTAACCCCAGGGCTTTGGCCTTCTTTTCACTCATAATAAGTACAGCTGCCGCGCCGTCCGTGAGAAACGACGAGTTAGCAGCCGTCACCGTGCCGTAGCGCCGGTCAAAGGCGCCCTTCAGTTTAGAAAGATTCTCGGCAGTTGCGTCAGCGCGGGGCCCATTATCTGATATGATGGCCTTTTCCTGTCCCGAAACGACAACGGGGACCATTTCATCTTTGAATTTCCCCTTTTTCATTGCCTCTACTGCCCTCCGGTGGGACATGGCGGCATAGGCATCCTGATCTTCCCGGGAAATGCCGAGCCTCTTTGCAAGACGGTCAGCGTTCTGCCCCATGATGAGTCCGGTGGAATATTCGCCCAGAGCTGGCTTTTCCGGCATTACAAAATCTGCGAATTTCATTTTACGGAGGAGCTTCAGTTTCCCCCCCAGGGTTTTCGGCCGTTTGAACATGGTCATGTCGAGGATGAAGCGGCGGTATGGTCGGGAAATCTTTATCGGGGGATCGGAAAACGTCTCCACCCCGCCGGCGATAACTGCTTCGGCATCGCCGCACAGGATCATGTTGGCAGCATTGGCGATGGCCAGGCCGGCCGAAATGCAGGCCACGGTATTCGTATGTGCGGGTATGGTATAGGGGAGCCCGGCGCCGAGCATTATTTCCCGCGCCACATTGGTAGTGGTAATGTCAGCCGCAACGGTTCCCATGATGACATGGCCGATTTCCCCGGCGTCCATGGGAATCTTAGAAACAAGTCCCTTGACGGCATATCTTCCAATCTCCCACCCCATGATGTCGTAATAACCGGTACCGGACCTCTGGAAGGGAGTCCGGCAACCGTCAATGATAGCTATACGTGAACCTTTCGCATACATATTCTCCTCCATTGCAGAATGATATGACAGTCCGGATAAAGAAAAAAATAATTGACTTATTGTATTACAAAATATATATGATTGTAATACAATAAGTCAATAAAAAAATGATTAGCTTCGACCAAGAAACAAAAAAACTCCCCAGGAAACGTCAGGTATATATTATCATGATTTTGTATATTTTCACTGTTCCTTCGTATATGTCGGTGAATCAATCAAGGTTCACTTTCACGGGGCGAGCCAGCTGATATGTTTTTTTTAAAATTTCATAATTTATCGTTGATACCGGCACCCTGTAATAAAATATTGTTAGGATGATATTTCAGCTGAAAGCCTCCTCAACGTAATTAAATGCTATGAGTACAGAATGAGACACGAATATGGTTTTGAATCGCATTGAAAAATCTCCGGACCTGCCTAGCCTGGTGGCCAAACAGATCATAGAGCACATCACATCAGGAGCTCTTAAGCCCGGCGACAAGCTTCCCTCCGAGCATGACATGACGAAAAAATTCGGCATAAGCCGCATTTCCCTCCGGGAAGCGATGAAACTCCTTGAGGCGAAGGGATATATAGAATCACACGGCCGCCGCGGCAAGTTTGTCAAGGCCGCGGGAGGCCCTCCCCTTGAATCAACCATCGAGGATATGATTTCGGTTGACCATAACAAGATATGGGAGCTTCTCGCAGTCCGGCGCCTCATTGATTCCGAAGCGGCGCGCATGGCGGCCCAGAGCGCCACAAAAAGCCAGATCGCCCTCCTGAAGAGGTTCAAGTCCGAAGCCGACAAACTCGGCATCACCAGCCTCCTCCTGTCAAAAGAAGGCGGCAAGCTCTATGCGCGGTTCTATGACGACCTTGCGGACGCCACCAACAATACCATCTTTTCCCACCTGATGAAGTCCATATCATCCCTGCTCAAAGGTGCTCTACCCTACAGCAGACAGAAGCTGGTCCGCGTTGCCGGGGTTTCGGAAATATTCTATACCCAGCACCTTAAGATCATCACGGCCATAGAAAAAGGAGACGCCGAGGGGGCCAAGGCATCAGTCATTGAGCATATTGATTGGCTCGAAAAGACCCTGAAGAAAATACTTAAATAATTCTTGCCTTAATTTCCCGTCCCAATTATTAATCCACACATTCCTGCGAGGTCACCATGGGGTTAACATACAAGGATTCAGGCGTTGACGTCGAAGGGGGGAATAATTTCGTAAAACGAATAGCCCCCATAGTCCGGTCGACATTTTCAAAAAGGGTGATAACCGACATCGGCGGATTCGGAGCCCTCTTTTCCGGCGCCTTCCCCGAATACAGCGACCCGGTACTGGTTTCCGGCACCGACGGCGTCGGCACGAAACTGAAAATCGCCCAGTTGATGGGCAGGCACGACACCATCGGCATCGACGCCGTCGCCATGTGCGTCAATGACATTGTCGTTTCAGGGGCAAAGCCCCTGTTCTTCCTTGATTATATCGCCTGCGGCAGTCTGATTGAAGACGTGATGGTCGATATCGTAAAAGGCCTTGCCGAAGGATGCCGCCTGGCCGACTGCAGCCTGGTGGGGGGCGAAACGGCGGAACATCCCAACGTCATGGCCCCCGACGACTATGACATCGCCGGATTTGCCGTCGGCGTGGTGGACCGGAAAAGCATAATCAACGGGCAGGACATTGCCCCGGGAGATGCGATCATCGGACTTCCCTCCTCCGGCATCCACTCCAACGGCTATTCAATGGTGCGGAAACTTTTTTTCGATATAAAGAAGTACACGGTTGCCACCAGGATCAGCGAACTGGGGACCGACCTCGGTTCCGCCCTGCTGACGCCCACGAGGATCTACACCCGCAGCGTCATGGACTGCCTCTCCGCGGGCATTGAACTGAAAGGACTGGTCCACGTCACCGGCGGAGGCTTTTACGAAAATATACCGCGCATCCTGCCGGAGCGCGCCGCGGTGCGGATCAACCTCTCATCCTTCGATGTTCATCCCATATTCAGTGTCATACAGAGCGAAGGGAAGGTCAGCGACCGTGAGATGTATACCACCTTCAACATGGGGATCGGCATGATGGTCTTCGTTGATAAAGCCAATGCGGATAAAGCCGTGGACCGTCTGAAACAGTCGGGCGAAGCCCCTCGCATCATAGGAACAGTGATCGATCATTCTGATGAACGGGTCGTTTTACATCCATGACAATACAATAAGGAAGGATTTTATGAAAAAAGCGGTGTTTCTTGTTATTGCAATATCTCTCATTGGCTGCGGCCTGCCTAAAAACCTCAGGGTAGCAGACAACAAGGACAGCTCTGTCATCGGCATTTCCCTGCGCACCGTTACCCTTTCGGTTTTCAGCAACAAGCCGGAGACAATCTATTTTGTAAAGCTTGACGAAAAAGATGAAAACAATTTGGGCAACAGGATCATCCCTTCCAATTATGCCAGGGGTGACTACGCCTATCTCATCAACGCCCAGCCGGGAAAATACGCAGCAGTCGCGTCTTTCTTCACCCAGACCGACAACAGCTACAACAGCTTTTATGACGCTGGAGCCATCAAGAGCACGGTGATTGATGTGGGGCCCAACCAGATCGTTTTTATAGGAAAAGTAAAAATTGAAAACAGGATGAAAAACCTTTACCAGAACATAGAACAGAACGGAGACAAGGCACAGCTCCATTATTACAACCTCCTGAAGACCTTCATGTACGGCACGTTTTACTGCGGGTCTCTTATTTCAGCAGAAAAAAACAAGGAGCTCGAAAGAGATTTTCTCGTAAAATCCAGGGCATATTTTAAGGATTCCGAATGGCTGCCATTACTGGATAAAAGCATCGAAGCTATCGATAAATAGATATAACTAATTCCTTTTCGATGAATTACCGAAGAACCTGCAGATTTAAAAGAATGCAGGTTTTTTTGCCTTGAAAAAAAGGAAAAAAATGACTTATTATACAAAAAAAATACCCCAGGATAAATCATTCATTTTACAGCAAGCCTTCCAAATAATTTACCTTTAGTTACAAAAAATGTTTGATTTATTTCCAACTGTTTAGAAGATTCACTAAAAATTTTTTTTGGAGGATTTCTATGCTCAAGAACAGATTATTCGGGCTGCTCCTCCTTGCGGCATTCATATTTTCCGCTACTGCGCTTTTCGCGCAGGCAAAACCGCAAGACAAGAAGGCCCAGGATAAAAAAGGCGTTGAACTTGTAGAACCTGTCAAAGTTGAAAAGCCGAAAGGCAAAGAAAAGATAATGATTTACAACGGCGAGTACCTGAAGGTACAGCTGTACGGCTTTGTTAAAATGGACATGGTTTATAACACTACCAATGTTTTCAATGAATCAGGTCCGTTCAGGGTTGAAAATCAGGTGATTTTCTTAAATCCCAGTGGTGGTGCTATTCTGCCCGCAGTGACAATCGGACAGCCCGCCGTTTATGTAAAACAAACGGGCGACCAGAGGACCGGCTCCTTCGTCATTGACATGCGGACTTCCCGCCTGGGTCTCAATGTCATGGGTCCCAAGGTTCTGGGGGCTGAGACTAAAGGAAATATTGAAATTGACTTCTGGGGTTCTACCGCCCCGTCAGGTTCAGGAGCCCGGCAGGGAATCCCGATGCTCCGTCACGGCTATATCCAGCTTGATTGGAAGACTGATCTCTATTCTGCTTACCTTGTTTTCGGTCAAACCTGGGGTGTTGCAATGGCAATGCCGGCGCAACCGACAACCCTTACCTACGTTCCCTTCGGCGAAAACGGCAACATATTCATTCGTGAGCCCATGATCTGGTTCGGCCAGAAAGTGGGGAACAAAGTTTTCAACGTGACCCTTGATCTGGCTTGTGCCCGGGTGCTGGCAGGTAATGATACCGGAACTGCTGCCACCAGCATATACCCCGGTGTTAACGGGACACAGCCCGATGACCGTGGAGCCGGCGAAGCAAGCATGCTCCCCGGCGGACGCGCACGCCTCACCTTCGTTATCAAGCCTGCTGAGATTGCCACCATTACCCTGGGCGGCAGCGCCCTGTACCAGGTGGAAAAACACGGTATGACGTTTGCTAATTTATCGAACCAGTATATCTGGGGCCCCTATGCAATAACCTCGACACCCGGACGGGCATTCCTTGCTCTCTATAGCCAGAGAGTAGCCAAGCGGACAAGGTCCTATGCAGCCCAGGCCTTCGGAAAAATCGAAATATCCCTGGTCACCCTCACCGCCGCCTACTGGAAAGGCCAGAACATGGATTCCTTCACCTGCGGCCTCGGCCAGGGCGCTGTTGAAAATTTCACCAGCACCAAGCTGCTCGGCGTCAAGATGCAGGGCGGTTACGCCCAGATTATGCTTGACCTCAGAAAGATCGGCCCTATTCCAATTGCGCTCATAGCCGGTTACGGCGGAAGCATGAAGAGCAACACCAGGAATATCGCCAAGGGCAGCGCCCTCTGGAACGACACCGTCCAGGGAGCTGTGCAATGGTACCTGAACGATTATCTCTGGCTGGGATTTGAATATGCCCGGCACCAGACCAAATGGAAAGGCGATCTTGGCGTTGCCATGGATCACCGGTATCATACCGCTGCCATGTTCAGCTTCTAAATTGCCTATTATTGCTTTGAGACTAAAAAAAGACGGCCGTTACGGCCGTCTTTTTTTTCGCTGCTTTGATCTGCCTGAACCAGATTGATGGTCCGTAAAGAATTACAGCGCCTTCCCCATGACCCGGTTAAGCCTCTTTACGAACTCGCTGGGGCTTTTCAGTTCAACTCCCTCGATGAGCATCGCCTGTTCAAGAAGCAGGTGGCTTATGTCCTCTATCACCGCCGCATCCCCGGAACCCTCGAGCTTTTTGATTATATCATGTTCAGGGTTGATCTCAAGAATAGGCTTGAAATCGGGCACGTTTTTCTGTCCCATTGCCTTGAACAGGTGCTGCATCTGGATCGTGGGGTCTTTCTCGTCGGCAACGATGCAGGACGGCGAGTCGCTGAGACGGGTGCTCGCCTTCACATCCTTGACCAGGTCCCCCAGCGCCTCTTTTATCTTCTTGATGAGGGGCTCGATCTCCTTTTCCTTCTGCCTGTCCTCGTCGCTCTTGAGGCTTTCCGCCGCGTCGCTCCGGTTTACCGACTTGAGATTGATGTCCTTGAACTTGGGCACTGCGGTGATGACGATATCATCGATCTCATCGTCCATGATCAGCACTTCAATGTCCCGGTTCTTGTACATCTCGAGGAGGGGCGAATTCCTCAGGTTGCCTTCCTTTGATCCGGTGATATAATAGATGGCGTCCTGATCGGGCTTCATGCGGTCCTTGTATTCTTCGAGGGTCGTATACCCGTCCACCTTGGTCGACTTGTACATCACCAGCTCCATGATCTTTTCATGGTTTTCCATGTCCTGGTACAGACCTTCCTTGATGGGGATGCCGAACTCCTTGAAAAACTCATTGTATTTTTCCCGGTCATTTTTCTGTAGTTTCGATAGTTCATCCAGGATCCTTTTTACCGACGAGGCCTTTATTTTAGCAAGAATGCGGTTCTGCTGGAGTATTTCCCTGCTTACGTTGAGAGGCAGGTCTTCGGAATCGATTATGCCGCGGACGAACCGCAGGTATACCGGCATGAGTTCCTTATCGTCATCGGTGATGAACACCCGTTTTACGTACAGCTTCACGCCGGGATGGTAATCCGCCCTGAACAGGTCAAAGGGAGCGTGCTTGGGAATGAAAAAAAGCGTCGTGTAGTCAAGCTTGCCCTCCGCGTGGATATGGCTCCGCAGGAGGGGCTCATCCATGTCGTGGGAAATTGATTTGTAAAATTCGTTATAATCCTCGTCCTTGAGCTCCGATTTTGGCCGTTTCCATATCGCAGAAGCGGCATTGATCTGCTCCGTCTTCGGTTCCTTGATTTCCTTCTTTTTGTCGCCCTCTCCTTCGTACCTGGTCCCTTCATAATGGAGATATATTGGGAACGGGATATGGTTTGAATACTTCTTGATGACCGTTTCAATCTGCCAGCGGTTTGCATACTCGGCTCCTTCCTTGTTCAGGTAGAGGGTCACCGAGGTGCCCTGGACATCCCGTTCCGCCTCCTGGATTTCATATTCGCCTTTTCCATCGCTGGTCCACCGATAGGCTTTTTCATCGCCCGCTTTTTTGCTGACGACCTCGACCTTATCCGCAACCATGAATGACGAGTAAAACCCCACGCCGAACTGGCCGATCAGGTTCGAGTCCTTGCGCGCGTCACCGGTCAAATGCTCCATAAATCCCCTGGTACCCGAATGGGCAATGGTCCCCAGATTTTCCTCCAGGTCATGCTCGTTCATGCCGATGCCGGAATCCGCAATCGTCAATGTTTTGTTCTTTTTATCATCAAAATAAATATCAATCTTTGGTTCAAAATTCAAACTCTTGAATTTGTCATCAGTAAGAGTCAGATATTTTAGCCTGTCCAGCGCATCCGAGGCATTTGAAATGAGCTCCCTTAAAAATATCTCTTTATGAGAATACAAGGAATGAATTATTAGGTGTAGAAGCTGGTTCACTTCTGTCTGAAATTGATGCTTTGCCATAAAACACTCCTAAAAAATAATGATAGACCTGTTTTTATTTCAAAATTGTACTTCATTATCCCTGACGGCAGGCCCCGGGAAATAATATACAAAATTTAATAAAAAAAGGTCCTCTTCCTCTTTCTTGACATGAGATGTAATTTTGCTTTTATATGATGCAATAATTTTTTTACAATTGAAATATTTTTTTTAAAAAAATTGTAGAAAATACTTTCATCCGATCATACCGATGGTTCAATGATGCCGGCAATCACAATTGATATTCTCCATGCGGTCCATGGGCTCTTTAAAAGTCAGGGATCGTTTCGGGCTATTGAAGATTTTTTTATGACGCAGGCTAACTATGATCTCAATCGACTTTGAATGTTCCAACAGGCATCGTTTTGAAGGCTGCTTCAAAGATCACGATGCGTTTCAGAAGCAATTGGATTCAAAAATGATTTCCTGCCCGGTATGCAATTCTAACTGCATCAAGCGCCTGTTTACCGGATGCTCCATTCAGGTGCGTCAGTCCGTTCCCCTGAAAGGGAACCAGGCCACCGGCCTGTTTGAACTCATCAGGGCTTTCAATGCATATGTAAAGGATACCTATGAAAATGTCGGAAGGGATTTTGTCTCCGTTGCCCGCGCCATTCATTACGGGCAGGAGGATGAACGGGGCATCTACGGCGAAACAACAATTGATAAAGCGCGGGAGCTGCAGGAAGAGGGGATAGGCATACTGCCGATGATTGACATTGATAAAATTGAAAACTAGGACTCTCCGTACAGGAAAAAACTGCCCAGCGCAAGGAGAACATATACCGCGGGAATGACTACATTCAGGTAATATCCCGCGGTCAGCTCATAGGGGGCCTTGCTTATCTCATGGGCGGCCTGAAGGTAAATCACGCTGATCAGATACAATATATTTAATATGACCCGTATTACCATAACGATCAAGCCGGGAAAATATACGGTTACCAGCATGACCAGTGCTATGCCGATCATATAGTGCGCTATCGGGTTATTTATTGTAAAATAGGAATCGAAGATACGGTACCGCGCCATGGGCGCGACAACTGCGGCGAAGGCGATCACGGTGCCAACAACGATTCCCTTCTCACATAGATTTATTTCAAAAAATTTATCAAGGAGTTTCTGGAACAGCTTTCTGATGAAATTAAAGATCCAGGCAACAATACCGATGACCATATTCAAGAGAGATTTCATTGTTGTTCACCGCCTTCTGTCATGTTAATTGTCACGGTTAGTTTCACTGCCTCCGTGAAGCCTTCCGGCCCGGCGCCCCTGGTTGTGCGTACATGGTCAATGCCCGTATCTATCACCGTACCATCCTTCTTCCGGACAATAACGGGTATATCGACAGCCCTGAGCATGGCAATATCATTTTCACTGTCCCCGATCCCGATGGTGGTGACGGCTTCTTTGCCCTTCTTCCGGTAATAATCAATGATCCGCAGGATTGCCGAGCCCTTATCAGACCCGGCCGTCAATAAATGGTAAAACCTGCCCCCTCTTGTAATTGAAAGGGCTTTCTTATCCAGGGCAGCATTTATGTTTTCCATCTCCTCCGGTATTATCATTTTACCTGATTGAATTATAAAAGGGAGCGAGGAGAGCCTTTTCTGGGAAAGCAGGGCCCTGTCGCGGGACAAACCCGTTCGCTGCATGATTTCTTCCGCGCTCATATCAGTAATAAAAAGGACCGGTTCGCCCAGCAGGGCCTCCAGCAAATCCTTATTTTTCTTTAACTCCGAAACATCTCTGCCGAGGATTTCGGGATTTTTCTCTTCCCCGGGCCAGAATATGCCCCCGCCGTTTTCAAAAATAAAAGGCGCTTCAAGGCTCATTTGCTCATGAAGGTTTTTCATTTCAGGAAGCGTTTTGCTTGAGACGAGCACGAGAGGGATGGCATACCCTTTTAATAATGCCAGGCCTTCCCGTGCCGGTTCATAGCTGTAGGTATCATGATCAAGGAGGGTCCCGTCAAGGTCTGAAAAAACGAGGTACATTACTCGGATACCTTTTTGATCAGCATGAATTCCACTCTTCTGTTCCTCCTTCGGTGTTCATCGCTGTCGTTGGGGTACAGAGGGACCGTCTCCCCCATCCCGACATACTTGAGCCGGTCTGCGCGGATCCCCCTGCTCATCAGATAGTCGTTTACCGCCTTGGCCCTTCGCTCCGAAAGCTCCAGATTATATTCCTCCTTGCCGATGTCGTCGGTATGGCCCTCGATGACAACTTCATAGTTTTCATATTTCTGAAGTATCTGGAAAACCCGGTCGAGGATTACTTTCCCCTTATGCTTGATCTCATTACTCCCGAAGGGGAACTCTATGTTGCTGATCCGAATTTTCAGCCCCCGCTCCGTTACCATGACCAGCACATCCACTTCGAGCCGGTCCGGAGACGAGACCCCCTTATTCCCCGCCATATCGACGGCTTCAAGAACGATGGTGTAATCAGCGGCTGACTCAACAATGTCAAGGTTATCGCCGAGACCATCCCATAGAATCTCTTCGGGCACGGGCCCATGCCCCGTAAACGACTTGAAGGGCTCCCCTGAGGAGGCATAGATTATGATCTTCCATTGTTTTATCCCTGTCTCATCCTTTGCCCGTGGCTCTATTTTCAGGAGATCGTTTTCCCGGTCGCCGTCGGGGGAAAACAGGCCCGGGGAGTGAGAGACTGAAAGCTTCGGCGCCGTGCTGTCTACGATGAACTTCTTGTTGAACGATTCCGGCATGTTGCCGCTCTTGAAGGAAGCCGTGAACCGCGCATAGTAGATGCCGTCATTCAAACGCCCGCCATTGCTGTCGGTGCAGTCATAGGAAATCATTTTATCTATGGCATTGCCGCCGGTAATTTCTTTGATGGGTTTCATGCCCGAGTTCAATATGATTATCTTCCATTCCACCAGTCCGTAGGTGCTGGACAGGGTCGGGAAAAACTTCAAGGCAGCATCCTTCTGGAAGGAAAAATATTCAGACGACATGGTGATGTCCGCGACTTCATATTTCCTGGTCAGGGTTATGGAGCTGATATCGCCGCGGGCCGAATTGCCGGCCTTGTCGGTGGAGTATATGAAATAGCTGTACAACCCTTCAGGGACATCCTCACCGGCGTCGTTTTTGCCGTCCCATGCAAGCCGCGCTGGCACGGCCGGCCCGGTCCATTTAAAATTTTTCACCACATTGCCCTGGGAGTCTTTAAAGCCGGCATACCATTCATCTTCCGGGGCAGTCTTTATCCTCTGCCCGATAACATAGACATCCTTTCTCCCATCCTTATTGGGGGAAAAAAGTTCATCACCCTTTTCAAGGGTCACTTCAGGGGGCGTATTATCAACGGTGATAAAACCGGATTTTGTTATCGCAATGTTATCCTTGTCATCCCAGGCGGTAAAGGAGTAGCTGTATTTTCCGTCGGGCACCATCTTTCCCCTGCCATCCGTACCGTCCCAGATCACCTTTTCCGGAACCACCATTGACTCGCGTTTTTTAAAGAGTCTCTTGAAAAATTCCTGAGCTGAAAGCCGGTCGCTGATGTCACGTTCGGATATTGAGTAATCCTTCACGAGCTGCGATCCAGAATCCATGATCTGCAGTTTCCAGCCCTTTATCCTGCTCCTGTCAAACACCCCCAGTTTGAATAAAACATAGTCCTTTGAACCGTCATGGTTTGGCGAAATATCCTTCTTGTCCGGCACGATCTCCGTTTCCGGGGGCTCGCGGTCCAGCTTTCCATATTCAAAATTAACGCCTATGTAGTGAACGTATTTCATGCGCGGATAGAAATTCAGCGCATAATTCAACGAGCCCTTGAAGCTCTCGGTATCAAGCTTGAGGCCAAAGCCGGTGGTGAAGCCGCCGCTGTTGTACGCGTGGGGAATCACGTACCCGCCCCTGAGGATGAGAATATCAAAAATTTCCGTTTCAAGGGCTATTTTAACCGGAAAATCGCGGTAATTGAGAACCGTGAACTCATTATGCAGTCCGATGTTGAAATGCTTTATGTCAAAAAATTTGAAACTGTATCCGATGGTGATGGCATTCATGTCCGCATACCCGGGGTGACTTCCGAAGGGATATCCGAAATTTATTGCGAGGCCGATCCTCGGGTCATGGATGCAAAAGCCATAGCGCACCCCGGTTGCCGGGAATTTATATATGAACCCGAGATTTCCCCCGGCGTAATACGAAGCCCCCTTTCCCAGGCCATAGACAAAGTTCAGGGAGAATCCGAGCATCAGCTGCCTGGTAAGGTCGCGGGCGCTCCCTACGCTTATGCTGTACCCTTCCTTCAGGTCTATGCTCCGGGGGAAATTGAGATACCTGAAAGATCCGGCGAATACGCCGTACGAGGTGGGAACGGCCATTGCGAATCCGCCGTCATAGAACCTGGTCGGCATCGGCAGTGAGCCGTACTGGAGGCTCACGCCGATACGCTCGGCATCGGCAATGGATGCGGGATTGATGTAGAACTGTTCAACGCCCGAGGAGGTTACCCCCGTTCCTGCGCGTCCCAGGGATTCAGACGAATTTCCGAAATTGTTGATATACCTTCCCCGGTAATATTCAGCTCCCTCGGATGCGGAAAAGAAAAACAAAGCGATTATGACAGCAAGTGCACGTTTCATCACAACCATCGATTCCAGAGATTAGATCAGATTTATGACAGGGATAGATGAAGCGTATTCACATAGCAAGTGATTTTTTACCGGCAACAGCCGATGATTGCGGCCGGCAAGAGGACAGATCTCTATCTTTTCCAGGCGTAGATTACCACGCTTTTCGGGAAAAAATAGTCGAAAAAAGATTCTGCTTTTCTGACCATGTTTGAATACAGCCCGAGATGCAGAAACTTGTGGTAAGCCTTTGTTATGGGATGTTCGCTCCGATGAAGCCCGACAACAGAACGTATCATCCACCATATGGTGTGGAATGCGTGCTTGAATCCGATGCCATAGACTTCCAGCCCGTTGCGGCGCATCATGGCCGCGAGTTCGCCGGGGAAATATCTTCTGATATGCCCGCCCGGTGATGTATAGTATTCATAGGTGAGGAGGTCATAGATATGCTCGCTGAAGACCGTGGGCACCGTAATGGCTATCCTGCCGTTTTTCTTCAATACCCGCGCCAGTTCCCGGCATGCCAGATCATCGTCACGCACATGCTCCATGACTTCCGAACAGATGATCCGGTCAAAGGATTCGTCCTTGAAAGGCAGGTTGAGCGCGTCCCCGGAGTGCACCAGGTACCGCGGCATGGAGCTTGTAAGGTGCTTTTTCATTTCTGTCAGGGAAAAGCGCGTTTTCCGGAGGCTCTCCATGTCCATGTCCATGCTGTAAACGGTCGCGCCGCGGGACACAAATTCCAGTGAGTGCCTTCCGAATCCGCACCCCGCATCAAGGGCTATGTCACCTTTTTTGACAGCAAGCCTGTCAAAATCAACGGTGAGCATTGATCACCTCTTCGTACATGGCGATCAGCTCGTGGGCGGCGTTTTCCCAGGTGAACACTTCCAGGACCCTCTTCCGCGCCGCTTTCCCCATCTCTTTGCGGAGATCCGGATTATCCAGAAGGAAGTCTATGCCTTCCGCTATTGCGTGGGCGTCGCGCGGCGGCACCAGGTACCCGGTCTTCATGTGTTCGCCCACGACCTCCGGGAGCGCCCCCGCGGTGGTTGTGAGAACCGGCAGTTCGCATGCCATGGCTTCAGCAGCGGGGAATCCGAATCCCTCGTAGAGGGACGGCAGAACGGCAATTTCATTCCTGGAATAGAGACGAATCAGCTTGTCGATGGGAATTTTCCCGGTGAAGGTGACCCTCCCGTTCAGGCCGAATTTGTTTATCAGGTTCGGCACCGTGCTCCGGTTGGGCGCCCCGCCATCTACGATGGTCAGGCTCACCTTGTGCTTCGTGAGGGTCATCGCTTTCAGGAGATAGATGACGCCTTTCTTGCGGTCTTCCACGTTGCCGACAAAGATGATGCTGTTCTTCTTCTTCTGCACGCCCTTTACCGGGTAGAAGAGGCTTGAATCCATCCCGTTGTAGATCACGTTTATGTTCTTCTGCTTTACGCCGAAGGCCTTGTTTATCTCTATCGCGGCGTTATGGGACACGGTGATGATCTTGTACATCCTGTTGGCCACGAATTTCTGCATCAGGAGGGGATAATACAGGATCCGCCTCATCTTGATGTTGAAGTCCGACGGATACTCAAACCAGGTTGAACGGTCAATGGTCAGGGGATGATGTATCGTCGAAATGAAAGGAACGCCCAGTCTCTGGATCAGGAGGAATCCGTAGCCGAGGCACTGGTTGTCATGAATGACATCAAACTTGTGGGTCTTCAGGAGCTCTTTCAATTTAAAAAAGGCCCGGATTGAAAAGGTTTCTATCTCGGGGAAAATCCCCATTTTTGCCGCAACAAATTCATAAAAGTTCAAGGGCTGAAAGGTTGCAAAGGGCTTATGGGGCTTGATGAAATCCTTTTTCTTGTTAAAGTAATTATGGTTGCTCACCCGGTGAATGACGACGCCTTCCTCGTCAAAAGGATAGGGAGGTCCGGCAATGACATGCACTTCATGGCCGAGCTTCACCAGCTCGCGCGCTATGTACATGACGTAGATTCCCTGTCCGCCGCAATACGGATTGCCACGGTAGCTTAACAGACATATTTTCATTGAGCTCTCCTGTATTTATTGATTACGTCCCGATATACTTCAAGAGTGTTCCTCGCCGCCACCGGCCAGGAAAAATTTTCCACCGCTTTTTTTCTGCCGTTTTTGCCCATTTGATCACGGGACCCGGTGTCCTTGAGAATGGCCATGATCGCATCCCGGAGTTCCCTTGCGTTTCCGGGCTCAACCAGGATCCCGCACGAAGAATCAACAACTTCGGGAAGCGATCCGGCCCTGGTCACAACCACCGGTGTTTCACAGGCCATCGCCTCGGCTGCGGGAAGCCCGAATCCTTCATAGAGCGAGGACATAACCAGCACAGTGGCCCTGCTGTACAAACTCACGAGGGTTTTATGGTCAACCTTGCCGGTAAAGGTCACCCGCTTTTCCACGCCGATCTTTTTTATGAGCTCCGCGGCATTCTTCTTCAGCGGCGGCCCTTCATCGACAATCGTGAGACCTATGCCTTCCGGCAGCTCCGCCAGGGCTTCCAGGAGAAAAATGATCCCTTTTTTATGGTCTTCGGTATTGCCCACGAAAAGGATGGTCTGCTTCTCCCTTTTTTCACCGGTATTCCTGAAGCTTTCCACGTCAAGGCCGTTATATACCACGGAAATCTTTTCTTTTTTAAGGCCGAAGGCGCGTTTTAGTTCATCAATTCCTTCCTTCGACGACGTGATGACCCTGTCAAGGCGGTTGATGACGATCCTCTGCATCATGAGCGGGTAGAACAGGACCGAGGTGAGAAGCCCCCAGAAATCCTTGTCCATCATCAGATCAGCTTCCCGGTCCTTGGTCAGGGGATGATGTATGGTCGATATGACCGGAATGCCGAAGCCCTTCATGAACAGAAGGCCCCACCCCAGGCCATTGATATCATGGATGAGATCGTAGTTCCGCTTCTTCAGAAGCTTGTGGATTTTAAAAAAAGCCCTCATGCTGAAGGTTTCCATTTCAGGAAAAATATGAAAGCGGGTCAGGATATAGTCGACGAAATTCCAGAAGGAAAAAACCCGTTTCAGCCGATCATAACCGAATTTTTTTGTCTTTACCATCCAGATATTCAGGTTCTCTATAGCATGAACCGTCGCCCATTTGTCCAGAGGATCCGGATACGGCGGTCCCACGAGAACATCAACCTCGACGCCAAGCCTGGCCAGCTCGCGGCTAAGATAATAAAGATAAATACCGAGGCCTCCGCAAAATGGACTGCCACGGTAACATAACAGCAAAACCCTCATGGTTATTTAAGACTGTTGCTTTTCTTCCGGCAGCGTTGAACGAGTTGTTATGATGGCGATGCCGACCCAGAACACGGCGCCCAGTATGACGATGCAGATAGCCGCGGCAGGAATCGCCAGGGCCCAGAAGTTCCTTATGTAAATGCCGTAGATCAAAAGAACTCCCAGGGCCAATGTTGTGATACACATAAAAAAGGCTTTGATTTTCGAATAATCTTTTTTCTCAACTATTTCAGGCATGGGAGGCACCACCTTTATTGCAAGAATTGTCCATCCGATCCAGAATCCGGTCCCAATGACGACCATCGAAACCAGTCCAATCGGAGCCGCAATCGCATAATACGTCAAGTTGCTCAGCTGCTGTAAATCAATCGGGCTATACGTTATATTTTCATTGATCACAAGGGTCAGGGAATAAATGAATAATCCCGTAAGCATCATTGCGAATAAAACTGCTAAATAACCTAAAATCCTGGGCCTTGGCATATTCTCATTCCTAAAAAAAACGAACTCTTCTTAGAGTCAGAATCAATCCGGCGTATATTAATGTCAACATATTAATCAGCCCTATACACTTTTCACCTTTTCCTGTTACTGCTTCCTGTAAAAACGGGCTGACTCAGGAATTTTTTTCATTTGTCTGATTATTTGTCATATCGGGTAGTGCTTTTTTCTAAGACTGTTCAAGCGTTGAAGATTTGCACGACATAAAGAACGCGGATTATTTTTCATTTATGGTTATTGGATAAAGACGTGTGGCGTAACAAATATTAGCATGATACGTCTTGAGGCATCATGCCTGCCGTGGCTTGAAAATTTTCCGTATGGAATCAAAATCATCGGTATTGTACACCACGACATAATCAAGAAGCCGGTACTTGTTTCTGATCACGGCACGGAAATCGATCTCTTCGCCGTTGATATACCTGACCATGCAGCCCGCCTTCAGCACGATCGGCACCGCCCCGGCCCAGTCCCAGAGGTTTGATTTGCCGATGAAAGCGAGGGTCCTGTTGCGCGCGTTATCCGCCGCAAGGCAGGCGTGCAGTGCCGTTGACCCGAGGTTTCGTATCTTGCCCGGGAAATCGATAACATACCTGTTGCTCACTTCGGAGGCGTTGAAAATATTTGTTTCATTATCGACGATGATATTTCTGTCCGCTTTTACTGTCCGTTCGTTCATGTAGGCATTGCTGTCATCGTTATAGAATAACATGTCAAAACCGGGGGAATACACAAAGCCGTAGAGTGGCGTATATCCCCTGAATATCCCCACCGAAACGCACCATTCCGGAAGATGCATGCTGAACATAGCCGTGCCGTCAATGGGGTCGATTATAGCGGACATGGTGTCATTCCCGGGGTCCGGTGCCGACCCCGAGTTGTTTTCTTCCATGATGAAATTAAAATTTTCATAGCGGTCAGAGATACGTCGCATCAGCAGGTCCTGGACCATCAGGTCTGCCTGGGTAACTATTGACCGGTCACTCTTTCTGTTTACGGTTATGGTATCCTTCTGGATCTGGCGGGCCATGGCACCCGCCTCCATGATTAATTTTTTAAAAAAAGTGAAATCATTATCGGTAAACAATGTTGTCATGCCTTTTCTGTCTTTCTTTTTGATAATTGGATAAACATGCTATTCAAACCTGAAACTCTTGGCTATTGAATGAAACTGTTCTTCATACCGATGGAAGGCATTTATCTGGCTGAGTCCGGTAATCACATAGTACCGCGCGTTCCTGTTAAGTACATACACCAGGGCCTGGTAACCGAAATCGTGGATCGTGTAGCTATAGGTAAGCCACTGCGCCTGACTGCCGGCAACGGTGATCTCACCGGCGGCGAGAATTCTCACACCCCGCAGCCTCTGCAGACCGTTTTTCTGCTGTTCGACGTAATCGTTCAGGGAAACAGGCTTCTTTACTTCTTCCACGACGACATTAACATTCTGCCTGATGAGGGACGACCCACCTTCATCCGGGATCTCAGCGAGAATTCTCGTGCCCTTCTGGTTTTCGCTTATTTTCCATGTTTCAGGAAACGATATGGAAAACCGCGCATCGCCGCAGAAATATCTCCGGTCATGCCCCCTGCTGCAGCCGGATGCAGCCGCAATGAAAATACATAGCCCCGTGACACAGCAGAGGCTCATGGTCTTCAGGGCAATCGTGGCGCCGTCTTTCAGTTGCTGTTTCATAGACTGTTACGGAACCGCAGCTCCTGTACCATCCAAGAACCGTTTTGCAGAATATTCAAGAAAAAAACGACAAGGCGCATCCCAATGAAACATCAGAGGCTGTACTTCCGGGCATTGCTCACGAAGACATCTTCTAGGCTCGGGGTTATCCGGTGAATCGAATATGACGGTATATGGTGCTCCTTGAAAAAAGCAACAATTTTTTTCTGTACCGGCACCTTCGCTTCACAGAGGATATGGATGTCAGCGCCGAATATCGCCGCTTCGACAATGAAATCCTGATACCTGATTTTTTCAAATACCTCGAGAAAATTATCCGTCACGATCGAATAAACAGAATTGGTAAAGTTCCTTTTCAGCGACTCGGGTGAATCAAGGGCGATGATCTCTCCCGCTATGACCAGGGCAATCCTGTTGCAGTGCTCCGCCTCGTCCATGTAGTGGGTCGTCACGAAGATGGTCCGCCCCTCCTCGGAAAACCGGTAGATTATATCCCAGAAGTTCCGGCGCATGAGGGGGTCCACGCCGGACGTGGGCTCGTCAAGGAACAGTATCGGCGGGTCGTGAAGTATGGCGCCCCCCAGGGCCAGGCGCTGTTTCATCCCCCCGGGCAGGTTCTTTACCAGGTCGTTTTTTCTTTCCCCGATGCCCGCCATGTCGACCACCCGTTCGATGGCCTGCTTCAGGGGCGTCCCTTCGAGACCATATATACTCCCGTAAAATTCCAGGTTTTCCACGACCGTGAGGTCTTCGTAGAGGCTGAACCGCTGGGACATGTATCCGATGATGGTCTTGATCTTCTCCTGCTCGCTGATGATATCGTATCCGGATACCCGGCCCTCGCCCGCGGTGGGCATCAGGATGCCGCAGAGCATCTTGATGGTGGTCGTCTTCCCTGCCCCGTTGGGCCCCAGGAACCCGAAGATTTCCCCCTTCTCCACCGACAGGCTGATATTGTTCACCGCGGTAAAATCGCCGAATTTTTTCGTCAGGTTCCTGATCTCTACAACCTTTTCCATTACTCCATCCTCCTGCTCAGCCTGCGGGCGCTTAGATTGAGCAGCGCAACGCCGATGATGATGAGCACCAGAAGCTCCTTCCATAATACCGTAATGCCGACGCCCTTGAGAAAAACGCCCCGTATTATCACTATAAAGTACATGAGAGGATTAAAATACGTGATGAACTGTATCGTCTCCGGCATGGCATAGATGGGGAAGGCAAATCCTGAAAATAGGATCGCCGGTATAAAGTAGAGGAAGAACGACATCATCGCCTGCTGCTGCGTTTTGGATATCGTGGAAATAAATATCCCCACCGCCAGTGAACACAGAATATAGAAAAACGCCGCGAAATAAAGAAACAGGATATTTCCCTTGAACGGCACGCCGAACCAGAAAATCGTGATGATGGAAACGATGAGCATATCGATAAAGCCGATGATGGCGAAGGGTATCGTTTTCCCCATGATGAATTCCATGGGCCTGATGGGGGACACGACGATCTGCTCCATGGTCCCCGACTCCCTTTCCTTGACAATCGACATTGACGTCAGCATTACCGTTATGAGGGAAACGATGAATCCGATGACACCGGGTAGGAAATAATTCTTGCTGAGGAGCGTCGGGTTGAAATAAGCACGGTCAAGAATGCGGATGCCCCGGGGCATTACCATCCCGGCGGTCTCGCCAGCCTGTGCCCCCGGGAGGCCCGACATGCGGTAAAGTATCTGCGCCTTGATCCTTCCGAGGTATTCCTCCATGAAAAAACCCTGCATTATTTCATTTACATAGGCGGTGATGATCGCACCCCTGTTGGAATCAGTCCCGTCTATGATCACCTGTATTTCCGATACCTTGCCTGTTTTAAGATTTTTTGACAGGTCCCGGCGCAGGTGGATAAACGCCTCCACCTTTCCCTGGTCCATGAGCGGCGTCAGATCTTTATTCGAGTACAGATATGAATGCAGTTTGAAATATCCCGAACCGGTGAACTTTTCAATCAGCCCCCTGCTTATCAATGTTTTGTCTTCATCCAGCACAGCCAGGTTGACGGTGTTGACATCGAGGTTGATGGCGTACCCGAAAATGACGATCATAATTATAGGCGGCCCGAAAACCACGCCCCGCATCCGGATGTCGCGCAGCACCTGGGCGAATTCCTTTTTTATCATGCTGATAAGCACTTTTGGTCTGATGAATGGTTTCATGTCTCCGCTGCCTCGTCACCACTTATCCGGGAGGCTGACCCTGAATTTTTTAATGCACAGGGCAAGCACCAGAACGCAGAATATTGAAAGGAACACTATTTGCGTCATGAGCACGGGATATCCCACCCCGCGGAGGATGATCCCCTTCAACACAACGATCATGTATTTTGCCGGAATGATGTAGGTGATGGCCTGGATGATCACCGGCATGTTCTTTATGGGAAAGATAAAATCAGAGAGCATGAAGGACGGCAGATAGGTAAGGACTATGGCAACCTGCACCGAGAGGACCTGGACCCGCGTCAGCGATGAGACGAGTATGCCCAGACCGCTGGTCCCCACCAGGAACAGTATTGAAATGAGAATCAGCTCCAGAAAACTCCCCCTGAAGGGCACGTTGAAAACAAAATAGCCGATGACCAGGGCGCAGACGACATCGAACAGGCCGATGAAAATGTAGGGGATGAGCTTCCCCAGCACCACTTCGTATCCGCGAACCGGCGTTGTAATGAGGGTTTCCATGGTCCCCCGCTCCCATTCCCGCGATATGGTGAGGGAAGTGATCAGGGCGGAGATGATGGCCAGTATGAGGCCCAGGTTCCCGGGTATGATGAAATTTCTGCTCTTGAGTTCCGAATTATACCATATCCTGTTTTTTATCTCCACCGGCTGCCGCAGCGACGTCAATCCTTTCTTCGTCAGGGCCTGCGCCAAGTAGTCCCGGTTGAATTCATAGCTGATGGCCTTAACATAGCCGGTCGCGATCAGGGCCGACATGGAATCCGAGCCGTCCACCAGGACCTGTATATCGGCATACTTCCCTGAATTGAATTTTCTTTCAAATGACGGAGGGATCACCACGGCCATCGCGATCCTGCCGGTATTGATGAGCCGGTCGATTTCTTTGTAATTATCAACATACCGGATAATCGAAAGGTACTCGGTATGCTTGAACCGCTCAAGGTACTGGCGGGAAATATAACTCCGGTCCTGGTCAAACACCGCGATTTTGACATGCTTGACATCGAACACCAGGGCGTAGCCGAACAGAAGCACCAGGAGTGTCGGGATAAACATAGTCAGGAAAAGACTCCGGCCATCACGGCGTATCTGGATCCACTCCTTGTCCGCGATCGCGACCATGCGTATGAGGGAACCAAAAGCTTTCATCGGTCTTCCTCCCTGGTTATGATCTCAATGAAACTGTCCTCGAGGCGCGGCATTACCTCTTCAGCCTTGAGGATGCCGATCCCCTTCCTTTTCAACAGCATCTCCGCCTGCTTTCTTGTCTTCCCCATGGTTCCGGTAAAAATCCTGATTGAATTCCCGGTGCGGACGATCTTCATGCCGCCGTCCCGTTTCAACGAGGTCTCCGCACCGTGGGGGTCATCGACGATTATGTGAAGCATCTTCTGCTGCAATTCCTCCCGGATAGATTTCGGCTTCCCCAGACGTATGAATTTCCCGCGGTACATGAGGGCAACCCGGTTGCTCCGCTCCGCCTCGTCGAGGTATGCGGTGGTAACGATGATGGTGACCCCCTGACCGAGGAGCTCATAGAGGATGTCCCAGAACTCCCGCCTCGAAACCGGGTCAACGCCGTTGGTCGGTTCGTCCAGGAGCAAGACTTCCGGCGTATGGACCAGGCTGCAGACCAGACCCAGCTTCTGTTTCATCCCGCCGGAAAGCTTGCCCGCAAGCCGGTCCCTGAAAGGCCCGAGCCTGCTGAACCCGTACAGCGAATCGAGCTTTTTCCTGATCTCCCGCCGTGACAGGAGGAACAGCCTGCCGAAGAAGAATATATTTTCCTCCACCGTCAGGTCCTCGTACAGTCCGAAGCGCTGGGGCATGTAGGCCAGGCTTTCCTTTATTTTGAACGGGTTTTCTTTGACATCGATGCCGTTGATAACAATGCTCCCTCCGTCCGGAACGAGGATTGAGGATATCATCCTGAGGAGGGTGCTCTTGCCCGACCCGTCAGGTCCCACGATACCGAAGATCTCGCCCTTATTGACGGTAAAGCTCAGGGAATCAACGGCGGTGATATCCCCGAAAGTCCTAGTTACATCAACGGCGGTTATCATTTCTCCGCTCCGGTCAAGATGAAGGCATCCGCCGGCATACCCGGCTTCAGTTGCTGGTCCTGATTGGGGACGGCGATTTTCACCGCAAACATCAGCTTCACCCGCTCGTCCCTGGTCTGGATCGTTTTTGGTGTGAATTCAGCCTTGTTGGATATGGATACAACTTTGCCGATGAATTTCTTATCGGGGAAGGAATCAACGCTGATTTCCGCCTTCTGGCCCAGCTTTACCAGGCCCAGCTGCTTTTCATTGACGTAGATCCTGATCCAGGTGTCTTTAATGTCGGCTACGGTCAGCACCGGCGTGCCGGGAAAGGCTATCTCGCCGATTTCCAGGTTTTTTTCCAGCACCACGCCGTCTATGGGAGAAGCAATGACCGCGTTGTCGATGACCGCGTTTATCTGTTCATTCGCGGCCTTTGCCATGCGGTACATGGTTTCCATGTTGTCAAAATCCTTCTTCGATACCGACCCGCTCCTGAAGAGCTCCCTGACCCGGTCCATGTTTTTCTTGGCATTGTTCAGGTTCGCTATGATGGAAAGGCGCTGCGCGTCCAGCTCGTCATAGGCGATCCGCACCAGAACCTCGCCATGCTTTACGTTCTCTCCCTCATCGCGGGTAATGCCGATGATCCTGCCGGCCAGCTTCGAGCTGATGTCAATCTCGGTGACCTCGATGGTTCCAGATCCTTCGATGCGTTTGCCGTCCTCTCCGATATGCCGGAACACTTCGAAATACAGTATGGAGATCGTCAGTACCGCGGCCACGACGGCAATGGGAATGATCTTCTTCTTATTCATGGTCTTCTCCTCCGAAAATAATGCTGTCATCATCAGTGCCGATATCCTTCCTCAGTTTTGCCAGGGACTGGTAGTAGCTGTTGATGGCATTGATGTATCCTGCCTGTGCCTGGGTAAGGGCGACCTGGGCCCCGAACAATTCGGAGTTCTTGATTACCCCGGCCCGATAGCTTTCACGGGCAATGCGGAGCCCCTCCCGGGCCTTGTCCACATTTTCCCTGTGCGATGAGATGGTCCTGCTTGCCGTCAGGAGGTTTGAATAGGATGACTTGATCGAAATGGTGATGAGCCGTTTCACCTTGGCTATCTCCTCTTCGGCCTCAAGGGCTCGCGCCTTTGCCTCGCGGCCCTGCGCCCGGGAAGAATCAGCGGGCAGGAGGGCGCTCCACCGGTACGTCGCGGCAACGCGGACCATCCAGTTCGGCTGCCACTTGCGCTCCCCGGCGATTTGCGATAAATCCATGTACGCCGCTCCTCCGCCGGTCGTGGGTATCAGTTTCGCCCCTGCCGTCGTAAGCGGATAATTATATCCATAGTATCCCCCGGCCGTGAAGGTGGGCCACAGGTAATAGGAGTCGTTGATGTTCTTGGCATGGCCGGCTATTTCTTTCTTCATCCTGAGCTGGATGATCTCTGGCCTGTTCTTCAGGGCCGCGCCTCCTACCCGCTGGATAAAGGAATCTATATCATTCTCCGCAACGCGGTACTTATCTTTTTCGATGACGCCCCGGTCCGCCGCATATGCCCCCTCGTCAAGACCCAGCTGGTAATTGAACATCTCAAGGGCAAGGCGGTACCGGTTTTCAGCTTCCAGCAATAGCGGTTCCTGGCTCTTGAGCTGGACCTGCGCCTGTAACAGCTCATACCGGGGCACGCTGCCCGTCTTGTATAAGCTGTTGACATCCTTCAGATTTTCCTGCAACAGCTTTATGGTGTCTTTTCTGATGGAGATCATTTCCTCCGCCAGGATGAGGTTGAAATAGCTTTCGATCACGTTGAATTCAATGTCGCTTTTAACCTTCCTCAATTCTTCCGTGGAAACGGCATAGGCCTTGCGGGTCATTTGCAGCGAATTATAGAACATGCCGGGGTTGATCCCGAACTTCACCTGCACGACCTTGACATCATACTGGCCGTCCATCATGCTCATGAATCCCGATTCCGCTCCCTGCCGCGTCAGGGACGCCTCGGATTCAATTGCCGGGAGGAGCATCCCCCACGCCTGGTTCACCTTTTCAGATTCAGCCCTGTGGCGCTGGAGGGCGATTTTATAGTCATGGTTATTGGCCTTGGCGATGGTGATGGCGTCATCGAGACCTATTTTTTTTGGCGCATTTCCGCCTCTGACCGGAAGCTGAGACAGCAGCCCTGCAGCAAAGCACAATGCTGCCAATAGTAACAAGTTTTTTGTAGTGCTTTTCATGGTCCCTCCTTATGACGCCAGGATTCCGGTCTTCACGACGGTCAGCAGGTTCTTTTTATACTCTTCAAAAAAATCTTCGTTGAATATCGTTTTCCCAAAATCAGTATCAGACAGGGTTATGTGGATGGCGTTGGTGAAAACAATTGATCCAAGCATCTGGATAAAGGTCAGGTGGGGGACGATCTTTTTGAATGCCCCTGACTGGATGCCGGCGGTAAACAGCTCCTGCACAAAGCCCATCATCGGGATGATGACATTGGGGAGCATCAATTTCTTGAAGTATTTACCCCCGCTTGAAAGCTCGCGGAGCATCATCCTGATGACGTCCTGGTCAACCCTGCTTATGAAATCGATAAAAAGAGAAACAATAGCCTCAAGCTGAGCCTCAGCCCCCTTGTCCTTAGGAATCTGTCCGGTTATTCGCGGGAAAATCTCCTGATAAAATTCTTTCAGTATTGATTCATACAGATCTTCCTTGCTTTTAAAATGATAATAGATCATGGCCTTGTTTATTTTGGCTTTCTGGGCAATACGGTCAACCCTCGCGCCTTCCAGCCCGTATTGGGCAAATTCCTTCATTGCCGCTATTTTAATCTTCTGTTCAGTAGAAATATCTTCCATGGCAACCTTCATTAACCAACTATTTAGTTTAACTAACCATTTAGTTAAAAATAATATTAATTAATCAACTCGGCAACTGAAATTGAAAAAAATTTCAAATTTATAAAAAATTTGTTTTTAATAAAGATGGCAGAAACTAGAGTATTTCTAAATCAACAATGGAAACAAACCGATCATGATCGCTAAAATAAAAGGAACCATAGACGAGCTGAAACCAACGGAGGTTATCCTGGATGCCAATGGCGTGGGTTACGGCCTGACCATACCACTTTCAACCTATGAAAAAATCCAGGCCCTGAATGAAACCACACTGTTTGTCTACACCCATCACAAGGAAGACCAGCTGAAGCTTTTCGGCTTTTTTACCGAGAATGAACGGGATCTTTTCACAATCCTCCTGAACATCAGCGGCATCGGCCCTGCCATGGCCATTGCAATTCTTTCGGGCATAACAGTCGGCCGACTTGTCGACGCGGTTCAATCCGAAAATGTTTCTCTTCTTACCAAAATTCCCGGCATCGGCAACGCCAAGGCGGAAAAGCTTATCTTCGAGCTGAAGAGGAAGCTGAAAAAAATTGCATCCATTACGGGTGAACCCAGGGAGCCGCGGACACAGAAAAACGACGCCATAGAAGCCCTGGTGACACTCGGCTTTGATGATGCCAGGTCGTCAAAAATTGTCGATGAACTGGTTAAGAAAAACCCTGACAGCTCCGTTGAGGCCATCATCAAGGAAGCGCTTAAACTCCTCTCCGCCTGATCATGGGCCGATGCCGATGATTATTTATTCCCTGAATGAATTTTTCGATAGAATCCTTCTTGCCCAGCGGGAAGCCATGTTCCCCGTTGCTTTTCTTAGAATGACTATGATGCCCTGCGTGCCATTGCCTCCCAGAAAAATGCCGTAGCTCACCGGCTTATTCGTTCCATCAATAACCGTCGAAGTTTTGCCCCAAAGCTCAATTAATGGCCTATTCGGATCATCTTTACCGGCTTGCTCAAGGCACGTATAATTATAGGATGCCCTTGTTCGTTTCTTCTGTTCAACGGCGGTACCCATGGTAAAGGTTTCCTGCAAAGCATTGAAGATTTTCACTTTCCCCTGAAAGGGGATCTTTATTTCCGGCAATGCCGGCATGGTGTCCCAGGCATTGCCGCAATAGAGATAACGGGCCAGGCGCATGCAATCATTCACGGTAAAAGAAATCCTGAAATCGAGCCCTGCCAGAAGTTCTGCCCATTGCCTTTTATCTGATACTGCCGGAAGCGGCGCATCAATTCCTGCTGATGAGCTAAAATACCGATAAAAATCCCTGAATTTTTTTTCTGATATGACGTTATACAGTGACGCAAAATAGAGGTTGCACGAGTTGGAAATTGCGTCTTTCATCTGCACCATGCCGTGACCTTTCGGTTTCCAGCACCGATCAGGAATATTATTGTCCTCCCTGTTTCTGCCGCTACAGTAGTATGTGTAATCATTGAAAATATCCGGCCTCTCCACAGCAACATAGAGCGCAACGATGAGCTTGAATAGTGAACCGGGAGGAATTTTCCTCCTTAAAAATCCCTGCCCCGGGGCTGATGAAACGACCTTCCCTGTGGCAATGTCAAAGAGGCAGTATGAACAGTAAGGGGACAGGCATTCCTTTGATCCGATGTTGGTGAACTGGATATCAGGATAATAGTGTTCGAGTATCTCGTACCTGTTGTAGCCGAGCCTGGACAGGGCCATGGCCCCGTGCTGGCACAATCCGACGCCGTGGCCGAGACCCTCGCCCTTGAAGTGGAAATGCTTTTTTCCTTCTATGACTTTTTCCGACACCGTAAAGGTATTGCTGCGGATAAAATTCCATCCCTTGACCCGGTTTATTTTTAAGCGGAATGTTTCTACCGGCAACTGCAGATTATCGGTGGATGACGTCATATTGACTTTCAACGTATCCGCGTCATAATGAAGCATCAATCCAGCATCACCGGTTGCAGCTGCTCCTTGGAAAAAGACAGCATTCATGTCATCCTGGCTGATGGACCGTTCCCAATGAGATTCCTTTCCTGAGCAGAGATGAAGCCCTTCCCGATAAAGCCAATCCTTGATATTCGTGCCGCGGGCTCCAGCGGATTTACTTCTGCCGGTAAATACGCCCTGATCGCAGATCTTTCCCCCGCAGCGTGAATGAAAAAAAAGGTTGTCTCTTGATTTTTCATGATCGATCACCCAGTCATCATTGAATCGAAGGGAGCTCTGTATCCTCCCGCGGTATACCTGGCAGTGGGTCAGGTCGCAGAAATCCGCGTCATCATGGAGACGGGACTTTTTCGCATGATAATACCGCGCCCGTATCAGGTGCGCCAGGGCCAGTATGCCCTCTGATTCCTTCCACTGATTCCCGCTGTATTCCGCCAGGGCCGAATCAACCGCATACCGGTTGAGATGCTCCGTCACATATACTTTGAGGTCATTATTCCCATACCGTAGTGTCATGGGGAGGGGATAATTCCTGATGGCGCCATCGATGGAAACCTCGGCCATATCCATATTCGAGCCGGAAGAAATGACCAAAACGCCGGGACCCGGCGCCGGCTTTGAATCAAGATAAACCTCCAGCACCCCTCCCTGGACGATACATTCAATGGTTTTTCCTCCTGGTAATCTGCTGCCGGTTTCATCCCTGGTTATCGATCCCATTTTTGTCTTTATGGAGATCCTTTTTATCGTGCCGTTTTTAAGCAGTCGTACCTGTTTGGATAAAATATGTATGGTTACCGGCGGATCAGCATCCGCATAGAGAGTAGCGGGGAAAATCGCTATGATAACCAGATACAGGATGATCAGATATTTATTCATTGGCAGGATGACCGTTAGAACCGTGACCGGGAGCTGATACCCGCGCTTCAGCTAATGGGATTATAAGTCATCCCCTTTTTTCTTGACCATGCCCATGAGGTTTCTTGAAAAAAAGCCGAGTCCAAAACCCGTACCCATAACAAGCATGATCAGTATGATCATGGGGATTTCCGGCGCCCAGAAGAATATATGGAGGGCGACTGAATGGGTGTTTTGTATCACCAGTATGGCAAGAAGAACAACTGACACGATCAGTGCGATAGTTTTTGGTTTCATTGCAGCCCCTTAAAAAAATAGAATATGCCCCCGCCGCAGGCGGGGGCCATGCATGCTTGTTACTTTTTCCTCACATCCACGACCACCGGCGCAGACCATCCCTGTATTGTCGGCTCGTACATGCACTCCATCCGCGACGGCTTCACCATGAAATTTCCCGGCAGCTCAGCCCTGACGATATAGGCCACCTCGTAGACCTCGTTCTTTTTCAGGTCAGTGAAGAAATAGACCATCCGGTTGTCCCATCGCTCGATGTGGACAAAGGGGGTATATTCGTCGTAGGCGTTGTTTTTCGTCACCTCAAAGCCGGACGGGAGATAATCCTCAAGGACCAGATACTGGAAGTCGTCCTGGGCCTGGAATTTCACCTTGACCAGGAGCTCGTCTCCGACCATGATCACCTTCTTGTCCGCCAGGCTCTGAGGCACCATGTACTCGTTGTTCCGTGAATCGCGCACCCGCGTAATGGACGCGAAGGTCCTGGTTATCCTGATCCCGTTCGAAAGTGCGTTTATGCCGCGCTCTTCTGATCTGATCAGGGACAGGGCGCCCTTTTCTTTGAAGTAGAGGGTGCCGGCTATAGTCACGTCAAAGCTCACGTCCGTTCCTGCATTCCCGTCGGCGCTGACGGTAAAGGACGTCCGCGGACTTTCCCCCCTAAGTTCGACCTTTCGCGTGAGCTTTTCCATTATTCCGGGGTTCTCCATGTCATAATCGACATCGGCTATTTTTTTCCCGTCAAGGCTGAAATTGACATTCCCCTTCGTGACGGCCGTCCCTCCCGACTGCTCAAGATATCCGCACAGGGCCAGCATAACCGTGGCTGTTTCCTTGGTGGATGTCCACGCATCGCCGCGGGACCTTCCGCACAGGGAGCGCACTATCTGCGCCGGGAGCGTCGACCTGTTTCCGGCGCTGACCAGGGCCGACAGGACATGGGCGGTCATCTCCGTTTCGCCTCCGGGCCAGCTCCAGCGGTCCCTGCCCCGGCTCTCCCAGTAAATGCCTCGGCTGTCCTTTTTAGCTCCCTGGACGATCGATTCAACCAGTTTCGGCAGCGCGCCGTTTATGTCATTCCTCATGTCATCGGTCAGTTTTGGATGGGACTTTGACAACGACAGGGCCTTGACCAGGCATGCCGTCTGGTAGGTGCCCGGTTCCTTCACCTTGAGAATCTTTTTAAATATCTCATGGTCCCATCGCCCCCACAGGGCGTTGATATAGATCAGGTATGCAACGGCGTCCCATTCCTCCAGCTGGGGATTGGCAAAATATTTCTGGATTGCGCCGAGCCCCTTGTTGACAATGGATCTATCAACGGCAAACCCAGCTGACTGGGCCAGGTGCAGGGAATAGAGGACGTAGCCCGTGACAAAGGCGTTGCCCCGGCTTCCGGCCCACCATCCCCAGGTGCCGTCATCATTCTGGTAGCGCTGGATCCGGTCCACGCCGCCGCTTACTTTCTCATCGAGCTTCTTCTTTGCCCTGTCATTGATGAACCGATCAAAACCCTTCTGCTTCATCATCCGGTTCAGCGCCAGGTTCGGTATGAAGCTGTTCAGGGTCTGCTCGATGCAGCCGTAGGGATACTCGCTCAGGTATTTCGTCGCCCTGAGCATCTGGATGATGGGGGACGGATTGAGGGACACGGTCACCGATTCCGGCACGAAGGTAAAATCATCGGTCTCGGCAAGGGACGTTACGGTGACGGTCCGGTTGGCCGCCATGTCGCCGATGCCGTAGAGTTTGAAGGGCGTGCCGCGCCGCTCCACCGGGACCGTCAATTTCAGCGCATCCTTTGCATCCCGCACCGACAACGCGGAGAACTGGAGTATCACCTCGCTCTTGTCTTTCGGCACCTTGTAGGGATAATAATTCCGCGCGGAACCGAAGGGGGGAAGGCTGATGGAAACTTCTTCGTCCGCCTCAAGGACACTGTCATCGGCCTTGAATACTGTATCGACCTTTTTAAGGCCCAGCTCGGTATTGCTGTTCACAATGCCGATGAGGCTCAGAGTGTCTCCCTCTATCAGGAACCGCGGCTTGCCGATGCGCGCGATCAGGTCCTGGGTCACGAGGAAGGTGCTCTTCTTTTCGCCCATCCTGCCTTCCCGGTCATGGCCCCGCACGGTAAGCCGCCAGGTGGTCAGGTTGTCAGGAAGTGTGAAATTCACCCGGGCGGTCCCGTCCTCGCCGGTCCTGATCCTGGCGGACCAGAAGGCGGTGTCCTCGAATTTTTCCCGCACCTTGACCTTGCCGTCCTTTGCCGCGCCGGCCAGCATGGTTATCGGATAGGAATAGCTGGTGAGGACCCAGTTGGATATCTTTGTGTAGAAGTAATCCCTCATCAGGGGCGTATGATCATAGCGGACCTGGAATATCGCCTCATCAACCGCTGCCAGGGAAAGGTCCGCTTTGACCGGCCTTCCCTTTTCGTCCACGGCCCTGAGAATGACATCCGCCTTTTCTCCCGGCATGTATTTCGGCTTACCGGTTTCTATGGAGATAGAGAGCGCCGTGTCATGGACCGGCAGGGATACGCCCACCGACGACGTGTACAGGGCCCGCTTACGCTGCATGGTGGCGGTGACGTAGAGGTTCGGGGCGTATTCCGGCTTGATGGTGAACTGCACCGGCATGATATTGCCGGTCATTTGTATCACTTTCGATTCATACACGTCCCTTCCTTCAAGGGTGACGCAGACATAGGCATCGGTAAAGCAGCTCTTGATGAGGCAGGTAATCTCTCCCGGCTTGGCCAGCTCCGTGGCATTGACGGAAAGCTCCAGGTTCTTGAACCGCGACGCGACCCGGGCCCCTTCCATGCTGTAAATCCATATCACCCGCGATGCGGTGATGACGTTGTCCTTCCGGTCAACCCCGTTCACCACCAGGTCGAATTCGCCGTAAAAGCTGAACTGTTTCGGCAGTTCCACCGTGGCAACGCCCCGGTCGTCCGTGGCCACCTGCTCAGAGAAGAGTGGCTTGCTGTCATGGATATAGACCCGCTCCCAGGGCTTCCATATATACCGGTAGAGCTCCACCTTCACCTTGGCCCGGTACGGCTTGCCGGTATGGGTCATGGTTCTGATCGTAACCGGCTTCTTTTCTCCGCTTGAGAAGAACTGCTGCGCCGGTTCGATCTTTATGTAGTATTCCCCGCGTCCCACCCGCACTTTGTTTGTGGAGCTGATGCTCACATTGGAGCGGTCCACCACGGTGGCCTCGCAGGTGATTTCCCGATCGTAGGGATAGTTGCCGGCATGGAGGCGCAGCACCGTTATGCCGTCATTGTCCGCGTATTTCTCGCCTTCAAGGATTATGCGGTTATAGGAGCCGCCCGATCCGTAATCCTGTTCCCACCAGTAATGTGCGTCGGTATCCCTGAGCTTGGTTTCATAAAAACGGTATTTGACCAGGGCTCCCTTCAGGGGAGCGCCGAAGAAATATTTCGCTTCAACCTTGAATTCGGCCGTATCGCCATTTATGAAATAATCCTTCGACGGCGTCACATTGATGGTAAACTCCGGCTTCCGGTACTGCTCGACATAGAATTTCCCCCTGCTGTAGAGGTTCTTTTCCGAAGGACCCACCATGATTTCATGGATGCCGAGATTCCCTTCCCGGGACAGTACCACCTTGCTGTCAGCGACCCCCCAGTCGTCAAGGGAAGCCTCGCCTTCATCAATGGTCCTGTCCATGTCCCAGTTTTTAATTTTGTAATATATTTTCTGCCCCGCCGCCGGCATAAACCGGTGCTCCCGGTTTTTGCCGATTATCTTGTAGTAAACCGTGTCACCTGCCCGGTATACCGGCCGGTCCGTGTAGATAAAAAACTTCTTCTGCTCCTTTTCAAAGGATGACGGTGCTCCGGTATTGCAGATGGCGTAGCTGCCGTCCTTTGCTATGACTATGGCTGATAGGTATTTGTTCGATTGTATCTTTTTGTGATAAACCCCCTCTTCGTCGGTAGTCCCTTGAAGGACCAGAGCCACCGGGAGGTCCTCCACCTTTTCAGGGGCCTTATAGGTTGCCTTCTTTTTGCCTTTTTTCTGCACCGGAGTGATATCAAAAATCGCGATTTTTGCGTCACGGATTGGCGTATTGTCCACGAGATTCGTGACATAGGCGAAGATTGAATCCTGCGAACGCTTCATCACGACACCGACAGTGGTCAGGGAAAAGAACTTCCTGCTTATTACTTTACCGGCCCCCTTTACTTCAACGCAGTATCCGCCGGTGGGCATGGCGGTTTTTACCTGCAGAGACTGATACCGCCACTCGTATGGCTCGAATTCCCTGATCGGCTCGTCCCAGGAGGTTACCGCTTTCAATCCCGATTCCTCCGGATTGATCCTGTCAGGATCGACACCTCCCCGCACCAGCAGGTCCACGGGGACCTTGTAGATGGTGACCCTCAGGCTTTCCAGGCGGAGCGACCTGATATTGAATTCAACGGTATCCCCGGGGGAAAAGGTATACCGATGGGCATAGACCTGGACCTGCGGCTCCTTTGCCCTGACCGTGAAATTGACTGGATCCTTTTTTTCCTCTTCGGCTATTTTTATTTCCCGCGCCTGCAGGTCATAGAACCCCTGGTGGCTTACATTCATTTTATAACTGCCGGGCTTGACGTCCTCGATGCGGAACGTCCCGTCCTGGTAGGTCGTCGCAGAATAGGTCACGTTGCCGCTGAGGATCACATCAACGTTTATTGCCGCTGTACCGATTCCCTCGATGGCCACCCTGCCGGTGACCGTCGCCGGATGGATCATGACCATGGGAAGTGTAAATGTCTCACCTTCTTTTATTTTTTGCAGCTGCGCAGTTTCGGTTATAAAGCCAGGTCCTGAAAAAGTCGCCATGTACGATCCCGCCGGGAGCTTATCAAAGCGATAGACACCGCTCTGGTCTGTGGCAGATATCCTTGGTTTGGGCGCTGCATATTCACCTTCCTCGCCGCCCTCCTCGCTGTACGTATTCACCTTGACCTCTACACCCTTGAGCGGTTCACCCCGGCTGTTCCTGACAGTACCGGTTAAGACCGATTCAGGTCTGAGCTCTATCTTGTGGGATCCTTCTGGAATCGCGCCGGTGGATGTATAGGTAACATACCCTTCGGCGGACACCTCAACCATGTATTTGATATAGGGAATGAAATCATCGATTTTAAAATATCCGCTCCACTCCGTTTCACGGAGGTAATAGCCAACGCCCATGTTGGCATTTTTAATTTCAACCTTCGCATTCTTTATTCCCTTTTTCGTAACGGCATCGATCACGTATCCTTCAATCGTAGATTTCCCCGATAATTTTTTTCTGTCCCCGCCATATAGGCTTCGGCCGTCGGAAAGACGTTTCACCTCCGCCGTATCGCAGCTGAAGAAAAAAACGCCACAAGCTATTATGGCACCATTCAGTATAATGTTCTTTAACATCGGGTCCTCCAAAAAATAGATATTCCCTTACTGCAGAGTCACCGCCCTGAACATGGAGATCTGGCATGCTGATCCGCGTATTTTCTTTCCAATATATGACGTGCTTTTAATTTCGGCGGGAACATAAACAGTGGTCTCATTCCCGCACATCACCGTGATGCCGAAATTGCGTGCATCAATGGAATCAATATCATTGACGGGAAGGGGCTGCGACGTGACCGTTATGATTATCCTGGTATCCGCCAGTTCAGCTACATCGAGGGGGTTGTACCGCGGGTCCCTGGTTAGTGCGCCGGCAAGATAATCATTCAGGAGACTCCCCGTATCGGTGATGCCGTGTGAAAAGGCTCCGAAACAGCCCCGCACCCTGCTCCCTTTTTTCAGGGTTACGAACATCCCGAGGCGGCCGAAATAATCCGGCGTCGCAGCAACTAAACGTTCACCGCATCTCGTGCCGGTCAGCCTTGCCCTGGCCTGGCACCGGAGCCACTGGAGAAGCTTTTTACACTCCGGCCTGCCGGAAAAATCCCTCCACTCCGAGAGGAGGGGATCATCACCGGGCTGAAATTCCTGCGGGAAGGCCATGGCGGCAAGCATCAGGATGCCTAATGCGCTCAATATGCTTATTGATATTCTGAAATTCATCTGTCCAGACCCCGGCCGTCACCGTTCATATGCTGGCGGATAATAATCTTTGTACAGAAGCATGTTTTCCAGCAGTCTGTCTCCCAGGAACCTCTTCCGATATACGAATACCGACACACCCTGCCGTATCCTATCAGAATTTTCCTGCACAGGAACCGCCTGTTCATCTTCCTCGGTAATGATTTCATACCGGTACGGCAGCTTTTGTTCCGCTATAACCTTTACGGCAATGCTCGAATCTCCGGCAGCCATTTCAATCTTCAGGGCATGGTGATAGGGATTCTTTATCCTGAGATCCTTCTTGCCGTATTTAATGGTCGCATCGAGACCCATCGGGACGTAGGAAACAGGCTGGGAATGGCGATGCCGCTCGATAATGGTGCATCCTGCCATGAGAAGGGCGTTGTAGAGCGTCGATGACACCTGACACAGGCCGCCGCCGGGCTCCATGGCCACTCGGTCGCGGTACAGGACCCTTCCCGGCACAAAACCGTTCCTGGCCGACCCCTCTCCGACAACGGCGTTGAATGAAAATACCGAATTCGGTGAGAGTACCGTGCCGTTGAGTTTACGGCAGGCGATCAGGATATTGCGTTTTACATTGCCGTCCTGGCCATCGATGGAAGTCGAAAAAGTGGCAACCGTGAAATTCTCAGCAAAAGCCATGTGGCCGTTACTGTCAGCGGACCAGTCGATCAGGAAAAAAATCAACAGGATGATGAATATCCACTGGGTCCTGTTCATTGCCCACCATCATGAGAAATGTTGATCATGCGTGTAGTATACCTATGCAGCAGAGGCGCGTCAAGACAATTCGACCCCTCCCCGTGGCTTCATTCCTTTAGACCGCTGTAAACCCTTCCGGTTCTGCCGTCTACCGTGACGACCGTCCCGCTCTTGAGAATTTCTGTTGCCGCATGGGCTCCTGCCACGACCGGTATTCCAAGGGCCTTCCCCACAACAGCCGTCTGAGAATCAGCGTCTTCTTCGGTGACTATAGCCGCGGCATTTTTCATTACGGCCAGGATCTCATCGGTGTTTTCCCTGATTACCATTATTTCCCCAGCATTAAAACCGCGCACCTCTTCCGGTTTGCCGATCACGCTGACCTGGCCGCTTGCCCGGGTGTTCGTGATCCCCTTTCCTTCAAGAAGGATATCGCCCACGATGTGGACCTTGATGGTGTTGGTAGTGCCGCTCACGTCGGCAATCATACCGCCGGTAATGACAATGAGATCGCCGTTCTTGACCAGCTTTGATTCGGAAGCCCTGACAACAGCCTGTTGAAAGACCTCATCCGTGGAATCCTTTCTTTCGGTGATATCCGGGAACACTCCCCAGTCGAGGGAAAGCTGGTTGTATACTTTTTTAGACGTGGTCACCGCCAGTATCGGGCAGGCTGGATGGTGCTTTGACACCATGTGCGCGGTATGCCCCGATTTGGTCACGCAGACTATGGCAGAGGCACCCAGTATATGGGCTGTTTCGCAGGCTGCGCGGCTCACCGCATTGGTTACATTTCTCGAAATTGATACGGGGGCGTCGTTGAACCTCTTGACATAGTCAATGTCATAT
>DAONAJ010000032.1:0-42121 GCA_035400945.1 Spirochaetota bacterium
ATACCTGGCTGACAACGCCGTCATCGCCGACATCGGTCGCCACAACGGGGCATACCGACACACAGGGCGGTTTCGGGTTCTTGGGATCGTTCCCTTCGCACTGCTGGCACATTTTCGGTATATAGCAGACTTCGACATTGGGATACTTGGCGTCCCGGTCGTTGGTGACCTTCATCAGATCGAGGAACTGAACACGCTTTGGCAGGTCGGAATCGTCCTCGAAAACCGGCATGTTATTCTCCTGAGAACAGGCGATGGCGCAGGTGCCGCAACCCGTGCACTTGTCCAGATCTATAGCCATTCCCCATCTTCTTTTCATTTTCATATTGGTATCCACCTCTTAGCTGATTTTGACCCTGGTGAGCCACCAGTTCGCGGCCCCGGTCAGGGGATCGATGTCATTCGCCATGATTTCCTTGGGATTCACGCCTTTCTTTTTGGCATACTTGGTGTAGGCCTTGTGGCCGAACCCCAGGGGAATCGCTATTGCATCGGGCGCCACGGTGTCGGTGAGGTGGGCCCTGACGCTGCCGATCTCGCCCCGCGATGATTCAATATCAATCCGTTCGCCTTCGCTGACGCCGTTCTTGTCAGCAGTTTCCCGGTTTATCTGCACCCAGAGCTTTCCCAGGGAGAATGTTTTGTCATCGATGGTCTTGAGCACATAGGGGAATGCCATTCCATCGCCGTCGCCCACGAAGGTGAGTTCCGTCGGCACCAGGGCAAGGGGGAACTCCTCCGTCGCCTTGAGGGTTTTCTCCAGGGCGGCAAGGGCGTCCTTGAGTACCTTGGCATTGTAATTCACCGCGCCGGCGCCTACCGCGCCGCCGTATGTCTTGACGAGGTCCACGTAGCTGTTCCACCTGAAGTTATCCTTGGCGCCGTCCACCTTCTGGGCCAGCCTGATTATGGCGTCGCCCGCATGAATCGCTTTCTCATACGCCTTCACCGGGGCCGCGCCTGCCGCGCTCTCGGACTCGAGGAAACTCAGCGACGGGAAAATGTAATCCGCGTACATGGCCGAATCGTTCAGGAGCGGCATGATGGCGACGACAAAGGCGTTCTCCATCTTGGTTGCCAGGTCAGCGCCGTACACGCTCTTGTACACGGGATCGGAACCGTTTATGAAAAGCATTTCAAACTTGCCGTTCTTGATGAAATCATCAAGGCCGGCAAACTTTTTAGCATCTTTGAGTATGGCTGCGGCGTCTGCCGAGAGGGCCGGTTCGCCCAGGCCCTGGCTCTTCTTCAACTGGGCCCCGCGTCCGCCTACCATTGCGTTCAGGGCGTACACCGCCATGAGTTCCGCCGAGGAGGAGGAAACGCCCGCGCCTCCGCGTCCGCCGACCGCTATCGGGTTCCTGGCGCCGGCAAAGGCGTTTGCCACGTCTTCGATCTGTTTGGCCTTGAGACCGGTGAGGGCCGCGACCTTATCCGGGGTATACTGGTCGACAATGGCCATCCAGTCGCCGCCGCCGGCCGCGCGCCCCTTCTTTTTAAGGCAGTTGGCTATGCCCATCGCCAGGATCAGCTCTGTTCCCGGCTTGATCGGGAGCCACTGGTCCGCCATGGAAGCCGTCCGGGTACAGACCGCGTCGGCCTGCACCAGCCTGGCCCCTTTCTGTTTCATGTCCACCAGGGCCTTGTTCATGACGCAGGCCGTTCCCCAGCCTTCAAAGAGGCGGGCGCCGAAGCTCAATATATAATCAGCATTGCTGAAATCGTAATCGACATATCCTCCCAGCGCCGACATCGAAAGAGCGGTCAGCGAAGGCTCAAAAAAGGCGTTGCCGCTTCCGGCTGATTTGATCAGGCGACCGAGGAGCGCGGCGGAAAGGTCGTCGTTCTTGCTGATGCCGGCTATGAGATTGCCCTTCTTCGCGGCGATGAGGCTGTTCATTTTCTTGGAAACGGCCGTCAGGGCCTCTTCCCATGACACCTTTTCAAAAGCGGAAGGCTTCACCGTGCCCTTCTTGCCGGTGCGCTTCAGCGGCGTATCGATACGCTCAGAGTGGTAGAGCAGCTGGAGGGCGTTCTGGCTGAAGGGACATCCGCTGTTGGATGACTCGATCTTCACCGCCCGGTCGCCGATCATGCGTATCGACATTTCGCATTTTTCGCGGCAGGCCGCGCAGATGGTCTTCAGGTACGATTCCGCGCCGGGGGCCGGGACCTTCTGATCCTGGGTCCATTCGACAAGCCATTGAAGGCCGAGGAAGGGGGCCCCGGAAAATACATATCCTGTCAGGCCGCCGACGACTGCGCCGCCGCCCATCATCAAGAAATCTTTTCTTTCTATTTTTTTCATGGATTATTTCTCTCCTCTGACAAGTTTCATGTTACCGGGACATCAGTCGTGGCAGACCGCGCAGGCGTTGCTGATGTGAAGCGCGGTATGGCAATCCATACATTGTCCCATGAGCATCTTTCCGCTCAGCATCTTCGTATTGGTGGTACTCGCCTTGTCTCCGTGACATGAACCGCAGCGGGCCTTCATCCTGCCGTCCTCGTATTTCGCCGTCATGACAACCTTGTGGCTGAAATAGACCAGGTCGGGCTGCTTGGCATAAGAACCCCACGGCTTGTCCGTGCTCTTGTATTTGTTCAGCATCGGCTTCCTGAGGGCGGTTTCCGGGCCGGCATTCTTGCTCGGACCATTCGGATCGTGGCACGATGTGCACTCCGCAACGGTCGGAAGGCCTTTGAATCTGCCGTTCTCATGATATCCGTGACATGTCTCGCAGTCGTTTTTGGACATGCCGTTTGCCGGCATATACTTGGTCAGGTGGGTCTTGTGGTTAAAGGGTAATGATTTCTCAGGATGGTTTGCCATTACATAATTGCATCCCATCTGGGAAACTACATATGCAAAATAGAAAACAACTATAAAGGGGATTCCGATAAGAAGTATTGTACGTTTCACCAAGCTTCTCCTTTAATATATCTTTATTAAGGCAAATTTGGTATTTATTAAATAAAATGCGGCTGCGGCAATGCCATTATTTAACTGAATTATATATTTTAATTTGGGGGATATATGTCAACAAAATATTAATAATTTCTTGTCAATTTAGCCTTCCGGTAGCAAAAAACAAGTAATGGTTCTCCGTTATGCACGCGTACCAGGCGCGCTGCGAAGTTGATGAACATCATTCACTCATGCCCCGGCGGACGCAGTCACCAGTTCCATCGCCAGCGCAGCCGGATCTTCGCCCGGTCCGGCGGTATCTGTCGATGAAGCCCCGATCTTCGGATCGATCTGCACGTAGGCATCAACGCCGGTCCTGATCCGGTATTTTGAAAGGATGTCCGCGAGCTGCTTCTCAAGACCCCTCGCCTTCCGTGAATTCACCTCCGGCATGATCACCGCCAGGATATCGTCATGACGGCATATATAGCTGTCATTCCCCACGCTTTTGGCGATCACCGGCGCCAGGAGCTTCATGATACCGCTCTTTTCACTGTTCCCGATCGGGAGGTCGCCCCGGAAGAGCCTTATAAACATGAGGGAAAAATCCCTGCCCTTGCCCTTCCATCCCCTGACGCACTCACTGTACTTCAGGTTGTAATATAATTTGCTGTTGAGACCGGTTTCAGCGTCGGTCATCACGTCGTTGACAATGATATGATCATGGATATTCTTCAAAACCCCGGCAATGGCGTTCCTGATCTCGCCTATCTCGCTGCCCTGGAGGCCTTCCCGCTTTTCAAGCTTCACCGCCCCGAGAAAGGTATTATTATACACAAGGGGCATGATGATCTTCCGCCCCTCCTCGAGCACCATGGTGGCGCCGTCGCGGAGCTCCCTGCCCGCCTCGTTGGCGACGTCGATGGTATCGAAGCTCACCGAATCTATCCTGAGAAAGGTCGTGCCGATAAGCTCCATGGTCTTGACCAGCCTGCCGCTGGAATGAAAGATGTAGAAGGATATGGCCTCTGTGCCACAGGACCCGTGTATGGCCATGAAGAGGTCACGGATGTAGCCGCCGAGACCGTCGGACACCGCGTTGGCCGTTTCACCCGCCGGGCGGCCATCGCCCCGCGACGCCGGTCGGTCTTCAAGGTCCAGATCTACGGTGAGGGCGGAGCCGCTCGTTCCCGGCCCACCCTTCTTCGTGAGGGCAACATATGCCGCCGCGGTGATGATGACCATGAACACCGACAGGAGCGCCACCTCCAGCGCTGTCCTGGTTATTACCGGGCCCGAGACAGTGTGGGGATAGACCACCAGGAGCCGGTACGGGCCTATCCTGTTGAGAAAGATGTAAAACCTGAGCTGCTCCGGCGCGCCCCCCGATTGTTCCTCGTAGTAGCGGACCGCGTAGGGATTGGTCCTGCTGATGTTGAACTTTTCCTGGGTGAAGTCCTTCAATATTGCCTCGAAAAGCTCCGAGGAGCGGATATAGCGGTCGTTTTTGCTGGAGAGCCGCAGCGAAAGGGCGTTATCCGTGATGGCCAAGAGGGCAACCTGCGGATATTTCTTGTGCGTGAACTTGAGGAAGGCAGACAGGTCATCAGGCGACGGAAGCCGGTTTTCACGGGCCATGCGCCGTTCCATCTCCCGGTAGTCCCTGACGATATCATTGGTCGAGACCACCAGGGAGCCGACCCGGTCCCTCTCGACAAAGCCGAACCGCACCGTAAAATAGATGAACAGGGCGACGACCAGAAAAACGGCCCCTGCCGCGATGACCTTGGCTTTCACGGACATGACGGTTGTCTATTTTTTCTCTTCCGCCGACATATCGTATTCCTCGTCCTCTTCCCAGACAAAGGTGCCCTTTCCGCTCTTGTTCTTGTCCGGGCAGACCTTCATGATGTATTTTTTCTCGTTGGGCCAGAAGGCGTTCTTCTGGCTATGGTAATAGCTGTCCAGGTCGCTGACGTACTTCATGCCGTCGTTCCATATCTTGGTCCCGCGGCCGTCGCGCTCGCCGTTCTTGAACCGGCCGATGTAGCGGGAGCTGTCGATGTAGAACCAGACGCCCTTGCCGTGGATCTTCCCTTCCTTGAACTCGCCCACGTATTTATCGCCGGAGGGAAGTATGAGGGACCCCTGACCGCTCTGCTTATCGTTTTCGAACTGGCCGATGTATTTAGCGCCGAACCATTCCGATTTCTTGCCCCAGATGTAGGTGCCGAAGCCGTGCTTCTGGCCGTTCTTCCAGTCGCCGGTATAGGAGTCGCCGTCGCCGACGGTCAGCTTTTTCTCCTTCATCATCACGCCGTAGCTCCAGTTCGCGTAATACTTGGCGACTATGTTGCCCTTCTCGTCATAGACGAAGAGCGAGCCGTCGCCGTGCATCTTGCCGTCGAAAAACTGGCCGATATATTTCGACTTGAGCCTCCCCTCCCTGTCATAGAGGAGAAGCGTGCCGTCGCCGTTGGGCTTGCCGTCGATGACCTGACCGAGATAATGCGACACCAGGACCCCGTTATCATCATAGATGAGGATCGAAGCCTCGCCGGTTTCCTTGTCGTTGAGGTACATCCCCAGGTACTTGCGTATTATCTTGCCCTTGTCGTTATAGACGAACTCCGATCCCTGGCCGTCGCGCAGGCCGTTGCTGAATTCACCCACGTATTTCTTTATGAGCCTGCCGTTCTCGTCATAGGTATAGAGGGTGCCGTCGCCGTGCTTGAGGCCGTTCTTGAATTTCCCTTCGTACTTGCTCGTCATCACGCCCTTATCGTTGTACGTAACGAGGACGCCGTCCCCCTCGGGTTTGCCGTTCCTGAAGGTGCCCGTATATTCTTCAATTATCTTGCCGTCCTTGTTGTACTTAACCAGCTTTCCCTCGCCGTCCGGCTTGCCGTCCCGGAAGTTGCCGGTATACTTGCTCACCATCTTTCCGTCCTTGTCATAGGCGACAAGGGTCCCCTCGCCCTCGGGCTTGCCGTCTTTCACCTTGCCGGTGTACTTGCTGGTCATGTTCCCGTCTTTGTCATAGGTGATGATGGTGGCTTCGCCGTCGATGGTGCCGTTGAGATACTTGCCCGTGATCTTGCTCACCAGCTTCCCGTCCTTGTCATAGGTATAGACATCGACCAGGCCGCTGGGCCTGCCTTCATAGAAGGTGCCGACTATCTTGGAAACAATTTTTCCGTCCTTGTCATAGGTGATGAGGGTCCCCCTGCCGTCCGGTTTGCCGTTCTCAAAACTGCCCGTGTACTCGCTCCGGAGAACGCCCCGCTCGTCATAGGTCTTCAGGGTGCCCTCGCCATGGGGCTTGTTGTTCCGGAAGGTGCCGGTATAGGTGCTGGCCACCTTGCCGTTTTCATGGTAGGTCGCCAGGGTCCCCCGGTCGAAATCGCCGTTCTTGTCAAGGGTGCCGGTGTACTTGCTGATGAGGCGTCCCTTCGAGTCAAATTCCGATACGACCACTTCCCCCACCGGTTCGCCGTTCACGAAGGTGCCTTCTATTGTCTTGATGACATTGCCGTTCTTGTCCAGAATATAGAGAATGCCCTTTCCGTGGGGCTTGCCCTTCTTCGTTTCGCCCACGTACCTGCCGCCCTTCCAGGGAATGCCCTTTTCGGTTTTTGCTTCCTTTTTTTCTATCCTGGTCTCACGCTCTTCCACCGGCTTTCTTTCCTGCTCCGTGCGCAGCTGTTTTTTGGCGGTATCGCAGGCGGGGATAATGCCGATGAGCATGGCCAGGGCTATAACTGCTGTTCTTTTCATGGTAAATCCTCTACATTTTAAGGATAGCGGGGGCTGTATCACGGATCCGCCAGATATCCCCAGTAAGTTGTCATCATACCGACCCTGAATGCGCCTTAACCGGGCGGTTGCAGAATACCGCTCCAGGAGGCCGGATAAACGTATCAGGGATGTTTGGGGAAGTGACACAACAATTTCAAGGGTAAGATGTACCCCGCCACGGCGCTTATTGTCAAGATTTTTCAAATTTGAAGGGTCATTTTTTCCCGGCTCCCTTAATTATTTAGTCTCGAAATATGTCTAATATATTCAAGAAAAGCGCCTTATTTACCGATATTTTATCCAAATATAAGGATTAGATGTAAATCTGATATAATGGTACTGCCATGAAATTAAAAAAACAACGGATACTCATAACCGGCCTGCCCGTCGTCATTGTCATGCTATGCACGATAAGCCTCTTTTCGCGCCAGTTCGATTTCATTCCCATCGACATAAAAAAAGTTTCCTCGTATGACAGCGACCGCGTCGTGTTCCAGCACGTTGAGAAATTTCTCGATATCTCACTGGACAACTCCTACGAGACCCTCCTGGTCATCAAGGACCGCAAGATGTTCCTGCTGTCTGACGGATATGACAACCCCTACGACGCGAAGGTGAAACGGTGGAAGGCGCAGATGCAGAACGAATACGGCGAGAACGAATACGACCTGGTGTGGACCAATAAGATCAACACCAAGCCCGATTACATAGAAATATGGGACCGGAAGACCCCGATCATGAAAAACGCCAACGAGGAATTCGTTTCATCCAACTTCGGCACTTTTTACAAATCGATCCGCGACAAGTTCATCAAGGAGCACGTGGACAAGTTTCACCAGATCCTGAGGAACCGGAGGGAGGCCGATATATTCGTGGACCGGAAAGCCCTTCCCCGGCCAATCTACATTGAAGACATGAACAAGTTCGTTGATAAATATTACACCTTTGTCAAGGCCCGTGCCTTTGACGGGACCCTCTACAGCTGCGAGGACGCCGACGGCGACGGCGTAACCGAGACCTTTATCGTCTCCGCGAAGGACGGGTTCAACTGGGGCTATAAATCCGGGCCGGACCTCATCTTCATCTTCAAGAACACGGACAAGGACATCGAGACCCTCATCGGCAAGCTGGCAAACGAGGTCGTTTTCGGCAATGTAGAGGAAGAAAAGGACATGATCGAGACCTTCCCCAAGGAGAAGGACATCAACGACATGATCAAGTGGATCACGCCGAAGGATCCCAACGAAAAAATAAGATAGCAATCGGCCGCTTAAACCGGCCCGTCATGCAATACTTTAAAAGCCCCCTCAGCACCAGGGGGCTTTATAGTTTAGATAATATTTACCCAGGTAGGCGGGAGCCGTCCCGCCTACTTATCATGATCTCTAATATTTTTCGCACTCCCCCGACCTGCAGAACTTCTTGACAGTTCACGCCGGCCGATGTCAGAATAAGGAAATTATATGAAGAAAAAACCTGAAGAATTCCAATGCACCCAGTGCGGCTCAACGGCATTCATTGACGCAGGAAACGCCCGCATGAGATGCGCCTGCTGCAGCAGCCTCTACCGCATACCCGGCAAGGACCGGGATACCGCCATCCGCGGGCCCTGGGTCATCATAAAGTAGGGGCCAATGTCATGTTCGGGAAAAATTCCGATGTCACGATCCGGGGAGGAATGCTGATCGAGGAGGGGGCCAACGTTTCATTCCCCGGCCGGCTGGAGCTGATCGAAAAAAGCGATGACGCCGCCATAGAAGAAGCGAAAAGGAAATTAAGCCTGTGAAAAACCGGGCGACCCGCGCGGTTTGACCAGATGCCGCCTGTTTAATGTTGACATCACGGGGTCCTTTCTTTATTTTTTACCGAAATCACCATTCCCACAGGGAGTACAAACCATGAAAAAAAAGGCCATATCCAGATATTCTGCCGTTATCGTCATGCTGTTGCTGGCGACGGCCTGCTCGAAATCAGGGAAATCATCGCAGGAAGTCGAAGTCCCGAAGCTCGACAAGGGGTGCCTTTCAGGCCAGTGCGTGAAAGGACAGTTTGAAACGACCTATCAGCGCTTTGTCCTTGTCACCGGCAATGTCGTGAACCTCCGGACCCGCCCCGAAGTCACGTCAAAAGTCCTCACCCAGCTGCCGGTGAGCAGAAAGGTGACCGTGCTCTATATCTTGCCCGAGGAGACCACCATCGGAGGCATAAAGGGGAAATGGGCCTTCATCCGCGATACCGTCGATATATCGCTCCAGGGATGGGTCTTCGATCATTTCCTGGCCTTCGCCGACAGCTTCACGCGGCCCGACCGGTGGAAGATCCGGGAAATCCGCACGGTCCTGGGCGGGCGCCTGATCGTGTATAAATGCACGCCGGACGGCAAATTCAAAGTTTCGCAGAACGAGATGATGTTCAAGAGAGACGGCAACAGCCTGCCGGAAAAGGCGACGGGGGAGATACTCCAGTGCAAAAACATCGTATGGCTCAAAAAAGACAGGCCCGATGATTATCCGGTTTTCTTCTATTTCATGGACAACGGCAAGCTTTCATTTCCCGACCAGTACAAGGACAAGCGGGGAACCATCCTGGTCCGGTGACGCCCGGAGGCAGGGACCTAACCGGCGCCGTTACTTTTTTGAAGCCGCGGCGCTGTTTTCAGGGCCGGGACCGCTGATGTCATAACCGCCGGTATCCGCCACAACGGGAAGGACCAGGAGCCGCGGCAGCGAAAGTTCGCTTTCGTCACGGTACTGCCTGAGTCCTGTCTCCATTCCCCCGTGCCCGGCCGCCGGCAGCGGCCGGTAGGTGCCGAAGATCCGGTCCCACCACGAAAGAATAAACCCGAAATTACTGTTTGTTTCGCGTATCACCGCGGAGTGATGGACCCGGTGCATCTCCGGCGTGACGATGATAAAGCGGAGAATTCCATCGGCGCCGGCCGGAACCCGCACGTTGCCGTGGTCAAACATGAGCATGCCGTTCAGGGCTATCTCGTACACGGCCGCCGCAAGTGGATCGGGACCGATCACCGCAACCGCCGAGAGCCGGATAATGAAGGAAATGATGATTTCCACCGGGTGGTAGCGCAGGCCGGTGGTGACATCGACGTCAAGGTCCGTGTGGTGCACCAGGTGGAGCCTCCAGAGCGGCGGGAGGACATGGTACATGACGTGCTGGAGATAAACCGATAGGTCCAGAAGGACCAGCGCGATGATGAACTCCAGCCATGAAGGCCCGCTGAAGCTGTTGAGGAGGCCCCATCCCCTGGCGCCGGCCGCCACGGCCAGGGCCACGGGCATCACCGGGAAAATGACGCGGACGATAATCGTATTGACGAAGACGATCACCAGGTTGGAGAACCAGCGGCCGGCCCGGCCTGTTGCAAGAATACGCCGGGGGGCGGCGATTTCCCATACCGCCATGGCGGCAAAAAGCGCGATAAACACCGTCATGCGCACGGCGGCTTCGCTAAACTGGAATAAAGACATCAGCTGTTCAGTCATCGGGATCCTCTTCAGGGTATGATTTTAAACAACCGCCACCAGGTCGACAAGGCCGTGAAGGATATCATGGTATTCCGAGGACACGGCAAGATCGGCAAGGCGCCACCGCGACTGCTCCACGAATTCCCAGTGCCGCTCCTTGGCCGAATCAAGGGAGCCGCTCCGCTGGATCAGCTTCCGAATGGCGGCAATATCGCGCTTCTGCTTATTCTTCTTGGTGAAAAGCGACAAGAAGAGGTCGAGGTCCTTTCCCCGCAGGCTTTCGATGGCGCCGCTCACCAGGAGGGTTATCTTGCCTTCCATGATGTCCGAGTCGGCTGACTTGCCGGTGGCGTCTTCCTTCCCGAAAACACCGAGGATATCGTCCCTTATCTGGAAGGCCTGGCCCAGGGGAAGCGCGAAAGCCCTGATGCGCTCCTTTTCCTTGGGGGAATCCTTTCCGGCAAGGGCGTAACCCATGAGCATCGGATAGTAGATCGTATAATAGGCCGTCTTCATCATGGCGATCCGCGTCGCGGTCTCCCTCGGCGAATCGATGGTCCGCGAGGCGGAGTGGAGTATGTCCAGCGTCTGTCCCCAGGCGGTTATTTCAAGGGTCGAGGCGACCAGCTTCATGAAGCGGTTCTTCAGGCGGTGCGACACGCCGGTGTCCGCCATGATTTCAATGGCATTGGCGAAGAGAACGTCCCCGAGTATCAGGGCGATATCACTGCCGATCGATTCATTGTGGGATCGTTTGCTGAAGCAGTCCCCGCAGACAAGGTGAAGGCTTCTCCCGCCGCGGCGCAGCGGAGACCGGTCGATGATATCGTCCTGGATGAGGAGAAACGAGTGGATCATCTCCAGGACCGAGGCCATGCGTACGATATCTTCCCGGTTCCACGCGCTCCCGTAGCCGCAGCAGGAAGCGAGGAGCACCAGGGGCCGCACCCGCTTCCCGTCCCGCAGGCAGTACTCCGACAGGTAGGCGTACATGTCGCGGATTTCCGGAATTTCCGCATCACGTATCTTGTTTTTGAAAAACTCTTCCATTGACGAGTCGATCAGCGGAATGTACTGCTTGCTGAATTCCCGGAACCTGCTTATGGGTGTGGTCGATTGTTTCATCGGCCGTCATTCTTTTATCCGGAACGGGGCTTTGTCAAGAGGATTTTGGAAGGGGATACCATGCAGGCGGGGTCACGTGACCCCGCCTGCATGGTATCTTCAAAACGCCGGCGAGTAGAGCACCGCCTGTCCCGGCCGGGGAAGGATCACAAAGCGGTAGAACCTTCCTTTTTCCCTGACAGGATTGTACCAGCGCACCTCGTAAACGGCCATTCCCTGCGAAGCCTTCGGCTTCCTGCAGATGACGGCAATATCAGACCCCCCGTCATCGGCGGGGACGCCGTAAACGACCAGGGGGCGCCATGCGGACCCGTCATCGCTCACTTCCACTGACACCAGCGGCTCATGGAGACTGATCAACGACGGCGGCACATCGCGCCACCGGAAGGTCCAGTACGATTCACCTCCCCCCCCGGACCGGTCTTTGAATTCCGGATTTTCCTCGATGGTTCTCATCCCGGCAGGCTCGCCGCCGGTGGGATAGTAGCTTTTGGCGACCTTGACCACAAAACTCCACGCTGTAGGGAGGGTCCCGCCGCTTCCCTTCGGCAGTTCCTCGACCAGGCGGCTCATGCGCGCGGCCAGGTAATCCGCCGTTCCCGGTCCGTAGAGCGTGCTCCCCCCCTCGTAATACTGGAGCGAGTATTCATCCTTCGTGGCGCAGTAACCCCAGTAGCCGTTGGATGTGTCCATGACCGTGTACCGATAACTATCGGGCAGCCCCGCCATCCGGCCGGCCTCGCGGCACCGTCCGGCGATCTGCCTCCCCGCCTCGGTGGTTACTTCAAAGGGAAGCGGCAGGAGCACCGTGTCATGCACCTGCAGCGCCTGGATGAACAGGACATGGGGATATTCATCGAGGGGATAGATTTTATGCTGTATGGCTTTCGCCGCCACCCGCTTGGCGCCCTGGCAGTCATTGCCCGGATTTTTCCGGGGCCATCCGGGGGCGATACCGGGGAGCCAGTTGAGCGCCTTGACGGGACGGTCCCTGCCCCCGCCCAGGGTCGCCTCGCCGACCGCCGGCTTTTCGCAGAGGCAATCGTTTTCCAGGCAGCGGTCCCTGTACACGTCAATCTCCTCGGCCCGGTACCGTATCACCGCGTCGGCGGTGAGCCCCTTTTCCAGCGACATGAAGAGCTCCATCGCCCTGTCCCCGATCATGGTGCCGATGCGTCGCATCGCCTGGTATCCGAGCTTTTCCTTTTCGCCGTAGTCGGGGGTGATGTCGCCGTGGGTCAGATTGGCCAGGGCATGGACCGGGTCAACGGCGGAGGGATACCGCCGGGCGATGCCGCGTTCGACAACACGCTCCGCGAAGGCGGTCACATCGCCGTTATACAGCATATCGGTGTCGTCATTGCCGAGGTTCGGGTGGAGTGAAAAGTTGGAGAAAGCTCCGATGGGCGCCCAGGAGCCGTCAGGCTTTCTGCAGTCGACGCGGATCATGCGGAGCTCCGGATTGACCGCTTCGCGCTCGTTCGGCTTTTTCCCGCCGAGGGACTTGTTCATATGGTAGGCCGGAAGGCTCCGGTTGCGTATGACGCCCGTGATGTCGATGGAGCCCGTGGCTATCTTCGCCGGCCGCCGGTTTTCACAGGCGCGGACAACTGCGCCGGCTATCTGATCCGCCATGAAATTCAGCAGCTTCTCCTCGAAGCCGGGTTTCGGGGAAGCCATCCGGTCATAGAAGGCATCGCCGAAATAATTCCCCTGGGCAGAATGCGTGTGGGTGCCGGCTATGACCAGCCCCCCGGCCTCGACATCGGTCTTTGACGCGATGAGTTCGGCGACGCGGTGGTGCAGTATCCTCGAACCGGAAAGGAGATCGACCTGGACCAGGGCAAGGGGTTTTCCCGATCCAGGCTTAAGGTAGATGACCCTGGCGTACAGGCGCGTGCGGACGCCGATGCTGCGCTCTCCCTGGAGTGAATGCCCCGCCAAGGGAAGTCCCGGCGGCGGCGTTATGTCAGCCCGGGCGGCCCCCGCCATCAACGTGGACACATCCTTTGCCTTCAAAGGCGCCGGGTTGTTAACGGTTATCGTCACCGGCCTCAGGGTCGTACATCCGATCGCAAGAAACAATATCGTCAAACAGCATCCCTTGATCTTCATCATATCTATCCTTCCATCCTGCCCGTTATATAATGATGACACCAACAGTATTAAAAAACCGACATTGTGTCATGTTTATATATAACTGTTCAATATCAGGCGTTTATTATGCAAACACGTTAATTTAATGCCATTAAATTAAAAAGTCAACAACAATACATAAAAAGCGAGAATATTATTATAAGTTGTAAGGCGTATTTACAGACGATTTTACTGCATGATAAAGCTTAAACCGGCTTACGGTTTTCTGATACTACTGTCACAGGATATAAGGATAAGCTTATGGTCAATGTTACACGGACGTTACACAATAATAACTGGACAGTAAAAAAATTGATTGATAAAAACATGGCATGAATATGCTGACTCCATGAACGATAGGGAGATCGGCAACCATGCTGGCAAAGCGCATCATACCCTGCCTTGACGTTGACAAGGGCCGCGTCGTGAAGGGAGTCAATTTCGTCAACCTCATCGATGCCGGGGACCCGGTCGAGAACGGAAAATTCTACGACAGCGAAGGGGCGGACGAACTGGTCTTCCTCGACATCACCGCTTCGTCGGACCGACGCGACATCATCCTTGACATGGTCAAAAAGGTCGCGGAGGAAGTGCATATTCCCTTTACCGTCGGCGGCGGCATACGGACGATCGACGATGTGCGCCTCATCCTGGAAAACGGCGCGGACAAGATATCCATCAACACCGCCGCGGTCAAGAACCCGTCCCTCATAACCGAATCGGCGCGCCGCTTCGGTTCGCAATGCATCCTGGTGGCCATCGACGCCAAGCGTAACGACCGAAACGGCTGGACCGTGTACCTGAACGGCGGGAGGACGCCCACCGACATTGACGCGGTGGAATGGGCCGCGCGGGTACGGGAGCTGGGAGCCGGAGAGATCCTCCTCACCAGCATGGACCGCGACGGCACGAAGATCGGCTACGACATAGAGCTGACGCGCACCATAGCCGAAACAGTGTCCATCCCGGTCATCGCCTCCGGCGGCGTGGGCACCATAGAGCACATGTACGAAGGCCTCACCATGGGCAGGGCCGACGCGGTGCTCGCGGCATCCATCTTTCATTTCAGGGAAATAGCCATTGCCGAGGTAAAGCGGGAGCTGCAGTCCCGCGGCGTGCCGGTGCGCTACCCCTTTTAACGCGGGGCCCCGCGCGGCTACCGGGTGAAAAAGTAAATGATGAGTATGATCAGCGCGATGATGGCGGCGCTCAGGCCTCCAATGACGCCCATGGTCGCGCGGGACATTCCTTCGGGCTTGGCCTGAGACTCCATGTAGGACGTGTCAATGGCGACCTTGATGCCCTCCTCCAGCTCTTCAATCTTGACATAAATGCCCTTCGCAACGATGGCGTAGATGGTATAGCCCCCGTCAGCCCGGTGTTTCATGTGCACGATCCGTCCCGTAATGGGGCGCGCGCCTTCGTTGTCGATGGCATTGAAGGCCTGGAGGACATGAACCGCCCTTTCATGCCGGTCGGTGATGTTTATCTTGATCCGATCGCCCATGACGAGAAGCCCGATCTCCCGGCCGCTCAGGGGCGACAGGATGAGGCCTCCCCGGAGAAGGAGCCTCACGTCCTTTCCCTTCAGCACCTCACGGTCGTCCTCGTCGGGCTCCACGGCAATCTCAGGCTCCATGCCGGCCTTGTCCCTGGCCGCAGGCTGCTCTGACATCTTGGCGCTTGTCATCGAATGAAGCTCCATGTCGACGGAGGTGATCTCCTCAACGTCGACGATCATGTTCACGCTCTGGAGACCCATTCTGGTCTGGACGATCTGCTGGAACATGCGGTTGATATCCATATCCTTCCGGTCATTCACCAGCCGCTTCAGCTCCGACATGAACTGGAGCGTCATTGCGGAAGTGAAGACATTTTTAAACTGCCGTCCCAGCACGTCGTCATGTTCGTTGTTCTTCAGGAAATCCGTGACGTCCTTCTCGTAGGTCATCCAGTCATTGAAGGTTTTCAAGTCCTTAAGGCTGAACGAGCCCGATATGACCGGGTACACGCTGTTCAGTGAAAGGTACTGGGAATTGACGAAGGCAATAAAAGCGCCGAAGGAGGTGGTTGAGGAAAACCTTCCCTTGACAGCATAAAAATCCCTCAACGTGCCCGCGACGATCTGCTTGGCCCGTTCTTCATCGCCGTTTGCGTAGTAGGTCGCGATCTCCAGCTTTCTGGTGTAATCCGACAGGGAATCGGTGGCGGTTTCGAGATTGTCCGGCATGGCATCTCCAGTCAATAGGGATGAATAACACGTGCCGCCGAGAACGTCCCGGCGACATCCTTCATCTAAGCGGATACAGCGTTTTTTTACAAGAATTTTTTATTCCGGATTCGCCAGCCGGTATTTCTGAAGCACCGCCTTGATCCTCTGCAGCAAAACCTTGCGGTCAATCGGTTTAAGGATAAAATCATAGACGCCGAGCTTAATGAGGTCCGCCATGACGCCTTTAGTGGTTTCCTCGCTGATAAAGACCACCGGGGGCCGGACGGGTTTCTTGGACAGCTCGTACATGAAAGCGTATCCGTCCATCACCGGCATGTCAAGGGTGGTGGTTATCAGGTCCAGCCTCCCTTCGATCTTGGCCATTTTATCAAGGGCTTCCTGGCCGTTCGCGGCAGTGGCAACGACCATATAGCGTTCGGATTCAAAAATCTGGACTATCTGTTTCCGTATAAATTCCTTACCTTCAACAACCATGACCTTATACGGCCTGCCGCCGGGCTTGATGCCGTCCGGCGTCTTTGTATTCAAGCTTGGGAATTCACCCCTGCCCTTCATGTGACCCTCCCGATAAAAAGACTGCAAAAGCACGGCGCATTATTGCATATCAATAGACACTTGTGTCAATAATACGCATATACTTATGAATGACAATAATTTTTGCAACATCTAAAAATAGAAAACCGGATTGTCAAGATGAAAATATCGGTAATTATCCAGCCCGCTGAGGGAGTATCCAAAAAAAACCAACAAAATACTTGATTATTTTCACCAGTCTTGCGATATAATACTTAAGAGAACGCTTTTGCTTGATTATCGACGTTACGGGTTCCGTTTTAACAGAACAGCGGATAATCCATTATGTTATATTGAAGAACAGGGATTTGTGCCGGGAAAAATGATTCCATCCGGGCGGGACTATCAATTACCCGGATTCACGCACAATGAACGCCATGAGCCAACTAGAGATAAAAGAGGAAGAATCTGTCTTGTCCAGCGACGAACCAAAACAATTCACGATCCATCCCAATGATTATAAAGCCGCCATCGCCAGCGAGGTGGACTTCTATATCCAGTTCCACACTCTGACGCCGGAAACTGAAGGCGCCATCATTAAAAGCATCCACCGCTACCTGGAAAACTACGACCTCACCTATATAAAAAACCAGATCATCAATATTGTAAAAGAGCTGGTCAACAACGCCATCAAGGCAAACCTGAAAAGGATTTTCTTCAAGATTAAGGGCCTGGACATCAACAAAACCGAGGATTACCGCGCGGGTATGGAGAATTTCAAGGAGGAGGCCTACGAGGGCACGGAGGATTATTTCAGCAAGCTTGAAACGTCAAACCTGGTGGTGCGGGTATCCTTCAAGACCACCGAAAACTATCTCTACATCAATGTAATCAACAACGTCCCGATCCTTGATACCGAGATATCAAAGATCAACGCCCGGATCAAGAAAGCATACAAGTACAAGGACATTTCCGAGGCCTTCGACGAGGTCCTTGACGACTCCGAAGGGGCCGGTCTCGGCCTCATCATGGCGCTGATGATTTTCAAGAACATCGGCATGCCTCCCGACGCGTTTAAGATTTACCGTAAGAACGACCTTACCATTGCCGCCATCGCCATCCCCCAGGACATGGACAAGATACGCTCGCGGGTCCAGATCGCGGAGGAGATACTGAAGGAGATCAAGGATATCCCGGCGTTTCCCGAGAACATACTCCACATCCAGAAGCTCTGCGCGAACCCGGACGCCACCATCAAAGAGATAGCCGCGGCCATATCCATGGACCCGGGACTCACGACATCGATCCTCAAGCTGGCCAACTCGGCGGGGTATTTCACCATCAAGAAAACCGAGACCATCGAGGACGCCGTCAAGATCATCGGCGTGAAGGGGATCAACACACTCCTCCTCGCCACCGGCGTCTACAAGGTCCTCGACGCGCGGTACAAGCGCTCGGAATCGGTCTGGAAGGATTCCTACAAGCGGGCCGCTTACGCGCAGAAGATAGCGATACAGATGAACAGGATCAAGGCGGGCGAATTCACCTACCTGGCGGCCCTCCTCTCCGACATCGGCTACATCGTGATGTTTTCATTGAAGTCGCCGATACTCAAGAAGCTCCAGCACCTCGCGGGGTTCAAGGGAATTGACGATTCAAACCTCCTCGAGGAGATAAGCCTGGGACTGTCCCACAGCACCCTGGGGGGCATGATTTTCAACAAGTGGAAGTTCAACGAGTCGCTGGTCAAGACCGTCGAGTTCCACCACCGGCCCCATATGGCGCCGGAAAATCTCAAGCAGATTATTTACATAGTCTACCTGGCGGACTGCCTGGTCGAAATCGACAAAAACCGCTTCCGCTACGAATTCATCGACGAGGACGTCCTCAAGTTTTTCAACCTGACGGACCGGAAATCCTTCGAGATACTCCACAAATCACTTCACGAATCGTACGAAAACCAGGTCCCGACAATTCTATAGGCGCCGTTGCGCCCCTTGAATAGAGGATCACATGACCCCGTCTTCCAGGGGCTTCCCCAAATTAATTACTTGACTAAAATCATTTTGCGGACAAATTTATTGCACGGCCGTGCGCCTGCCGTAACCACCGCGGGGCCGCCGACGCCCCTTCACCGAGGAGTTTGAGATGTATTTTCAGGACCTGATCGCGAAACTTAATGAATACTGGGCCGATAAAGGATGCCTTATAATCCAGGGATATGACCTCGAAGTCGGGGCCGGGACCTTCAACCCGGCGACCTACCTGCGCGTCCTGGGCCCGGAGCCGTGGAAAGTCGCCTATGTCGAGCCATCGCGACGGCCCACGGACGGCCGCTACGGCGAAAATCCGAACCGCCTGCAGCATTACTACCAGTACCAGGTCATCCTGAAACCCTCCCCCGTGGACGTCCAGGACCAGTACCTCGATTCCCTCCGGCACCTGGGGATCAAGCTCGAGGAGCATGATGTCCGGTTTGTCGAGGACGACTGGGAATCGCCGACCCTGGGTGCCGCCGGCCTCGGATGGGAAGTGTGGCTCGACGGCATGGAAATCACGCAGTTCACCTACTTCCAGCAGTGCGGCAGCATGGAGCTCTCCCCCATTTCGGTCGAGCTGACCTACGGCCTGGAGCGGATATGCATGTATCTGCAGGGGGTCAATCACTTCACCGATATCATGTGGAACGAGAACATCAGGTACGGCGACGTGCACCGCCAGAGCGAATTCGAGTTCTCGCACTACAACTTCAACATCGCCGACACCGAGCTTCACTTCAAGCTCTTCGACCAGTATGAGAAGGAATGCCTCGCCATCCTGGACAACCCGAAGCAGAAGATAGTGCTTCCCGCCTATGACTACGTGCTGAAGTGCTCCCATGTCTTTAACATGCTCGACGCCCGCGGCGCCATTTCCGTAACGGAGCGCGTCGGATATATAACGCGGGTGCGCAACATCGCGCGGCGCTGCGCCGAGCAGTACGTGGCGATCCGGGAGGAAATGGGATTCCCGTTACTTAAAAAACAGGCGGCCAGGGCCATTTAATGAAGGAAGAGTTAGGCTATCTCGACGCGTTCCTCTCAAAATACGATAAATTCGTCATCTCAACGCACGAGAGCCCGGACTGGGACGGCCTCGGCGCTGAAATCGCCATGTTTGAGCTCCTGAAAAACCTGGGGAAAAAGCCGCTGATCATCAACTCCGATCCGACGCCTGACAGCTTCCAGTTCCTTGACCTGGAACACGACATCAACGTGATGAACGGCGACTTCACCCTGCCCGACGACATCACCGAATACGCCCAGCTCGTGCTGGACACCAACGACTACGACAACATCGGCTCCGCGTACCACGTGTTAAAGGACAAGGTGCGCGCGTATTTCATCGTGGACCACCACGAGGGCGACGCGGAACGGATCGGGTCAAACATCGTCAAGGCCGAAGCCTCGTCGGCCTGCGAGATCATGTACCACATCATCATGCATTACGGCAAACCGATATCCCTCAGGGCGGCCCAGGCCCTCTTCGCGGGGATCGTCTTCGACACCGGGTCCTTCGTGTACCCCAAGACATCGCCGGAAACCTTCCGCATAGCGGCGCACCTCGAGGAGCTGGGGGTCGTGCCCTTCGTCATCCACGAGCAGATTTACGAGCAGAACGCCCTCACGAGCTTCGAGCTGAGGGGGCAGATCCTCTCCACCATGGAGGTGCTGCACGGCGGCAGGATGATCGCCATGAAACTGACGCCGGAGATGCTGAAGGCTTCGGGCGCGACCTTCACCGAGGGAGAGCCGGCCATCAACATGCCCCTCACCGTCAAGGGCGTGGTGGCGAGCCTCCTGGTCAAGCAGGACATCGACGGCCCCGTCAAGGTAAGCATGCGGACGAAGGGCGAGCTCGATGTCGCGAAGATAGCGATGGAGAACGGCGGAGGCGGTCACCGGAACGCCGCCGGATACAAGTCGAAGCTTTCCCTTGACGAGACCTATAAAATGGCAATCAAGAGAATGGATTCCCTCTTTAATTAACCGCGCGGAACCGCATGGCAGCTATCCTGAAAATAGTCCTGGACTGCACCCTGACCTTCATCGCCCTGATCAATCCCATCAGCAAGATATTCCTCCTGTCCACGCTTTCCGACAGGACGACCGGTGCCGGCATCAGGCGCATCGCGGTCAAGTCATCCCTGGTCGCGGCGTGCATCCTGCTTTCCTTCGTGTTTGTGGGGAACTTCATACTGATGGACGTGTTCCACATCCAGATCTATTCATTTAAAATAGCGGGCGGGCTGGTGCTCCTGTACCGGGGCTTCGAAGCGCTCAACAAGGGGCTCTTTTTCGAGCTGAAGGAGAACCAGAAACTGGAGGAAATGTCCATCGTTCCGCTGGCGTCGCCGATGATCGCCGGACCGGCCACGATAGCCGCGTCTGTTTCTTTCCCGGCGACCTACGGCACGGCGATAACGTCCTTCTCGGTCCTAGCCGCCGTAGCCGTCAATCTCGCCGTGATGCTCGCGTCCCGGTACATCAGCCGCTTCCTGGACCGGCATCACATCCTGGGGGCCCTGATCCGGATAACGGGCCTTATCGTGGCGACAATCGGCATACAGATGGTGCTGGACGGGATCGGGGATTACGCAAAGGCTTCGGGCATCATCAACGCTGCTTCATTATGACCGGCTCAGCAGGTCCTTTACCCGGAGCTTCGCGGCAATGAGCTCGCTGTGGGACACGTGAAGCAGGTTGGCGAGTTTGTGGACAAGGTGGTCCTCGTACTGGTCAAGGCGGCCGTCAGAATAGGCGATTTCCCATACCATTTCGATAAGCTTCAGTTTTTCCGCCTTGCTGTAGTGTTCGTTGATAACGCTGGTGTAGGTCCAGAGGTCCATGGCGCCTTCGCGCTCCTCCCCGGCGACGGCGAGAATGGCCTCAACATCTTCCGGCGCTACGTGAAGGTCCCTATTGAGTATGTCCCGTATCCTATCCATTTCCGGCGCCGCGAAGTCGTCATCGGCCCCGGCCATTTCGAGGAGGAGAACACAGGCGGCGATGGCAATGCGCCTGTCGCGGCCCCCGGCACCGCCGGCGGCGCTCTCCTTTTTGCAGGTAAGGAGTGATGTGATCTTATTCAGCACCGGGTGTCACCTTCCGCTCAATAGAGCTGCACCTTGAAGTCCCGGGGAAGGATCCTGTCTTCGCGGTATGTGTTAAGATAGAAGCCGAGGATCTTTTTCGCCTTTTCATACTGCTGCGCATCGAATTTCATGCTAAGGTCGGCGTTCTCGCGTTTGTAATAAGAGCGCTCGGAGAAAATGGAAAGGCCCATGAAGGGGTTCGCCAGGTCCAGGTTCATCATGTCCAGGATGGTGGGCGTGAGGTCCAGGCTTACGCAGGGAGTGTCGTTCCTGACACTGTTCCAGGGGCCGCCGGGGAAATGGATGAAGCAGGGGATGTTGTCAAAGAAGGGCTTGTAGTGCTCCTCGAAATTCCTGACGAAGGCGGTATATTCATTGCTGTTCCCCATGGCATGGTCGGCCGTGAGGATCACCACGGTATTGCCGCTGAACCGCGACTTCTTGAAAAACTCCCAGAACTTGCCGAAGGCCTTATCGGTGGAATACAGCCCATCAAGCATCGGGTTCCCCCCTGAACCGGGATGCTTGTACGATCCCTTATAGGGGGGATGGGAGTTGATGGTGGAAATGGTAAGAAGGAACGGCTTGCCGGATTTATACTTCTCCAGCCATTCGATGGTATAGTCGAAGACCTTCTCGTCATCCACGCCGAATCCCCTCTCGAGCCTGCTGATATTGTCCAGGGCGAGGCTTTCGCTGCCGTAAAAATAATCATATCCTTCCCGCTCCATGAAGAGGTTCTTCATGCCGATGAAACGCTCGCTCCCCGCCTGAATATGGATGGTTGTGTAATCAAGCTTCTTTAAAATATTCGACAGGAACAGGAAACGGCACGGGACCGGGATGCGGGTCCCGCCCACCTCTTCGTCCAGGAGGTATATGGCCGACCCCAGGGCGGCGATGAGGCCCTTGAGGGTCGGGTAGCTGGTATTGTACATGTCCGTAAAGGAAAAGGACTCCTGTCCCATCCCCCGTATATTGGGCATGAGCCCCTTCACTCCGTGAATCTCCTCCTTGAGGAAAAAACTGGAAAGCGATTCGACAAAGACGATCACGATATTGGTGCCGACGCGGATGGCCGGCTTGTTGTAGCTTTTCCGGGACGGGTCAAGATAGATGCTCTTCTTCATGAAGGGATATCTCCTGTCCATTGAATAAATGAGCCTGCCCTTCTGGCGGAATTCATCTATCCATTCCGGATCCAGCATGACTTCCTTTGAACCGAGCTGGTGGGACAGAAAATAAAACGCGTAGAAGGACCGGAAGAATTCCCCCTCGGGGAGGCTGGTGTAAATCTGCGGATTCCCGGTCTTTACTTTTGAATAGCTCTCCTTGATGATCTTTGCGGCTGCGAAGGTTTTTTCGCGGTCCATGAGGGTCTTCTTGTCCAGCTTCAGGTCAACGACATTCCTGCCGGCATCCGCCTTCCTATCCGCCTCGGCGCGGGCCTCCATCTTTTTGTGACGAATGCAGCCTCCCAGGGAGAACAGCGAATAGACAATGCCTCCCGCCAGCAGGCAGACGGCGCAGTTTATGCATATGACGATTAGGGCAAGCTTCAGTTTCATGAATTAATTCTCCCTGTTGCTGATCAGGTACATTTTTTTAAGGATGAAGAATACCGCGGCAAAAAAAAGCGCGACGGTCGCATACAGCGCCAGCGATTCCTTGGCGATGAGAAAAACCAGGCCGTCAGTGTAAAAGGCGTGGGCCCAGAAGTTGCTGTCGATATGGTTGCCCATGAAATAGAGGGCGCCCCAGTCGACCATGCGTATGATTTCGGACACGGCGAAAAGGGCCAGGAAGATGCCGATGAATATTTTTTTTATCAGCGGTTTCGGGACCGCAATCATGACAACACAGGCGACGCTCGCGAAGAGGAAGCTTTCCAGAAGATAGTAGTTGACGCGCCTGACGAAAAGGTCTCCCACGTCAAGGACCGAATAAATCGACCCGAAGGTGATGATGGTAAAATGCCAGGATATGAAATAACAGGCAAGGGTCAGGGTGAGAAGCCCCCCGTACATGACCATTTTCTTATTTTCACCGAACACTTTTTTGATCTCATCGAGGAATGCTTTCATTGTTTGCACCGTATCAACACCATTATCAGATACACGACTCGTTGCATCCGCCGCGGCGCCGATGCCGCCGCGCAAGGGTCATTAATAAGGAGCATAGATAACCGGGCGGTTACATTTGTGCAAGCAAAAAAACATTATGGTCATGCCGCGCCGGAGCTGGCACCGGCACGTCCTGCATCAGGGGAAACAACCGGGGCCGTTCATCGCTTGATTCTTTCAAGCTCGCGTTTAAGCTTTTTCTGCGCATCATTCAGCCGGTAGCGTGAAAGCATATCGAGGGCCTCCCGGGCATGGAGGGACGCCTGCTCACTTTTCCCGATTTTCCGGCAGGCCCGGGCCATGAGGGCATGCAGCTTCATGGTGTCTCCGGGGGCGGCTATCCTGGATTTAAGGCCCTCCTCCAGGAGGGGGACCGCCTCGGCATACCGACCGGCGCCCATGAGGGCTTCCGCCTTGATTTTAATCAGCGACGCGTCATCGGGATACCGGGCAAGGAAACGGTCAATGGCCGGCACAAGTTTCACGAGATCGCAGAGATCGTGATCGAAATTCCACATCAGGTAGGCAAAATTGATCTGGAGCAGGTTGGCCTGGTCCGGCCTGATCTCCTTCAGCGCCCCGAGCGGATCGGCGTAAAACCGGTCCGCGGCAGCAAGGAGGTCCCTGACATCGGCGCCATCAATCCGGGGGTCAGCGCGGCGGTACAAGGACACCTTCCCGCTGACGCGGTTATAGGAGATCATCCTGGCATAGCCCGCATACATGGGGGCATAGCTGAAATAGATATCGCCGGAACCGGGCAGGAATATCATCGACTGGACCGTTTCATAGTTATTGACGGTGAACTTGCCGTGGGCGTTCCGGTATCCGTAGTAGTCGGTGTTGCGCAGCAGTTCCGCCATGGTGTCCACGCTGCGGACCGACCTGCCCATTTCCGCCACCCTGCAGATGCGGTTTTCATTGAAATCCCCTGCGGATTCCTCAATGTGCTTGTACTTGAAATTCATTTCGTCGTGGAGATACTTGTTTTCGACGAAAATGAAGTCACGTTCCAGGGGGCTCTTCCTGATATCTCCCCCCGCGATGTCATAGATGGCGCCCGTCTTATCGCCGGCGCTGGCTACGGTGAAGAACCACCCGCCGTCGCTGGCGTATCCTTTCATGAGAGAATCGATATCGGCCATGGACGCGGCCGATTCCAGGATTTCCCTGATCTTGTATCCCACCGGCATGCCGGCCTTGCTGTTTTCTTCCACCAGAAAGCTGATGTTGAGGGTGACCGATATGCCCGAATCGTTCATGCCGCTCAGGGCCGGCAGGTACCCGACGATGCCGACAAGGGTGTAGGCCTTCCTGCCGGAAGGCCGGTATTCGGTGATGAGCGGGTAACGGCCGAGGGTGGTGGGCGGGAAATCAAGGTTCCGGCCATGGATCATGGTCCCCCTGCTGTTCGCCACGATCGAGGTGCACGACAGGCTGCCTACGATGTCGGAAGAAAAAATGGTCCTGATGACGGTGTCATAATCAATGCCCGCGGCATCGGCAAAACCCCGGAGCTCTTCACGGTAATGTTCCGGTATCGTCCGTTCCTTTTTAGAAGCCTTGCAGTTGTATATGAGCCGCGCCATTGGCCTCAGCACCGGGGGCACCAGGGTGAAAAAAGCATCGATGGATTTCTTCATTTCACCGTAGGCCGAGCGTATCTCGTCCTTCATGAGGGCTCCGTATTGATACCCCATGTCATAGTATCCGCCGGACAGGGTAAGGAACGGCACCCCTTCCCTGTATTCCAGTGACGCGGCGCCCAGTGACTTCCTGCCCTTCTCGATCACCATCTTCTGGTCCCGGACCGCGCTTGTTGCGGCTGCTTCCCCGGGCAGGGGAGAAATTACGACAATAACGCATAAGACCGCCAGCACCATGGCCGTCCGTGAAGACATTTTTTTTCCAGACATGTTCATTGCTCTCTCCGGTATAACGTTTGGTGATATCACGTATCGATGCGCGCATCAAAGGATCCTCCCGGTCCTGCTTAAGGACAGTACCGCAGTTCGCATCATGAAGTCAATCAGCTGTATCACAGCGGAATAGTGCCGCAGGAAGGAAATGGTGCAAAGCCGCCGGTTACGTCACGGTCATCCCGGTCAGAGGTGATAATCGCCGGCTGCCTCGGGCTGATACAGGATATCGTCGATGATATAATATTGTTCGCCCGATGGACTGGTTTTAACGACTGTCCCGATGGTACTGCCCAGCAGCTGCATTCCAAGGACCGAGAATACGCTTATCTTGTTTTTCTCTGTGCTGTCTTTCGGAAACACCAGCGAATAGATGTCTTTCTTTCCATTGCCCAGGTTTTTCAGGTAGAACTTCGAGTTCATCGTGACGATATTGGACCGTATTTCCTCCGGTTCCACAAGGCGGGAGTGCTCAAGGTCCCGTTTGAGGGCCTTCATGTTCACTGCTTCATCGCCGGAGACACATTCCTTGTTCTGAATAATGCCCCAGAGCCGTTCATAATCGTAGCGAGTGAAGATCTTCCCCTTGCGCATACAGCCTCCGAAATCCCCACAGTAGTATTGATATGGTTTATTCTAAAGACCGGAAATGAAGTGCTAAACCTTACAGACAAAAATCAAATATATTAAAAATAATTTAATGTCAACAGGAATTCTGTATACAATTATTAATTTTTTTTGAACATCGTGTCAGGTAGCTTCGGTCAAGCGTGTAATGCGACATATTGCATTAATTACGACCCATCCATGCGGGCGTTTTTTATATTCAAACCATTTGCGAATATTTGTTTTCATTATAACATTATTTCCGAGCAACCTGAAAGAAACAGCCAGGAAATTTTTTAAGATATGACGCGAGATAAACAGGGAAGAGTAATCCCGGGGCGCGCCCCATGGCGCCGCCCCGGGCATGACCGATTACTTTATAACCATGAAATCAGCCTGAGGCGCGCCGCAGATAGGACATGTTTTCGGCGCCTTGCCGGCGACAGTGTTGCCGCAAATCGGGCACACGGCATAGGTATCGGGAAGATTTTTCAAATCATTTTTGGCCAGGGCATCGATGGCGGCCTTGTACAAGGCCTGATGCATCTTTTCAACCTGGAAAGCCCAGTCAAAAGAATTGACGGCCTCGTCCTTTGCTTCTTCCTTTGCCGTTTTGATGAACCCGGGATACATGGAGTCAATTTCATAGGTCTCACCCTTAAGGGCTTCTTCGAGGTTTTCCTTCGTTGACTTTACGCCGACCTTTATATCCATACCCCCCATTTTCTCGCCCAGCTTCTCAAGGACCGCGGTATGCTTTTTAGCGTGGGCGGCCTCGGCATTGGAAGCTGCTTCGAAGAGCTTCGCTATCTTGTCAAGCTTCTCTTCTTTTGCCTTCTGGGCAAAGGCGGCATATTTCTTGCTTGCCGTGGTCTCGCCGGTAATCGCGCTCTTCAAATTCTCAATGGTGGTGTCCTTTTTCTTGCATCCTCCAAAGGCGGCAATCGCCATGCTCAGGCAGATAATGCCTATGATATAATTTTTCATTACGAAAATAACCTCCTGTTTGGTTCTATGATATCCTCCACCTGATAATTTAGGGGAATATTCACTAACCACAATAGCAGACTTGTAGAAATGCAAGCATTTTCTTTCACCGGGAAACTATAACAGTTTGCTGAAAAACAGCAAACTGCTAAGCGATACATGGATGTATCGCCATTTTTCGAGGCGTTAGCCGAGAAAAAGGTGAGGTTTTACGAATTCACTTCGTAAAACCGTCCCTGAAAAACTCCATGGAAGGAGTTTTTCAGGAAACTGGCAGATGGAAAACCTTTCCAATGCATGGGGCGCCATCTGCACCTGACATTATATGTTCTTGACAAAGAACATGCCTTTCCTTAGGGTTTCACGGCATTGAAATTGTACCTGCGCGGGGAACATCCTGTGGAAATAGTCCTTAAAATGATCGACATCGTTCTGCATGTCGACAAATACCTTGATATCATCATACAGACCTTCGGCATCTGGTCGTACATAATCCTGTTCGCGATCGTGTTCTGCGAAACGGGACTCGTGGTCACGCCCTTCCTTCCGGGAGACTCGCTCCTATTCGCGGCCGGGGCCCTGGCCGGCATCGGATCCTTCGATGTCACGATCCTGATGGCGGTGTTCCCCGCCGCGGCCATTATCGGCGACAACGTCAACTACTGGATCGGGCGCGCCGTCGGCCCCCGGCTTTTCGGGCGCTTCATCAACAAGAGGCACCTGGACCGGACCCATGAATTCTACGAAAAGCACGGGGGGCTGGCTGTTGTCTTCGGCCGCTTCGCCCCGATCATCAGGACCTTCATGCCCTTCGTGGCGGGGATCGGCAGGATGACCTATCCCAAGTTTCTGGCCTTTGACATTTTCAGCGGTATCCTGTGGCCGGCAATTTTCGTGCTGTCGGGATACTACTTCGGCAACCTCCCGCTGGTGAAAAAATATTTCTCGCTGGTCGTTGTAGTCATCATAGTCATTTCCGTGATACCGATCATCTACCAGATAGTGCGCATGCGCCTTGAGAAGAAAAACGGGAACGCGGTTTCCGAATAATTATATTGACATCATTATCAACATACTAATACCTTATATCAACAACAATCACGCCATAAGGATCAAATCAAATGACAGAAGCACTGTTATGGATCGGTTTTGTCGCCTTTATCGTGGGGATGCTGATCCTTGACCTCAAAGTACTGCAGAAAAAAGACCATGATATCATGGTCAGGGAAGCGCTCCTCTGGACCCTTTTCTGGATCGTTCTCTCATTGCTGTTCAATGTCGGGATATACTTCTACATGGGGCGTGATTACGCGCTGGAGTTCCTCACGGGTTATCTCATAGAGAAGGCCCTGAGCGTGGACAACATCTTTGTCTTCATCCTGATATTCACCTATTTCGACATTCCGCCGCGGTTTCAGCACAAGATCCTTTTCTGGGGGATCCTTGGCGCCATCGTCATGAGGGCGGCCTTCATCCTGGCCGGCGTTGCCATCATCCAGCGGCTCCACTGGGCCATCTATATACTGGGGGCGTTCCTCATCTATATCGGGATCAAAATGGCATTTGAAAAGGAAAAGGATATCCACCCGGAAAAGAACCCCGCCCTCCGGGCCTTCAACAAGGTCTATCCCGTCGACTACAACTACAAGGGCGGAAATTTCTTCATCAAGAAAGCGGGCAAACTGGTGGCAACGCCCATATTCGTCGTCCTGCTCGTGATCGAGACAACGGACATTGTCTTTGCCATTGACTCCATACCGGCCATCCTTTCAATTACGCTTCATCCCTTTATCGTGTTCACGTCTAATATCTTCGCCATATTGGGCCTGCGCGCCCTCTACTTCGCCATATCGGGCATCATGAAACTCTTCAGGTTTCTCAATTACGGCCTTTCCCTCATCCTTGTTTTCGTGGGAGTGAAGATGCTCATTTCTGATTTTTACAAGATGCCGGTATGGATAGCCCTGTCCGTGGTGGGGGCGCTCCTTTTCGGCTCGATACTGCTGTCCATCCTGCTGCCGGATAAAAAGAAGAAAGAATAGAGAGCGGTCACGGATTAAAAAACCGACCGGCGTAGTCCCGCCATGACCTGAAATCAACCGAGAAGGCAAAGGCCGCCACCTGCGCGGCAACGCCGCAGGCCCAGAAAACCATTGCCATGACGTCACTGCCCCGGTTAAGAGCCGATGCGTCCTGGCGGAAATAGTAGACCAGCACCGCGGCCGGCACAGCATAGGCATATATAAAGAGGGGGAAAAACCACCACCTCCGCATCCTGAACGCCTGCGGGACAAAGGTCGCGCATAGAATGAGGGCGAGGGAGACGAAATCGGTGGTTATGGCATGGGCGAAGTAGCCGCCGATGAAACCGCCGCCGGTAATCCACGCCTGAAGGACAGCCGCGGCAAACTGGAGGGCCAGATACACGACCCCGAAGAAGGTTCGCAGCCTGCCGGCAAAGCGAAGCGATGCCTGGCCGACGCGGAAGGCCCCGAAGACCAGGGCAGCCATGCCGCCGGGAATTATGTAATAGAAGATTGAAAAGCAAAAGGCTGTCGTATCGCCGAAAAACCTGAAAGCGGCATACCCTATGGCGACAAGGGGCTGCAGTGAAAAGAATGCCACCGCCGCCAGGGCCAGGGGCAGTTTCGGTCCCAGCGACAGCAGCGATCTATCCAGATCAACGGGGTCCGGAGCGCCGAATTTTCGGCCAGCGCCGGAATCGATTCCTGGCATAAGCACCTCCCGGGTTCGCATCATCGATACAACAATAAAGATAATCAGCGGCACCGCCAACTTTATTTTTCAGTCACCGGCATAAAGCCCGGGCGGAAATTAATTGATTGATTTTATTCATGCAAATGCCACAGTAGAGAACCATCGCGAAGAAAAACGTCCCGGGAGGAATCTCAGATGAAACGCAGACGCATATTTCCACTTGTCCTTGCTTTCATTTTTGCAGCCGGACTTGCGCCGGCCTATCGCACCGGCGCGGAGACCATTGTCCGCGGTGAAGCCGGCCTGTCCTGGAACGGGCGGGACGTCCTCCTGGCCAGGGCGGCACCGTCGAAGAAAAGGCGGCCCGAAGCCGGGAGCATCAGGGCGACAATTCTCTTTTTCAACGACCTCCACGGCAACCTGATGCCCTTCAAGGTGAGGAAAGAAGACGGATCGTCGGCGGACGTGGGCGGCATTTCCGGCATAGCGGCGCTCGTAAAGGACATACGAGCTGAAAATGGCAGGAAGGGTGTAAAGACCTATCTCATGGTGGCAGGGGACGTGCTGCAGGGGACGCCGATGTCCACGGTCTTCCAGGGCAAGCCGGACATAGAGATCTTCAACGCCATGGGCGTAAACGCCATGACCGTGGGGAACCATGAATTCGACTTCGGCCTGGAGAACTTTCTTAAACTCAAGCAAACCGCGAAGTTCCCCATCATCAGCTCCAATATTGTCTGGAAGGAGAACCGCAAACTGATGAATGAGCCGTCGGCGTCTTTTCCGCTCGGCAGCGGGATCGTCCTCACGGTCATAGGCGCGACAACAACGGAGCTCCTGGTCACCACCGCGCCGTCAAATGTTGAAAAAGTCGACGTTCTCGACTCCGTTGCGACCGTGACGGAACATTTCCAGAAGGCGAAGGGCAAGGGCCCGGTGCTGCTTCTTTCGCACAGCAAGTTCCAGACGGATTCAGACATTGCGAAAGCCAACCCGCGGCTTGTCGCCATCATCGGCGGCCATGACCAGATCCTCTTTGATCCGGTCAAGTACGCGGCGGGCGTGCCCGTGTTCCAGGCCTATGAAAAAGGGCGCTACCTCGGAAGGCTTGATATCGCGTTCAACACGAAAACAAGAAAAGCGGTCATCGAAAAGTCAAAGTATATACCGATAACGCCGGATCTCAAGCAGGACCCGGAGGTCACGAAAATACTCGACGCCTACAGCGCCAAGCTCAACGCCACCTTCAAGGAGGTGGTGGGCGAATCGCTGGTATTCCTCGACGGGGAGCGGGGACGCATCCGCTACGAGGAAACAAACCTGGGGAATTTCATCTCCGATATCATGCGCAACTACACCAGCTCCGACATCGCCTTCATCAATGCCGGGTCACTCCGCTCCAGCCTGGACAAGGGGCCCGTCACCATCGAAGGGATTTTCAAGGTGATGCCCTATCCGAACGAGATCATCGTGGCGAAACTCACCGGCGCGGAAGTGCTGGAGGCCCTTGCCCGTTCCGTCATGGGGGCCAGGGAGGACGAGGACGGCGGATTCCTCCACGTGTCAGGTATCAGGTTCAAAATCAGGGGCAAGAGCGTGGAAGAAGTGACCGTCGGCGGAGCCGCCATTGATCCGGCAAAGACCTACACGGTCACCATCACCGATTTCATGTACTCCGGCGGCGACGGGTACAAGATCTTCATCGGCAAGCCCTCAACGAAGACCGGCCTTCCCCTGAGGGAGCTCCTGGTGGACACGATAAGGAAAAAAGGCAAAATTGAGGCCTCCGTAGAAGGAAGGATTCAGCGGCAGCAATAATTACCGCGCCCGGGAGAAGTCCTCCAGAGGATTTCTCCCGGGCGGATAAAGAAAAGGCCTACCACTTCTCAGCCAGCATCTTTTTCGCTTCCCTCTGGAAATACACGTTCCAGGGATAGGGGCTTTTGGCCCTGTGCGGGTCCTGTGCTATGACCCATTCGAGGTCCTTGTTGTATTCATCGCGGTCCTTCATTCTGGCATGGAGAAATTTGGCACGGGAAAACCTCACGTAGAGCCACCCGGCCCCCGCCGCATCAGCCTTTTCAAAATATTCCGCTGATTTCTTCAGATCACCCCCGGCTATAGACGGAATAATGGCACAATAACTGGCCTTGGTCGTATAGGGGTGTCCGCCGCCCCAGGCGGGGTCGAGGGCCATCATGCGATCGAGCATTATTTTGTTCCTTTTCGCCCAGTACAGGTTCAGGATGCGCTCAACTGGATTCAGGCAATCAGCATAACACCATCCCAACGCCGAATACCAGTAGTCAATGGCCTCAATTTCCCGGATTTTCAGTACCGAAGAGGCCTCCCACACGGTTTTTCCACCATCGACCAGCTTCTTGAATTCCCCGTTCGTGTACATAGCCCGTTCGCATGCCCTGGCCGCCTTGATGTAATAGTCCTTCTTCACCTTCACATCATCAGTATAGGCTACTCCCATGAGTATATAATACCGCCCCAGGCTCCAGAGCGCCTCATAGTTGTACGGGTCGATCTCAAGGACTTCTTCATAGGTGCGGATAAGGGCCTCCAGTTTCTCCCTGTTATCCGCATCGGCAATCTGAAGATTGGCTTTAGCGATGAGAGCTCCCGTGTCACCTTTCTTAACCGGCCCCGTTACATCCTTCCAGCCTTCCTTCCAGGAAAGACAGCCGCACGATCCGATTACAGCAGCAACACACAGTGCCGCGAACACCGTTGATTTAACATTCATCACCATCCCCCCGAATTATTATTATGCAAAACATGCATGGAAAAGTCTGTAGATAGTTGTAAAATACCATGTTTTCAAAAACAAACAAAATAAATGTTGAAGGAAACCGCCCATCCTGCTGAAAATCTAATCATGGCGGCGAATGATATTTCATCCCTACCCATATATCCCTATCTTGATGAGATAGCGGGATCTCTCAGCCGGGACCGAACCCTTCTGCTCCACGCGGAGACCGGCGCGGGCAAGACAACCCTGGTGCCGTGGCGGCTCCTTTCGCATGACGCCTGCGCAGGATCGAAGATACTGCTCCTCCAGCCGCGGCGGATAGCGGCGCGGGCGGCAGCGGACCGCATCGCCTCGCTCCTCGGCGAAAAGGTCGGAAAGACCGTGGGGCTCCGCACCAGGACGGAGACCGTGACCGGCGCGGGAGCCCGCCTCGAAGTGGTCACCGAGGGGGTCCTGACGCGTATCCTACAGAACGACCAGTCACTGGAAGGATACGGGACCATCATCTTCGACGAATTCCATGAGCGGAACCTCCAGGCCGACCTGGCCCTGGCCCTCGCCTGGGACTGCCGCGCAAACCTCAGGCCCGATCTGAAGATACTCTTCATGTCAGCAACCCTCCCGGCTGATGACATCCGGACAGTTTTCGGCGATATCAAGCTCATTTCGGTGCCGGGACGTACTCACCCGGTGCGTGTCCTGTACCGGCCGCCGCGGGCAGGGGAAAAGCCGTGGGACGGGGCCGCGCGCCTGGCCGCGGAGGCCCGGGAAATTTCCGGAGCTGAAGGCGGCGACACGCTGGTCTTCCTCCCCGGGTTCCGGGAGATCATCCGTACGCGGGAGGCCATTGCCCGGGACTATCCGAAAATTGACGCCGATATCGTCACCCTTCACGGCCAGCTTCCGCCCGAGGAGCAGCGCAGGGTATTGAACCCGATAACCGGCGGTCAGAGCAGGATCATCCTTTCGACCAACGTGGCGGAAACAAGCCTCACCATCCCCGGCGTGCGGTCCGTTGTGGACAGCGGCCTTGAGCGCAGGGTCCGGTATTTGCCGCGCACCGGCATGGACCACTGGGACACCGTGGCCATCAGCAGCGCCTCGGCCGAACAGCGAAAGGGACGGGCCGGAAGGCAGGGTCCCGGGGTTTGCCTGCGCTGGTGGAACGAAACCGACCGGCGCGAGGACTTCTCCCCGCCGGAAATTACAGAATCCGACCTGGCGCCCCTGGTCCTTGAGGCGGCGTTGTGGGGCGCTTCGCCCTTTGATCTGAAATGGCTGACACCTCCCCCACGCGCCGCGGTGGAGAGGGCCAGACAACTGCTGCATGACCTTGGTCTTATCGGCGATAACAATCGCATAACCGGTATTGGCCGCCGCGCCGCCGCCATGGGGCTGCATCCGCGGCTGGGACGAATGGTCATAAGCGCTACTGAACTGGGAATGCTCGCTACAGCCGCTGTGACAGCGGCGATACTGGAAGAAGGAGACCCGATCGGCGGCGATGATCCCGATTTCCGTGACCGGATCGCTGCCTGGGCGGCATGGAAAAGGGGCGAAGGCGGCATCATTCCGGAAGGGGCGGCCCGGCGCATCGATGATGAGTCCCGACGGATTGCCCGCATGGCGGGGTCAGAGCAACGGACAATTGAAACAGCGGATATTGACCCGGAGCTGGCCGGAAAACTTCTCCTCATGGCATACCCGGACCGGGCGGCGCGCAGGACGGCCGGGGGCGCAGTTTCCCGGTGGCTCCTTGCCACCGGCCGCGGAGCAAGGCTGGCCGGCGGCGACATGGGTAACGCGGAATTTCTTGCTGCGGCGGAACTGGACGGCGGAGAAACCGATGCCCGCATATTCTTGGCGGCACCGATAACTATCGGCGATCTCGAAAGCGGAATGGCAGGCCGTCCCGTAATTAAACATCATGTTGAGTGGGCAGGATGGGTGCCGCGATCATGGTCCCAGGTATGTCTGGGAAAACTTATCCTTTCCGAATCCAGCGGCACCATCCCGCCGGAACAAGAACTACGCCAATTCGCACTGGAAAGAATTGTAAAAGAAGGGCTCGATTGCCTCCCCTGGAGTGATCACGCGAGGCGATTATGTGCAAAAATTAACTTTGTACATAAACACGGGGGCCAGAGCAACTGGCCTGATTTCACGCAAGAATCTCTCATCTCAGACATTGAACAATGGCTCATCCCCCACGGCAGCTATTCCGGCAGGGCCATATTTGATGAAGAAATAGTTCTGAATGCCCTGAAGAACCGCCTGGGCTGGGAAAACCTGCGCACCATTGAGAACCTGGCGCCTGATCAATATACGCTTCCATCAGGAACCCGCAAGACCATAGATTATGGGTCCGGCGAAATCCCGATACTGGCCGCCCGCATTCAGGAGTTTTTTGGTTCGACGGAAACACCCAAACTATGCGGGGAACCTTTGCTGCTCCATCTTCTATCACCGGCGGGCAGACCGATTCAGATTACCCGGGATCTTGACGGGTTCTGGGACCGTGCATATCCTGATGTAAAAAAGGAACTCAGGGGCAGGTATCCACGGCACTACTGGCCGGATGATCCCCGTGTCGCCGAACCCACGAGCAGGGCAAAACCGAGAAAAACATAAATCTTATCATAGCCCGATAATCCTTCCTGAAAATTAACCGACAACTATCACTTCCGTAACTATGTATTCTCCTTCAAAATCGCTGATTGAATTACATGCATGCATAGTTACCGGGGAATTGCCGACTTTAAAAATTATTAACCGACAACTATCAAAATATTATTTGACAACTCACACCGATTCAAATGGTTATATCAGGTCATCAATGATACCAAATCCAATAAAATACTACACTGAAGGCATCCCTCCGCGAAGCGACCACCCCGGGGGGGTTCGCGGCTTCCTCCAATATCTTTACGCCATATTCACCTCCTGGCCGGTTGGCATTCAGCGGATCATGAAGCTTCAGCCTGTTTTTTCTTTATCAATAAGCCTGGTCGTCCTGTTCCTGTTCAAGAAGGGATTCGAATATGTTCCTATCGCGATCGTCTCTCTTATTTTCGCGTTTTTCTATCTTACCTTTCGCCTCTCTTTACTCAAGCAAAAAACCGGCATCTTTGCGTCCTTCTGGGACACGGCGCTGATATTCATTCTCAACAACATGCTCCTCTTTGTGCTCCCCTTCTACTTTGAATCAATGACGTTTCCATCCCGCAACATTCTCTTCGCGCCGATAATCGTGGGCCTGGCCGTAATCGCAGGATGGTTTGAGCTCTACCAGCGCTTCGTAGCCCGCCACCCGCTGCGGGGTTCGCTGTTTTATGCCCTGACATTTTTCTGCGTTCTGAACCTGCTCCTGCCCATTGTCCTTGGCGTGAGAAACATCTGGAGCCTCCTCATTTCCGGAGGCATTGCCGCAATAACGGTTCTTGTTATTATCTATCCCCATATTGACATGTTGAAGAACAAAAAGAACACCCTGGTCTTTGTTCTCGGCATCGTCCTTTCATTTGCCCTGCTCTGGTTCGGAAGGAGTCTGATACCCCCCTCACCGCTCAAACTCACCCGCGCCACGGCATGCATCAATATAGAAGATTATAAACCGATGGCGCCCTTCAACAGGGCAAAGGCGGATGAAACGCCGGAAGTCTATTTTTATTCCTCTATTTTCGCTCCCCGCGGGCTTGCCGAAAAGATACACCATGTGTGGTATCACAACGGCAGGAAACTCCTCTCGATTTCCCTCAGCGAGATACAGGGCGGAAGAAAAGAAGGATTCGGGACCTGGTCGCGGCGATTGATACTGGAAGGTCAGGGCCACTATACCGTCGAGGTATGGACAGATGGAGGCCAGCTCCTGGGAACGGGTAGTTTTATCCTCTACTGAACAAGAACGGGCCCCTGCAGGGCCCGCTCTCCGGTCACATCATCCTGTTATTCTGCGGATTCACCGGCATACATCGAATCAATAAGGTCCTTGTATTTCTCGCTAACGACCTTTCTCTTGATCTTGAGTGTCGGCGTCAGTTCGCCCCCATCCTGCGTGAACTCTTTCGGCATGAGGGTAAAGCGCTTGATCTTCTCGTAATTGGCCAGTTCCTTTGACTGGTCGGCAATACGCTTCTCATAAAACTTTATGACGTCGGGATTCTTCACCAGGTCTTCGCGGGAACTGAAAGCTATGTTGTTCTCTTTTGCCCAGTCCTCAAGGGCCGCAAAGGACGGCACGATAAGGGCCGTCACGTACTTCCTCTTGTCGCCGATGGTCGCGATCTGTTCTATATAGTGGTCCATGCCCACCAGTGTTTCGATATGCTGCGGCGCGATGTTCTTGCCCTGAGACGTAATGATGAGGTCCTTGATCCGGTCGGTTATTTTCAGGAAGCCGTCCTCGTCGATGAAGCCGACGTCGCCGGTCTTGAGCCACCCGTTGACAAGGGTCTCGGCCGTGGCTTCGGGCTTCTTGTAGTAACCCTTCATTATATTGCCGCCGCGGGCGAGGATCTCGCCCGTATCATCGATCTTCACCTCGCAATCCTTGATCGGCCTTCCCACAGTGCCGAACTTGAACCCTCCGGGGGCGTTGCAGGATATCATGGGCGACGATTCGGTAAGACCGTAACCCTGGCAGACCAGCAGACCGGCCGCAAAGAAGAACTCCTCGATATCAATGGAGAGGGGCGCGCCGCCGGCGGAAAAAAACTTCTTCGGTCCGCCCACGACATCCCGTATCTTCTTGAGCACCAGGACATCGGCAAGGGCGTGGCAAAGGGCAAGCCAGGGGCCTATAAACTTCCTGTCTTTCTTCTTGTACTGGTAGGTCTTTCCCGTACGGATGGCCCAGTTGAACATTCTGGCCTTGGCGGGAGACGCTTTTTTCAGCTTATCATAAACCGTGGAATAGATTTTCTCGTACAGGCGCGGCACGCTGACCATCGCCGTGGGGCGCACATCCGGCATGTATTCAACTATCTTCTTCTGGTCTGCCACATAATTGTTTTCTGCGCCGGACCGGAAGACGTAGTACGACCATGTCCTCTCATAGGCGTGGCTCAACGGAAGAAAACAGAGGCTCCGGTCACCGACGCCGACGGAAAAGCGCTCATCAATCGCGCGGAACTGGTGGGCGAAATTACCATGGGTCAGTATCGCGCCCTTGGGATCTCCCGTGGTCCCAGAGGTGTAGATCAGCGTGGCAATATCATCGACGGATCCCCGCGAGGTCCTGTCTGCAACGATGGAATCTTTCGCTGACTTCTTCCCCAGTTCGAGAAAATCCTTGAACGACACCGAATGATTTCCCTTCAGCTGGACATTCCCGTCAAAAACAATGATCTTCTTTAAATATTTTGATGAATCGATGAATGAAGTAATTTTTTCATATTGCGCCTTATCCCCGACAAAAAGAACCCGGATTTCCGCGTCATTGACAATATATTCCGCCTGTTTTGCCGTATTGGTGGCATAGATGGGAACAGACACGCCCCTCACCGACAGAATTCCGAAATCGGCAATGGACCATTCAGGCATGTTCTGGGCGAAAACACCAACCATCTCGCCTTCTTTCACATCATATTCAAGAAGAGCCTTGGCCACCTGCTGTATGCGCTCACCAAGCTCATTATACGTTATTTCATGCCATGAATCATTTTCTTTATAACGCATTGCTATGGCATTTCCATATTTTTTTATACTGTCCTGTATCATTGCTCCTATATATTCGCTGCTCATGGGCACCTCCTCTTTTTATGATCTAACAGTTTCCTGAAAAACTCCTTCCATGGAGTTTTTCAGGGCCGGTTTTACGAAGTGAATTCGTAAAACCTCACCTTTTTCTCGGCTAACGCCTCGAAAAATGGCGATACATCAATGTACCGCTTAGCAGTTTGCTGTTTTTCAGCATACTGCCAATACTGGTTTTTCATGAAGTTTTTTGTCAAGTGTATATGGCCAGCTAATCGGTTAAATTGATATCACGGAAATGCAGGATGCAAATTTTAATACCGAACAGACGGATTTATGCATAATATAATAAAGATTGTTGACATATATCATTAGGATTATTAGGATTCTTTTAATGTCTGAGCTGATTTTTTTATTATATCAGCTTGAATAGTTTACGAAAATACTAGTAGGCAGATAATTCCCATATCTGTTGCTATACCCAAGAGGACCGAGATGAAAATAAAAATAAACCAGACCGGCGACATTATTAAAATAGGCATCGAAGGCAATCTTGAATCCACAACCCTGAAGCCCTTTAACGACAAGGTCGCCAGCATCCCGTCTTTTGACAAGGATGTTGAAATTGACCTTGCCCTGGTCGATTACATAGATTCATCCGGCATCAGGACACTTCTGACATTGAAAAAGAAGCTGCAGGAGATCAATAAAAACCTTACCATAGTAAACTGCTCCGAAAACGTCAAACGGATTCTTCAGCTTTCCTCGCTCCAGGGTATACTGTGAGCGGGGCCTTATAGTCCTGTCACAGCGGCACTGTTATGACCTGGGAAAAAATACTCATCGCCCTTATCCCGGTACCGGTCTTCTATTTAATCTATTTCCGCTACTTCACCTTCAAGCCTGAATACCTGAAACACGTGGAAGCGCTTTTCTCCGGGGTTGCCTTTGCCCTGGTGATCCTGCTGGCATCACCGTACCTGACGCCGTATATAACGGTTGACAATGCCCTGTTCGCGGGCTTTGTCAAGGCTGCCACCATAGAAAAAATCGGGGCATTCATCATCATCATTCTGCTGCAATACTATTACCCGAACTTCAGCATCATGGAATCGATCCTTTCATCGATGATATTCGGGATAGGTTTTTCCGCGGTCGAAAACATTTCCTATGCAATGAACTTCGGGCTGCCGATCATAGCGGTGCGCATACTCTTTTCAGTACCGCTGCACATGACCACCTGCGGCATCATGGGATACTATCTGGGCCTCAGGAAAATGTGCGAGACGAAGATCAACAGGGTCTACTATTCCTTCATGTCCCTGGCGATCCCCATAATGCTGCATGGCGCCTTCGACACTTTCATCCTTGCCGGGGGCTATATCTCGTACCTGACCTCGCCGCTGCTCATTTTCCTGGTCATCATACTGGAGATACTCATGGCGCAGGCGCAGACCATGCTTCCCCTGGCCCTGATAAAGGCGATGGGCCTCCGCTTCGAGGACTGGCACGTAATCGTTCACCAGCCTTCTTACGAGCGCTGGATCCTCCAGTCCATGGGAACGCCGGACCGCGAGCCAGAAAACTTTTTCCAGTGGCGGCCCGGCTTGATGCGGTTCATCTTCGTTATCCTGTTCATGCTCTGCGCCATTGCGGGCCTCGCCTTCCGGTCGGAACTCATGGAACTGATGGCGCTCCAGATCCCGCACCAGGACCAGATCATCATGCTGGGCATCTTCCCCTTCTCCATCAGCATGATCCTAATCCTTGTCGGCGCGGTGAACCCCAATTTCTTTAAAAACAGCAAGATCAAAATACCGATTATTTCTGACGTCGAAGTCACGTCAAACGGCGAATTCGAGGAGATACTGGTGACCTACGACATCACCTCGGCCAGCTGTTTTCTCAGGACCGCAGAGCCGTACGGCATCGGCACGAGGAAGACTATCCGCTTCGAGTGCCCTGCCTTTACGTCCGGGGAAATGGAAGGAGTTATCGTGTGGGAAAATCACACCAACCCGCGCGCGCCCCGGGGGTCGGTCATTCAGCTCGTCAACCAGCCGGCGAATTTTTTATTCCCCTTCATGGTCCGGTACACCATCTTCCGCGTCTTCAAGGGGATCGTCTTTAACCTCAAGCTGCCGGGCTTCGAGTCAATACGCAAGCTCTTCATGCGCCCCATATCGACCATGCAGGACATAAGGGTAATGCCCTCCGGCACGGTCATCTACAACGAGGGCGACAACGCCACGGAATTTTACCTGCTTAAAAAAGGAACGGTGATCTTCTACAAGACGAAAGAAAGCGGGGAAATCATCACCATTGACACTGTTGATGACGAGCAGCTCTTCGGCGAAATGGCCGTCATAGGGAAAAACGTCCGCTCCGAGACCGCCCGCTGCGTTACCGATTGCGTTATAGCGGTCGCCGACCGCCAGAACCTCGACGCCCTGGTCCGGAACAACACGGAATTCACCACGAACCTGCTGGAAACCCTGGCCAAGCGGGTGCAGATGTCCGAAAAAGTCCTGCTTGAAAACATCCGCAGCCTGGAAAAGAAAAAATCCGGCCAGATCCAGCTGGACCGCTCCGCCCTCATGCTGCTCCTGCTGGGGAGGGGAAGCGAGGTTATAAACGGTGTTATTGATGTCCCTGTCGACATGAAACATATCACCGGCAGCATTGACGGTATTGACGAGGAAACCGTGCTGGAAATATTTACCCGGTTCATCAAGACAGGGACATCCCCATCATCCGATCCCGACCTTTCGCCGGCGGCAGAATCCATCACTGCAAGAATAATCGAAACATTTAAAATCAAATTAAAGATACGCAAGCGATAAGAGACTTTTTCCGTCAAACCGCCCCTGGTACGCGCCCAGGGGATCGAATTATATTGACATTATTTTTCTCAATCTGTACATTTTAATCAGCACCATGCCGCACCCGTGATTTTTCACTGATTTCCATAATTATCCCCGCTTTCAGAGGAGGGGAATTCATCAAGGAGGCTCCCCATGTGAACCAGCGCCAGGAATGTATTAAAGGGAAAAGTCAGGAAAGCCGTTCAAGGATCGGTCAATTCCTAAATCTTTATCGAACTGCCGGAGGCACGGAAATCATATCAATAATCACGAAAACATCTGCTGACACCCTCAACCTGAAAGAGGGCAGGGATGTATATGCGGTTGTCAAGGCTTCCAATGTCATGATAGCCGTTGACTGAAACCGGGCCACCGCGGCATATAAACCGGCGCCGGGCCATTGTATCACCCGAGCGGCGTTACGTTGTAAATCAATATCTGCATCATTATCCAGGAGGCTGCCATGGACAAACTCTTCAACCCCCAATCGCTCGCCATCATAGGGCTGTCATCAAAACCGAACAACATCCCGAAGCTGGTCCTCGAAAATCTCATCCGGTGGGGATACAAGGGGAGGATACTGGGCGTAAACCCCCGGTCCGATGACCACGATGTCAACGGCATCCGCATGTATAAAAACGTCAGCGACCTCCCCATCGCGCCGGACCTGGTGTTCTCCCTGGTGCCCTCCAAGCTTATCCCGGACCTCGTGGAAGAGTGCGGAAAAAAGGGGACCCGGTGGATGGCCATCCCGTCCGGCGGCTTCAACGAGCTGAGCGACGAAGGCCGGAAACTGGCCGACCTGCTCCTGGAAAAGGCCCGCACCTACGGCATACGCTTCGTGGGGCCCAACGGCCTCACCGTGGCGAACACGGCCAACGGACTATGCCTCCCCTTCATCCCGTCCTTCCCTCCTCCCAAGGGCGGTTTTTCCCTCATATCCCAGAGCGGGGGCGTGGGCATCATGCTCTGGAACTTCATGACCGACGAGAACATCGGCATGGCGAAATTCGCCAGCATCGGCAACAAGCTCAACCTGGACGAGGTCGATTTTCTCGAATATTTCGGCCGCGACCCGGAGACGAAGATCATCGGCATGTACCTGGAGAGCATCCCG
>DAONAJ010000033.1:0-41433 GCA_035400945.1 Spirochaetota bacterium
CAGGGGGCCATAAACAAACAGTTCCCCTTCGGTTTTGTTGATTTCATGGACGATGCGCAGGATCGCGTTTCTGACACCCATGCAAAAGCCTGAATGTCTGGCCAGAGTGATTTTCATCGCAGGTGCCGTCCTTACTGGACCGGTAATATCCTATCCATGGGGTGCTCGGATTTCGGCGTCTCTTTATCTTCCGCATCGCCTCTGGGGATTTCGATGCGGGGCATCATGAGCGAACCCCGTACCTGGAACACGACCTGGTTGCTGTCATTGATAAACTTGGCCAGGAAATCCTTGTAGTTTTCCAGTGCCGGCGAATTGGCGTTGATCCTGATCCGAAGGTCCAGGCCAGAGGTCATGAAGTTCTTGGACAGATTGATAGCACCGGTGATGGTCCCATTCAGGTCTTTCCCGAAGATGCGGATATTTTTAATGTTCACCCTGTTCCTGGCAATGTCAGCTTCAACTTTTATCGAGCTGATCCTGACCATCGGCAGTGAAAGGGGCATGCCGCCCATGCTTTCCGGAAGAGGAATATCCGTTAGTTTCAACATGGCGTTTTCAATTATGATATTGATATCGCCTCCCTGGGGAATATCATTGAATGACCTGTAGTCAATATAAATATTCCCGGTCATGTTGAACGTCAGCATGCTGGTGGGGCCGCTGTACTTGAAACCGTTCATCTGGATGGTTCCCTTTACATCCTTGCTGATGAGCAGTCTCAGGATGGAAATGTCGACCTCGGTGTTCTTGACGGTTATCTCGCTGCCGCCCTGGGTCATCGCGTAGATGCCGTTCATCTCGATTATGTCAATGATGCTGAAATTGATCTCGTTGACATTCAGCGTTTTGAATGTCGTTTTTTCAAGGTCTTTCATTTTTTTACGAAGGAGCATGTCATAGGGGAAGGTGATGATAAGAAAAACGATCATCATGAAAAAGGCAAAGGCAATGTATGTTTTGGCATAGGGCAGCTTTAGCGCTTCCTTTGCCTTGCTCCACAGGTTGGAAAGGTTTAACAGCGGCTTGATGTTGATTATGAAGAAATTTTTAAATTTCGTGATATCCATCGTTTCCTCATGCCGTCTACTGGTTTGAAACGCTGTTAAACGTTAAAGTGACATCATAGGTGTTGCGGCCCTTTATCGTCTGGTTAATCCGAAGATAGCTGATTCTTACCAGCATGCCGGAGTTCTCCATGCGGTAAATGAAATTGAGGATCGAGTTGATGTCGACGCCTTCAAATCTTACATCGGCGGATATTTTTTTGTATTTACCCTGCGTAACCGTGGGACGGTCCCGGGTGTAGGTTTTATTCCTGATGATATTAAGTGCCTGGGCATTTTCTTCAATCATCGACGTGAGACCCTTCGTGTTGTTCAGCTGGCTGTTGTACTGCGTAATTTTATCCTGGGCTTCGCGGTACTGGTCGTAAATCTTGTCCAGGGTGTTCAGCTTGGCCATGTTGGACTCGTATTCCTTGTTTATGCTCTCGCGCAGGCTAAGGATCGGTGATATGATAAAAAAATAGAACATGACCGCGCCGGCAACGGCCGCGAGGGCTTGCAGGAGAAGCTTTTCGCGTTTGTTCAGTTCAATCATTCCTGGCCGCCTTGATCCTTTTGGGAATCGGCAGCGGTTTTAAGCTTGATGGTCATAGAGAAGCGCACCTCGTTCTGCCGTGAATATTTTATGTTAAGGTTCACCGAGTCGAATTTCTTCGTTTTCAGGAGATTCTCCTTGAACGCGTCTATATTGGCGCTTGAGCTGGCCACTCCCTCCAGCATGATGACGGTTTCGTTGTACACCAGGTTGTTCAAAACGAAGTTGCTGTCCTGCGGGAAATGGCTGAGTACGTCCTTCATGATGTCAAGAAACGTTGAATTTTCCGGGACGATTTTGGCGATGCCATTGAGCTCCTTTTTCACGTTTTTCAGCATCTTGCGGGCATCGGCGATGGGGTCCCCTGAAACTGGCTTGGAATGGAAATACCTGTTGAACTGTTCATCAAGGATTTTTGAATACTGGCTGTTGGACTTTGCTGTCAGGACCGCGGTCAGTATGAAATTGACTATGAGTATGAATACCGTCAGGATTGCGAATCCACCCGACAGGTAGTAGATCTTCTTTGATTCACTGGCTATATCGGGAATGAATTCGCCCTTGAGGAAATTGATCGATGACCGCCTCCGGTTCAGGTAGGAAAGCATGGTGCCGAATGCGATGGGGAACTGGGTCCGTATCTCGCGTTCCTTGTAATCATCAAGAAAGGGAAGGGCGTCTACGGGGACATCCAGTTCCCGCGACAGCATGGTGCCGATGCCGGTGATGTTGGAGCCGCCCCCGGAGACAAGGGCCCTGTTGAAGGTAATTTCCCCGCAGTCAACCTGCATTGCCTTCATGGTAAGGATAATCTGTTCGATCAGATCATCGAGGATATCCTGCGCCAGCGTGAATATCTTTTTTAATTGCTGTTTGGAGATATTGAGAGACTTGTAGTAATCGCGCTGCTCATTGTTTTCAAATGACGTAAGATCCAGGTTCAGGTTAAGGAACAGGCGAGAGGCCTCCGACAAAGGAACCTTGAGCATCGACGAAATTGCTTTGATTATGGCATGTATCCCAATCGTTATGGACCTGGTATACAGTAGCTGATTCGCGGCAATGAAATTGACGATGGTCTTTGTGTGGCCGATATCGACCTGGATGACAGCTTCGTTTTCAATTTTATTGAAGTATCGGTAGCATTCATACAGGGCATTGGCTTCCATGCCCATGGTAAGTGGTTTTATGCCGGAAGCGTTAAGGGTCTGGAGGAAGCTGTTGAGATTGTTCTTGTGCGTGGCCGCAAGCAGTATCCTACCTTCGCCTTCCTTGAAGCTTTTAAGGGATTGAAAATCAAGCTGAAGCTCATCCAGCTTGAAGGGGATGTTTTCCTCGGCTTCATAGGGAATGGCATCGGCTATTTTTTCGACATCGCTGAAGGGGAATGAAATGGTGCGGATGATTTCAAGCTCCATCGGTAGGTTGGTGATGATCCGGTAGCCGTTCAGGTCCTCCTCCGAGAGGATTCTCTGGATAGTTTCGGAAACCGCCGCGGCCCTGTCTTCGCGGTCAGGGTCATTATGCTCAAAATTGAAGGATTTCAGCTGGAAATCACGGAAACCGGTTTTAACGGTCACGAGCTTGATCGTATTGGTACCGACATCAATGGCTGCTAAATTCTCGAACAATGAAAGCGCTCCCGTCCCTTATTCTTCGCACCAGTAATACAGCGACCTCAGGTTCCGGTTGTATACCGCGGTGATTTTCGCCTGTACACCATCAACAGTCGCTGTCGCGATTATCCTGAAGACTGACGACTTCACCGAAAGCCGGTCAGTAATTGTCGTATCACTAATGAGATCCTTGATTTCGTCAACGGATTTAAAAGGCTGCGCCAGCCTCCGGCGGATGATCTCTGTCACAATATCAGGAGTCATTTTATCTGTCAACGCAGATAATACCCGGTATGACGCCGTATTTATGTTAATTTTATTGAAGTCGCTCAGGTAGTCCTGGCGGTCGCCGTATACGGTAAAGTAGTCCGAAAGCCTTCTGCTTTTTTCCTTTCCTATGGCTGTGGTTTCAAGGTTCTTATCCCGCGGCGAGACCTTTTTCGCCGCTGATTCCCCGGCCAATTCCTCGATTTTATCGAGGGAAAGATCTGTGTCGCCTTTGTTGTCTTCAACAAGGTTCTGCTCGTTTTTTTCGGACTCGAAATTGCCGCCGCCGAAGCCGTAATATATCTCGGGGGTCATGTCCTTGAGCATGAGCATTTCATCAACGCTGTCCATGGTGTTGTTTTTGGAATTGTAACCGGGCTTGAGGGTCTGGTAGTAGTCCTGGCTCTCCGCGCCGTAGGGCATTCTCTGCTCATCAATGTCCACCCAGTCATGGATGATATCGGCAAAATCCATCGGCAGCCCCATGTTCATGAAAAAGTTCTGGGCGAAGTAATAATATTTTGACCTGTCGGTGAACTCGTTGGCGAAAACGCTCATATTTATCTTTGAATTTTCGTCAATGATCTCGAGCTTGACCGATCCTTCAGTGAGAGGCATTTCCGGCACGTTGAGGGCCCATATGTCGTTATAGGAGTCCGTTTCCTTGTCCGTGGCCTTGCCTGTTATCATCTCCGTGTTGAGGCCCTTCAAGTCGGCATAGAGGATCAGCTGGCACAGCTGGACGCCGGACTTAGCGAGATAGTTCGCCCTGAGATGGTTCTTCAGTTTCTGTGCATATCCGATATTAACCTGGGCTATAACGATAAATTCCCCCGCTATTGAAATCAACAGCGTGGTTATGATCAGGATGATGATGAGCACGTAACCGGAGGAACTGCGCAGGTAGGACAGGACACCATTCTCATCGAGGAGCTTCCTCCTTTTTTCATAATTGGCCATGAATGCGGATATGACGCCCATGTTACCTGAATTCCCTGATATTGATCAATGTGACAAATTCGAATTTTTCCTCCTGGGCCTGGTAGTTCTTTACAACAAGGGTTGTTTTTACCGCCCGGGGGAACATGTTGTTCTGCCGCGAGTCCCAGTCGTCGGCCCAGTCGTTGCCCTTGTGAAACTCGAACTTGAGACTCACCACGTTGGGGAGAAGCACGTGTTCGGTCCCTCCGCTGAGGGGATCCTCGTCCCAGTAATTTATCTTTTCCCTTTTTATGAGGTGAAAAAGGTCCACCGTGTTTTTCGCTTCCCGGAGAAAATAGCCGACTTCCCTGACATCGCTCATGTGGACCGGCATGTTCATTTTGCCTGCCATCATATAGTCATTGTGATTTACTGTCACGAAATCAAGCCTGCTGTTTCCCCTGACGTTTTCGCATATGAAGGTGATATTTTTATTGGCCCTGACGTAATATGCGTTGGATATGTCCTGGTCGATTTTCATCAGCGCCAGGTTCACGTTTTCATAGAACTCGGCGCGGCCGGTCGAACGCTTGATGGAATCGAAAATGGAGCGGTACGAGGCGTAGGCCATGATGAGGATGATCGAGGCCAGGGCCGTGGCCACCATGATCTCTATCAGGGTGAATCCCGCGTTACCTGCCGCTCCGTTGTTCCCGGTAATCTCTTCTCTGCGGCATGGAATTTTCAGTTTCTTCCCAATCATTGTGCCGGATATATGTACGAAATTTTATATTTCTTTTTTTTTCCCCGTTCTTTCCACGTTACTGTGACATTCGTTATATTGGCCTGCATGGGCCCGAACAATGGATGTTCGAAACGTGTCGTTACCCTGCTGTAGGAAAAGCCGGGATATTCCTTCACCTGTTGTCCCTTGAGGTCGGTCCCGCGCATGTTTTTGAGGATGAAGTCGTTCATTTTTGTCCTTGCGATGAGCATGGCGTGAGTGTAGTTCTTCATCCCGGAAATGACGTATACACTTGACGTTACACCGGAGATGACGCTTATGAGGACAGTCGACAGGATGGCCAGGGCAATCAGTATTTCCACCAGGACAAATCCAGCGCGGCTGACGGGGGGATGGTCACTGCTCGATATCAAATGTCGCATAACCCTCTGAAACCTTCGGCTCCTTGAGATGTTTATCTATCCGTACTGACCATTTCTGCTCACCATTGACCAGGATATGAATAATGTAATTGTCAGAGTATCCCTGGGGGTAGAACGGGATCTTCACATTCCCGTTGGTTATTGTCTCCCCAGACGAGGTCACCACCTCTTCGATGAGGAACGAACGGGAGAATTCCTTGAACCCGAGAGTTTTGCGCCTGCTGTCTACAAAATCGCCGTTGACGTAATTGAGAACAGCCACGCCGTTCTTCCTGTTGAAGACGTCCTTCTGTGCCATGGCATCTTCAGGGTCGGGCGCGGAAAGATATATGGTGAAAAAATCGGTCCTGTTTTTCAAAAAGGCATCATCGAAGGTGGCCGCTATCATCCCGGTGAAGACGGCGAAGTTTTCGCGCTGGCTGCTGAAGATTCTCGTTACACGGGGTACTGCTATCATGAAAAGAATAGATAGTATGGCAATGACGACCACGATCTCAATAAGGGTGAATCCGCGGTCGTCATGGCGCATTTTATTTTTAATGAATCGCAAAGCGGCGGCCATGTGGTGCGATCTATTTATCCTCCCAGCTCTTTATGTCTGCATTGGCTCCTTCGCCGCCTTCCCTGCCGTCCGGCCCGTTGCTCCATATCTCGTATTCTTCCTGGTCATTTTCGCCGGGGTAGCGGTAATGATAGGGATTTCCCCACGGGTCAACGGGAACTTTTTTAAGCAATCCCTCCTTGACGAGGGCCTCGAGGCCTTCTTCGGTCGAAGGATAGTTGCCCTTGGTGCTCTGGTATTCGAGCAGGGGAGTCTGGAAATTTTTTATCTGCAATTTGCAGGCCTCTATTTTTGCCCGCTTGAGATACTTGGTCACGTTCGGCACGATGATGACTGCCGAAAGGAGCGCGATGATCGTGACAACGATCATTATTTCTATGAGGGTGAAACCCCTGTCCGAAGCGGCCTCTGACCGGATGACCCGTATTCTGGAAAGTGCTCTTTCTCGAATATTCATGTTTTTCTCCTGTAACGTTTCTTTTATGTATGGAACGACGCGGGGCCCTTTGTTACCGGGCCGATCGTTCAGCATCACTGCAGAAGCATGTTCATCTGCGTTATCGGCAATATGACCGACATGACGATGAGGGCGATAACAAGGCCCATTATTATGATGACGACCGGCTCTATGAGGCTGGTCAGGCTCGTCACGGACAGGTCAAGCTCCGTTTCATAAACATTTCCTATATTCAGAAGCATGGTATCCAGGTTGTCGCTTGCTTCCCCGGCCGTTATCATCCCCAATACCAGTTTGGGAAGGAAGTCGGACTTGCTCAGGGCGTTGGCCACCGAAGCGCCTTCCTTTATCTTGAGGGCGGCCTCGCTGATCTTTTCCTCTATGATTACGTTGCCCACGATCTTTTTTACTATTTCAAAGGATTTGATGATGTCCACCTTGTTGTTGAGAAGTATGCCCAGGTTCTGGGTGAAGCGGTAGACGATAAGACGCCGGTAGAGGTTCTTCGCAAGGGGAACCTTGAGCTTGAGGTCATCCACCGTGCGCCGTCCCTCCGGCGTGTGAATGTAGCGATAGTACGCATATCCCAGGATTCCCGCCAGCACAAACAGCCCCAGCAGCACCCATCCGTTTGAAAGGAGAGAGCTGACCCCGATGACGAGCCTGGTTACAAAGGGGAGGGCCTTCTGCTGTTCTTCGAACATGCCGGCGATCGTCGGAATTACGCTGGTCATGAGGAACATGGTAACCGCCATGGCGAACAGGAGCATAAATGCGGGATAATACATGACTGACCTGATCTTGCTGGTCAGTATGTTCTGCTTTTCCTCCATGTCTGCAAGGCGCGCGATGACCTGATCAAGGGAGCCGAGGCTTTCTCCGACGCGTACCATGCTGACGTACATGTCGGGAAAGATGGCTCGGTGCTGGGCGAGGGCGTTTGAAAATGACGATCCCTGCTCGAGCTTTTCCTTCAGGTCAGCCACCACGTTCTTGAAGTGCTTGTTGTCAATCTGCTCAACGATATCCGCAATGGCGACGGGCAGGGGCAGCCCTGCCTTCAGGAGGGTGGCAAGCTGACGGGAAAAAAGTCCGAGCTGTTTGGTGCTTAATTTGAGGCTGACGATGTCTGACAGCCTCTGGGCAAAGGCTTTCAATGTCATTTTTTCGCCCGGGGCTGTCTGGATGGACGTGATTTCGTGCTTCTTGAGTTTCACCAGGTACAGGCCCTGGCTGCGTATTTTCTGACGCGCGCTCATTTCGGACGGGGCATCGATATAATCGGATACGTTTTTCCCCGTGCGGTCTAAGGCCTGATACTGGAATATCATAGGATGGCATCCTTGAGTAAAACTGTCAGCATACCCGCAAGACTTCCTCTACCGTGGTGAGGCCCTCTATCGCTTTATTAAGGCCATCTTGAAGAAGCGTCTTCATGCCCTCTTTAATGGCAAATTCCTTGATGAGGGGAGCTTCGCTGTGCTCCATGATCATCTTGCGGACACCAGCAGTGAGGGGAAGGAGCTCAAAAATACCCAGCCGTCCGGAGTAGCCGGTATTGAGGCATTGAGGGCACCCCTTTCCGTGATACAGTTTGCCGCCGTGGAGCTGGGACGGCTTGATGCCGAGCTCGGCGAGCATCTTGGGCGCGGGCTTGTATGCCTCCCTGCATGCGGGGCATATCTTGCGCGCGAGCCGCTGGGCGAGGTACGCGTTGACTGACGATGTGATGAGAAAGGGCTCGATCCCCATATCGATGAGACGGGTGATCCCGCTGGCGGCGTCATTGGTATGGAGCGTGGAAAAGACGCGGTGGCCCGTGAGGGCGGCCTGCACCGCAATCTCGGCGGTTTCAAGGTCCCGGATCTCACCAACCATGACGATGTCCGGGTCCTGGCGGAGGATGGACCGGAGGCCGCTGGCGAAAGTCAGGTTTATGCCGGGCTTTACCTGCATCTGCCCTATGCCGGGTATCTGGTATTCGATAGGGTCTTCGACGGTAAGGATATTGACGTCCTCGTGCTTCAGTTTCTGGAGGACGCTGTACAGGGTGGTGGATTTGCCACTGCCCGTCGGTCCGGTAACCAGGACTATACCGTAGGTTTTCTTTATGATCTTGTCGAATTCTTCAAGGGTATATTTGTCGAAGCCGATGGCGTCCAGGTCAAAGCTCATGTCGGACTTGTTCAGTATCCGGAGCACGATGCGCTCGCCGTAATAAGTCGGGAACGTGGAGACCCGGATATCGATGTCCTTGCCCGCGATCTTGAGCTGGATGCGGCCGTCCTGGGGCAGTCGGTTCTCGGCTATGTTGAGGTTCGCCATGATCTTAATACGCGAGATGATGGCGCCCTGGTATTTTTTCGGTGGGGTGTACATATTGTACAGGATGCCGTCAATGCGGAACCGCACCACCAGATCCTTCTCGTAAGGCTCCACGTGGATATCGCTGGCCCGGTCGGTCACCGCCTGTTTGATGAAGGTATTCACGAGGCGGATGATGGGGGCCTCGTTGGCCATGTCCATGATGTCTTCGGTTTCGGAGATGGAGGAGGTGAGAATTTCGAAATCGGATTCCTCCAGGTCCTCGATGACATCATTGGTGGATTCATCTTTTAACACGTTGAAATGGGCGTTGATAACGTTCTGTATCTCCTCTTCGGTCGTGAGCACGGCCTCGAAATCATACTGCGGGAAGATCATTTTGAGGTCATCGAGGGGCTGTATGTTGAGCACGTCAACTATGCCGACCAGGATCGTGCCGCCTTTCTTTTTGAAAGGGACCATCCTGTTCTTGCGCATGAAATGGACGGGCATGGAGGCAAACAGGTTGTCCGGGTCCGAGAAGTCAAGGCGCGGCAGGAAGGTCATGTCGTACTGTTCGGCGAGGCAGGAAAGGATGTCCTCTTCGGAGACCATTCCCTTTTTAAGAAGGAACTGTCCCAGCCTGAGGGTGGAACCCTTCTGCGCGAGGACCGCCTCCTGCAGCTCTTCCTGGGTTATGATCTTGCGGTCGACGAGGATCTTGCCGAGGTATTTTGTATTTGTCTTTGCCATGGTCTACTTGGTCTTCAGTCTCCGCATGGTTTCGATTTTCTGCTTTGTTATGCTTTCAAGCCTGTCCTTCTTCGTGAGAATATGAGGCGTGATGAAAACGAGCAGGTTCGATTTCTTGTAGTTGACCGTCTTGTGCTTGAAAAACCATCCGAGCAGGGGGATGTCTCCGAGTATGGGCAGTTTTGACTCGGTGACGTCCTTCTTGTTCTGGATGAGACCGCCCACCACGATGGTCTTTCCGTCATATACGGTGACCTTGGTCTTGATGTCCCGCTTGCCGAGCTTCGGCGGCACCAGAGAACCGCCTGAAAGCTGCTGCGTCTCTCCTATTATTGAATTGACCTCCTGGTACAGGTCGAGGGTTATGCGTTTCTTCTGGGTAATGTGGGGCGTTATTTTGAGCTTGATGCCGACGGTTTTGTATTCATAGGTCTGGAAAGTCGTGTTCTGGTCGGTGATCCTGTTATTGGTCGGCACGCCGATCTCCTCGCCTACATTAAGCTCCGCTTCGTTGTTGTCGACCGTGAGGACCTGGGGCGTCGAAAGGATGTTGAAGTTGTTGTCTGTCGCGGAGGCGTTCAGGAGCGCGAAGGCAAGGACGCCGATGTCAGGTACGTATCCAAGCTGGAACCCCGTGTTCAGGGGCACCGCGAGTTTTTTGTCTGTGACCCCATCCGGCAGGGTATAACTCGGTATCTTTGAGCTTTGAATAGAAGATCCGCCGAAGATATGCTTGCCGGTCTGGTACCCCAGCATCCAGTCTATGCCAAAGCCCCAGCCGTTTTCGACGTTGACCTCGACTATCATCGCCTCGATAAGCACCTGGTCCCGCACGATGTCGAGCTGTTTGATGATGCTCACAATTTCGGCGTATTCATCGGGCTTGGCCGTTATGATGAGGGAATTGGTGTCCTTGTTCGCAATTATCGATAGCTTTTCCTTGCTGGCAGCCGCTGACCCGTGCTGCATTGTCACCCGCCTCGTCTTGTCCGACGGCTCGACCTTCTGCGGGGTCGGCTGCGGGGAAGGCTGGGGCGTTGATATGGGGCTGGTGCTGATCTTGGCGGTATCGGAAAAAGGGATCCGGGAAAGGACATTCGCCAGGTCCTCGGCATTGGCGTTCTCAAGGTGATACACGTGGATATTGCCGCCGTATTTTTCCTGACCCAGGGGGGCCACTTTGGAATCAAGCGCTCTCGCAATATGGACAAGGCTGTTCACATCGGAGGTGATGCCGGTGATAATGAGCATGTTCAGGGATTGATAAATGATAATATCGGCTGTTTTGGGCTTGAGGGACCTGAGAGCGTTGGCGACCTCGTTGGCGTCGGCGTTTTTAAGCTCCAGGATATAGGTGATGGAGCGCTCGTCGAGGAGCACCTTGCCGTCAACGATGACGGATGAATTCTTCTTAACCGCATCCTCGATGGGAAGGATCTTGATAAGATTGGGCGTTTCGACGACAGCAAGTCCCTTGACTTCAAGAATTGCCTTCATGACATTGTATGCTTCGCTGAGAGGGACCTTTTTCGAAGAGCTGATCGAGATCTTGCCCTTGACCCGGTCGTCGATGATGATGTTTTTCTGGATTACCTGGCCCATGACGTTGATGAACTCGGTTATTTCCACGTCCTTGAAATTGAGGGCGAACATCTTGGGGCCTGTCGGTCTCTTGGCCTTCGCCGCGGCCTTCTTGGGGGCGGCGCTGAGGGCGGAAGGATTTGCCGCGTTATCATGAAATGATACGATTATGAACGGGAGCAGGGTTATCAGCAGATACATGCTTGCGGTTCTTTTAGCTACTGACAGGTTCATGAGCATTTCCTTTTAATAAGGTGATTAATCCGTTATGTTGAAATCGTATCTCAGGTTTTTCCCGTTCCGTTCGATATCGATGGTTATCTTCGGATCGTTCTTCATTGTTTCCCATATTGACATCAGTTTCTGGGTGCTGTCAAGGATCTGGCCGTTGACGCGCTTGACGATATCGCCGCTGCGGGCGCCGAGTCTGAACATGATATTCTGGGGCCTTACGGTGATCAGGCGGTATCCTACAATCTGCCCGTTGACGCGGTGCGGCCCAGCCTGGAGGCCCTGCAGGGCATTGTCCATGTTGTTAAACACTTTTTGCTTCAATTCAGCCCTGCTGAGGTTCTGGTTGATCTGCTGGCCGTCACCGTCGGTTTGGCTTCCCGGCTTGGAATCAACCACTTTTTTGGCATACAGCTCGAGAGCAACCCTCTGGCCGCCTGCTTCAAGATAAACCTTTGCATCGCCAATGGAGACCAGCTTGTTGCCGTATACGTCATTGGACACATCAGTGTTGACCTTGTAGAGGGCAAATACGCCGGGGCTCTTTTCCCCGGATTTCAGGATCATGGCACGGGCTATGTTTGAAGGACCGGATATGGTTCCCAGGAGGGTCAATTCGCTGATGGATCCAGCCGGGTTCTGGCCTTCACCGGCCATGTCGCCGGGACCGGCAACCTTGAAGAACCCGGATTCAGTTATGATCTTGTAGTCTTCAAAGTTTTTTCTTGCGCTGGCGGTATAGGCGCGCCGCGTGCCGGTTTGGGCCTTGGTATAGCCAGGGGACAGATTATATTTAATTACCTGGTTTATTGTCGATGCAAGCATGAACGAAAATATCATTACAGAAAGAACGTTCAATGAATGGTATTTCAAATTCTGCATGAATTATAAATCCGGGATAATTTCCAATATGCCGATAAGGGCTAACATAATTAATATTTAATAGTTTATATTATTTTTTATATAAAATCAACATATATTATCATATTTAGTCAAGTAATTTACTTGCCCGTAAGATTTTTTGAGGTCAGGGCCGGATCGTTAATGACTTCCCCTGCCGGTTTCCGGCGTTTCTTCAGGGAGCTTTTTGCAATAAGAATTACCAGTACCGATAATATCAGCGACGCGATGACAAACTTATATTTGTTCAAATATGAAATAATAACGCTATAATTGTTACCGAAGGTATATCCGAGAGAAAAAAGAATTATCGATGTGCAGGTTACGGCGCAAAGGTCAATAAGCATGAACTTGACGGGATTCATCCTGATCAGCCCGCAGGTCATGAAAATGGCGTTCCTCATGCCGAAGGGAATGAACCGGCCAAAAAAAAGGGCCTTCCCTCCATAGGCGGCAAAGTAACCGGACATGACGTCAAGTCTGGCACGGAGCCTTTCCGGATTGACAAGCCTGGTCCTTGCCAGGAACGGGCTGAAGAGTATTGTTGCAAGACCGTATCTGCCGATGATATATGCCAGGATATCGCTCAGGTAGGCGCCGAGGAAGCATCCGGCAAAAATGTAATATAGATTATGGGGGGCAACGGTGGCGGCGATTGAGGCGGATATAATGAAGACAATATCTTCAGAAATGGGAACGTTCATCCCTGAAAGCATGAGGAGGCCAAAGGAGATGTACTGCACATAGGGATACATTCCCATAAGGATTTCTTTGACGTCAATCATTCCGTTTGGACCCTGGATTTACCGGACAATGAACGGTTTAGCTTTGATGGCGGGTGTTCCCTTCTTGATCCAGATTCGAACCTTCAGCGCACTTTCGCCTTCTTCGTTTGTTATGGTTCCAATTTCCTCTATATGACCTATTGAGTCAACAGTGAATTCATAGAAATCCCTTTTTTTTGAAAAAGGATCCATGAGCAGGATCATAAGCGAGTCATCGTGGGGGTGCTTCTTGGGTGTACCCTCGAAAAGCCTGTGGGTTTTGGATATATCGATATCCCTGTATTTCTCAAGGGCAAATTGCTTGTGAGATTTTTCTAACAGTCTTTTGATATAACGGTCAGTCATGACAGGCTCCTGGACAAAGTATGGGCTGGAGGATGCTTCCGGGAGTTTAAGCAAAACTCCAAAAAATATCAAATTAACTTGACTGCAGCGCAAATAACCTTGAAAATTGATATGGACCGGCGCGCAACGTCCATTGTGCTTTTAAGATTCACGCCGGATTGATCGGCATGTATTGCCGGTTCCTGTGAAATATTATACAACCACGTGCCGTATAGTAAACAAAATAATTATGAAATTTAAAAAAAAACATGCGGGCATTGCCATAATTGTTCTATTCGTGATCGTCAACAGCATGGCAACTCTCAGGCTCTTGTTTTCCGTTGTATTCCCGGAGCGAATCCTTAAAGAAGTTGTCACCGATTATTTTAAAAATAACCTCAACAAGGCCGTGAAGTTCGAAGACATCTATCTCGATTATGACGGCACCATAATAATATCAGACTTTGATGTGTCGATCACCAGCGACTTCAATGATAATATCAGCCTCATTAAAAGCGACAAGGCCGTCATCAATCTGCGTTTTTTCAGGTTATTCACCGGCGCCATAATCGTGGAGGGTCTAGATTTCCATAATTCAGAAATAACCTTCATAAAAAAATACGGCAGGAGTCACGTGGATTCATTTCTTCTGGTCTTTGATCCTGACAATTTCATCAAGAAGACCCAGAAAACCTATGAACATTTCTATATAGATTTCCACCGGGCTAAACTTTTCTATCGTGAGTCGCTCAGGGCAAAACAGATCACCATGGAACTGTATAAAGTCGATGCAGAGATGAACTTCGACAAGAATTATTTCTCATATTCGGTTTCAGGCCGGATCAAGCCGTACCAGTCTGATGTTATCCGCAAGGGGACATTTGACTGCAGGGGTTCCATGAATATAAGAAACTATGAGTCCTACAGCCATCGACTTGAAATTGACAATTTCGATCTCACCTATTTAAATGAACATATACTGGATTACAAGCTGGCCGATGTTGCCCTTAAAGGCGGCATATCGACGAATTTGAATTTTATCAAAAAAAAAGACGCCCTTTACCTGAAGGGCACGGTCGAAACAGGTTCCCTTTCGATCGTTTCACTGCAGAACAAGTTTAATATTATATCCAATGAAAATCTAAATATCAGGATCGACCTGGCGGTAAACAGCGCCCTGAACAGCTACAAACTTAAAAGTTTCAAGCTTTCCGATGACGTAATTGACATCGAGGCTTCCGGGAAGTATGTCCGCAATAAAAAGGAAGACGCCCTGGAACTGAAATTCAAGTCCAATAAGATCGACCTCGGGGATCTTTCGCAATATTTGACGCCCCTCAAAGATATCGAGTATGACGGCACACTCCAGTGCACCGGTGATATATCCCTGGATTTCAAAAACAACAAATCCGGCGGGATGAAAGCCAGTGCCCTTCTCGAAGGTTTTACCATGTCGCAAAATAAAAAGGGGACCATGGTCCCGATCATTGATGAATCAAAGGCAACCATAGCCATGGATGACAAATCAATAATGATCGATATCAATGCCAAACCGCTCCATTCGGACCTTTCCGTGAAAGGCCAAACCGTGGTATCGGGATGGATACCGTTTAAATCGGAAACAACAATAACCGCCCGTTCGAAAAAAATGAACCTTGAGAACCTGAAGCACGCAGCGGTTTATTGCGCGGACCGGGTGTACGCATCGGCCTATGAAGATAAGAGGATTGCCCTGGAGGCTCTCCCGTTCCTCCAGCGGCCCCTCGGCAGGTTCATGAACCTGAACACCATTGACCTGAAATGCGGCTTCGATACCGTTTTTTACGGGAAAAAATCGATGTTCAGAAATGTTTCCGCTGAAGCGCAGCTGGCCAGGGGGTCGGTGCTGGTCAACGATTTCCGGGCGGAGGGGTATGACGCGAAGTACCGGCTGTCTTTCCAGGGTTATTTCAACAGCGATCAGCCCTATGTCAAGATCGAGGGAAAGATAGATGATTTCGACCTTGGAAGCTTTTATGCCGACAGCGGCCTCACCGGATCCCTGATCGGCAAGGCGAGGACCGATTTTTCCTACGAAGTTTCATTCGCCCGGATAGGCGACATACTCGATAACGCGAAGGGACACTTCAATATCTATGTGGGGAAGGGTGAGATGAAAAACACCCCGCTCCAGCAGGGGTTGATCAAATTTCTTCATAAGAACGGCTATGACCCCGGCCGGCTGTCGGACATATCCTTTGAGGACATGACTGTTTCAATATCTGAACAGGGGGAAAATTTCTGGTTCAGCAATTTCGGTATCCGCGGAGACACCATGATGTTCAACGCAGTGGGCGATTATATATATGAAGGCGGCATTAACAGCAATTTCACCATCACCATTCGAAAAGATTCTTCCACCCTGGCGGTACCGGTCCGCCTCAGCGGGCCGGCCATGGCCCCATGCCTGGATGCGACAGGAAGGAAAACATCGCAACGCGCCTGCTTCTGATACAGAATCATGTCCCGCGTCAGGCGTTCTTCATGTCGATCAGCTCGTAGATCTTGACAGGTTTTTCTTTTCCCTTTACCCTGATGAGATCAAGTTCCCGCGCGATAATATGATCCTTCACTTCTTCATAGGTAAATTCGCTGATGATTATGTGAGTGCTGTAGATCTTGTTCGTTCCTTCAAGGCGCGCGCCCAGGTTGACCATGTCGCCCATGAGAGTATAGTCCATGCGGGACGTGGAACCGACAAAACCCACGACCATGGGCCCGGTGTTTATCCCGATCCCGATGTCCAGGGTTTCCTTGTGATGCTGTTCCCATTCCCTGTTCATTTCGTCCAGTTTCGACATCATTTCGATGGCGGCCCTGCATGCCAGGAGCGCGTGGTCCTGCTGGGGTACCGGAGCGCCCCAGAAGGCCATGATCTCGTCGCCGACATACTTGTCCAGGGTCCCGTCATACTTGATGACGATATCGGTCATGGCCTGGAGGTACAGGTTCAGGTGGTCAACCAGCTGCTCCGGGGTCATCTTTTCCGACATGGAGGTGAAACCACGGATATCGGAAAAGAGCACGGTGATGGTCTTGCGCTCACCGCCGAGCTTTGCCATTTCGGGCGACTTCAGCAGATCGTCGACGACCTTGGGTGAAACGAACTTGGAGAAGGTCTGTTTTATGAAGCGCTTTTCCCTCTGTTCAGTGAGAACCCGGTAAACGACCACCAGGGTAAAGGTAAGGCCTATCTGGATGACCGGGGAAGCGAAAGCGGCCATGTAGCTGATCATGTCAAAGATGATGTATGATCCAACCATGTATGCGATGGCCATCACCATGGTAAAGATGAAGGAACCGACGATGGAAATCCGCGACACAATCAGACCCATAAGGACAGCTATGACCAGCATTATTATGAGGTTCTGGATGTCGTTGAGTTTAATGAGAAAATTCTGGTTGAGGATAGTGTTGAGGACATTGGCGTGGTGCTCGATTCCGAAGGTCGCGCCGTAAGGGGACTGCTTTTCGTCAGTGGCAATGCCCGTTACCGCGTATGCTGCGACAAGAACGATCTTGTCTTTCAGTGACGTGTTGTTTTCCTTGAGCATGTCTCCGTCACGGCAGAAATAACTGTAGGGGTAATGCTCGAAGCTACCGAAACCGCCGATGAAATTGACGTCCATAAACCCTCTCTTGTCAATGGGGATTTTAATCTCCCGCTCGGGGTTGGGTTTGGCCATCTTGGTCGGCGGCAGGTTCTTCAGTTTTATGTATTTGCCCCATTTAATTTCAATATCATCCTTACCGATGCCGTAATACTGCATGACGATGAGAAGGTCGATGCTCGGATAATACCAGTTCTGCCACTTGAGAAGGAGCGGCATGGTCCGGATGACATTATCTGACCCGGGAAAAATATTGGCGAAACCTATACCACGCGCCGCTTTTGACAGGAGGGGTGTGGGGGGCACGGCTTCTTCGACCAGCATGGGCGACGTCTCGCCCGGTTCAACGGGGAAGCGGAGACGGTACAGCGTCTTGAGGCGCTCCTGCTGGTCTCCGTAGTCCTTGTCGATGTATTTGGTCTCAAAGGGGAAGTCGAGAAACACATTCCCGGCAAAGCGTATGGCGGCGGCAAGCTGCTCTTCGCCCTTTTTATGATCGAGAAACATGATGTCAGCCAGGATAGCGGTGGGCTTCCCGGTGCCTATGTATCTCATGAATTTGGCGTGGATATCCCAGGGAAAAGGCCACTGGATCCCCTGGTCGGAGAAGTGGCGGATGGTCCTTTCGTCGATGCCTATGATGATGATATCCTTGCGCGCCCGCTTGTTGGGGAGGCGCAGTTCGGCGCCTTTCTGGATGACCTTGGATTTTTCTGCGGGGTCCCGGAGGAAGAAAAGGAAATCCCCGGCTCCCAGTTCCATCCTGTCCATCAAGGTCGTAAGGGTGAATAATACCGATATAATCGCGAATACGGCCAGAGAGATCAGCATTCCCATCAGGTGGTTTTTTTCAATTTTAATGGCGGGCATAGTAACCTCGGCGCATGATATATATGGTGCCCCGGTGGCATGAGCGGGCCCATTGGTGATTATTGTGAGACCCTTGAGACAATAATTTCAAGTTTTTTATTGGCACATGATAAAATTTTATAATCGTTTCAGAAGAAATGCGTCAAGACGTGTATATCAATTGGTTGCCGGCTAATTATTCTTGACAAAAACTCTTGTTTTTCACTTTTTTTTAATCAATGCATGGTGCGGATCGCCGTTCATGGAGTTGATCTTGCCTTGTAATAACATGTTAATTGAGGCCATCATTGAATCTTAAAAATGAAATCGCAGCATTATTGTCACATTCAATAACTTCAGCAGTGGCCGAAGGATATTTCCAGGATGAGCTGCCGGGAATAGAGCGCAAGGTCGAATATCCGAGAGACCAGAAATTCGGCGATTACGCCATACCCTTTGCACTGGAGTCGGCAAAGCTTCTCAGAAAATCTCCGATGGAAATCGGCCAGAAACTGGCGCACTATATAGGATCTGACCCCAGGATAGAAAAGATCGAAGTTGTAAAACCTGGCTTTATCAATATATTCGTATCCAGCGGCTTTCTTTTCGATACCATGAAGGATATCATTCATCAGGGAAGCGATTTCGGCCGGGCGGTAAAAGATACCCCGCGGCGGGTCAATATTGAATTTGTTTCCGCAAACCCCACCGGTCCCCTGAATATCGTTTCGGCCAGGGCCGCGGCCGTTGGCGACACCATAGCCAACCTCCTCGAGTTCATCGGCGACACTGTCAACCGCGAATTCTATATCAATGATTTCGGCAACCAGGTGCTTCTCCTGGGGAGGTCAGTCCTTGCCCGCATCAAGGAGCTTCGCGGAGAAACGGTAGAGTTTCCCGAGGACGGCTATCATGGCGAGTATATAAAGGATATTGCCGCGCAGATCGACCGTCAGCATGGTGAAGTAATAAACAACATAAAGGATGAAGCGGAACTTGTCGACTTCCTGGCGCAGAAGGCCATCGAATATAATGTAGAGGGTCAGAAAAAGGATCTCGAAAAATTCAATGTCCGGTTCCAGACCTGGTTCAGCGAAAAGACCCTCCATGAAAAAGACGAAGTCATGAAGACACTGCAGGTGCTGCAGTCGAAGGGCGTCGTCTTTACAGAAGAGGGGAAGACCCTTTTCAAATCCACCGATTTTGACGATGACAAGGACCGCGTCCTGGTCCGTGACGACGGGCGGCCGACCTATTTCCTTGCTGACATCGCCTATCATAACGACAAGATGCAGAGGGGCTACGATCTTATCATCGATATCTGGGGTCCGGACCATCATGGCCACATAAAGAGACTTTTCGGTGCCCTGAAGGCGATGGGTCTGAGCGAGGACAATTTCAAGATACTCATCGCCCAGCAGGTCAATCTCCTCATGGAAGGTGAAACGGTCAAGATGTCAAAGCGCCTGGGGCAGTTTTCAACCATGCAGGACCTCATTGACGAGATAGGCGTGGACGTGGCGCGATATTTTTTCGTCATGCGTTCGCTGGAGAGCCACCTCGACTTCGACCTCACGCTGGCGAAAAAACAGAGCTCTGAAAACCCCGTCTTCTACCTGCAGTATGCCCATGCCCGTATATGCTCCCTGTTCAGGGAGGCTGAAAAGCGCGGTTATTCCTATGACCCGAAGCTTGCCCGGGCGGAATACTTTGACAACGAGGAGTCCCGGATGCTGATGAAGCTCCTTGCGAAGTTCCCCGAAGAAGCTGCCGACGCTGCGGACAAGTTCGAGCCCCACCGGATAACAACCTTTCTCATGAAAGTCGCTCAGGGTTTTCATAAGTTTTACACCGAACACAGGATCCTCACCGAAGACAGGGAAATGTCCCTGTCATTCCTGGCTCTCTGCGATGCCGTCCGCGTCGTCATGGCCAATGGCCTCAGGCTCCTCGGCGTTTCCGCGCCAGAGCAGATGTGAAGCGGGACCGCCATGTACACTTTCTTTTCAAGCTCAATAACGGATTCGCCCACTGCAGGGAAGGAAGAACGTCTGCCATGAAGCGCGTGGCGATCATAGCGAGCGGCAACGAGCTCCTTTACGGAAAGACCCTCGATACAAACAGCGGATACATCAGCTCGAGGCTCTTTCCCCTTGATCTGCGGGTTGTCTTGTTGATGGTCGCCGGCGATGATTCCCTTGAGCTGGAACGGTCCATTCGCCACGCCCTTTCGGTATCCGATATCGTGATAATGACCGGCGGTCTCGGTTCGACCGATGACGACAGGACAATTGAAACACTCCAGAAGATATTCGGGTTCAGCACCGCCATCGATGCTTCTGCACGGGAGCGCATGGATTCATTTTTCAGAAACATCGGCATGCCGATGACTGACAGGGATCTGAAAATGGCTGAAGTCCCCGCCGGTTCAACAGTGCTGGCCAATGAAAAAGGGCTTGCGCCGGGATTCATGATACGCCATGAAGATAAAATCCTTATTGCCCTGCCGGGGGTCCCGGCGGAAGCCGCCTGCATGGTGGATCGGATCATTTTGCCTTTCTTACAGGCTGAATGCGGGATCGGTACGAGAAAAACCTTGTCCTTCAAAGTTGTCGGAATGAAAGAGTCAGACATAAACAGAGCTGTTCTGACAATGGGCATACCCCTTGAACACATGGAATGGGGGATGACGGCTTCAGAGGGCATAACAACGCTGACCTTCGTGGCACGGGACGGCGGCTACTTCAATCCAGAAGATATAACGGTGAAGGCCGGAAAGACCTTCGGGGAGCGGTATCTCGATCCTGCATGGCAGAGGCCAGAGGAAGAGGTTATAGCCATCCTCAGGAAAAGGAATATGACAGTGTCAGTTGCCGAATCATGTACCGGCGGTCTTATATCGAAAAGAATAACCGATATCCCCGGATCTTCCGACGTTTTCATTGGTTCCGTCATTGCCTATGACAATAGCGTTAAAATGGCGCACCTCGGCGTATCCGTTGATGATCTTGAAAAGCACGGGGCAGTTTCGTCCGAAGTAGCGTCTGCAATGGCCTCCGGGGTGCGCACCGGTCTTGGAGCGGATATCGGCATATCGACAACGGGAATTGCCGGCCCCGGGGGCGGGTCGGAATTAAAGCCGGTGGGGACCGTGTGGTTCGGTTTTTCGGATAAAAAGGGAACATCGTCATTTACGCATATGATCAGCGGAGACAGGAATCGCATCCGGACCTGGGCTTCGCTGATAGCCATTGAAAATCTGAGGCATTACCTGAAACAAACAGGCGGTTAATGACCCATACTATCATATGCACAAAACTGTTGATAACATAAGAAGAATTTTCATCTCCGTCGCCGGTATTACGGTCCTCTTGTTCCTGGTTTACGCTCCCTTGACCAATGCCGCAATGGATGCCCGTTCGTTATATGACCAGGGGATGGAGGCTTTTAAAACAGGGAATTACGGATCGGCGGAGCTTCTTTTCAGGAAAATAGTCGATTCGGGCGACGATGAATACCTCGACAGGGCGTGGTTCCAGCTGGCGAGGTCGATTTTCAACAAGGGAAAATATGAGCTGGCGCTGTTCGAATTCAAGAATTTTCTGAACAGGTGCAAGACCAATAACCTGTCCGCCGAATCACGGTACTGGATGGGTGAAAGCTATTATAACCTTTCTGATTATCCCAATGCCATTGAAGAATTCCGCCGATATATTACTGTCGCAGGCGAGACTGACCTGGCGCAGAACGCCCATGACCGCATCGGTACCATATACCTCGCCCAGAAACGATACGATGAAGCTATAATTGAATGGGAGACTGCCCGTTCGAAAAGCAAGGACCAGAACAAAAACAATCTGCGGCAATACTGGATCGGCGATGCCCTCTACAGAAACGGAAAATACGACGAGGCGCTTCAGAAGCTGACGTCCGTTGCGTCGGTAAATATTGATCCCAAGATTAATGCCATGGCTGACATGGTACTTGGCAGGATTTATCAGAGGAAAGGAGACCACCAGAAGGCGCTCCAGATGTTCGGATCAATACCCCCGGCAATTTTGAAGGAAGCTCCCTTCACTGACGTCCAGTATTTCAAAGCAAGGTCCAGCATCAGGGTCGGACAGAAAACGCAGGCGCGAGCCCAGCTGGAGGCGTTTATAGCCGGGAGCAGGGATTCCCGGTGGTTCAGCAACGCGCAATATGAGCTGGGAGGGATGCTTTTAGATGGACCCGATCATGAGGAGGGATTGAAACTCCTGGAAGAGGTCCGCTCCGGTTCGCCCAAGCCGGCGCTCAAATCCCGGGCGGCGCTGAAACTGGGCCAGTATTATGCCGACCACAATCCTGAGAAGTCAATCCCGTATCTTGACGAAGCGCTGAAATCGACGCGGCAGGACAGAAGAAAGGGCCTGCTGGAATTTACCGGTAAAACGTGCCTTCGGGCAAAGAAATACGACAAGGCCATCGATTATTTCAATCAATATCTGAAGGAAAATCCCTTTGACAAGTCACTTGACGAAATTAACTTCCTCAGGGCACGGGCATACCTTGAGTTGGGACAAATTGACAAGGCCACTGCTATCTTCGAGGCAAACAGGAAAGAGAATCCTTTCTCGAAATACATCTCCGAGTCAAATTACTACATGGCCCTTGTCCGATACAAGGAAGGGAACACCGGGAAAGCGATCACCCTGCTGCGGGAATACCTAGGCCAGAAGAATGTCGAGCTGGCATACGAAGCGCAGGTTCTCCTTGTCAGGATCTATCTTGAAAAGGACGATATTGACAACGCGGGCAGGGCGGTGGATGCCCTTACCAGGGATTTCATGAACAGGAAAGACGTGGAAACGGTGCTGTATGATTACGCGACCGCCCTGATGAGGAAAGAACGTGATGCCAGGAGATATGTAAACCTGGTACTGAACCGGTTCCCCGGCACCGAGTCCGCGGCCGAGATGTACATGGTGCTCGGCAACGACAGCTTCAGCCGGAACCGGTATAATGCTGCGCTGGAATGCTTCAATAATTATCTTCATTCACAGTATACGAAGAATCGCGGCAATGCCTTTCACAAAATGCTCGTGTCGCTGTTCAACCTCAAGCGCTACGATGACGTCATTGCAGCCATAAAGAAAGGTAATTTCCCTTCCATGTCAGAATCGCAGTGGAAGGATATCCCCCTGCTCCAGGCCCGGTCGTACTATGCAATGGAAAAATACGAGGATGTCTACATGAGTCTTGAAGTGAAAAACATGCGTGATTATCCCAAGGAAGACATTCTCATGTACATACGGTGCGCATTAAAGACCGGAGACTATCGATCAGCCATAGAGGCGAATGAGTTTCTCGAAAGCAGCAAGAAGCACTTTTCAGAATCTCTCTACATAATAGGCGAGTATCTTCTGCGGAATGATCATCGCGATGAAGCCGAGCTCTATTTTCTTAAAATAATTCGCGAATGTCCGGGAACCCCCTACGCGGACCATGCGAGACTTTCCCTTGGCGAAATGAACCTTCTGGAAAAGAAATATATGGAAGCAATCAGCTATCTTTCCACAGCGGATGCTGGGGCAGATAGAGCCATTATGAACCGGAAAAATTCTCTTCTCATCCGGTGTTATATTGAGATGGGCAGGGTCGATGATGCGGCATCATTGACGGAAAAAAACCTCCAGGGTCTCGCGGAAAGCGAATTCGGCGAGCAGGTGTTTCTGGGCATGATGCGCTTTTATTACAAAAAGGGCGATCTGCAGCAATTTGAGCGTTATTCGAGACTGCTCGCGAGATATCGAGGCAATGAAGCGGAGGTCAATTACCTGTCGGCGAAAATCTATTACCAGGCAGGCAATTACTACAATGCGTACAATCAGTATTTCGCTCTTTCCAAGATAAAATCCCCGCATCAGGATGAGGCTTTATACTTTTTGGGTATATACAGCCTCCTGGTCAACAGGAACCCGGGCACTGCCCTCACATATTTTTCAAAGATCCTTGAAATGCCGGAGGGCAGTGAGACGGCTAAAAGAAAAGCGCTGATACAGTGTGCCATAATATACCGGGAGATGAATAATAATGAAAAGGCCCGGGAATGCCTCGGCAGAGTGCTGGCGGTTCAGCACAGGGGTTTGACTCACATACAGGCAATAAACCTTTTCAATGAATTTAATTACACCGCGAAATGAACCCTGCCGATGTATGTAGATGGAGGAGCGACATGGGTAAGAAAACAAGGATACTGGTCATAAACGGTCCCAACCTCAACCTTCTGGGGACTCGTGAACCCGACGTATACGGTTCACGGACGCTTGATGATATGAAGAAGAGGATGCTTGATTACGCACAAACGGCCGATTGCGAACTCGAATTTTTTCAGACCAACGTCGAGGGAGAGATCATTAACTTTATTCACGAGCACCGTGATGCGGATGGGATTATCATAAACCCTGCAGCCTTAACCCACACATCAATAGCGATACGCGACGCCATATCAGCAGTACAGATTCCCGCCGTGGAAGTCCACCTGTCGAATATACACGCGAGGGAGGAATTCAGGCGCGTTTCCCATATAGCCCCTGTTTGCATCGGGCAGATTTCAGGTTTCGGAATACATTCGTACCTGCTTGGACTTATGGCCCTCAACGGGTACCTGAAGGAAGCGGTCACGCAGCGGTAGCGGCAAGAGGGCAGAGCGGGGGATATTATCGGGCCAACCCGCCGCATGATTTGCATTGTATGGTTTCACCTTTAAGATAGACCCTGTCCAGGGGCGCTCCGCAGGACGGGCAAAAACGGATGCTGGAGGTTTCACTTTCAGCTTCTTCAGTGAAAAATTCCCCCGTGGTCCGGTCAAACTTCCCCTTTACGAGTCCTTTCCCAACTGCTGCAGCCAGCAACTTCGCGGCCTGCTCTTCGGTAATCAATAATTGCGCTGCCGCATCACTGATCCGTATCCGCCTGTATGAAATAATGAGCGCGGCTAATGCCTGGACGAGTTCCAGGTTTTTCTTTGATTTTTTCCCAAGGAGATACACCAGGGCGCCCGGAAGTATGAACGACAATGAAAAGACGGCGATCGGAATGCCGCTTTTTGACTGGGGTGAGGCGCTGTCGATATGCATGGCAATGCCGAGGATGCATGTGGCTATACCGGAGAACAGAATGAATAACCCGGATATCTGAACCGCGGTTGCCAGGGCCTTTTTTACTATCATTTCAATATATCAATGCCGTGTCGAATTTTTTTTCTTTGATTCAATTTCATGACGCTGCAGAGCGGTAGATATGATGGAGTCAAGATCACTCTGCTTGATGGGCTTTATCAGGTAACCGTAATGGCGAATCGTATCTGCTCGTTTGATGGTGTTTGAATCAGCGTTTGCCGTCAGAAAAATTACCGGGACATCTACCTGTTTGATAATCAGATCCGTGGCCTCGATGCCATCCATATCTTCTGATAAAAAGATATCCATGATGATGAGATCGGGCATTATGGATTTGACTTTTTCCACCGCCTCCTCGCCGGAAGAAAGGGTGGCTGAAACCTGGTAGCCGACACGCTCCAGCATACGCTGGATGTCCAGCGCCGTTATCAATTCATCCTCAACGAGCATTATGCGTTCTTTCAAAATAACCTCGTGCCTATTTGAGAATAAAATAATTATAAATAAGCATTATTGCAACTTAACACATTTTTATTCTTAATTTGAAAAGCATTGTCTCCATCCCGTTTTCCGAATTACGGGCAATGCCACCGTGCACTGGGACTGAACAGTTATTATGAACTACACGTTTAAACTTTTTTATATGTTTAAATATAATAAAAGGGGTATTGCAAGCAACTCTTTTTTGGGGGTTGTAAGGTTTATTATGGCATTAATTTCATTCTGATCAGACTTATTATTTCAATCAGTTCCTGATTCCCGGCATTTTCAAGGTCAAGTCTGTTATTGCGTATATGGGGGGTTAAAGCGGTTATGATATCCTCGCTCGGTTCACCGTACTGTCCGATAAAAGACTGGAGCCTGGCATGGACGCTGTATTCAAGTTTTTCCCTTGGCCCGAGGGTAAGGTAGTCATCAATCTCTGCCAGCATGCGTCCGCGGTCGGCCGGTAGTCTGCCATAAATATTCAATAAGTTCGATGCGCTGTCGCTTAATAGTTCGGTTTCGGCTTCTGTCTCTTCCACCAGTGTCCTTATTTCTCGGACAACCTGTTCTTCGGTTGCTTCCGTGAATGAACCATCTTGAACAGCACGGGCGAGGCCCGTCATCGGAAATATTTCCAGGGACCTGAGCCGGACAAAGTCCGGGGCTATCCTGGTCAATACGCGGGCAGTATCATGGGCGTGTTTGCTCGAAAGGTCCGCCCCTCCCAGGCCGGGCATAACATAAACCGAGCATGACAGGCCGGCATCCTTTGTCTTCAGGCAGCCTGTTACATGATCTTCCGCGGTAACTCCTTTATTCACCAGGGAAAGGACCTGGTCGCATCCGCTTTCAAGACCGAAATGCACCCTGTGCAGCCCGGCCTTTGACAGCCCGCGCAGTTCTTTCGCTGTGCGCATACGCGCCGCGGATGAGGTCCTTCCATAGACGGTAAACCGGCTTATCCCGGGAAAGTGAAGTTTTACCGAGCCTATTGTCCGCGAAACAAAATCTGGTTTGAGATTGAGGGAATCAGCATCGCCCAGGAAGCAGGTCTTTCCGCCATGTATACGCCAGTTCAGCACGTGGTTCATACACTCAGCGAGGCCGGGTTTGCTGTTAAACCACGTAAGGAACCATGCCATGCGGGGGTCAATATCTGATTCACGTTCTTTTTTTTCCGGGGTTTCTTCCGGGAAAATCCCCGCCTCCCACTGCGCAGCAATTACTTCATCGGCGATTTCAGGGATTCTTGCGTACGAAGCCGTTGAATAAAAGGGGTAACCGATGCCGCGTTCGAAGAGGAAATCGTCAATCCGTTTCGCGCGGTTGATGTCTTCAAGTACATCGTTAATATCGCGTTTTGAATATTTCGCACCGAGCTTGTAAACGGGGCAGAATGCGCATTTGTTCCAGTAACAGTTCCTGGTCAGCCGGAAGGTAAGGCTGAAGTTTTCCGTTGGCGGGCGGATGGAGCAGACTTCAAATGGTCTGATCGAAAGAATATCGGTCCCGGACGGCATTATGCGCACCCGTCATTCAACGGTGACGCTCTTAGCGAGGTTGCGCGGCTGGTCCACGTCGCATCCCCTCAAAACGGCGATATGGTAGGCCAGCAGCTGCAGCGGAATGACGGTCAGCAGTGGCGAAAATATCTTTTTCACTTCCGGCACGTAAATTATGTGGTCGCTGTAGCGCCTGATGTTGGTGTCTCCCTGGCTGGCGATGGCGATGATCCTGCCGCCGCGCGCCTTGACTTCCTCCATGTTGCTGACAATCTTGTCGTAGATGATGTCGCGGGGAGCAATGAAAACAACCGGCATTTTTTCGTCTATGAGTGCTATGGGGCCGTGCTTCATTTCCGCTGCCGGGTAGCCCTCGGCATGGATGTAGGATATTTCCTTCAGTTTGAGCGCCCCTTCGAGGGCTACCGGGAAATTGACGCCGCGCCCGAGGTAGAGAAAATTCTTGTTGTCCTTATGGATCTCGGCGATCTGGCGTATATAGTCGCTGGTCCTGAGTACTTCCCTGACCATATCGGGGATCTCGTGAAGCTGGTCGATGCAGACGCGCAATTCGTCTGCGGTGAGGTCCTTCCGCCGTGCAAGCATCAATGCCAGCATGATGAGCACCGTCACCTGTGACGTGAACGCCTTGGTCGAAGCCACTCCTATTTCAGGACCCGCGTGGATGTATATGCCGCCGTCGCTTTCCCTCGCGATAGTGCTGCCGACAACATTGGTTATGCCCAGGACCTTGATGCCCTTGGACTTGGCTTCGCGCAGCGCCGCGAGGGTATCGGCCGTTTCCCCTGACTGGCTTATGACGATGATCAGGTCACCCTGCTTGAGAATCGGCTTCCGGTACCGGAATTCGGAAGCGTATTCGACTTCAACGGGGATCCTGGCGTATTCCTCTATAAGATATTCGCCGATAAGGCCTGCATGCCATGATGTCCCGCAGGCGATAAAGATAACGCGCTGGATACCGTTGAGTTCAGCCTCTGAAAGCCGGAGGCCGTCCAGCCTGATGGCGCCCGTGTCCAGGACGGCGCGGCCCCTGAAGGCGTTATGGATCGTCTCGGGCTGTTCGAAAATCTCCTTGAGCATGAAGTGATCGAAGCCCATTTTTTCAATTGACTTGATGTCCCAGTCAATATCCTCGATTTTTTTATCGATTTTTTTTAATGAAAGGTCGTACGTCTTAAAGCTGTCCTTGTTAAGATCGAGGATCTCGCCGTCTTCAAGGTATATGACCTTATTGGTATGCTCGATGATGGCACTGGCATCGGAAGCAACGATCATCTCGCCGTCGCCTGCCCCCAGGATCAGCGGGCTGCCGTTCCTGGCGGCGATGATCCGCCCCGGTTCCCGTTTGGAAACGATACAGAGGCCATAGGTCCCTTCGAGCTTTGAAACTGCCTTCATGACCGAGTCAAGGAGATCGCCGCTCTGATCGTAATAGTACTCGATCAAGTGCGCGATTACCTCGGTATCAGTGTCGCTCCGGATAATATGACCCTTTTCAGTGAGCATTTTCTTTATCACGGCAAAATTCTCAATTATGCCGTTGTGCACCACGGCTATTTCATTATGGCAGTCGGTATGGGGGTGGGCGTTCAGGTCGGAGGGAACGCCGTGCGTGGCCCAGCGGGTATGGCCTATGCCGGTATGGTAATGGCCGATATCCCCGTGAACATCGTTATTGAGGGATTCTTCCAGCACGGATATTTTCCCGTTTTTTTTATGAATAAAGAGATCATTTTCCACGAGGGCTATACCGGCGGAATCATATCCGCGGTATTCAAGCCGTTTAAGTCCGTTCAAAATGATATCGACAGCATTTTTATTCCCCACATATCCGACAATTCCGCACATGCCAGTTATTCCTCCGCACCAGACCTGAAATTTGACATACGCTTTGACAGCGAGTTATTAATGTCAAGATATAAAAATTACCAAATGTTAAGGCCATGTAATTTTAATAATTATGTCATCTGCAAAGGTAAAATATCATATAAGATTTCCATATTTTTCATAGGTTACCGATAATTAGATAAGGAAAAATATGTTTTTTCACTCGTTAAATGTTTTATTTTGTATATTATTTTAGCAGTTTGCTGAAAAACAGCAAACTGCTAAGCGATACATGGATATATCGCCGTTTATCGATGCATCAGCCGAGAAAAAAGTGAGGTTTTCCGAATTCATTTCGCAAAACCGGCCCTGAAATACTCCATGGATTTTTTCAGGAAACTGTTAGATATTCAGGTCTTGTATTTCGTTATTATGAATAGTATAAGAAAGCCTATAAAACATCAGCTTATTCTTGACCGCTTCAGCGCAAATGATCCCGAAAGCGCGGATTCTTTTCTTTCAGAAAATAAAATAAGCAACCTGAAAAAAGAAAAGGTTCAAACCATTTTTATAATATCTGCTGAAAAAGATGATACACAGGAGTATGCCAGCCTGGTTTCCCGTTATGAGAATGAAGGTTTCAGGATCCGGAAGATACATATAGCAAGTTTTGATAACAGTACTATTCCGTATGTAAAACATATTGTAGAGGAGATTAAAAGTACCTTCCGCCGGGAAAGCTGCATGGTGGTGTCATACGGTCGCAGCCTCGCTCCGATGATTATCGCATGCTATTATGTCTATTCCGGCACGTCACCGTCACGGGCAATCACCAGGGTGAGACAGATGGATGATTACTTTCTCGCTGGCATAGAGGAGGTCGCACTTGTTTATAAATTTAAGCATTACTTAAACGCCATCCAGGGCATCAGCGATGACGCAATTATTTTCAAACCATTGCTCCAACCCGAGATCGCTGGGGAGATTCCAGCCGCTGAAATCGACAAAACTGCGGAAACAGAGCCAGAGATAAACCTGGACGATATTCCGGATATAGAAGCGCTCGAAAAAAAAGAAATGCCGCAATCGATGGACACAGGTATAGCCCTTGACATCCCCTTGCCTGATGAGGACGAGCTCGATCTCAAGCATCCATCACGATCAAGAAAAGCTGACATTGCCTTAGATACGGCGAAGCCCATGGAGCTGGAACCTGCCGGCGAACCTGCCATTGCGCTTGAACCCGGCCCTGATAGTGATGAACCGGCACTACCTGATGTTACAGAACCGGAAAAACCCATCGGCACCGGAGAGCCTCCGGCTCCGGCTTTTAATAAAGCGGAATATATAGAGAGGACGGTCGAAAAAGGTGAAGGCCGAAAAACAAAGCCGGGCACAGATGAGCATATACAGAAAGAAATGCCCGCAAAAATGACAACCTCTGAAAGGGAAGGGCGCAACCTGGGCATATATTCCATCCGGTTTAAGCTGGTAACGATTATTTCGGCAATCATAATCGCGGCCCTGACAGGGATGATTTTCCTCGCAACGTACTTTTTTAAACGGGATAATGAGCTCAGGGCGTGGGAGAGCAACCAGAAGTTTTCAGAGGTGACTGCGCTCAAGGTGAAATCTGATTTTATTTCCATCATTGAGCGTTCCCGCCTCATACCAGGAATCATTGCCAGGCTAAATCCGGACGAAAAAGCATCCATCTGGGATAATGATGAAGATTTTCTGTTTATTGGCATTGCCGCCAAGGGAGGCGCCAGCGGCAGATTGACCTATGTCAAATCCATCGTTAATACTGCGCTGATGGAAAAGAACGGGATCCCTTTATCGGACCTCCAGGGCGCCCTTGATACGTTCGGTCCATCCTTTGAACAATCATTAAAAGGAGAGATCGCCATACATAACGTTTCACGCAGCTTCAGGATGCCGATCACCGGGTTCAGCCTTCCTCTCTACAGGGACGCTCGGGGAACAACGGACCGGATACTGGTCAGCATCATCCGCCTCGACAGGATTTTGAAAGCTTTCAAGTCAGCCGGACTGGTAAATGTCATCATGGTGAATGACAAGGGCGATATCATTGCCCACCCGGACGGTTCGGTGGTCATATCCGGCGGCAATTATCTCAAGCTGCCCATCGTCAGGCTCATGATGAAAAGTCCCCTGGACAATGGCCAGATGAGGTATGACGATGCGAATGGCACCGCATATCTGGGATCGTTCAAAAAGATCGGCATCGGCGGCTGCGGCGTCATCGCCACGATACAGGAGTCCAGGGCGTACGAACAGGTTTACCGGATACAGCGATGGAACCTGTACCTTCTGGTGATAATCCTCACTATCGCAATTCTGATCGTATATATTTTCGGAAAGGCAATGGCGACGCCCATCCGCCGACTGGTCAAAGCGACAGAAAGGATCAAGGAAGGCAATTACAGCATCGATATCATGCCGACGACAAGGGACGAAATAGGCCTCCTCACCGGTTCATTCATTGAGATGGGACACGGCTTGGCCGAACGCGAAAAGATGAAAGAAGCATTTGGTAAATTTGTAAACAAGGATATTGCGGAACGCGTTCTCAAGGGGGAGATCGCCCTCGGAGGGGAGAGAAAAAATGTGGCTATATTTTTTTCCGATATCAGGAACTTTACCGCCATATCAGAAAAACTTGAGCCGGAGGAAGTGGTCGAATTTCTCAACCAGTACATGACCCGGATGGTCAACTGCGTCAATGAAACCAGGGGCGTCGTTGACAAGTACATCGGCGACGCGATAATGGCAGTCTGGGGAGCCCCGGTCTCCACCGGCAACGACACGGAAAACGCCGTCAATGCGGCCCTTGCCATGAGAAAGGAGCTGCTTCTTTTCAATAAAGGCAGGGGAGGCGACAAGAAGCCGGTAATTAAAATAGGCTGCGGGATAAATACCGGACCAGTGCTGGCGGGACAGATTGGATCAGAGGAACGGATGGAATACACGGTCATAGGTGATGCGGTAAATCTCGCCTCGAGAATTGAAACGCTCACCAAACCCTTCGGTACCGATATTCTCGTTTCCGAAGATTCCTACCGGCTTATCAAGGGCATTTTCCGTACCGTCCCCATGCAGAAAATCACTGTCAAGGGTAAAAAGGATCCGCAGCAGATATATGCTGTTCTGGGCAGGCTTGATGATCCTGATGCGCCGGCGACCATCGAAGAACTCCGCGCCATTCTGGGGACAAAGGAACAGCCTTTCCGCCGCAGGCATGACGATCCGCACGAGGAAGAAGTAAAATATGAAATTATCGATACGTGAGTATATATTTTTTTCCACCGCAGCGCTGATTATCTGCATTTTTTCACTTCTTTTTTACCTGGATTTCACCAGCCATTCTGCCATAGGCCAGGAGCGTATTGTCGGATTGATCGCCTTTAAAAAGCAGGTAGCCCAGCGGAAATATTCCGATCAGGTTGTCTGGGACGAGATCGAGCAGACCGCTCCCGTTTATAACAATGACAGCATCAGGACAGCTGATAATTCCGAAGCCGTTGTGCGCCTTTCCGACGGGTCCGAAATAACCATCAATGAAAACAGCATGATCCAGCTTTCATTCGCCACCGACGAGATCGATATACAGTTCAAGGGAGGCTCAATATCGACACGAAGGGGCGATGTCGCCGGCGAAACTGTAAGCAAGATGAACATCAGGACGGAAGACACAACCGTTAACGTGGCAAAAAGCGACGTGCAGCTGTCCGGTACAAAGGAGAGGGGTGTCAGTCTTGTTGTTACCAGGGGCGGTGCCAGGGTAACGGCTGGCGGCAAGGAACGCTCCATAAAAGAAAACCAGAAAGTCATTGTAGAAAAAGGATCAAAAGAGGTCAGGATTTTCACATTCCCATTAAAACCCGTGAATCCTGCACCTGACGCAGTTGTTATAACTGCCGGTGCCAGCGGTGCTGTCGCATTTACATGGGAGCCGCTGAAACCAGAGCAGGAAGGATTCCTTGATATTTCAGATACGCCTTTTTTTTCAAAAATAGTGAGCACCAGAAAGATTGCCGGCACTGAAGCAACAGTCAACGTGCCGGTAGGGTCTTATTTCTGGCGGCTGCGGGCAAAAAACAGGATTACCGGCATTGTTGACACCGGCGAAGGAAGGAAGTTCTCACTGGTAAGAGTAGAACCAGCCTATCTCATTGCTCCCGAACAGGGACAGGTGATACAGTACGGGAAAAACAGGCCAGTGGTGAATTTCAAATGGGATGGCAGCGAAACGGCCCAGGAATACTACCTGGATATTGCCGCCGATAACGCCATGAGCAGGATCGTCGCTTCCTTTAAAACAGCGGAAGGACCATTGGCGGTAGACAATTTTGATGAGGGGACCTATTTCTGGCGCGTGGTATCCGTCACCAGGGTGAGCGGCAACCTGAGCAGGGTGCCGAGTCCGGTCCGCATGCTGAAAATATCGAAAAAAAAGATTATCAATCCGCCGGTGCCGCAGTTTCCCCCTAACGAAAGCTCGATAAGTTCTGCTGTGATGAAAGAAAAGGGGATTGTTTTCTCTTGGCTCTATGACCAGGACATCCAGACCGCGCGGATAATCATTTCGCGAAACCAGGATTTCAGCAGTCCGTTATTCAGCGGCGTAAGCAACGCCAACTTCATCAATATCCGCAAGGACCTAGCCCCTGGCGTCTATTATTGGAGGCTCCAGGGTATTCTTGCGGGATATACGCTGACTGAACCGTCTCCGGCAATGAAGTTCACCATGGTGACCGTTCAGAATATCAAACTCATATATCCTGCTGTTGATTCTGAAGTTACTCCTGCCGGCAGAAGCAGGGACGTCCGGATGTCATGGGAAAAAACAGACCTCTACGGCGAGTACATGGTCCAGGTTTCACATAATAGTGATTTTACCCGTATCAATAAGGAAGAACATGTGAGCGCCAGCCAGGCTGTTATTTCCGGCTTCAACCCGGGAAAATACTATTGGCGCGTCTTGCTCAAGAACAATGATGGCAGCATTGTCATGACTAGCAAGGCGGGTTCTTTTATCGTTCTTGACACGCTGCCAGCGCCGACCATACTGTCACCTGGGAACCATGAAACAATCGACATGGATAAGCTCAATGAGCTTGATCTCAGATGGAAACGCCTTGAGGAAGCAAACGCCTACCGATTCAAAATGTATAAAGTCGATAAGAAAAAGATAACCATGATCACGGACCGGATGATCCGCGGCTCGAATTATGACCTGAATGACGTAGGTTTTCCCGGTGAGGGCGAATACCGCTGGTCAATTCAGGCCCTTGAAATGAGTCAGGATGGATCAAAAATTATACGCAAAAGCCCGGTTTCGCAGTCAAGCTTCAACATACTGTCAACGTCAGCCCCCAAGAAAATCAAGATAATAACACCTAAAGTAATTTATGTTGAATAATGAAACTTCAAGTTTCCTTGAAATGGGGGTTGTTTATATCTTTTTTTTATTGTAAAAAAAACCCAGACAGAAAAAATTGTACCATATTTAATCTGTTTTATAACTACTGGTAATTAGATTCTTTTAATCGGATATGTGCTATGATTGAAATTGATTTCGAAAAAAGCGGAGGCCTGATACCGGTCATCGCGCAGGATTACGCATCAGGAACAGTCCTCATGCTTGCCTATATGAACAGGGAAACGTGGGAGCTGACGCTCAAAACCGGCATCGTTCACTACTGGAGCAGGTCAAGAAATAAAATCTGGAAAAAGGGCGAATCCTCGGGCAACGTCCAGGAAGTCAGGGAAATACGCATTGATTGCGACAATGATACGGTCCTGATAAAGGTAAATCAAATCGGAAGAGCGGCGTGCCATGACGGTTACGAAAGCTGTTTTTACCGTGTTTTGAGAGAAGGCGGTCTCGTTGTGGACGGAGTCCGCGTCTTCGATCCCGATACAGTATATGGAGATAAAAAATGACACAACAGATAAAACTGGGAATCCCCAAGGGAAGCCTTGAAAACGCCACGATAGAACTATTTCAGAAAGCGGGATGGAAAATATCGGTATCATCCCGCAATTATTTCCCGGTAATCGATGACGAAGAGATATCATGTTCGCTGGTGCGCGCGCAGGAAATGGCGCGCTATATAGAAAACGGTGTACTTGACCTGGGACTGACCGGCCTTGACTGGATACTGGAAAATGATGCGGATGTCCAGGTTATATCGGATCTGGTATATTCCAAGGTAAGCACGCGCAAGGCCCGATGGGTACTGGCCGTTCCTGAGGATTCAGACATAAAACGCATTGAGGACTGCGCCGGTAAAACAATATCCACCGAGCTTGTCAATTTCACAAGGAAATACTTCAATGAGCGAAATATCCCGGTACAGGTCGAATTTTCCTGGGGAGCCACAGAGGCCAAGGTTGTAGAAGGGCTTGTTGACGCTATTGTCGAAGTGACCGAAACCGGATCGACGATAAAAGCGCATGGACTGAAGATCATCGCAACACTGCTCGAAACCAATACCAAGCTTGTGGCAAACAGAAAAAGTTATAGTGATGAATGGAAAAAAGACAAGATTCATCAGGTAGCCATGCTCCTGCGGGGCGCCCTCAGCGCGGAGAAGATGATAGGGTTGAAAATGAACGTCCCCAAAGACGGACTCGAGAAAGTCGTCGCCATAATACCGAGCCTGACTTCGCCGACAGTATCCCAGTTGTATAATTCCGACTGGCTTTCTGTTGAGACGGTCATTGAAGAATCAATAGCGCGGGAGGTCATTCCGCGACTGATAGATGCCGGCGCTGACGGAATAATAGAGTATCCGCTTAACAAGGTGGTCAATAAAAACGAATTGTGATCGTGTCGTAATTCTAGGAATGATCGTTAACGAGAGGTATTTTTAAATACGCTGTTGTCCTTCGCGGTTCAGCCGTTATCACCAGGCTGTCTTTGGGTGCCTGGAGACTTTTGAGCATCATCATTATCAGAATGAGCCCCAGACCTGCTCCTTCGCGGTAGGGATCGTCCAGGTTCTTTATGCAATAATCAGCAAGATCTTTGCAGTTTTCTGCATCGACAAGCTTTTTATTTACATTGTGCAATTCAGTATCGGTCATGGTCACCGGGTTTGCAACTTTCACGTGGAGTATTTTTTCATCGGTCCACAAATCAATGACAGCCTTGATATCTTCCCTGCGCGCCAGCTTCTCAAAATAATTTGAATTTTCCCTGCTTATTTCATGTTTGAACAATTCAAGAGCTTTTTCATATTTGATTATGTCATTGGAGCTGTTTTTGGGCGCATAATCTTCAAAATATATATTTTTAAAATTTGCTTTTATGGCATTTATTACCAGCTCTTTTATGCTGGTGTAAATGGGAGCCATAAGGTCCGTGCATCCGTACCTTTTTAGAATACCAAACAGTATTTGACGAAGCTGAATTTCAACATCATCAGATATGGAATACGCCACAACCTGTGCGCTGGTTATTGATTGTTGTGCTGTTGGTTTTCTCATGTAAACTGCTGACTGCATTTTTATTTTTAGTGTATGTGTAATTTATTAATTGATGAGCACAATTTGCTCAATACTACACACCTTTAAATATTGCATCATATCTACAGTACCATATCTATATAAAATGATCAATTTCGTCAATAATTAAAATCCATCCGGATGGATTTTATAATAATTTCACATGCGTTTTATTACCAATAAAAAATATTGAAAAATATCGATTACAATGCAAATAATAGTTTATAATATTATTTATACCTGTCATATTAGTTTCATGATTTTTAAGCGTATTTTTGCAATAATCATCTTTTTTTTGATATTTAATTTATCTTCACTTGCTGAAGAAATAAAATTAAACAATAACAATATTTATGTCAAGAAAGGGTTTTCCTCCACTTGGTTGGATAGAATACCTGATAATGACAAAACCTGGCTGGTAATCCCCCCCACACGAAAAGATAAATCTCTGAGGATTTCCGAACTTCCCATACCTGGAATACCTAAAAGAACTTTTTTTTCTTATAAACATTACAAGCCGTTGACATTTACATTCATAACCAGTTTTGCGCTGAGCCGGGATGTTGATTTAAGCAGAAAATTCCTCGGTCTGTATATTGACCAGATAGCGGAAAACTGGGAAGTGTATCTAAACGGCAACCTCATTAAGAAAGAAATGTATTTAAAGCCTGATGGTGAAATACAAGAATTTAGGGATCAGCGCAGGGTTTTGATCTATCTCAATCCCTTATTGCTCAAGTCAGGCATCAACATAATTGCCTTCAGAATCGTCGGTGACGTATCCATGGTTGACACCGGCTTTTACACAAACAAGCCGCTGGTAATTGATAACTACGAAAAGCTTTCAAGGGAGAAAACGCGGCTGATTCAGCTCATCCTGCTGTTTGTATACCTGATGGCCGGATTGTATCTCCTCCTGCTTTATTTATACAGGAGAACAGAACGTTACAACCTGATCTTTGCAATCTTTTCAATCATGCTGTTCATATATCTTTTCTGCAGAACTTCCACGGTCTATTCAATCGTACCTGATACCAGGTGGACGCTCCTGGTGGAATTTTTGTCTCTATATACACTCATACCGCTCCTCATGTCTTTTATGGACCTTATCCTATTCGGCAGGATCAGCAGATTCGTCTACGGCTATAGCGCTTTCTGCTTGTCCCTTATAGTCCTCTCCGCGGTGTCTCCCTATCCGGTGAGGATCGATATTCTCCGGATCTGGCAATTGACATCAATTTTCCCGGCGTTCTATTTCATTTTCTTTCAGATTATACATGCCTTTTTAATTACCGTGAGGCATTATCGTTACTCGGGCGGAGCCGGTGTAAAGCCAGGGCTTATGACATCCATACGACACAGCATTGCCAGGACGGTTCCGGGCAACCTGATGGCGGGAGCCATGGTAGCCGTGGGCTGCACTATTTTTGACGTGCTCGACGCGATGTTTTTCACGACAGGCATTGTCATCACCAATTATGGATTCATGTTTTTCGTCATCGGGATCACCATCGTGCTTTCAAACCGGTATGTCTATCTGTACCGCGCGATTGACGGCTTAAGCGTTGACCTGAGGCAAAAGACCCGAGACCTCAAGGAAACACAGGTCCAGTACGGGATATCGCAGGAGAAGTACAGGCTCCTCGTGGAAGGCTCCACCGATATAATATTTTCCCTTGATGAAAATTTCAATTTCCTTACGGCAAACAAGGCAATGCATGATCTTCTGCATATAAACAGCGATTACCTGATAAAAAGGAACCTGCTGGATGTGCTTCACCAGCCTGACCAGATATCTGTTTCAATACAATTTTTACAGGAAAAACTTGAAAAATTCAAGGAGGAAAAAAAGCCTCTCAACATCAGGCTCGACTTTAAGACGTCATTCGGCATTGAACCGGTATCTCTGCAGGTGCGTCTAGAATACATTAACATTGAAGGACGGTATGAGATTTTCGGCAGGGGCACCAGCATTACCGAGGACATCCTCAACCAGTACATGGAATCCGAACAGCACCGGTACAGTATAGGCAACATGCTCCTGGTTGCCGATGACCTGAGCATCAGAATAACGCGAAATCTTCAAAAATTCGTCAACAGGAAGGACCTCGGCTTCATCCGGCTTGCCATCCGTGAAATCATCATTAATGCCATTGAACATGGCAACCTTGCAATAACGTTTGAAGAAAAATCACGGGAAATGAGTAATGATAACTATTTCAATTACCTTAACGAGCGACAGAAAGATCCCCGTTTCAGCGGAAGGACTGTCAAGGTGGAGTATTCCGTCGATTCGGAAAAAATTATTTACACCATTGTCGACGAAGGAAAGGGATTTGATTACACCATCTATTTATCCGATGAAACGTCAGCTAATGAATCCATGCTGATGCATGGCCGGGGCATTGCTCTGGCAAAAAGCATTTTTGATGAAATAAAATATAATGATACCGGCAACGCGGTGACGCTGGTCAAGTGGCTGAATAAAAACAACTGATAGCAGGGGGCGGCCAGGGAATGCTTTCCCGTCAACACTTGAGTCCCGTGCCGAGGCGAATTTCCATTGACATGTTTCGCAGATTTTTCGGAAAGGTAAGCGATTCCAGGTATTCCATAAAACACCGTTCCAATTTTGCGGGAGCCTTGTCCCGGCAGACCTTTTCCGCCGTCTTCGTATATCCGCACATACGTCCTTTCCCGTCAACGACAATGATAACATCAATATAAATATACTCGCAATTCGAGCAATTCATGGACAGTTTTGATTGAGATAGACACTCGCGGAAAACATTTTTTCGGAAATCTTCCTGAATCCTGTTCATGGATTCCCACTGTGCGCCCCTCAGTTCATGATATTTTATTACCCTGTTCTGATTGTTCCCGAAACAGGCGAATATCAGCACTGGCAGCACAAGGAACGCTGTGATAACGGCTACTTGATGATGAACGGGTTCGGTTTTATGGGGAAACTGTCTCATATGCATTAATAAAACAGGGCCCGCGACGTTCATCGCGGGCCCCGGGTTGTCACTACTTGTCGACAGTTTCTATAAGCGAGTTGGGAGGCAGTATGTCGACGTAAACTGTGAAAGATGTAATCGTGGACATGTTGCCGGCTTTGTCAACGGCCTTGGCGTCAATCTGGTGCTTGCCGTTGTTAAGGAATTGGATCTCGGCCTTATACGGGATGAATTCTCCCTTTCCGTCTACGCGATAATATATAACGGCAACCCCTGACTCATCGTCTTTTGCCGATACGGTGTATTTGACATCGGTTGAGGCTACATTCTGGTTGTCAATTTTCTTGATTTCCTTGTCTGACTTAATTTCAACAACAGGAGCTGTTTCGTCAGTGACCATCTTGACAACAGCGTCTTTCATCTCAACTTCATTACCGGCATCATCGACTACCCTGAACGTAAACTGTTCGGTAACATTGTTTACATTGTCTGTCGCCTTGATCTTGAGGTTGATGTCGCCTTTGGGGGGTATCGCAAAGGGAGCGGCATATTCCTGGAAATTCGTTCCGTCCGTCGAATACTCTACCTTGTTAACGCCGGAAAGTGCGTCGCTGGCATTCAGGCTGAAGAGGACATTCTTCTGATAATAGACTTTGTCGCCGATTTTTTTAACAGGCGCACTGGTTGTCACGATTATCGCCGGACCGGTATTGTCGACGGCAACGTTGTATGTTTTTTCAGCTTCCTTGTTGCCGGCCTTGTCAGTACCGGCATACTTGATAGTATGGTATCCTTCTTTGTCTATAGAGAAGGGGGTTTGATATGTCTGGGCAGCCGCGTCGTCGACTTTATACTCAATTTTATCAATCGCCAGGTCATCGGTTGCCGTCAATTTGAACTGGACCTTCGAATTGACGAAAATCGTTTTTCCGTCGGTATAGGCTTTTGCATTGGCGGCGATGGTTGTCTGTTCGCCCTTTATCTCCGTTTTTGCAGCCTCATCCTTCTTTACTTCCTCTTTCTTGACTTCATCGGTTACTTCAGTCTTTTTTTCGTCAGCAACATTTTCAGTTGTCGACGGATCATCCTGTGAATATGCCAGGCCGGAAATAAACATTCCGATAGCCGCGCATATGCTGATTATAAACAATTTTTTAAGCATACATGACCTCCATTGTGTATGTCTTCGTATGTATAATTGATTACATTAACCATCTGCGACAGATTTGTTCCATTATCAGACAATTGTATATATTTTTACCCCTGCTAAAAAAGCAGTCAAATATCACAAAATTTCTTATTTGGAACATATCTAATAGTGAGTAATTAATAAATATAAATATTTTATTGTCAATAGATATTTGAAAGATTGAAGCCAATTTTAGACTTTTTAAGAGTTTTACTGGATAACAAATCTTGATTCAGTGAACAGATGTTATTTGATCCTTAATTTCGATACTGGGTATAGTGAATTTATAGGCCAATAATCTTGCTCAGGTCATTCATAAGGATCATAGCGTGGTTAGTATTCTGTATTACTATTTCCCGATGGTTGTTTAGCTTGACTTTTTAATAATATTATTTATATATGATATAAAATTTTATTACAAGGAGAACAGTTATGTTGGCTAGATCAATGGCATTAATAGTATTTTTATTATTTTTCGCGGTCGAAATGACCTTCGCCCATGGCGGAAGGACGGATTCGGAAGGTGGGCACTGGGACCACCAGAAAAAGGAGTACCATTATCATAAAGACGGCAAGATAACCGTTGATAGAGCAAAAAGCGCCCGTTATGATGAACTGGTTGGAAAGCACGATAGTGACAAAGAAACGAAGAAAGAAAAAAAGAAAAAAGACAAGGAAGAAAAAGATACAGATAAAAAAATAAAATCCAAGAAAGAGAAGAAGGACAAGGAAGACAAAGAAGAAAAGAAGGAAAAAAAGGATAAAAAAGAGAAGAAAGAA
>DAONAJ010000034.1:0-41149 GCA_035400945.1 Spirochaetota bacterium
CGATATTATCCGCAGTAACAAACCTCCCAATCCCCCCGTCATAATGCCTTGCGTTGTAGAAATAATACCCGCTCTCCTTATCCAGCTCCTGGGAGTTGTACTTCGGCGCGTTCTTGGTGTCGCCCTCAGTGATCCAGTCCTCGCCAAAGGGAAGATACTCGTGGCTTGTCACCACCATTCCCGAGTCATTGGTCACTACCTTTACTGAGTCGACCTGATCTGTCAGATAATACCGGGCTTCCCCATTGGGCATTACCGCCGCCACGCGCACGCCGTTCAGGTATACGTTGTTCACGCCGTAGCCCTTATCTTTGCGGACCCCTCCCGCCATGTTTCTGTCTATCTCCACGGTAAAATACATGGAGGGGCTCAGGGTTTCAACCTCTTTTTCAAAACTGTCTGTTTCCACCCGGGCCTTTTTGCGCACCCGGAAACCCTGGTCATCGTACCAATATTTCCCTTTCACATTGCCGTTGCGGGGGTCCGTGATCTTTCGAATGCGGTTATAGCTGTCATAGGCCATTTCCTTGGCCCGGTTCTTGCCATGGTCAAATTGAGTGATCATATTCCCCGCAGCGTCATAGGTCATGGTATGGCCGGCGCTGCTCCGGGAGGCGGTGATGGATGTTACCGCGTGATTATTGTATGAATAGTTCCATTGATCATCCACGGCGCCGGTATCGGCATTGTAGACGGTCCTGGACGTGAGGTTTCCGTTGCCCGCGTACCCGTAGCCCAGCTCAAATTTTTTATTAATGCCCCCTCCGGGGGTTAGGGGGACTGCGACGCCCCCTCCGGGGGACGGGGGGGTCTTAACCTTTTCATAGTCTCCCCTCGCGTGCACCAATCGGTTCAGGCCGTCATACCGGTATTCGTACCGCACGCTGGTCCGGCACGCGCCGTCGGCTGCCACATCGGGCGTGTTTTCCACTGCCGCGATGCTGTTGTCCACCTTGAACCGGTACTTCACGTCCTGGACCTTCCAGGTCCGGCCGTTGTGGCTTGCCGTGGTAAGGAGCGATTCCATTCGGCCCTTGATGTCGTAGGTGTAGGCGGTAACCGTGCCGTTGCCCCTACGCACCTCAGCCATCTGGCCGAACTCGTTATATTCAATCCTCTCGATAATGTTCTTTGATATGCCGCCCCCGGAAGCCTTCAGGCTTTTCACGCCCATGGGACAGTAGCCGTACGTCACGGTCATGCGGCTCTTCGTATGGGGCTCTTCCGGATAGGTGATCTTCGTTTTCCGGGACAGCAGGTCGTAGGCGAAATCCGTCAGGTATCTCGTTTTTCCTGCTCCCTTGATGACGCGCGATTCCCTCTTTACCCTGCCGATCCTGTCATAGCTGAATTCCTTCCGCTGCGCCGGATCGTCCAGGGACACCATGCGCCCCAGGCTGTTCTCGCTCCCCTCAAGGGTATCGTACCCATAGTGGACTGTTCCCTCTTCACCGGGAAGGTTCTTTTCCGTGAGGCGTCCCAGGCGGTCATAGGCATAGGTGGTAACGCGACCTAACGCATCGGTGCGGGAGGACGCATCACCGAAGCTGTTGTACTCCACCCGGGCGTATCCCAGGTCAGGGTCGCTCGATTCCGTCACCAGGCCGAAGGCGTTGTAGCGCCAGCAGGCGATGTTCGCGCCGGAGGTGTCTTTCACGCCGGGCCGGAACAGTCTTCCCGGAATGTCAATGCTCATGGCGCCCGCGCCCCCTCCGGGGGACGGGGGGGTCGTTAAATCCATCTTCTTCACCCGGTTCCCGGCAATGTCGTAGGCGAAGCCGATCTTCGCGGCAACGCTCCTGCCGTCGTCGCCGGTTCCGGAATCCTCCACGTAGAGCACCAGGCCCCGGGCGTTCTTCACCGTGCGCCTGCTTCTTCCCACGCTGTGGGTCTCGACGGTCTCCCACGGGTCATGGTAGTCGTAGGTGACCGAAGTCTCGGCCTCGCCGCGATACCCCTCCGGCATGGTCACCTTGCTAATCCGTCCGGCGGCGTCGTAGTCGGTCTTCGTCGGATGTTTGTCATAGGGATTCTGCCGGTAAGCGTCGATCTCGTCGTCCCCGGCCCAGCCGGTCTGACTGGCGCGCGTCACCCGGCCCGTGGCGTCGTAGACCACCCTCCCCGTCCTGACGTAGCGCCGGCCCGGCCAGCCCGCGGCGCTCCGCACTGTGTGGATCACCCGGCCCATGCCGTCGCCGTAGACCCTCGTCTCGATGGCGCCGCCGGAGTAGAGGGCCGGCGATCCGTCATACTGCGTCACCTTCGCCGACAGGGGAAACTCAGTGCCGTACTCGTAGGCCTGCAGGGTTTCGGTGCCGGCGTCAGCGTCGATGCGCTCCTTCGCCAGGCGGCCCTTATCGTCAAACTCGAAATAGATGGAATTGCCGTTGGGGTCCGTAGTCCTGTCTATGCCGCCGAAGGCGGACCGGTAGTTGATCTCGTGCTTCGTCACCAGGGTGATGTCGCCGAGGGCGCGCTCTTCCGTCACGAACTGGCGCAGGCGCCGGTCGAAGGCCGTTTCCGTGACCCGGGCCGGGGAGCCGCTGGCGTTGGCGCTCCTGACGCGGTTCCCGTATCCGTCATAGGCGTATTCCATGACGCGGTCCGCTGCCGCAGCGAGGCCCGCGCCGGTGTATTTCACGGTCTCCCGGATCACGTTGCCCCGGCTGTCGTATTCGTACGAGGTGGTGGCCTCGTGGGAGGAATCGGCAAAGCCCCTTGCGTAATCCACGCGCATCTCGTTGGTGGCGTCGATGTTCTCGAAGCGCGTGTAGTTCGACACAGTCACCGGCCGGTGAGCGCCGTCGCTGTAATGGTCCGTGACGCCCTCGGTCCTGGCCGTCATCTCGTACCGGTCCTGTGCGAGTTCAATGGATGATGTGCGGGTTTCTGTAAGGATGTTCTTCACGTATTTCCGCACCGCCGTGGGCTCAATGAGATAACTCACGGCCGCGTTTCCCCGGGGCGTCGCTGGCGCGCCGGCCTGGGCTATCTCCCGCACCGTGTACTCGTGCTCGGTGCGGCTGTACTCGGCGTGGTCCGACCCGTACGCGGTCACCCGTTTCACCGCCCCGGCCAGGGCGCGGTTCTTCCGGTAGTCGTCATAGGGCACGGTGTTGAACTCACTCTCGGTGCGGCGCCCGGCGGCGTCCACCGCGGTGAAGCGGCTGAAGCCGAAGAAATCCGTCTCCTTTTCCCCGTCGATGAAGGCGGAGAAGGCGTATCCCCCCGCGTACTCGTATTCCGTGGCGACGTCGCGGCCCAGGCCGTCCCCCACGGTCAGCTTCACGCACACCTTGTAATTCATGGGAAGTCGCGGGATGCCGTCGTCATCGGTGTTATCGAAGCGCGTGGAGTTTTCGTAGGTCATGCGGTAGATGCCGCCGATGCCGTTCTTCACCACGGAGAGGAGATCCGGCACCGTGCCGTTGGTGAGGGCGAAATACCAGTGGCGCTCCTTCAGGTGGAAGATGCCGATATCGGTCTTGCCGTCGCCGTTGTAGTCGCCCTGGATCCACTGGAAGGGATACACGGCCCTGACCAGTTCCGGGCGCTTCATGGAGGCAAGCGGCGCGCCCGGGTCTTCCAGCGTGCACGTCGAACCGAGGATGACCCTCTTCACGCGGCCCTCCCCGTGCACCGCCGGGTTGCCATCGTGGTCGAACTCGCCCCTGAAGGAATATCCCCGCGACAGGGGCGGATAATCCGCCTGGGCGATTGATGATCTTCCCACGGTGAGCCTGTGAAACACGACCGCCCCATCCTCCACCGTGCCGTACGCCAGGTCCGCGCCGGCAGCCGCGACCTTCACCCGGTACGCATCGACGAAGCCGGCGGCGGCGAAGCGGGGATTGCCGCCGAGGAGCTTAAAGCTGATGCTCCCCCCGGCAATGGTGCCCAGGTACCAGCGGTGGCCCGCGCCGGTCATGTCCGCGAGAAGGACCTGGGCCTTCGTGTCCGTGAACTGGCCGCTGAAAAAGCGGTATCCGCTCCGGCGTTCCCGGAGGTTCGCGAAGAGCGACGCGCCGACGCCGCCCACGGTCAGGACCGTCGCGGTCCCGGTCCCGGTGAAGAGGACAAAGCGCGGCGTCTCGGCCTTATCGTCAAGGACCAGAATGTATTTGCCGCTGTCCCCGGCCCTGAAGGCATCCACAAGATAAAAACTTTTTAATATGTCAAAGTCCGTCACAGACGCGCTGTCGAAGGCCGCCGCGGGCGAATCCTCAAAGGCCGAGCCGTTATAATGGATGATGTTAAAGCGGTGCGTGACGCCTCCAAAGGACGATTCTTTTTTATAATACATGATGCCGCCGCGTCCGTCGCGGTAGCGGTCGGGCTTTTCTCCGTTCAGGATGAGGGCGCCGTCACCCTCGAGGTCCGCGTCAAGCTTCGGCGCGGGCTCGGCCGCGCCCTGCTTCAGGTACAGGCGCTTCTCTTTCTTATTGTAGATGAGGAGTTCCGGCAGGGACGAGGTGAAATACCCGGCAAAGGCCTTTTCGCCGCTCCCGGCATGGCAGTTCGCGTCATACTGGTAATCGACAATGGCAGTGGCCGCGCTACCGGTTATGACGGCCCGGGCATCGCGGACCTGTATCTCGTCCCGGGGGAGCGGCGCCGATGCCAGGACCCGGTCCGGTTCCGGCCCGCCGGAGAGATTGGAGTAGACCCGGTAGCGGAATCCGTCCGCGGTCGCCTCCCCCACCCAGAAATTGTTGTCTGTATTCGAGAAGAATCCCACGTCAGTCCTGCCGTCGCCGTTGAAGTCGCCCTGGAGCCACCGGGTGATCTCCCTGAACTCCGGGGAGCGCGAAAAGACACGGAAGGATATGGCGCCGTTGCCAGTCTCGCCGAGGACCCACTCGCCCCGGTCGCGGTGGAAGATGAGAAAGTCCGAGAAGCCGTCGCCGTTGAAATCGCCGCTGAAGCGGTCGTTGGCCGTAAGGGAGTCCGCACCCGGGGCGAAGAGCCGCTTCTCCCCTTCGGTGAACTCCCTGTACACCCGCCACTCAAGCCTGAACCCGATGGCGTCGTCGCGGTAGTTCTCGGCCACCCACCATTTCCCGGACCGGGCGTCGTAGAAGGAGATGTCGGTGCGGCCGTCGCCGTTGTAGTCGCCGGAGAGGAAGAAAATCTTATCGCGGTCCTTGCCCTGCTCCGACCGGTCCGCGGTGAAGCCGCTGTCCCTGTTGTTGTCCGCCTCGTAGTCGCACCGGAAGAGGTTCCTGAATCCCTCCGAGAATTTCACGAAGTCGAAGCGGCCGCCCCTGTTGGCCATGAGGTACCACTCGCCGGTGGGCTCGTTGAAGAGGACCGCGTCCGACAGGCCGTTCCCGTCATAATCGCCGGTGAACCATTCGCACTTAAAGATGTCAATATCGACATACAAGGTGCCGTAACAGCGGAAATCGAAGGTCCTGCCGTTGTGCTCCGCCACCCAGAATTCCCCGGTCTGCGGCAGGTAGAAGGCGATATCGCTCCGCCCGTCGCCGTTATAGTCGCCGGTCACGTTCCCCTTGAACCACTGGACCTTGTCCGGCCCATCTAAGCCCTGGAACTTCTTCCCGTAATAGCGCTCGAAGTAGCCGCCGTTGCGGTTCCCCTCCATGGCGCGCCAGTCGCCGGCGGCGGGATTAAAGAAGACCATGTCAGATATGCCGTCGCCGTTAAAATCTCCCTCGAAGTATTTCACAGTGTCCGGGTTCTCCTCCGGATCATTGAAATGTTCATTGCCCACCACAGCCCAGCTGAAGCTGTGGAGCGCCTCCTGGTATATAAATTCCGGCTTCGTGGTATGCCGCTCGCTCTCCACGGTGACGAGTACCGGCCGCCCCGAGTCCGCTGACGTCCCGTATACCGGCCGGTAGCTCCAGAGCTCCGTTTCCATGAGGCCGGCCGGGTCGTCCCACCCGACGGTGACCCGGTCCAGGAGGCGGTCCATCCGCATGATGAAGCCCGGCGCCTTTGACACGTAGGCCTCGTCGCGGTCGCGGTATGCGAAGCGCACGTACTGCCGCGCCGGCATCCCCTCTCGGTCGTTCCCGGTATAGCGTATCTCTTTCAGGTAGAGGATATGATTTTCACTGTAGGACGAATCGTCGTATTCCGCGGTCATGAAATTGCCGTTCAGGTCGACGCTCTTGCAGAAGTTCCAGATGTAGGTCTTGCGCGCGTCATCGGGATGATAGATCCTGCTCGCGCCCGTTTCGCCGAAGGTCGTCACCGTGCCCGCCTTGTCGATGACGCGCCACACGCCGCCGCTCTCCGCGTTGGACAGGATGAACTTCGAAAAACCGGACTCGATCTCCAGGCGGTACACGCCGTTCTCCGATCCGGCCGGGCCCTCGGTCCTGACCAGGCGCTGGCCGTTATAGGTGAAGGTGTCCCGGTGGTCGTAGTAGAGCTGGCCGTTTTTCGTGGCCCGCGATATCACCCCCAGTCCCGTGGAGAGGCTCCACCCGATCCCCGCAAGGCCGTCCCCGCCGGACGATGAATAGGAGAGCGACACCGACGGCTGCATACCCCTGCGTCCCGGCGGCACGTCAATGGCATAGGCCAGGGACACGGTGCCGTAGTTGTTGATCTGCGGCGGTTTCACGTAGACCGCGCCCTCGTAGGCGTTGAGCTTCGGTGTCTTGATGTCGTCCCTGTCGCTCATGTTCGTGGTGGCCGACAGTGCATCATCGCCGTCAGGGCCGGCTGCGGGAAATGCCATCTGCCGCAGCATCCGGTCATCCTTCAGATAATCTATGTTTCCGCAGGAGGCCAGTACCGCCGCGGCCATGGAGATGATTATAATGATGAATCTGTTCCGCATTATCCGTACATGTTGAGCCCATGGGGGGATACGCCATGGCGTGCCCTTCCATGAACAATGGTTAATTGATAGAAAAAGCTCTATGTCGTTACCGAACGATGGCAAGCCGGCGTTTCATCGAACCGCCCGGCTATAGGGGGAGTAGCGTTGTGCCGGAAAAAAAGACAAAATTTTTGCCAATGAAGGATTATTAATCAAGGATTTGCCGCTCCGGCAGTCCGGGGTCAGAGCAACAGGAGAATTCATGATATGAAGACCCGATAGTTATCGGTACTTCGTTTAATAGTCTTGACACCCGGACCCCGTCCTGTGACGGTACCAGCAGAACATCTCTTGCGATCCCGGGAGCCATCCATGACGTTCAACAATAATGAAACACGCCAATCAATCCTGACGTCCCTCTTCGCCCTGGCTGCATCGATATTTTTTATACCGCTTTTTATAACCCGCGGAGCCGGGCCCCTCGATTTCTGGTGGTGGATGAGCGCGTCGTTGATGGTACTGATAACCGCCGGCGCGGTTCTGGACCGGGACTACCGTGACGGCCTGCGGGGAGACCTGGCCGAAAACCCGGCGCGGAAAATCGGCCTGGGTCTTGCCGCGGCCCTTGCCCTGTATATCCTCTTCGGAGTCGGGAATATTGCGTCTCGGTACCTGTTCGATTTTGCCGGCAGGAACATCGATGCGGTTTACGGATTCCGCGGCGGCGCATCGCCCCTGCGGATCACGCTGCTCATGGCGATAGTTATCGGTCCGGGTGAGGAATTGTTCTGGCGCGCCTTTCTCCAGCGGCGACTGTCGCGGCACCTCGGAAGGTGGGCCGGCTTTGCCGCGGCAACGGCCCTCTACACGGCGGTCCATCTTGCCAGCGGGAACCTCATGCTGGTCCTGGCCGCCATGGTCTGCGGCATCTTCTGGGGGCTCCTTTATTTCCGCTTCAGGTCGCCGCTCATCAACATGGTGAGCCATACCGTATGGGACATCGCGGTTTTCATCGTGTTTCCCTTCAGCGCGTAATCCGGTGTCAGAGTAAAATGCGGACAAAAGATGAAATGGAACCGATAGTTATCGGTGAACATGCGTTCAGATGACAAATGCCGGATATAAATTGTCCGGGGTCAGAGCAACAGGGAGATATCTGGCGTTAAGACCCGATAGTTATCGGCAGACATCTATCATTTAAGATTCCCGCAGGCGTTCTTCCCTATCCTTCTCAAATACGGGGAGTAGAGGATCCCCTCGATGCGGCCGTAGACATCATCGGTCATGACGGTCCGCGCGAAATCCTTTTTCAGCCTGGAATCCGCGGCAATCAGGAGATTACCCCTGGCCACAAGCAGGGGCATGATCCGCAGGGTCACCTCCGGAGACTGCCTGAACCGCACCGGGTATTTCCGCAGATCGTTCGTCTCAGACAGGACATCGGACCGGTTCTTTGAAAAACGCCCGATGGCGTCATCGGCAAGATACCCGAGGGGAAGGATTCTGCCGTTAACGTAAAAAATATTCTTATCATACCTGACCATGTCACCGGGCAGGGCCATGACCCGTCCGATGGAACCGTCCCGGAGAAAGACCAGGTCCCCCCGCCGGTAACCGTTCGGCGCGTAACGGTATATGAGCACGATGTCACCCCGCTCCAGGAGGGGTTCCCCGCGGCTGTCCGTCACCTTGCCGGTGTTGAAAAATACCGCCAGCGTCAGGGCCACGACGGCGGTGAGGATCGTTGCAAAAAAGGCGAACCCGCCATGGGCAGCAATGGAATTATAGCCGCGTACCGGCAGTTCCCGATGGGTTTTGGCCCGCGCCATGGCCTCGACCGGGGAGGCGATAGCTGTCGCCAGTGCCGCCGCCCCGAGGCATATGACGGGGATGATGCCGGACAGGGGATCCCGCGTCACCATGGCCGCCGGCGCCGCCAGGAGCGCCGCCGTCCGCAGAAGCAGGAACACCGCGCCCTTCGCCAGGTCGCCGTTGTACATCTGCCCCAGGCCGGTGAAAAAAAGGGAGAGGACGAAGGCCGCGCCGGGGCTCCTCGCTTCACGCTTCTGTGTCTGTATTATTTTATCCGCCATTGCAGGGTGGTGACCTTTTACAGGAAGGACTCTATGAAATCGCGGACCTTTTCCTTGCCCACGTACACGCCGAAGTGGCCCTCGCACAGGATGTCCGCATCCAGTGAGAGCATGAATTCCAGCGATTTCTCGTAATCGCTCCGGACCGAGCGGAGGGCGTCGTTCAGGGGACCGTGCACGTCCTGGCCGAAGAGGACCAGCCTGCCGTCCGACACGGTCGTGAGCACGGCCGAACCGGGCGAATGGCCCGGCGCGTGGTAAAAGGCCACCTCCAGCTCTCCCACGGTGAAGAACTTCTCCCTGTCGGTCACCTTTATGTCCACCTTCAGCGGCTCCATCCAGGACCCGTACCAGGACGCGGCGGTCACCTCAGAATCACCGGCCTCGAGGAAGGCGGCGTCGAGGTCATGGGCCACGATCTTGCAGCCGGTGGCGCTCTTTATGGCGGCGGCGCCGCCGGTGTGGTCGTAATGGCAATGGGTGAGGAAAAGGTATTTGACGGCGCGCGGCTCGATGCCGGCGCCCTGTATATTTTTCAGCACGCGATCTGTCCCGCCGCCGGTCCCGGCGTCCACCAGCGCCGCCTCGGAGCCGGACCGTATCAGGTAGATGGCGGCGTCGGCTGAATCCGACTTGTTCGAGCCCCCTACCAGGAATATGTTGGACGTGATCTTCACGGCATCCCCCTCCCCGCGGTTGTGCAATGGATCCCTGCAGATTGATATTCCCCGATCCTGTTTGATTATTGCAACAGTTTTTTATCGAATTTTAATTACCGTCCCCGTGACCGATAACTATCCTTACTATTATAATGAGACATATTTCACTTGACTTTTCGGGAGAAATTGTTTTGGTTTGTATGAAAGAGGCTCGTTGCGAAACTGCGTCTCGCACTCTCAGCAAAGCCCCTGCGGGGGGCTTGTAAGGGGCTCCGCCCCTTAACCCCGGGAAAAAAGAGATTTGCAGCAGTCAACAATATAGTCTCCCCCAATTGCGGTGGGCAATACAATAAAATGATTATGATAAAAGAGCCACGATCATCATTCCATAAAGCAGCCGCGGCCATCCTGGCCCTGGTCGTAGCCGCAGCCGTTTCCTTCACCGAGGGGCATGGCGCGGACAAGAACGCCATCGGGTACAACAAGGACGGATGGAACTATCTCAAGAAGGAGAATTACAAGAAGGCCATCATCAGCTTCAGGAACGCTCTCCACGAAAACCCGAAATACAAGGATGCCCTCATAGGCCAGGGCAAGGCGTTCCTGGAAGTGGAAGCCTACGAACAGGCCTATGACCAGTTCAGCTCAGCCCTGGCCCTGGACAAGAGGTCGACGGACTCCCTCGTCGGCATGGGCCGGGCCCTGACCGCCATGGGACGCTACAGCGAGGCGATACAGTTCTTCGACCGGGCGCTGAAGCTTTCCGAGCAGAACCTCGACGCCCGCTTCGGCATCGCCACCGTGTACACCGCCCTTGGCAAAAGGATATGGGCCAGGCGCACCCTGGAGACCATCCTCCGCATCGATCCGTATCATTACGATTCGCTCCTCCTGATGGCGGACATCAAGAGCGCCGAGAACCGGTACAAGGAATCGCGCAAGTTCGTGGAAAAGGCCATAGACACCAACAGCGAGTCGTCGCGGGGATACACCCTCTACGGCGAGATCCTCCTCCGGCAGTTCCTCAACAGCGAGGATGACGACTTCCTGGACGAGGCGAAGGACGCCCTTGCCAACGCCGTCTCCATTCAGCCGTCGGCGTACCAGGCCAACCGGACCCTCGGCTACATAGCCCTCATGGAAAAAAAATATCCCGAGGCGGTCAGGTACTTCAACACCGCCATATCCGACCTGGGCTCCGGGACGCTCCTCTACAGCCTGGCGGTGGCCCATGACCGGGCCGGCAGCCGGGAAGACGCCCTGGAAGAATTCCTCAAGGCGCTCAAGAAGGACCCGTCCGATTCCATACTCCGCAGCAGGGTGGAGGACTTTCTCGTGTTCCGCGACTTCAAGATCGGCCATCCGGCGCGGGTGATGCTCAACCGCGAGCAGTATGACCTTGCCATCAGCAGGGAAAAAAAGAACTTCCCGGACCAGACCGTCATGTACCTGCGGCGCGCCCTCATGCTGAACCCGATGAACATTGAGGCGCGGGAGCTCCTCATGGACTACTACAGGACCGAAGGATACGACAACTTCTACATCGACGAAATGAAGGAGATCCTCCGGCTCAACCCCGACCGCGGCTGGCAGGAGAAGCTTTCACTCGCCGTCATGAAGCGCCGCGACCTGCTCTACCACCGTGAAGGCTATTCCTCGGAAGAGCCGCCGCGTGACATGCCGTCGGTCCTGGTGCTCAACTTCGACCCCGTCGGCAAGATCAGCGCCCACCCGGACGCGGGAGAAGTGATCGCCAGCCACCTGACCTTCGTCCTGGGCCAGTTCGGCAGGATGAAGCCCATCGGCATCCGGAAGAGGGCCGCCGTGACCTGCGGACTCATGTGCGGGAGCGGCCACCTGAACCAGACCCTTGAGGACGTGGAAGCGAAGGTCAAGGACGGTGCCCTCGATCCCGTGGACTACGTGATCTACGGCGGCTATCATGAGAGCGGCTCCCATATCACCCTCGAGTGCCAGGTCATGGACTACCAGAAGGGGTTCATCATCGGCCAGTTCACGGTCACCGAGTCCGGCAAGGAGAGCCTGCCCCAGCTCGCGCTCCGCGCGGCCAAGCGCGTATATGACATGATCCCCTTCAAGGGCCGCGTCCTCAAGCTGAAGGAGGACGGCATCGTCACGAACATGGGTCTCTTCGACGGCGTTGACGAGGGCGAGAAGCTCGTCGTTTACAAGTTCGTGAACCGGCCGGGCGCCGGCGACAAGCTGAAAAAAAGGATCGTCTTCACGGTGAAGGAGTCCGATACCCTGGTATGCTTCGCCGCGCCGCAGCGGGCGTCCGACCTCGATTCCATCGACTCGAACGACATCGTTCTCCCCATGAAGAAGCGCAGGGCGAAGCGGATAGAGTAATCCGCGTTCTTATGTTATGCCCCCGTCCTCAGGAGGGGGCGCGCGCGGCCATAGCGCGGGCGCGGTCACGTGACCGCGCTTTCTATCACATGCCCCCTCAGGGGGTGAGGGGGGTCTGCAATTTAAATGAAAAAATTTTTCATAACGGTACTGGCCCTGACCACAATCACCCTCTCCTATTTCTACGGCCTGATATCCCACAAGCACCGGCTGCCTCCCTTTCCCCAGTTCATGTACCTGAAGGAGCACCTCATGCCGGATACCATAGGCTTCCGCGATACCGCGGGCCGGAAAGAAGTTCCCTGCGGTGATGTCAAAGGCGGGAAGACCATGGTGGCCCTGGTCTTCGGCCAGTCCAATTCCGGCAACCACGGCGAGACCCTGTACACGCCGAAAAAAGCCGTGTTCAACTTCTTCAACGGCCGCTGCTACCGCGCGGCGGACCCGCTCCTGGGGGCGACCGGCGACGGCGGCAGCGTGTGGACGCGCCTGGGGGACCTCCTCATCGGTGGAGGACTCTATGAACGGGTCATATTCATCTCCATCGGCGTTGGCACGACCACCATCGACCAGTGGACGACGGGCGGCTACCTGCACCGGCGCATCCTGAAGGCCATAGAGCAGTCCCGGGCCTGCGGCCTGGAGATCACCCACATCTTCTGGGTCCAGGGAGGATCGGAGCCGAGGACCCGGGGCGACCGGGCCAACAGGGAACACTATAAAAAGCGTTTCAATGAAATGCTCGGGAGCATCCGCGCCAGGGGCGTGAAGGCGCCCGTCTATCTCGGCATCGCCACCTACACCGATACGGGACCCATCCCGGATATCGAGGACGCCCTGCGGGAGCTTGTTGACACGGAAAAAAAGATTTACATAGGCGCTGACAATGATATCCTGTATGACGACCCGGAGAACCGCTGGGAGGGGGTCCATCTCTCCCACCGGGGCCTCGAACTCTGCTCGAAGGCCTGGCTTGAGGCCGTACGCCGCGCCGAGGGGAAATAACGGGAGCCGCTTCACGAAGCCAGCGCCCGGATACAGCCGCCATGATACGCCTTGAGGACATTTCACTTTTTTACCCGGACAGCGGCCGCACCATACTCCACGGCATCTCGTGGGATATCGAAAGCGGCGGCAGGTGGGTGCTCTTCGGGCCCAACGGGTCCGGCAAGACCAAGCTCCTGGAGATCATCACCGGCTATCTCTACCCGAGCGGGGGTTCCGTGCGCCGCTTCGGCAGTGACGGGGGCGCCGACATCCGCGACGTCCGGAAAAGGATCGGGTACCTGAGCACTCCCCTGAAGGACCGTTTCTACCGCCATGAACGGCTCATCGATGTCGTCGTGAGCGGCCCCTATGCCACCGTCGGCCTCTATGACGAGCCCGGGCCCGCCGACTACGAGCGCGCCCGGGGCCTCCTTGAGTCCGCCGGTCTCGGCGGCAGGTCAGGCCAGCCCTTCGGGACGCTGTCGGACGGGGAAAAGCAGAAGGCCCTGATGCTCCGGGCGGTCATGGCCGGGCCCGACCTCCTCATACTGGACGAGCCGTGCATGGGCCTTGACCTTCCTTCTCGGGAGGATTTTCTTTCATCGCTGGAATCCCTCTTCGGCGGCAAAGAGATGTCGGTCATCTACGTGACGCACTATGTCGAAGAGATTACGCCCTTCTTTAAAAATATTTTCATGCTGAAAAATGGCGGGGCCTGGTTCTGCGGCGGCATAGAAGACGGATTGACCGACGGCGTCATCTCAGGACTCTTCGGCAGGGAGATCAGCATCGCGACAAAGGACGGGCGCTTCTATGCGATCCCGGGCTGATCAGGGCCCGTCTTTACCTTGCGCCCTTTCCTCGGCCTTTCTCCCCTTTTCCTCCCACTGCCGCGCCTCAATGTCCTTCTTGATGTCGGTATAGATCTCCGCGATGGTGTAGCAGGCGTCATAATTGTCGGGATTGATCTCAACCGCCTTTTTCAGGTTCTCCAGCGCCTGGTCGATGCGGAGCTTGCGGGGTCCCGCCATCCTCCCGGTGTAATAGGTATATCCCAGCAGGAGATAGACCTTCTCGTAATCGGGCCTGATCTTCTTCAGGGCCTCCAGGACGGCGGCGGCGGCCGCGAAGTCGCGCCTGCGCTTATGTATCTCGTACAGGTCAAGGTATGCCTCGGTGACGCAGGGAGATTCCCCGATCACCTTCTCGTAGAGGCCGGCAGCCTTTTTGTCATCGCCCTTTTCAGCGGCCCGCGCCGCGGCGGCAAGGCCCTTCGCCGACCTCTCTTTCTCCTTCCGGTAGCTGGTCTCGAGATTGGTCCGCGCCGTCTGGTAGTCTTCCCGCAGCACGTAGAAGCGTACCAGCCTGCAGCGGGCCCTGTCATTTTCCGGCTCTAAGGCCACGGCCCGGGAAAAATGCCGGAAGGCCAGGTCGTTTTCGCTGAAAAATTCGTAGATCTCCCCGAGGGTTACATGGATGTCCGGCTGATTATCGTTTATGCCGAGGGACTTCTTATACCAGGGTATGGCCAGGTGCTTCTGGTTCATTTTACAGTACACCTCGCCGAGGAGGTTGGCCGCCGGGTAATGCTTCGGGTTCAGGTCCATGCATATGTCCAGGCTGAGGACGGCATTGTTATACAGGCCGAGCCGCGCCTGGGTCTGGCCCCGCTCGTAATAGTATTCCCACGAAGGACCGGCGGCCGCGCCCGCTCCAATCGCCAAAAAGATGAAAATGAAAAAAAATATTCCGTATTTTATTATTGACAATTTCCGCATGTATAATATGTGTGTATCGTTTTTAACAGTGGTCAGGTAGCTCAGTCGGTAGAGCAGTGGACTGAAAATCCACGTGTCGACGGTTCGATTCCGCCCCTGACCACATGTTTTTTCTTCATTAAAACCTCGCACCGCCGAAAGAATAAATCAAGCATTTAATATTGCCCCGGTTATCACGTCAGTGAATTTTTTATTTCAGTGATGATCCTGCATGTCTGATACAACCGAGTATTGTCCGCGCCGAATTTTTCAACGACCCATACCCGGGAACATACCCCTTTCATGCATTACGGCTTGACATTTCCGAATAAAAGAAATATGGAATGTTCCAGAGGTTTTTATGAAAAGGATTATCATTATTGCCGCCCTTGCAGCAGCCGTGTTAACCCCATTGACAGCCTTCACAGATAAGACAGGCTTCGGTTCCATACTCTGGACGTACCGACTTGAGAACAAGGGAAACATGGGTGAATTCCACGGGATGAGCGGACCCATGTACCATAACAACAGGATATACTTCACTGCCAACTGGGAATCCTACCTCTACTGCCTTGACGCTGAAACCGGGAAAAAGATCTGGCACTTCCCCTTCACGGTAAGCGCCTACCAAAATTTCAAGGACCATGGAATGACATGGACCGCGGGGGGTCACGTGATCAACAGGGTCCCCATTAAACTGGCGGCGCCCCTGCTGATTTCCGGAGACCGCATCTTCTTCGGCGCCAGTTCCTTTGCGTTGTTTTTCGGAACCGTGTACTGCGTCAATGCCGATACGGGGAAACTGGTCTGGCGGTACCCGGCCAGGTCGGAGGTGTGGCAGGCCCCCCAGTCACGGCATAATGGCAGGATATACCTTGATATCGGGTGCCTGGAAGATGCCACTGGCAGGCTTCTCTGGGCGCATAACGACCTGTACAGGAACGGCATATCTGCCGATGGCAATATCGTGATGAGCGCGGATAACGGTAGCACCATGGTCTACCATACCCACGGCACGAACCCGCCTCTCTGGATTCTCAGCTCCGCGAACGATAAAAACCCCAGGAGGTTCGACGATATTACTTCTGTCGAGGCCATATTCCCGTCATCCCATGAGGGGAGGATATTCATCAGCGGTACGAATGAGAACAGCATGGCGGCCATCTTTTGCGTTGATCTCCGCACCGGAAAGCTCGCGTGGAAGAAGCCCCTCGGGACCGGGCGGATTGTCATCGGGAAATCCCACCTTGTCGGGGACGGCCGGGTGATATGCGCCGTGGGAAGCACCGCAGGCGAGGACGGGCACTATCTGGTCGCCCTGGACGGCCGTGACGGCAGGAGCCTGTGGGAAGTACCCGTTTCCCTGAAATACGATGTCATATTCGAGCCCACCTATTATCAGGGCAATGTATATTTCACCGAGCACCCGCACACGCTCCGGTGTGTCTCCGCAGACACGGGGAAAACGCTATGGACCGTGCAGTACATGCAGCCCGGCAGACTGGACAGCGTCGACTACAAGGCCCCGGCTATTCACGGCAACAGGGCCTATGTCACCCTGTACATGAACAGCATAAGCTCGAGGGAAATAATCAAGAAAGAGATCATCTGCATTAATATCGAACGGTAAGGCGGCTTCACGCGACCGTGAGCACAACCCGGGGGTTCCCATGAGGATCTATGTTTTACTCCTTCTGATCAGCCTAGCTTCCCTGTCCGCAGACGCCCGGACTATCGAATCATACCAGCTGCAACCGGACATGAAACCGTTGATCCGGTATTACCCGGGTAACGGCAAGACCGTTTTGTTCTGGAGCGACCCAAAGGGAGGGGGAAACACCCGCGTCCTCCTCGGCGGCGGGAGGATCACTCCTCTCCTGAGCAACGCCTTCTACTTCTCGGGGGGATATTACAACCATTATTACGGATATTTCATGTATGCGAGGGACGGCAGGCAATACCTGGAGCTCGCCGACAGGACCCTGGGACCCTGCGATAAAATCATGGCGCCAGTATTCAGCAGGGACTTCAGCGTCTGCCTGGTCGAATACACCAGGGACGGGGCAGCCTATGTCAACATAGGGGGAAAGGAATACGGCCCCTATGAAGGAACCTATGGCGGGACCCTGGCCGAAAAAGACCCCGGCCGGTTCTACTTCAAGTACAGGAAGAACGGGAACTATTACTACAATATCAACGGCACAATATTCGGGCCATACGACTGGTATTCCGAAAAGGTCACCATGTCGGCCACCGGCAGGAGCTTTGCCGTCAGATACGGTAAGGCAAACAGCCCCGCCGGCGCCTATGTCAATTATAACGGGAAGGTATTCGGGCCCTACCATGAAGTAAGCGATGTAACACTTAACGCCGACGACTCTATCTTCTATTTTTCCTGTACCGATGCCAGCAACAGAAAGCGTCATTTTATCAACGGCAGCGAAATCATCCTGCCTGCAGCCGAGACCGATTTTCAGTTTATATGTTCGCACACCGGGGGCCGCTATGCCTATACAAGCCGCGATCCCCGCAACGGGGAGAAGTATATCCACATCGGCCGGGAGCGGTTCGGCCCCTACTGGAGACTGGAGAGCATGCGGTTTAGCGGTGACGGCAGGCATTATGCCTTTGATTACAACATCATCAAGTCGAAGTTCGAATTCTCCCACTTCGTGGTAGTGGACGGAAAAACCCACGGCCCCTACACGGTTGACCAGGCTATCCGGCTATCCCCGGAGAACTATACGCCCCATGATTTCATTCCCGATACCCGTCACAGCGCCTACTGCGAGCTCGCGGGCAGGGACCTGTTCCGCCTTCATGCGGGAGGTGAGTCATATCTGATAGGGCGGACCAATCATAAGATATTCGACGCAGACACGAACCAGTTCGCCTTTACCTACACCGCGGACGGCCGGGGCCAGGAGAAACCGGGCACCTATGTCCGGTGGAACGGCCGTATCCTGGGCCCCTTCGGCAGCGTCTCGGATCTGAAATTCTCACCAGGGAGAAAACGCCTCCTCTTCAACGCGACGGAAGCAGACGGAAAGAATTGCCTGTACGTCGACGGGGCGCGTCACCATTCCGCACATGTAGAATCGCTCATCTATTCGTCGGACGAATCCCTCATCGCTTCGCACCGCGGCAGGCAGAAGGATGTCATGCAGATCATGTACGACAACGGCATCTACGGCCCGTTCCAGGGGCCCTATATCAGCTACGGCATAGAAGGAAGAAACAGGCTTATCGTCGCCCGCTATGACCCTGCCACCGGGAAGGTGACCGTGGAGGAGCCGAAATTGACCACGACTGTTTTCGCGGAACTGGAGATCAAATCCACCTTCAGTAAAATTTCGGCGCTCCACTACCTGCTCAACGTCGAGATCGCGAACACCGGAGACGGCGACGCAAAGAACCTGAAGCTCTTCTTCGAACGCGGCACCGGGTCTGTGAACATCCGATACCCGGAACAGAAATCCTTCAACTTAAAGGCCGGGGAGAGGAAAACCTTTAACATTCCCGTGATAGTCGAAAAAATCGAGGGGCCGCAGCGGACCGAATACCTGTTCTGGTTCCAGAACCCCGATGAAAGCCTGAAGACCATTGAAGACGAATTCGTTATAACCATTGAATAAAGAGGTTCCGGGCAAGGGCACCGGAGTGTCCGGCCTACCCAACAGGCCCGGCCGTTCGTATTACGAATCCCATCACAACCGCTCCCGCTGCGCCCAGGGCTATGACATACATATTGAACCCCACCAGCAAAGACGATAACCCGATCATGGCCCACATCAGGGCGATGGCTGAAGCCTTTTCCCTCATGGTCATGCCGCCCTGCTCCCTGAATTTCCTGATGCGGCCGCCGAAGAGCCTGCTCGACACCAGCCATCGGTACAGCCTGTCGGAGCTACGGACAAACAATGCCGCGGCCAGGAGAACAAAAGGCGTGGTGGGGAGAACCGGGACAAGAATTCCCGCCAGGCCCACAAGAAGAGAAAGTGCCCCCAGAAATATAAAGACATAGTCGCGCATTCCTGTTCCTGTCCCTCCTCACGGCGCGCATTGATTCAATGTATATCCCACCCGGTTACGGAAAGAAGTTTCAGTAAACAAACAGGCATCAGTTTTCGGCGTCCGTAAATTGCACGAATATGTCCTCCTGAGGAACGAAATTCATCCATTCAAAATGGACGGCATTTGAACCCCTCCTGGTATACGCTGCCGGACGGATGACATACCTGTCCATATTGTTATCAAGAAAAACAATGTCCACTGTGCAGGTATCGATAGGGCCGCTCCAGAGCCGTGCCGACTTCAATACATAATAAAAGGACCTGTCTGGAAAATTCCCGTTCGACGATGTATACGTGATAACAAGCTTGCGCGTTGCGCCTGCCTCGAAATCGACGGGAAAATAATACCAGTTGCCGTACATGGCGAAGGAAAAATCCCCCCGGTCCACCTGTTCTTTAATGATATCCAGGAGCAGGGCTTTGTGCTTTTTGTTGTACCTGATCTTATCCAGGTTCCTGCGAATCGCGGCCATATCATTGCCAAGGGGGCTGAAGTCGTACATCTCCGGCTGGCCGGGGATTTCCGCTATTTTTTTTCTGCCGAGCAGCAGAGCCACCAGCCCGCCGTCCACGGCGCCGGTTATTCTGTCCTTGAAAATAACGACTTCCTTCATGGGGCGCTGCTGTACTTTGATTGAATCAAGGGCCCTGCCATCAAGAAAGACCCGGAAATCATCGATCTCCCCGTATCCTTCACCGGCGGTTGTCCTGCCGCTGTAAAAGGGGAACCCGATCCGGGCGGTCTGATCCGGGCCGGTATTGCGGAGATAGAAGGTGCAGGTGAAACTGACACACTTGATTTTCATCCTGGAATTCGGGGCAAACCCCGGGATTTCCCGCGTCTCGCCGACCCTTATCGAAATATGCTCTTCAGTGAGGCGCAGGGAAGCCGATTTGGAAATGTAAGGAACAATGGTCCTCCCCGGCCCCCCGAGCGGCAGCGGGTTGGATACCGCAGCGGCGGGGACCAGCGTCAGCAACAGCACCAGAGTCTTTCTCATAAGCCCTCCTGCCAGCCTGCGAAGAGGCCATTCAGTGTTGCGGTACGGCATGTATGATCGCGCACCGGCGCGATAAAATCAATTCTTTTTTCCCGGCCCGGCGTGCCGCCTAATCTTGCCGTGCCGAACCGGGTGGAATAAAAAAACGGGTCAGCTGATTTATTTCTTGATAAATCTCAGCGCGGGGATAGAGTATCAGTTAAATCAATCCAACGGAGGTTTTTTCATGAAAAAGATTTTCCCGATTTTGGCCATTATCTGCGCCCTCGTTACCCTTTTCGGCTGCAAGAAAACCATGAAGGACTGTCTCAAGGAATGCGACAAGGCCTATGACACCTGCAAGGAAAAGGAAACCGTAACGGGAACCTGCGGCGAACTGCATAACAAGTGTTATTCCAGGTGCAATATCGAAGACCTGATGAAAAAATAAACTGACAGCGGTTCCGTGGGATCTCAAGGATAAAGACTGTTATGAAAACAAGGCTTATTCTCTTGTTCATTATCTGCGCCTGTTCAGCGGCGGTTCTGCCGTCCCCTGTCCTATCCAACCAGATGGGCTGGGGCCGCCCGCTGGAGGTCAACGCCCTGGGCATTTCCGTCGATTACGCCCGAACCAAGGATAAAAATGACGCCGGCCTGTACCTGAGCTACCGCTACGGCTTCGCCCATATCATATCGCTGTACTTCAACGCCGACGCCGGATACCGGTTCCTGTACAACAGCGTCAATGTCCGGGCGGGGGGGCAAATCCAGTTCATCATTGTCGGTCTTGAGGCGGGCTTCCTCTGCGCGTACCGGACCCGGAAAGAGCGCGCGGAATGGTACGGGCACACCGGGAGGCCGGGCCCCTGGGCGCCGGGAATGTACCTTGGCCTCTGCGGCGCCATACCGGGCAAAAGACTGGCCCTCTTCCTCTCACTGGGCGGTAATTTTTATTTCATCAACCGCGACCACGAATTCTACTTCATGGCGACCGGCCTTGTCAATTTCGCCGGAGACCTGGACAGGAAACCCGCGCCGCAAGGCCCGATCACGGCATTATAGCTGCTATAACGCCGCTCAGCCCTTGAATAGTTCATCAAACGATTCCACCAGACCTGAATCAAAAAGCCCGAACTTCTTTATCGCCTCTGACGTAAACAGCGCGAAGGTCCCGGACGATCGCGCGCATACATCGCCCGTCTCATCGTAAATGAGGCCCTCCATCAGGGCCGCGCGTTCGCTGGTCCGCTCCCGGACCCGGCCCACCGCCGTTATCCGTCTGCCGGTCCTCACCGGCTTCAGGAAATCCACCGTGATCGACCTGGTGAGGATGTACCTGCGCAAGAGGAACATCGATGACCAGCTCATGATCTCGTCCATTATCGTCGACACGACGCCGCCGTGGGCGATATCGCCCCACCCGCACAGGTGGGAAGGGACCGACAGGAGCGAGTAAACCGCGTCGCCGTCGGAATGGAATTCCATCCTGAGGCCGTGGGGGTTGTCCGGGCTGCACCCGAAGCAGGTGTGGGTGCCCGTGTTGGGCACCTTTTGAAGTTTCGCTATGGCTTCCGGATCAATCAGCGCGCCATCTATCCCGTTCCTGTCTTCCATCATCACGCCCTCTGCCGTCATTTTCTTATTATGAAGTCCGGACACGTCCGGCCCGTTATCACTACGGGACTAGCGGTTAAAACGTCAAGGAACAATTAATCGAAGCGAAGAGGCCGGATCAATCCATGGTCAGGCGGAAAGGTACTGCAGCACCGCCCAGTAGAAGAAGCCGGCCCCGGCGAGGATAAAGAGGTGGAAGATCTCGTGGAACCCGAAAACGCCGGGAAGAGGATCGGGCCGCTTTCTCGCGTAGATGACGGCCCCGACGGTGTAGGCCGCGCCCCCCGCGAATATGAGGGCAAGGGCGCCGCCGGGCATTGCCGTCCAGAGCTTGTACATGGGCACCAGGGCAACCCACCCCATGGCCAGGTAGAGCGCGGCTGAAAGCTTTCGCGGTTTCTTGACCCAGGCGAAGGTGATCAGGACGCCGGCCAGAACAATGCTCCACTGCACGATGAGGATACCCCACCGCCACCACCCGGACAGGTACTCGTAAATAAAGGGAGTGTAGGTCCCGGCGATCATGAGGTAGATCGCCGTGTGATCGAATTTTCTCAGGAGCGACCCGCCGTTTTCTTCCTTCTTGAAGGCGTGATAGGTGGAACTCGCCAGGAAGAGGACCATGACTGAAATCCCGTATATCACCAGCGCGGTCTTTTTATAGGGATCTGCCACCGGTGTAAAGAGGATCGCCGCGAAACCCGCGGCGGAAAGGATGAAACCCGCGAAATGGGTATAGAATGAAGCGGGCTCTCTGATCGTGATTGCCATGGATAAACCTGCCGGAAATGTTCTGAAGCCGTTTCGGCCATTATTGATACAGACTGGGGACAGGCGCGGCAGGTTGCATTTTTTTTGCCGCTTGATTCCAGAAGACGGATTATCGTGCAGGACCGCAATGCCGGGGGTGATCGACTCGGGCGGCGCCGGTTATCCTCCCGTTGAGGCGGAAAAGCATGAAACGCTGTCGCCGCCATGGCACGGAATATGCCCTTCCCTCATATACGGCAAATTACTATTATCATAATAGTGCCGATCTTTTTAGGGATTTTCCCTTATAATTCCAATATATTTATATTAGAGATGGAGAAAAAATGTCATTTTGATAAATCCCGGTATTCCACGATGAGGAGAAATCTGAAGGGGACACATATATTCCAAGATTACTCACCCCGGCAGGCGGTGTTCGAAATGACAGATTCAGAAATGCAATGATTCTATCATATACAGATGCAGAAAAGGAGGTATGATATGCGGCTTCCCATTATCAACAAGGATCTGGACTCGATAATCGCCTACCGGAGGGCCCATGAAAATGATAAAACCGATTTTGAGCGTGAAATCGAATTCAAGAAGGGCAGCGAACCGGACAAAACGTTGCTGGACATAATCGTAGCGGAAAAGCGGAAATATGAAAACTATATCACGGACCTGGAAATGGTATTGAAAGACAAAAGGGCCCAGGAGCTTGACCTGACCGACCTGGAGCGCATCATTGCCCTGCGGCGAAAGCATGATATCGATTTTACGGATCTTGACCGGATTCTCGAAGCTCACAGAAACATGGAAATGTAGACGACCCTTTCCCGGTTATTTCAGAATATCCTCCTTGACAATCCGCCAGAACCCGTGCAAGAAGAGGGATCTCACCTGCATGATGAATACGGCGCGCGACATGAACAGCGTCGAGAGGAATCCAGTAATTACGCGGGCGATCATGACCGAAACAGCGGCACCGACACCCCCGTACAGTTTTATCAGGGGAACGTTCAAGGCGATATTGAGCAACGCCCCGGCGAGGGTGGAATAGAGAACGCTCCTGGTATCGTTCTCGATGTTGCACCAGGTATTGCGCGCCGTGGTCATGGCGACAAAGAGGCCCGCCCAGATGTGGATGCCGAGGATAAAAGAGGCCTTCACATACTGCGATCCAAAAATAATATATATGATCCATTCATTCAGGAAAAAGGTAGGAATAACGGCAAGATATGAAATGAAAACCATGATGCTGAAGTAGTCCTGCATCCTGCGCATGTATTGCTCGTTGCTGATGGCCCTGAATTCTATCAATTTCGGATACATGGTCGTGTAAATCACAAAAGGGACAAAATACCAGACTTCGGAAATTTTAACCGCGGCCGAATATTCACCCAGTTCCTTGTAAGACACCAAATTGCCGAGCATGACCTGGCTTATCTTGAGCAGCAACAGCTGCGACGCCGCGGCCAGCATAAGCGGCCAGCTGTCGTGAAACATCTGCTTTGCCAGAACGAAATTCCATTTCCACTTGAAAACAAAGTGGCCGGACACCCGGCGATAAACGATGAGCATGCCGATCTGGGCGACCGCTACTTCTGCCGTGCCCGCTATGGCAAATGCCATCAGAGGCGCCTTGTATACTATCAGGAGTATCCTGATAATGCTGAGCAGGAAAAAGGCCGTGTTGTTGGCGATGACCGAATACTTTGACTTTATCAGGGACTGGAAGTAAAGATCAACAACATCAACCGAGGCGAACAGATACGTGACGGAAACGACAACGACAAGGAGCTGGGTCATCGGCTCATTGGGATTAAGGATGAAAACCACCGCGATGGAGATAATGACAGACAGTATGCCGCCGAACTGACGGATCAGGAACGCGGAGCCGAGTATCTCGGCGGTGCGCGCCCTGTTCCTGACCAGGTCCCTGACGACGATGCTGTTGGTCCCGAAAGCGGCTATTACTCCCACCACCATGGTGATGCTTGTCGCATAGTCATAGTTTCCATACAGCTTCGGGCCCAGATAGCGCGCCATCCAGCCCACCACAAAGAGGTTGAGGGCCAGGCGGAATACACGGTCGTACGCCAGCCATGACGCGTTCGCCAGGAGACGCCGAAGCTCGCCGGGCTCTTTTATTTTTTTAAAGGCTTTTAAAATACTATTAAATGGCATTATGCTATTCCATTACAGCTCATTGAAGATCTTGGAACCGCGCGGCTTGAAGAGAAGATCGTGAATGGTGTCTGCAGCTACTTCGGACGCATGCCCCCGGTTATAGAGGAGGGTCTCGGCAAGCTCCCTGCGTTTGGCGGAGAGCTCACCCGGGTTCTCAATGCAGCGCCTGACGTACTGGGGCAATTCCTCGATGTTTTCAACCACGATGCCGACATGCCTCCCCGCGTTGGTCAGGGGATTGCTCTTGATATAGTCACTGTCTATATTGCCCCACCCGATGTAGTTTTTCGGCAGAATGCGTTCAAAAAAATAAGGGCATTCTATGTAGATCACAGGCCGGTCCAGAAGAATGAATTCCAGGGCCACGCTGCTCAAGTCCGTTATCATGATATCGCTGGCCGCCAGGAGCGGATTTATATTCTGGATTGATATCACGTGGCTGAAATTGCCCAGGCCCTCGAACCGCTTGAACCGCTCCCGCCAGTTCACTCCGCCGGTGAAGGAATAAAAGAGGGGATGCTCGGGGGGTGAATAGCTCACCGGATGCAGCTTGACTATGAGGTTCACATTCATGCCGACTATAAGCTCGACTATCCGCTCCCCGAAGGAACGGAGGGACATGCCTTCATCCCATGAGGGCGAATAAAGCACCGTGGGAAGCGCCGGATCTAGCCCGAGCCCCTCAAGGACCTCCTCCCGGCGGTAATCTCCACGCAGGAGAGGATCGGATTTGGGGTACCCCACTTTAAATATGCGGACGTCTTTCGAATCAACATTGATCTTCCGAAACGTGGTTTCCAGCATTTTCAGGGTAAGATCGCCGAGAACGAAATGACTGTTGAAATTGACAAAATCCTGGTACCGGAACGACTCATGTTTTACCGGGAGATTATGGAACACATGCAATCGGATTGCACGCCGCGGTCCAATTGAATGAAGATAGGCGGCCAGATAAAGATCCGCCAGGAAGAGCTTTTTGGCCAGCTGGATGGGAAACCGTTTTTTTTCAATTCCGCCGAATATTCTGAATTCCGCCGAATCGAGAAAGATATCCTTTGTTGCAATATATATCGAAACGGAACCGGTCCGTTTAGCCAATGCCATGGCAATGGGATGAAGATACTGTATCAGGGTTACCTCTCCCAGCTCCAGCACCACGATTTTTCTCTTCTTTATTTTATCTCCCAGCATCGTCAGTGAAACACCCAGGCTCTGCAGTGAAAGAAGCACCTCCCGCGCTTTCAGATACATCGGATACAGGCTTTTCTTGATCCTCTTGCCGAGAGAAAAACCCTCCACGCTCCAGAACAGTTTCAGGATAGCCGCATCGTTAAGGGGCCGGGGGTTGCGCTTTATCAGTTCGAAGTTGATGGAGCGCACCACGACCGAGAGATCATCTATCGCGATCCCCGCCGTACGGAGGGTCGGCTTCATGCCGGCATGTTTCATCAGGGAGCGCAGCTTCGCCACTACCTTCCGGGAGGTACCGGCACCCATAAGCCGGTTCAACTCCATCATGGTTTCGCGGGCCGCATTCTCTCCGCGGGGGTCCATCGTATCCTTCATGCTGAAATCGGCATTATAAAGATAGATAAAAGGGAGGATCATGCCGACGGCGTGACCCTGGTCGACACCGGCGACCGACATCAGGGGGAAGGCCAGGGCATGGCAGGCGTTCCGGCCGGTCAGGTCGGCGGCCTTGCCGGATAGGTTTGCTCCGCGTGCCATTGCTGCGACGGCGGCCTCCCCTCGTTCGGTGATATGCATCACAATCAACCGGATGGCCTCTGCCGCGAGCTTCCGCGATCCGTCGGTTGCGTTGATAGACCAGAACGATTCAACGGCCTGGGCCAAGGCATGTATGCAGGCGGTACCGGTTTTTTCCGGGGCGAGTTCCATCATCAGATGAGCATCAACGATGGAAACCGCGGGCAGCAGCAGCTCATGGGAGACGACATGCCCATCCCGGTCGATAAAGATATCCGCGGTACGGGTCGCTTCGCCGCCGGATCCGGGCGAAGCGGGAACCGCGACAAGAGGCATGCAGGAGACATTGGCGGGAACGGACACATCACCCTGGATGAAACCGGCGGCCGATATGCCAGCGGAGAAGCAGAGATTGATCACCTTGGCAGCATCGAGCGCATATCCATGTCCGATGGCCAGTATGGCATCGGGATTGACGCTTTCGCAAAGGTCGAGGCCCTTCTCGACATCTTTAATGCGCGCGCAGGGGGCGGCCACAGTCTGCCAGGTCATAGAGAATTCGCCGGTAATGGCGGCAAGCTCCTTCAGATTGAGGGCCTTTTCCCGGAGATTGTCGCTGGTTATGACGAGGATCTTCGAAGCATGCAACCCGCGCAGTATGCCCGGGAGAGAGTCAATACGGCCCGGACCTATATATTCTTTCTGGCTCATAGTCCATTCATGGTTCGGATATATATTCGATGATAGCAAGAATCGAGAAAAACAGAATAGGCTTTACAATCAACAATGAAGCAGTACGCGCCAATCGGATTTTCCATCTTTCAAGGGATTATCATTGCCTTGCTACCGGCAAAGTATACCTGGCTGAATTAATTAATGCATAATACATAAATTCAAAAATAATAATCAAGCAGAAAAAAAACACAAGGGGAAAAACAACCCGGCACGGTTCCGTCCTTATATTTTCACATCCCGGCTAACAACCGGATACGGGCATGATGGATACAATAAAATTGAACGGGGCCGACGTGCCTTTATTAATCATTATCCGGGTTTCCCTCTTGACAAATTTGCTGAATGAGATTTTTCCTGTTACTGACGAAGCAAAACCCCCGCGATGCGCGGACCGCCACGTATCGCATACGGAGTAGCGCCATGATAGACCCGAAGTTCATCAAAGAAGACATTGAAAGCATCAGGAAGCTCCTCGAAAAGAGGAACATGGTCGGCGTGGTCGACCTTGACCGCCTGAAGACCATAAACAACGAGCGCCGCTCTCTGATACAGAAATCGGACGAGACCCGGGAAAAGAAGAACAAGCTTTCCAAAGAGATCGGCCAGAAAAAGGCGAAGAAGGAAAATGCGGACGACCTGATGAAGCAGTCCCAGGATTACTCCGACGAAATCAAACGCTGCACCGATCGCCTGGCCGAGCTCGACGCCGAGTTCTCCGAGATGCATCTCTCCATCCCGAATTTCCTCGACGCCTCCGTCCCGGAAGGGAAAAGCGAGGCGGATAACCCGGTGGTGCGCACCTGGGGCGAGAAGCCGAAATTCGACTTCACCCCGAAGCCCCATTACGACCTGGGCACGGACTTGGGCATCCTCGACTTTGAGCGGGGGGTGAAGCTCGCCGGCACGCGCTTCTACGTGTATATGGGCCTGGCGGCCCGCATGGAGCGCGCCATCATTAACCTGATGCTGGACCTGCACACGAAAGAGCACGGCTATACTGAGGTATTCGGGCCCTTCATCGTCAACGACGACAGCATGACCGGCACCGGGCAGTTCCCGAAATTCAGGGACGAGTACTACCGCATCGAGCGGGACGGACTCTCGCTTATCCCCACGGCGGAGGTGCCGCTTACCAACCTCTACCGCGATGAGATACTGGAAGGCTCCCGCCTTCCCATAAAGATTACCATGCAGTCCTCCTGCTTCCGGCGCGAGGCCGGGGCCGCGGGCAAGGATACGCGGGGCCTCATCCGCGTGCACCAGTTCCAGAAGGTGGAACTGGTCAAGTTCGTTGAGCCGTCCACGTCCTTCGATGAGCTGGAAAAACTGACCCATGACGCGGAAGAGGTTCTCCAGAAGCTGAACCTACACTACCGCGTCGTGCTCCTCTGCAGCGCCGATACCTCCGCCTCGTCGGCCAAGACTTACGACATCGAGGTATGGATGCCCGGCCTGAACCGCTACGTGGAGATATCCTCCTGCTCATGCTTTACCGATTACCAGGCGCGGCGCGCCAGGATACGCTTCAGGAGGGAACAGGGACAGAAGCCGGAGCTGGTCCACACCCTAAACGGCTCCGGACTGGCTGCGGGCCGCACCCTCGCCGCGGTCATGGAGAACTACCAGACAGCCGCAGGCGGCATCGACATACCGGAGGCGCTGAAGGCGTACATGAAATAACGCATGAAGGCGCGGTTTCGAAGCCACGCCTTCACAATTCTGTCAAGGGGTGCCCCGGGGGGCTGAGATAATACCCTTTGAACCTGAACCGGATAGTGCCAGCGTAGGGAATGACAGTGATATAACTCTAGCAGGCTATAATCATGGAGTCATTCCGAAACGGAATGACTCCATTTTTTTGCACTAAAAAAACAACAGGAGACAGAAGCATGGAATTAAATGAGCGCACCATCACCAGGGCCATTGTCGAACGATATTCGAAAAAATTCATCGAATACACCGACGTGGACGCAGCAATTGTCGGGGCGGGGCCAGCCGGCCTCGTCGCCGCCTATTACCTGGCCAGGGCCGGCCGGAAGGTGGCGGTCTTCGAGCGCAAGCTCAGCATCGGCGGCGGCATGTGGGGCGGAGGGATGATGTTCAACGAGATCGTCGTGCAGGACGAAGGCAAGGAGATACTCGACGTCTTCGGCGTAAACACCGCCGAGTATGAGCCGGGGTATCACACCGCCGACGCGGTGGAGGCGATATCAACCATCTGTTCCCATGCCTGCAGGGCAGGCGCAAGGATTTTCAACTGTATCAGCGTCGAGGACGTTGTCATACGGGAAAATGCTGTCACCGGCCTGGTCATCAACTGGACCGCAGTCGGGATGGCGGGCCTTCACGTCGACCCCCTTACGGTGACCGCGCGAAACATCATTGATTCGACAGGGCATGACATGGAGGTGCTTAAGGTAATCGCCCGGAAGGCAGGCATGACCTTCAACACGGACACGGGCGGGATTATCGGCGAGCGCTCCCTCTGGGCGGACAGGGCCGAGCGGATGACCATCGACAATACCAAGGAGATATGTCCCAATGTTTACGTGGCAGGCATGTCGGCAAACGCTGCCTGCGGCGGACCCCGCATGGGCCCCATTTTCGGGGGAATGCTTTTGTCCGGGAAAAAAGTTGCGGAGATTGTTATCGGCAGTCAAGGATAGATCCATTCATCCGATGGGTCCGCAAACGCTTGCGGACCCATCGGGGGATTTATTATTTTTTCCGTAACTTATCGCCCCCCGATGTTCAAATAAGGGTAATTATCGCACGCGGAGGACAATCATGTTCAAAACCGTTATAAAGAAGCTCACCAGCAGGGCGTCCATCAATAATGTCATGTTCATTCTTCTCCTCGTTCTTCTCAGGGCCTCGGTGTTCGGCAACTACTCGGTTCCCACGGGCTCCATGAACCCGACGATCCTTGAAGGGGACAAGTTCTTCTCAAACAAGCTCGCCTACGGGCTGAAGATCCCCTTCACCAAGACCGATATCATGCGGTTTTGCGCCCCGGCGCGGGGTGACATCATCGCCTTCAGGTATCCGGGCGACGAGTCGGTCCGCTACACCAAGCGGGTGATCGCGGTCCCCGGCGACAGGATAGCAATTCAGGACAAGCGCGTCATATTAAACGGGAAAAAACTTGACCTGCGGTTCGTTGAAAAGACGCCGGAAAGCATGACCTACGAGGAACGACTGGGCGGCCGGACCTACCACGTCAAGCATTCATATGCAGCGACCTTCCTTGACGACATGAAGGAAGTCACGGTGCCGGCCCATAGCTACTTCGCCATGGGCGACAACCGGGACAACAGCTCGGACAGCCGGGTTTGGGGATTCGTGCCGGAGGAAAACATCATAGGGAAGATCGTGTTCCGGTGGCTGTCAATCGACCCGCAGAGCTACGAGCCGCGCATGGACCGGATCGGCCCGGTGCGCTGACAGCGCACCACCCGCCTCAATCAATGAACTTTTCCAGGACGACCTCCATGCCGCAGAGGGCATGGTTTACGATGACCGGCCGGAAATCCACGTTGTCAAAGGTCTGCATCACCTGAATGAGGCCGATGCCACCCGTGGCCTCGGGCGATTCGAGGCGGCGGTACTGGTTATAATTGATGAAGTAATCCATAAGGAACTCCTGCAGTTTCCTGTTCATGGCGCCGAAAACGTCCCTGCACTCGTGGCTTTCCAGCAAGTGCATGCGCTGCTTCATCTCGCGTACTATATCGTAGAGCTTGAGGCGGCCCTCCTTGAAATGATTGTAGCGTGTCAGGTCCATGCCGCCCCCCTGGTCCGTGATCCTGAACTCGAGGACATTCCTGCCGTCGCGCAGCAGGAGGGCAACCGTTACCGTGACCCGCTTGGCCTCATCGTACTTGTTACCGTGGATGATGGCGTTCCTGATCACTTCGCCGAGGCCGGCCTCCACGAGGCCGATAATATCGTCCCTGACGCTGGCCCGCGATTTCACTTCGGCAATGACCTTCTCAACCACGGACATCTCATAGTTGACATTGCTGGGGAAGACCCATTCAGACACGTTGCCGTTCTTCTCGTAGAGAATATCATTTTCATCGATGATGTACACAAGGTTTATTTTTTCGATCAGCTGAATCAGGGCATCGACGAGCACGGGATCGTAAAGAAGGCCCTTCTGCCGGACAAGCTCCGCGATGATCCTCCCCTTCTTGTCGTCAGTCTGGTATTCCCGGCGCCCCAGCATGGCGACAAAATCATCGACAAGGCCGATGATCCTGGCCCCGATGACGATCTCCTTTCCCGCGAGGCGGGACGGGTAGCCGGACCCGTTGTACCGCTCATGGTGCTGGGCGATGATCTTCTTGACGCCCGCCAGGCCCTTCAGGTTCTCGATAATCTCATTGCTCTTCCGGGGATGATTCTCCAGAATCAGCCGCTCCGTGCCGGACAGAAGATTGGCCCTGCCATGCAGTTCCTCGGCATGGCCGACCATGCCGATGTCATGGAGGAGGGACGCGATCCGTATCTCCTCGACGCCGTCCGGGCCCAGGCCGACGTGCCGCGCCAGCATTACGGCGATCCTCGTGACATTCTGCGTATATTCAAAAAGCCTGGTGGAACTCGCCAGCAGGATCGAGGAGATGATGTCGATGGAACTGGCAAAGAGCTGGGCCTTCTCGGAGGAGAGCACCTCTATCCTCATGAATGCCCTCGAGGACCTGTCGGATAGAAGCATCGCCTGGGAGATGGTGAAAATCAGGACGCCGAAACTGCTTACGTTGCCGAAATCGATGATCCTGTCGTGGTAGAGGATATCCATGACCGTCGTTGCCAGAAGAACCACCATACCGCCGGTGAGGTATGCAGCCCCCTCCTTTTTCTGGATAACCGACCGGACAATGACATACACGTCATACATGACGAAGAACAGCATGTTTACATAAAAGGGGTACCGCGTATAAAAATAGATCTGTGCCGTCAGCACAATAACGGCAAGGCAGAATACTGCACTGATGGCGTTCGACGCCCTTACCATCGCGCGGGAATAGATATCCGGGAAAAGATGGAACAAATACAGGTTCATGATCATCAGGGAGCAGAATAGCGTGAAATACGATATCTTTTGCGTTGCTTCCCAGCCCAGCCAGGGAATCATGTCGAGCATCATGCGGTCGTTTTCAAGGGGAATGCGCAGCGCCATGACAAGGCACAGGATGCTGAAAAAAAGTGATGCGAGGTCTTTTCTCCGGAACAGGAATACGCCGAATTGGTAGACCGCCATCAGGAGGAGCCCGCCGAGGAGAAAGGAGTGGAACCCGGCGAGGTGACGCTGCCTGGTGATGATCTGCGCGTCAGAGCCCAGCTTGATCGAGGACCACATGCCTCCCCTGGGATGGTGGAAGTTCGAGACCTGGAGCACCAGTTCCAGGATATTTGTTTCCGTTGCGAGGACCACTATCTTGGGAAGAAACTCGGGCGATTCATGGGCCTTATCGGTCCCGATCTTCCCGTTTGATGCAACCTCCTTTCCATTGGCCCAGAGACGGTATGCCGTGTGCATCTGCGGCACGATCATGGAGAAGAGGTTTTTGCCGCCCCCGACCCTGACGGCAAGCCTCATGGTGGCATATCCGTGCCCCGGCAGCTTCCGACCGGCGATAATATGGTCGTTCCAGAATGAAGGCATTGACATGTATTCAACCGTTCCGGCCAGCGGTTTTTGCTTGAAATCCTCCGGCGCAAGGAGGCGGTTCCAGTAAAACTCCCAGTCGCCCTTGAGGTCGACAATTCCCTGCCTGGAAAATTCCCATGCGGAGAGGTCCATCACCCCGCCGGCCGCTACCGGATGATTGTCAATTTTTTTCGAGCACCCGCATACGAACAGCACCATCGCCGCCAGCAAGAGGGCAGTCAATCGGCCCGGGTGAAGCTGGATGGCGGGACTCTCTCCCGGACATCCGGCAGCGAGCTTTTGATCGTGTGTCACCAGCAAACCCTTTATAAAACGTGAATGTATTTATTATTCAAAGCCATGCTAACTGGCACCGGCCCTGATCTACCCCTTTCCCCTGGCAGGATAACTTGTATCACCAGACCCGGGCATTGTCAACCTGTTTCAGAATTTTATTAAACGCTGACGACATAAGGTGACAGCAGTGCATCAAAAAAAGATGGATTTTTACCGTTGATCGTGGTCCAGTTATCCCCGGGAGAGGGATGCTCAACTCTGACCCCGATGGTACCGATAGTTATCGGTAATAAGATAGTTATCGGTGATTATGGTATCGGTTAGTTTACTCTGCCCCCCTCATGAACCGATAGTTATCGGTTGAACCCGGGGTCAGAGCAACCCTGGGGCCGATTGTTATCCCGGCCTGCGTGGCCTTCTGCAGCCGCCGGGATTTCGGCATAAGTTTCTCAAACTCGAGTTGACACTTCACCATGGCATGTACCGATTGTTATCGGTATGCATTGATGCAATAAACGGAAACAGTACTATGGAAACTATCGATTTCCCGAACCCGGACTGGCTCGTCATCCGCCAGGCCCTGTCCCTGGCACTGATGAAAACAACACCGATAACTATCGGCCGGGGAGCCGCCTTCATCGAGGAGCACCCCGAATATCGTCCTATTTTTGACGACATGATCCGCATGACCGGGGAATCGGGGTCCGGCCTCCTCGCGTCGGAAGGGGGTTCGATCATCTTCAAGCCCAGTCCCCTGGCGCCGGGAAAGTTCCGCTTTGACACAGGCCATGTGTCCTCCGCCGTGGAGATGCTTCTCTTCCTCATGCCGTCCCTGTTCAATGGTAATTTCCGGTCGGTACTTGACCTCGGCGGCGTAACCCATTCTCCCCACTCCTGCCCCACGGCCTTTGTCAAGGAATCGCTCCTGACCGCGCTGGAGAGGATGGGCCTCTACGGAAGCCTCACCCTGCGACGCTTCGGGTTCCACGGGTCCGGGGGCGGCGACATGGAGTCGAGAATCTATCCGCGGGAAACGCGGAGCGACGGGCTCTTCACCGCCGGCGAGGCACCGGCGATTACCGGCGCCAGGATATTCATCTCCCGCCTTGACACGGCGCTGGCGGAACTTGAAAAGGGATTGATCGCGGAGAAAACAGGGGTGGACGCCGGGAGTGTCGCCATCATTGAAATCATGGAATCGGACGGCCCCGGAAACGGGATACAGGTCTTCGCATCACTGCACGGGATGCCGGTGGTGATCTTCAAGGAGATGATGCTGTATAATTCAAGGGGGGAGCTTGCCTTCAGCGAGAAAGACCTTCACGAAGGGATTGACGGCCTGGCCGGCGAAACGCGACGGCTCATGGAAGGGGTCCTTCCGGAGCGCCTTGTCCGGGAGCTTATTCCCTACTGCGTATTGGGGGGATCGGAGTCGCCTCCCGCCGGCGAATCAGCGGGAGTGTCCATGACGCGGAAATTGTGCGGGATGATGCTCTGACCCGGCGGGGCCTGCCGGTCAGGCGTTCGCTTCCTTGTCCATCTTCTCGATCTTGTCGAGGAGGGCGGCCTCGTCGCTCACGAACTTGAAGAAGTTATGGAGCCCGGCCACTTTCACCAGGGTCATTATCTTCTCGTTCACGTTCATGAAAAAGGTGTTGACCTTCTTTGACGACAGGTCGCGAACCATCTGGACTATGACCGACAGCGCCGCGCTGTTCATGTGCTTGACGCCTTCCAGATTAATATACAGATCCTTGTCCTTGCCGGACACGGCCTTTTTTACGAACTTCACGATGTCCTTGGACGCGTCCGGCGAAATATCGCCGGTGATATCGATGATATCAAATCCCTTGATCGTGCGCTTCGAAAGCTTTAACTTATCACTCATAGCCACCACTGTTGCCTGAAAAAGTAATTTCTTTAATATCCTTGCCCCGGTAAAGGGCAATCCTGATCGCCTTTGATTTCTGGTACAGATTCTGTAATTGCCTCTCTATGTCAACCTTTTCTTTCACATCCGCGCTGGCCAGGCGTTTTTTTAGCTCGATGATTTCACGGTCTATCGAGACGGTCTGGATCGCCCGTAGACCGGAACCGCTTTCCAGGACGTTGATCGTGTACACGGGAATGAGTTCAAACCTGCTCGACGGCCTTTTGCCCCGTCCATTGCCGCTGAGGACACAGCGGACAATAACCGAGTCGCGAGTCGTGATGGGAGCGCCGTCGAAAAACGCCTCCGCCTTCGTGCTCTGGTTCGATATGAAGTTCCCCAGGCTGTAGAATATGTAGCACTCCCTGCCGTCAGCGGCAACGACCTTCTCCATGGGCTGCAGGAGATGGGGATGATGCGCCACGACAAGGTCCACGCCGTTGTCTATGCATTTCTTATACGCCTCGACGTCCCGCGGGCTCGGCACCGTGTCATACTCGATGCCGGCGTGGGACACCATGACCAGGTAGTCGCATTTTTTACGCAGCTCTTCGATGTCCTTCTTTACATCCTCAAGGTCGTAGAGCCAGTTAAGGCGGTAGCCCGTCGTCTTTTTCTGCCGCGGATAATTCAGGTAGCCGGCGTAGCCGATGAAGCCGATACGGATGCCGTGCACGGTCTTGACGATGCCGGCGCGGGCGATCTCCTCGGTGGGTGCCACGCCGATGCAGTCCATGCCGTACTGGCGGAGAAACCGCAGGGTGTTCGGGACCCCCTGCTCGCCCTGGTCCAGGAGGTGGTTGTTGGCAATGGTCACCATGGTGAATCCGGCCCATTTCATGGCCGCGATCCCGTCCGGAGGGCAGTTGAAGTAGCGGGGCCTGCTCTGGAACGGCGGAGACACGGGAAACTCCATGTTGCCCACCACGATATCCGACTGCTGCAGGACCGGGCGTATCTTCTCGTACAGGAAATTGAACCCGTTATTATTCTTCGAGGTTTTTGTGTCCTTATCGATGATATTGTGGGCGCTCGCCGACGATTTCACCGGAATATGCATGATGATATCTCCGGTGAAGGAAATACTCACCTCACCGGCGTCGGAGCAGCCCCAGACGGGCACAGCCATGAAGGCCGCAAGCGTCAGTATCAGGAAACGGTTCACAGACATATACAATATACCGGGATATTCAAATTGTAACAATCAAAATGGCAATGAAATATATGTCAATATTTTTATCTGCAGCCTGCCGGCCTCAGCGTAAAAATTCCCTCCGGGCAGGGCGGCCCTTTAATACTTGACAGCAGGCGCCGGGTGCTGTCTTAACTTCTTCAATGAATAACCGGCCAGAACATCCCATCGGCGTATTCGACTCGGGTTACGGCGGCCTTACGATATTGAAGGAATTCGTCAGGAAGCTCCCCGGCTATGATTTTGCATACCTGGGGGACAACGCCCGCAATCCCTACGGCTCGCGTTCCTTCGAGACGGTATACGCCTATACCCTGGAGGCGGTGAAGAAGCTCTTCCGGATGGGATGCCACCTGGTCATCATCGCCTGCAATACGGGGTCGGCACGGGCCCTCCGCACCATCCAGCAGAAAGACCTACCGGCGATCGGCCCTGACCGCCGCGTCCTGGGCGTCATCAGGCCGACGGCGGAAATTGTCGGCTCGGTGACCAGGACCAGGCACGTGGGCATCCTGGGAACCATGGGGACCGTGACCTCCCGATCGTATCTCCTGGAGATCCAGAAGTTCTTTCCCGACATCACGGTGACGCAGGAGGCGTGCCCCATGTGGGTCCCGCTGGTGGAGAACAACGAGCTGTCCGGGCCCGGCACCGACTATTTCGTGCAGAAGAACATCAGCCGGCTCATGGAAGCGGATCCTGCCATCGATGCCATCATTCTCGGCTGCACCCACTACCCGCTCCTGATGGACACCATCCGGAAGCACACGCCGACAAACGTTACGGTCATACCCCAGGACCAGATCGTGGCCGACAGCCTCATCGATTACCTGAAGAGGCATCCCGACATGGACCGCCGCTGTTCCCGCAACGGTTCGGTCGTCTTCCACACGACTGATTCAACGGAACTCTTCGACGAGCTGGGCACGATATTCTTCGGTGAGCCGATCCGCTCAGAGCGCATCGCCCTCTGAAAGCTGAACCGTGACGCTACATTCTCAATACTCGCACGACAAAATACGCCCCCGCAATCAGGGTGAAGGGGAACGTGATGAAAAAGGTCGCGACTTCCTGGAAGTTGACGATGCTGGTATTGTATATCTTCTTGCCGAAGTGGGAGAAGTGGTAATTGTTCGGGTCGCGGAGGCGCCTGATGATTATCACGATGATGCGCACCTTGATGGTCATCATGTAGATGAAGATGAGACCCGCCTCGAGGACATAGATCACGTCGAGCCTGATCCCGCGCAGCACCTTCGAGTCTGTCATGACGATAGTCGCCAGGGCGATGCTGAGGAGCATGTTGGTGACGGCGGTGATCATGAAATACCTGAAGTATTCCATCTTCTTGGTGGATATATAACCGACCAGGCAATATATATGGATGAAAAGCGATGTCTGGACGGCTATAAACAGCGCGATGAGAATGATGAACTTCATATCACAAGATTATAAAAAACTGATTTCACGTCAAGAAATTATGCTGTGGAAACCGTCCCGCCAGTAGGATAATCATACAGGTTGTCGGAAATCAGGCGGCCGGAGGCTGGCTGCTCCATTTGAATGCAAAATGCTGATTCTGTATAGAAAAAAGTTCCATGGAGCGTGATCGTTCAGAATTCGAAACCCAGCTCATCCTCGATGAACTTGATGGCGAAGTAACCCACCATGAGCTGCTTGATTTCTTCGAAGGGAACGACGGGCATGTGTTTGCGGATATTGATTCCGTTCACGATCTGGCGCTTGAGGATTGCGATATCGGCATCCTGAAAATTATCAAGCTCCCTGATTTTTGCCACGATCTCATCCTGGTGATCATGGACGAATGTCTGGTACTGCGTTTCATTCATACTTCTTAGACCAGAGCCGCATAGCATAAGATACAAACTTTTCGAGGCATATCAATAAAAGAGATCGGAAAAAGTAACGCACTGTATTAGCGTATTATTGTCCGTTACCCCGATGTCCCTCACAGGGGCACGTTGCAGCAGGCGCGGTCACGTGACCGCGCCTGCCTTAATATATGCATCACCTCACCCCCTAATCCCCTCTCCTTGGTAAGGAGAGGGCGCGCAGAGCGCGGGTGAGGTCGAAAGAGGGGGACCGAGGGGGTGAGGATATAAATAGAGAGGAAGAACAGGGGTGTTCCTGGCAAGGGAGCCAATTAAGTATTGACATCCTTCTTGAGCCGGTTACCACTGAAAAAAATAGAAAAGCAGCTCCATCTGGCACGATTTATCACATGAAAACAATATATCTAAAAGAACACAAGGAGAAAGCCCTTCTCCGGCGGCACCCATGGATTTTTTCCGGCGCCATCGGCCGCAGGGACCCCGGTATCGGAGACGGCGATATCATTGCGGTGTGCGACGGACACGGAGCGCACCTTGGCTGCGGCTATTACAACAGCAGGACGCAGATCGCGGTGCGGATGCTCTCTTTCGGAGACATTGAGGTCACCGATAACTATCTGCGGGATCTGGTGCGGGCCGCGGCGGCCAGGCGCGCCGGGAACCCCTTCCTCCGGGACACCGACTCGTACCGCCTTATCTTCTCCGAGGGGGACTTCCTTCCCGGCCTGATCGTCGACAGCTATGGGGGGCACCTGGTGCTGCAGTGCCTCACCCTGGGGATGGACAGGCTCAAGGGATCCATCGTCACAATTTTAAAGGAGGAGCTGAACCCGTCCAGCATCTACGAGCGGAGCGATCACGAGGGCCGGGCCCTCGAGGGCCTGGCCCCTGCGCAGGGACAGCTCCTCGGGGAAACGCCGGCGGAGCTCGTGATGAACGAAGCGGGCATGTCATTTTACGTCAATGTCGGCGCGGGGCAGAAGACCGGCTTCTTCCTGGACCAGCGGGACAACCGCGTCCTGGTGAGAGGCCTGGCCCGGGGCCGGAAGGTGCTGAACCTCTTCAGCTACACCGGCGGCTTCAGCGTGGCCGCTGGAATGGGAGGCGCGGTATCGGTCGTATCGGTTGACTCGTCCGCAGACGCGCTCGGGCTGGCAAAAAAGAACATGGAGCTAAACGGCGTTGCAGCGCCATGCGAATATACCAGGGCGGACATCTTCCAGTACCTCCGGAACGAGACCATAGACGCGGAACTTATTATCCTGGATCCGCCGGCGCTGGCGAAGAACAGGGCCTCCGTGGACCGGGCCTGCCGGGGCTACAAGGACCTTCACCTCCAGCTGGCGCGGCGGTGCCCGGCCGGGGCGACCATCCTCACCTGCTCCTGCTCCCGCTTCATCGCCATGGAACTTTTCCAGAAGGTGGTCTTCGAGGCCTTCGCCGACGCGGGCCGGAAAGCGGCCATCATCGGGAAGCACGGGCAGCCCTGCGACCATCCCGTGAGCATCTTCTGCCCGGAAACCGAATACCTGAAGACGATGCTGCTGCAGCTGGAATGATATAACAGAAATATATACACGCACCATGGGGGGATTGCTTGAAAAAGAAGCTGATGATCTACGGCGCGACCGGCTACTCGGGAAAACTCCTTGCCGGGGCGGCTAAATCCCGGGGCATGGACCCTTGCCTGGCAGGGCGCAGCGAGGAAAAGGTAAAGGCCGTTGCGGACAGATTGGGATTCAAGCACCGCGCCTTTGAACTGGGCGACGCGAAGCAGGTCGACAAATCCATCCATGACATGGACGTTCTCGTCAACACCGCCGGTCCCTTCTCACGCACATCAGTTGCGCTCCTCGAGTCGTGCCTGAGGACCGGCACGCACTACCTGGATCTCTCCGCCGGCATGGCCGATAATTTTGAAACACTGATGGCCTACGGCGCCGATGCAAAGCGGGTACTGATGAAATACGCCGACCGCCAGCCGGAGGGCCCTTCCGAAGAGGAGAGGAACCGGGACCGGTCGGTCTTTGTCATCACCGCGGAGGGAAAAGGCGGAAGGACAGCGTCAGCCCGTCTCACCACGCCCGAGGGTTACAAGCTGACCTGCATGACGACCCTCCTTATAGCTGAAAAGGTTCTGAAAGGAAGGATACAAACCGACTATGCAACGCCGACACAGGTTTTCGGTCCCGACCTCATCATGGAGATCGAGGGCGTGAAGCGCGAGGACCTGCAAATCAGAGAATGTTTCCCTCTGTGCAATGAGTAGCGAACAATAATCCAGAACAGGCGCCCATGAAAAAAATACCGATGAACAAGATAATAACTCTCTTACAATTCATACTATTGCTTGGCATGACCCTGTCCTGCGGCGTCGGCTCCATACATGAAAAGCGCGCCGCCCTTCTGATGTCCCTGCTGGACCAGACAGGAACGGGGGAACCGTCAATACCTCCTTCCCTGCCGGCGCCGGTCACGGCGCTGAAAGGGTGGGAGCTCGACGGGAGCAACACGGGCCTGGCGGGGGCCGGGATCGACCGGAGCACCCTGCCGCTGTACGAGCCGCCGGCCGGCGAGGTCCAATACGGCACCTGGTTCGTTCCCGCCGGCACCGTCATGGCCGGACAGCGGATTGAAATGGGCGGCATCGACATTTCCGCCGGGAACATCACCTTCGAGCGCTGCTGGTTCCGTCCGGCATCGATCGGCCGGGGAATGCCGCTCTTCCGCGGGGGCGGAGCTTTGCAGAACACCATCCGCAGCTGCGATATCGACGGCAGCGCCATTCCCCTGAGCGCCGACGGCACCAATCCGGCCTGCGGCAGCATCGCCATCAGCTGCTCGAACATCCAGGTCCTTCTCTGCAACATAAGCGCCCTGGCCAGCGGCGTGGCTTTCTTCGGGGAGGAGCCGGTCACCCTGGAAGGCACTTTTATCCATGATCTCGTGCAGGGGGAATGGTTTCCGGGAAGCGGCCAGTCCCACCAGGACGGGTTCACCATACGGGACTTCACGGGATCTCTGGCCCTGGTGAGGAACAATTATATCCTTACCAATCCCGTGTCGCATATTGCCACGGGAGCGTTTTTTTTACAGGCGACATGGGATGACTGCTTCCTGGACAACATTTACGTCACCGGGAATCTCCTGGCGGGCTACGGCTACAACCTGGCCGTCGACAGGGACAACGGCGGTTACGGCAGACATCTCTGGGCCGTCGATAACCGCTTTGACCCCTACTCGGGGTGGCTTGCCTCTGTCGACCATGGTCCCGGCTGGGCATTATGGCAGGACAATTACCTCAATGATGCCGGGCAGTCCGATAACAGGGGGAACGCGGTGGCCGAGCCCATGACCCAGGTGAACCCGGTCTTAAGGGCGCCGGAAGACCTGCAGGCCGCGTCGGAATCGGCAACGGCCATAGGCCTCACCTGGAAAGACCTCACAAGGCAGGAAATCGGCTACAGAATCCAGCGCTCCACTGATGGAACGACCTTTGCATCGATC
>DAONAJ010000035.1:0-40801 GCA_035400945.1 Spirochaetota bacterium
CCCACCGATCCTTCGCAGGGCACCACCGGGGTGATGCCGCGGTTGAGAAATTCGGCCAGCTGCCGTATCAGTGCCATCGAGGCACCGGAGTATCCCCGGGAGAAGCAGAGGATTCGCGTCAGCATGGCCGCGCGCACTTCCTGGATGCCGACGGTCGCGCCGGTGCCGCAGCCGTGAAACCTGATGAGATTGGAGCCGTTCCTGGTGGACACTTCCATGGCCATGCGCTTCCCGCATGACTTTCCGTAGCCGGTGTTGACGCCGTAGACGGGCGTTCCCTTTTCAAGGGCCGCCATGAGCACGTCCTGTGAGCGCTTTATCTTACCGGCAAAGGCGGGATCCGGGCTGATGGTTACCCCGCGCCTGCCCCGGGCCACGTCGATAATTTCTCCCAGGGTAAGTCCCCGCCCTTCAATGATTATTTCGCCAGTATCGCTGTTCATGGAAAGATGTCCGGATTGGAAATGACCTATCAAAAAAACAGACTTAATCCTTTGTAAGCCTCTCCGGTTTTTGTCAAGGTTTTTTTGTTGCCTTTATCGGCGCCATAGAGACTATGTGCACGGGGCCGTTGCGCTGGGAAGGCCGCGCATCCCCCGCTTTGGAGGAAGCCGGTTGAACGTATTGAGGATCATTGCCCGCGGGGCGGCCCGCACTGAATTTGCCCGGAAGGCCCTGGAAGAAAAGGCCGACCTGAGTCCCTTCAGGGAAAAGCCTTCGGCAAGAATTCTCGCCGGCATTTTTCTCATGGCCTTCAGCTATGTCATCGGCTGGCCCGCGGTGGCCCTCTTCGGTGTCCTCTCCATCTATTTCAGCCAGCCCCTCATTGTCATCCTGGGCGGCCCCGCCATATACGGAACCTCTCACCTGGTGTTCCTGGCGGGGATGTATCTTGCCGGCGCCCGGTACACCTACATCTTCCTTCGCTGGGCAACGCGCAGGTTCCTTGAAAAATACCTTGATTCCCCTCCAGCCTGACGCCGGCCCCGGCGGCAGATGTTCCGGCTTTGGAACTCTTTTGCGTTCCTGACACGGACTTTTCATCGCATGACAGCACATCGTCTTTTTATCGCGCAATCACGCGAGGGATGTTCTCTCCACCAAGAGGCGTTTCATGACGCAGGAGAATAAGGTAACTTTGTTGACAGACCCGGTTGGGTGTATTAGATTTAAACTACCGGCACATCATGGGGGAATGCTTATGAACGTGAAACACGTCGTGATCGTACTGCTGGCGTTTTTTCTGGTTTCGGGATCGCTTTGTTGTTCGGGGGACAGAGACGCCCATCCCAGATATCCCCTCAGGGTGGGCTGGTTTCTCTGGTCGGGATGGTATCCTATGGCAATAGCCCAGGAGAAGGGTTTTTTCAAGAAGCATAACGCGGCCATCGAGCCGGTTCTCTACCAGAGCTACGAACAGATCATCCCGGATTTTGCGGCAGGGAAGATAAACGGCGCCTTCGCCGGTCTGTACGAGATACTTAAGGCGAACATCGACAACGTGCGGGTCATCATGCAGACCGATTACTCCAACGGGGCTGAAGGCCTTGTGGTCGCCAGTTCCATTCGCGCCCCGGCGGACATGATCAATAAAAGGATCGGCGTGCAGGGGGCCTTGACTGGCTCTGAATTCGTCGTCACTTCATTCCTGCGTAAATACAGCATATCGCGCTCCAGCGTCATCATGGTGGACGTGTCCCCTGAAAATGTCATTGAGAAAATGCCGGCCGTCATCGACGGTGGATATACTTGGGACCCCTACCTCTCCCGGTCGGTGGAAAAAGGATTCCGCATCATGTTCACCACGGCCGACACCCCGGGCATGGTGCCTGATGTCGTGGCGTTTCACGGGATATATGCCGAAAAAAGGGCTGAAGACCTCCAGGGATTCGTCGAAGCGTGGTTCGAGGCAGTTGCATTCTGGAAGGCCCATCCGGATGACGCCGTGAAAATAATATCGAGGGTCACCGGACTTAAACCGGATGAGATCTCTCTCAAAGGATGCAGGCTGCTCTCCCTCCGGGAGAACGTTGCAGCTTTCTCGGACAGGAAAACCCCTGAATCGTTGTTCTATGTTGGGAACAGGCAGATTGAATTCTTCATCGGCTTGGGCGACGCGTCAAAAAAACCGGACCTGAAAAAAATCCTGGATGCGGCATTCGTGAAACGGGCGGCAGCGCGATAACATGATGAAGATCGATTTCAGGGGCTCCAGCATCAACGCTAAGCTTATTGTCTCGTTTCTTGCCATAGCATTGATCCCGATGCTTATTCTTTCCGTTATCGACAGCCGGATTATTTTCGGCGCCATCAGGAAAAACTCGCTCCAGGCGATGCAGGACGTGGCTTCACTCAATGCCATGGAGATAGAGGCCTTTATAGATGCGAATCTCAACAACGTCCGGACAGAGTCGCTGATTCCGACCTTCAGAAGCTATCTGGAGGCGCCCGTCAGGGGCGGGTATTATGAAGGTGTTGCCAGGGATATCCTCTCGGCCCTGAAAAAGCGCGACCAGGTGAATATCTTGTCCTATTCCCTTCACGGCCCTGACGGAAGAGCCCTCATCAGCACAACAATTGAAGAGACCGATACCAGCGCCGGTTGCAGCGAAGCCTTCCGCAAGGCGTCGGCCGGAGGGCTGCCGGTCGTGTCCGATGTTGAGTTCCATTCAACGCCACCGGTGCCCTCGTTGTTTTTCAGCAGCCCTGTCAGGAGCGATGAGGGCGCAACGATTGGCTATCTCGTTGTTCGATATAATGCCGCCGTGCTCCAGCGGATCATTCACCGCAACACCCTGGTGTCCGGAGAGAAATCATCGGTCATGCTCATCGACGATGCCGCCATCCAGCTCGGAAACAGCGCCTGGGCAAAAGACCTGTATCGGCCCATGGTGCGGCTTGGATCCGAAAGGGTCATGCAATTGAAAAAAATCAAGCGTCTCCCCGCCGACATCCGGGACACGCCGGCGGGGCGCTACGGGGAGCTTGAAAAATGGTTCGCCGGGAAGCCCCGGCATTCATCATTTGTCGAATATCTGGGCATTGACAGTTCCATCCCCATGCAGTGCGTGGCTGCTTCGGTTTCAATAAAACCCTGGCATGTCATCTGTTTCAGGCCTGAGGACGATTTTCTTGCGGCAGTGCGCCAGCAGCGCGCCGTTACCATTCTGGCGCTGTTGTTCTGCTCCTTAGCCGTGACAGGTATCGCTTTTTTTATCGCAAAAACAATCTCCCGTCCCATAATCCGGCTTACCAGCGTGGCGGACCGCATCGGCAGGGGGGACCTGCAGGAAAAGGTCCTGGTGTCCGGCGCGGATGAAATTGGCAGGCTCGGCGTCGCGTTCAACCGGATGACCGAAAATCTCAATGAGTCCCGGTCGCGGCTCCTGGAGGCGACCCTCCGCCTGCATGTCATCCTCGACACGATACCTGACGCCGTGTTCGTTCACGATGTGAAGGGAAACATTCTCGATGTTAACCGCAGCACCGGCATGATGTATGGATTCACCTTGGATGAAATGCTGAAGCTGTCCATGGCCAGTTTATCCGGGGTGGGATCCTCCATGGATATGGCGTTGCAGAGACTCGCCAATGCACAGCAGAACGGCAGCGATGACTTTGAATGGACGGCCAGGAAAAAGGACGGGACCGAATTCCCGGTAATGATCCGCCTGAGGAGCATGAGGATCGGCGAGGAGGACCTGCTCATTGCCGTGGTTACCGACGTCACGGAACTGAAGAAATCTGAGGAGGAAATCAAAAGCTCGCTTAAGGAAAAGGAGACGCTTCTCCGTGAGCTCTATCACCGCACCAAGAACAACATGCAGGTGATCTCCTCCCTTCTGCGCCTCCAGCGGTCGCGCCTGAAGAACCAGGAAGCGAGCGATCTATTCATGGAAATGGAAAACCGCATCCAGTCGATGGCGCTGGTCCATCAAAAATTGTACCAGTCGCAGACCCTGTCGAGGATAGACCTTAAGGACTATATTGCCGATCTCGCCGGCCTTATCCTGAAGAGCTACCAGGTCTCAAGCGGAAAGGTTGCCGTGCGCCTTGAAATGGTAAGCGTGCCAGTCCTTATTGACACGGCGATCCCGTGCGGGCTCATCGTGAATGAGATGATATCCAATTCCCTCAAGTACGCTTTCCCCGGTGAGCGGACAGGCGAATTGAGGATCGAATTGGAAAAGAAAGACGAGACCATTACCCTGACGGTCAGCGATAACGGTATCGGTTTTCCCGACGGCCTCAATCCCCGTGATACTGAAACATTGGGCCTAAAAAACATTATCGGCCTGGCCGAGTTCCAGCTGGGCGGGACCGTCGATATCAGCTCCCGCGATGGCGTCATGTGCCGGATAGAATTCAGGGAAGAACGATATGTGCAGAGAGTGTGAGCGATGAGAGAGAGAGTGAAGGTGCTGATAGCCGAGGATGAATACCTGGTCGCCCTGGACATCCGGAATGAGCTGATGCGCATAGGATATGACGTGTGCATCCCTGTTGCAACGGGCGACAATGTGATAGCCGCCGCGATAAAGGAAAAGCCCGATGTGATCCTCATGGATGTCAACCTGGCAAGTGACATTGATGGCATTGCCGCGGCCCGTGCGATACGCGAAAACTATGACCCCTGCATTATTTTCATGACGGGACTTGATGAAGGCGGGATAAAAAATGTTGTCGGGGCCATGGATAAATCGCGATATATTATCAAGCCGGTTTCAATCCATGAAATAGAAGATATGATCAGGTCCGTCATCGGCGCCGCGCCCGGGGGCTGACCGGCAAACCGTGAGAAGGGCACCGGCGGGCCATGACGAGCGAAGGGGAGATGTCGTGTGCTACTCTGAAGAGGAACTGCTTGATTCGGATTCGGAACTTGTCGATGACGAATCGGAATCAGTGCCGGCATCGGTGCTCGAGGCGCTTTTAGTCAGATTGCTGTCATCATCCACGTCATAGTATACAACCAGCGTGTTCGAGCAAGACGTGTAGGTGCTGCTGGTGCACGAGGCGAGATTGCTGAACCTGTCCATCTTGTTGTTTTTGTAAATTATTATTGTCATGGAGGAGGTCTCATCCGCCTTGGTTGCCGTCACCGTCACTATTCCTTTTTTTCCCAGGGGGAGTTCCGACAGGGTGCTGTCCGCGCCTTCCTGCGTGTCGGTGATGATGTATTCATTATCAACGTAATACTCGACGGTGAAATTATTGCTGGCTGTGCCCCCGCTGCAAAGAACCATCGGGGTAATTGCATAATCGTCCGATGAATCGCTGAACTCGCAGGATGATAAAAGGCATGCCAGGGCCAGGATCGGGATTACAAGGCTTTTCGCTGAAATCTTCATATGTGTTATGCGGCTCCTTGATTGTTGCTTGGGGATATCCGGCACCGCTCCCGGCGCCCGGATCCACTATATGCCTATAATAAAAATGAAGATTGATGATGAAATCGACCAACCCGCTAAGGATGGACCCGATTTTTTTAAAGTTTTGATACATGCTGTACGGGGGCCGGAGGGCGGAAAAACCGAAAGCGCCGTCATGGGGCGGCGCTTTCGCGGGATCATCTCATAAGATGCTGCTGATGGATTGTTCTAGAACAGCATGAGCTCGTTCACCGTGCGGGAAACCTGGGTGGTCTCGTCGTCGGAATAATTCAGTGACTCGTCATTCATGAAGCCCATGCCCAGCATGCTGTCCTCAAGATAAACATACACGTAACAGGTGTCGATATTTGAAGTGCTCATGGGTTCGTACTGGATCATTTTATGAATGGTGCCGTTCTGGTTGAATTCGTAATGGAATTTGATCAGGCTCAAGTTGTAGCTTCCAATGAGACCCGGGATCCTCAATCCGAGGGTAATATCGAGGACCGGGGTTGCCCCGGATTCGTCCCAGGTGCAGGTGGAATAAGATCCCCAGACGAGCCTCTTTGTTTCGGCGACATCGCTGTAGCTTGTCATTGCCGAGATCCTTCCCTTGTCATCGTAGCTAAAAACGTAGGAGCTCACGAAGGTCGTTTCATCATCGGAATAGTTGACGGCGCGCTCCATTTTTCCCGCGCTGTTGTACTGGTATACCACGGTTTTTGTCAGGACATCGTCACCGGTGCCGAATTCCCCGTCGTCGCCGGCGGTATAATGGTAGGTCTTTGTCTTTCTGTTGTTTTCGACGATATAGTCGATCATGGCTGCCGGGGTCACGCCGAAATCGCTGTACACGATCTGGCGGTAGCGGTCCTCGAGCCTGGTTGTTTCAAAGTAGCCGTAGAGGGGATCGATGGTGTCGTCGGAATTCATCCAGATGCCGTCGGTGCCGGCGTTGACGGATGACGCCATTTTGTTCAGGGCCCAGAACTGCGTCAGCAGTGGGTTCTGTTTAACGTAGGGCATCGGATCGTTCAGGTGTGTGATGATTCCCACAAGATCGACTTCCAGCTCGACGCCGGCGTATATCTCGTACATGGATTTCATATTGGGCTGCGTGTTTTGCGCCGACATGTTTGCTATCACCTGTTCGGAAGCGCTTATGATGTTGTTCTCCATGTCATAGGTGGTTGATTTCATGGTGATGGGGCTGGTGGCCAGGCAGCCCACGCCGATGGAGAGAAGAGGGCTGGTTTGATCATCCTGCTTATCGTAGCCCATGTCGCAGCCGATTGTCCCAACTACGGCTAACAGGCATAATGATAAGATCCTGACATGTTTTTTTATTTTCATCTTAATCCTCCAGTTTATCTTTTTATCTATATCTGTTTAATCACGATCGTATGCTAAAAAAGATGTTATAAAAATCAATATTAATTTATTAACCGGGATGGAATAATTCTGACGTGTCAGTTTTTTACTAGGCCGGTTTTTAATGCTTATTTTGGGAAAAGGGAGACGGCCTTTTATAAAATGGAGACCAGGATGCGTTTTTCCGAGCATGATTCACTAAAGCCGGATCAGGCATATTTCGCCCCAGGCATGATGTATTTATTATTGAAGGAAATCTTCCGGGGCTCAACGCCGGGTCTGCCCTATTTTTTCATGAGATAGTGAAAACGGGGATCGCGGGCGTTTTTCATGAGCAGTTCAAGGACCGGCCGTTTTTGTTTTAAATTCGATTTTGTTATCACCATGCCGAAATCGGAATCTCCGGTTATCGGTCTGTTATATATGGCATCTACGATCATCTCGCCGATCTGGGGGTTGGCGTGGCTCGGATCAAAGTAGTTGACCAGATAGTCGTTGTTGATCCTGTTCGGGTACATAAAAAGATACACTTCACCGAACACGTCAACCACGTCGGATATCCATCGGAAATAATCATCCAGAAGGCCGTAGGCGACTATTATTTCCAGTACCGGCAGGGCGGTCGGCGTCAGGTATACGACTATCCTGCTCCGGTTATTTTCCTTTTTATACTGTTCAAGATACTGTTTGTATTTTTCATTGTACACGAAGTTGAGGTACCGGGATTTCTTTTTATCCGCGTATTCGGTCATGTGCTGGGTGAAAATCCCGATCTGCTCTTCCCGCGTGTGCTTCTTTATATGCTCGACGTTGTTGCGGTCATAGTAGCGCCAGTATCCGTGCCAGTAGTTTTTCAGGTTTTGCCAAGAATACCGTGCCGTGTCGATACTGAGCAGCGTTTTCACCCGGTAGAAAAGGGAATTTGTCTCCGTGAAATTCTGCATTGTTGCTGCGCGCATCGAATCGTCGAGAGGGTACCTGGCCGCATTTTCGAAGTCCAGGCCCAGAAAAATATACTCGAAGTCACGGCCGTTTCGTTTTTTTGCGTAGTCGGTAAAGGGCGAGAGTTCGTCCAACCTTAAGCCGTTCACGGAGTAGTTGTACACGGAAAGGCCCTTGAATGCATATTGCGAGATGAAAGCGCTCCGGCTAGACCCGACCAGCAGGCCACGGTAGCTGAAATCACGGTACGTAATATAGTTGGTTTTCTGCTTTCGTTCGTTGATCTCGATCTGGACCTGGTTGTACTTATGGGAGATGCTGAAGCACCACAGCGGGTCCATGAAATAGTTGAAACCCATGATGATGCCGGGGAGTATGAGTGCGATGAGACCCGTTGTTAACAGCCAGTATTTCTTGTCCATGTCAGTTACGCGTTGTCAATAATTGAAATAGAGGAATACCCTGACCTGGGTCATGTGTATCAGGCCCACGCCCAGAACCAGTCCGGTAAACAGCGCCCACCTGATGTTCGGCTTCATCTCTTCCGACAGTTCCCGGGCGTTCTTGCAAAGAAAGGCTATCAGCGCCGCTCCAATGATAAAATATATGAGATAGTACTTATCCCCGCCGATGTTGTTCAGCCATTTCCCGAAGGTGATGCCGCCCGCCTTCAGGAAGACGAGACCGCCAAGTTTTTCCGAGAGCATGACGCCGTTCATTCCCAGCATTCCCCTGAGGACCTTCCAGGCGTCCCCAATGCTATTCGCCCTGAAGACCAGGTTGGCGACGTTGATGAAATTGAAGGTTACAAACCACGCGAGATACCTGTTCATCCGCCGACCTGATTTGTTCCATATGCGGTGCGTGATCATGGCGCCGCTGCTCATCAGGGCCCAGGCGATGTAACTAAACAGCGTTCCGTGCCATATCCCCGCCACGATGAAAATTACCGTGATGTTGAGATACAGCCGCAGGTCACCTTTCTTGCTCCCCCCAAGCGGAATGTACACGTGGTCCCTCAGGAAACGGATGAGCGTTATATGGAAGCGTCGCCAGTAATCCTGGATGCTTGTTGCTTTGTAGGGGGAATTGAAGTTTATCGGGAGATTAATGTTCAGTATCAGGGCAACGCCGTTGGCCATGTCGATGTATCCGCTGAAGTCGTTGTAGAGCTGGAACGTGTAGGACAGGGACGTGAACCAAGCCTCGAAAAAATTCAGCGTATGCGCATGGTCGAAACCCTGCACCGCCCATGCGGCCAGGTTGTCGGCGATGACCGTTTTCTTGAACAGGCCGATGGAAAACATCAGGACCCCTTTCATGATGTTGTCGTAATTGACCCTGATTCTGTTAGGATCGGTGAACTGGGGCATCATTTCCCCGTGATACACGATCGGCCCTGACAGGAGCTGGGGGAAAAAGGAAACGTAGAGGCTGTAATTCAGCAAGTTGCTTTCCCGGGTCACTCCCCGGTATACGGCGGTCAGGAACGATATCTGGATGAAGGTGAAATAGCTGATGCCCAGGGGCAGGGCTATCTTGAGAAGGCCGATGTGTGTTTCAAAGGCTGAATTTATGGCGCCAATAAAAAAATTGGTATATTTAAAATAGCCGAGAAGCCCGACATTGAACAGTATGCCGCACCAGAGGACCGCCATCCGGGGCACCTTCTTCAGCACGCCTTCGGCGTCGCTCAAAGCATGTCCAATTCCGAAGTTGACAAGTATTGAAGCCACCAGGAGAGGGAGATAGAATATGTTCCAGTAACTGTAATAAAACAAACCGCATAACAATAGCCATGCCCGCCCCACGGCGGACAGGCCCCGGTGGTTGAGCACAAAGTAGATTGCCAGCGTTACCGGCAGGAACAGAAAAATGTATTCAAATGAATTAAAAAGCATCAGAATAATGTCGCTCGTGAAAAAAAAATCGAACTTCTGGAAAATGCTTTGATCGATCAATAAAAGTCAACTATAAAATATGCTGCTATAATATGCTGCAGTCCCGTGGTTGAATCTGGATCTGCGTTACAGCCGGTTGTTTCTGGGGCCGACAACCGGCGCAGTGACAGGGCTTGGACCTGTTATAGATTTTCACCGCTGACCGTTCGCGTCCTTGAAGATTGTGTCTGGAATGACGGTTTGCACGGGGGATGTGCTGCCGGGGAAGGGGCATGGAAAAGCCGGAGCGGCGTATGAGCTACATGTATTGAAGCAGGTCCTCCACGGATTGTATGCCGGGGATATCATTGCATCCCACCCACAGATAATCCATGCCGGCATTGAAGGCCGCAGCCTGGTCTGAGGCTGTATCGCCCAGGTAGATGGCTTCTGTCTTTTGTATACCGAAAAATTCTATGCATTTTATGAGCATCTCGGGGTGAGGTTTTGGTTCGGCGTCAACGGTGGAGATACGGAATTCAAACCAGGTGTCGAGCTTGAAATACTGGAAGAGCCTGTCCAGGGACCTGCCGCGATTGGTAGCCATGGCAAGATGGAATCGGCTCCGGAGAGAATCAAAGACCCTGGTAAAGTCAAAGAGGGGATGAACATCCTTCAAAAACGGAGTGTAATCCGTTTCCTGGCTGATGCGGAAGAGCCGTTCGGCCTCGGCAGGGTCCGGGAAGAGCTCGAACATCAGCTGCCGCGTTGACATGAACACTACTTTTTCACGGTCTTCTTCCCTGAGGGGCGGATGCCCCCCCTGGACGAGACAGCTGTTGAAAAAATTCAGGTTTGCGTCATGGGAATCGATAAGGACCCCGTCGCAATCGAATATTATCAGCTCTTTGTTCCGTAATGGGTTCATGGTACCGCATTATAGGTCAATTTTGTGGAAAAAAACCGTAAAATATCCAAAAATTTTATCATCGGCTGCCTTGTCAATAAGTTATTCAAATAATAATTAATTCTTGACAAAAAAAGTCCAACATAATAATTTTGCCTCTCCAAAAGGACGAGTATAGGCAGTATTGACCGATTCAATCAGAGCACACGCGAAGGTAAATCTCCATCTTGAGGTACTGAATCGACGGGAAGACGGGTACCACAATATTTTAAGCCTCATGGCAAGTGTTGCACTGCATGATCTTTTAAAACTCGAAGAGAGTAGCGCGAGAGAATTATCCGGAGGGATTGACATTGCCATCGCCGTTAAAAACGGCGGCGGTGTTTACGGCAGCCTGACTGATTCAATCCCGGCCCACGAGAACCTGATCGCACGGGCGGCGACGCTTTATTATGAAAAGGCCGGCATGAACGGTAGGGCTATCTTCTCCGTTGAAAAGAACATCCCGGCAGGGGCCGGTCTTGGCGGCGGCAGCAGCGATGCTGCGGCGGCGTTGAAGCTCCTCAACGGACGGTTCGGCAAATTCAGGGACGACGAACTGGCGGACCTCGGAACGAAAATCGGCGCTGATGTTCCGTACTGCCTCCACGGCGGCTTTGCCATAGGACGCGGCATCGGGGAGCTGATAATGCCGGTCCCCGGAAAACTGCCGCCCTGGGTGCTGGTCGTCAATGAGGGAATCCATGTTGAAACCGGCGCGGCGTACCGCTCCCTGAACAGGGGCGCTGACGCTGATGCTGGGCGGGAGGCGGCGGCGGGCAGGACAATCCGGCGGCTTACAGGCGCCCTTTCGAAAGGCTCACTGGAGGAACTGAAAGAGGCGGCGGTGAATGATTTTGAGACGCCGGTGTTCAGGAAGCATCCCAGGCTTCGTCATATTAAGGAAGAGCTTTACGGCGCTGGAGCGGCTTTTGCCATTATGACCGGATCAGGGTCAAGCGTGATAGGTCTTTTCAAGCAGAAGGAAACGGCGGAGCAGGCCCGGTCAAAGCTGGCCGGAACGTACCGGCAAGTGATCCTGACGCAGTTCGTCCAATGAGCCGTTCACGGTATGCATAAGTAATGCTTCAATGAATAAAACCGGTGAAGCATTAATTATGTATATTACATACATATTGAGGTGTGGCCAAGCGGTAAGGCATCGGGTTTTGGTCCCGTGACCCCAGGTTCGAATCCTGGCACCTCAGATATCCGGCGCAGGGAGTTTACGTATCAGCAACATATCTTCAATCGTGCTGGCAGGCGGAAAGGGTGTTCGGATGAAGTCCGACCTGCCCAAGGTGCTCCAGCCATTCCTCGGCAAGCCTTTGATTGCCCACGTGCTCGACAATATTGAGAAGGCGGGCATTTCCGACATTTTCGTCATCGTGGGATACCGGGGCGAACTGGTCATCGACGCGATAGGCGACCGCGCGGTGCCGGTATGGCAGCGGGAACAGCTGGGCACCGGCCATGCGGTCATGCAGGCTGAGGAGGCCCTGACGAACTTCAACGGCAAGGTCGTCATAGCCTGCGGCGACGTCCCCCTCATCCGTCCGGAAACATTCCGTTCCCTCGTTCGGGAAACTGAAGAGGAAGGCGTGAAAGCCGTGGTGCTGACCATGATGCTTGAAAATCCCCACGGGTACGGCAGAGTGGTCAAGGACGGCGCCGGCCGGTTTGAGCGGATCGTGGAAGAAAAGGACGCTGACCCCGAGGTGAAGAAGCTCCGGGAAGTAAATTCAGGGACCTATGTATTCGACAAGCAGTTCCTCTTCGAGGGACTGAGGCGCGTCGACACCAATAACGCTCAGGGCGAGTACTATCTGCCCGATGCGCTGCAGTATATCAGGACATCCGGATACACGGTAAAGACACTGCTCATGAAAGACCCCGTCGAGGGGAGCGGGATTAACACCCCCGAGGAGCTCCGGCGGCTGGAAGAGTACTGCAGATCAAAGTCAAGAGGATAAACCAGTATGGGCGACAGTTTGCTTAAATTGTTTTCCGGATCGTCAAATCCGGACCTGGCGCAGGAAATAGCAAGCTATCTCAATATTGAGCTCTCCAAAGTCGAGCTGAAGCGCTTCAAGGACGGCGAAATATCAGTCAAGATAAAAGAGAATGTCCGCGGGCATGACGTGTTCATCATACAGTCAACCTGCAGCCCCACCAACGACCACGTAATAGAGCTGCTGCTTATGATCGACGCGGCGCTCAGGGCGTCGGCGGGAAGGATTACGGCGGTCATACCCTATTTCGGCTATGCCCGCCAGGACCGGAAGGTGGAGCCGCGGGTCCCCATATCGTCGAAGGTGATGGCCAATATCATCCAGGCCACCGGCGCAGACAGGGTCCTCACCATGGAACTGCACGCCGAACAGATCCAGGGCTTTTTTGACATACCGGTGGACAACCTCTACTCGAAGCCCGTCGCGATCGAGTATATCAAGCAGCTGCACATAAAGGACGCGGTCATGGTCTCTCCGGATTCCGGAGGGGCCGAACGGGCACGGTCCTATGCGAAGAACATATACGCGGGTCTTGCCATCATCGACAAGCGTCGGCCGGAGCCGAACGTGGCCGAGGTGCAGTACGTTATCGGCGATGTCAAGGGCAAGAACTGCATATTGGTGGATGACATGGTGGATACCGGGGGGTCGATTTCAAAGGCCGCCGGGGCGCTCCGCGAGCAGGGAGCGAACGATGTCTACTGCCTGTTTACGCACCCGGTGCTTTCCGGTGACGCCATCGAGAAGATGGAATCGGCGGGATTCAAAGAGATCATTTTTACCAACACGATACCGTACCGGGCGAAGCGGGAAATGAAGGGAATGAAGATCCTGTCAATAGCACCGCTGTTCGGCGAGGCGATTCGAAGGATCCATAACGGGGAATCGGTAAGCTCCCTGTTCGTATAGAAAAAAAGGCACATGAATATACAGTTAATTAAAAGAGGAAAACAATGGAAGCAAAAAGTTTAACCGTAGAACCGAGAACCGATTTCGGTAAAAATGCGAGCCGCAGGGCGCGGAGGAACGGGTTCATCCCCGCAGTAATCTACTCTCACGGCGAGTCTGAATCCATACAGATACCCCGGAAGGAATTCTTCAAGCTTTTCAAAGGGAAAATATCCGAAAGCGTCATATTCGACATACACAGCACGGTGAAGAAAGACGATACCGAGAAGATGGCCTATGTCAAGGATTACATCGCGGATCCGATATCCGGCGAGATTCTTCATGTTGACCTCTTCAAGGTCACCAAGGGTGAAAAAATACACACCCATGTGCCGATAGTATTCACAGGGACCGCCAAGGGCGTCAAGCTGGGGGGTATCCTTGAAGTTGACCTTCGGGAAATTGAAGTCGAATGTCTGCCCCAGGCCCTTCCGGAGAAGATCGTAATCGATGTAACAAACATGGAGATCGGGGACTCCATACATGTAAAGGACGTTGTCGTGGCCGAGGGCGTTAAACTCATGGGAAATCCCGACGCTTCGATAGCATCGGTCCACGTGCCGAAGGTCGTCTCTGAAGAGGTGAAAGTCGAGGAAGCGGTCGCCGTTGAAGGCGAAGGCGAAGCGGCCAAGAAGGCGGCCGAGGGCGAAGAGACCAAGGATAAAGACAAGGAGAAGGATAAAGAGAAGAAATAATTCCGGACTCGTTTCATTACTGCACCCGGCCGAGGGGCCGAGAATTTATTATTACAGGGAGCGGTATTATTGAAGTTAATCGTTGGTTTTGGAAATCCTGGCGAGAAATTTGCGAATAACAGGCAGAATATTGGTTTCAAGGTTATAGACATCATAGGCAACAACGAAAATATTGATGTCCGGATAAAGAAAAAGAAATCTGTAATCGGCAGGGGCAAGGTAAAGGGAATCGATGTTGTTCTCCTTAAGCCCCAGACCTTTGTCAACCTTATCGGCGAATCGGTGCTTTACATTGCTTCGTTCCTGCGGATCAATGTGAGGGACATCATTTGCATCGTAGAGGATTCGTCCCTCAAGCTGGGCGAGCTCCGCGTGGATTACCTCTTTTCAAACCTGACCCATGCCGGGATCGAATCTATGACCAGGGCTCTCAAATCGGAGAGGTTCGCGAAGATACGGGTCGGCATCGGGACCCCGCCGAAAGGGGTAACGATGGAAGACTATCTTCTGCAAGATTTCACCGATGATGAAAACCTCATCCTCATAGATGTGCTCAATAAAACGGAAAAGGTGGTCAATCTCCTCATTACGCAATCGATCGAAGAGGTGCAGGACAAGTGCAACCCGGAAGGGGCCGTCAAGATAAAGAAGAGGAAAGTCAAAGCCATACATATCGACCACAGGAAAAAGAGATAACCGTCCTGCCAAGCCGGGGGCTGTTTAACAAGTCGTGTCATTATGATTCGGGGATCAACCGGTCCGGGATCAATTGCATCAAGACGACTTGTTGGACAGCCCCCGTTCATTTTAATCCTGGAAAGTTGTCGGGGGATGCATTTTTTCTTGACTTAATTGTTCATTCATGCAGACTTTCCTTAACGGGAACCCTGAAGAGAAAAAACTATTCTATTTAATTATAAGGGAGATGCCAGCGATGAGAAATGGAATGCTCTTGATTATGTCATTTATGATGTCGGTCATCGTTTCGACAGCATACGCGCAATCCTATAAATTCGATTATCATCCCTCCTACGGACCGGCGCCCATGGGGGGGAACCCCAAGTCGATAGCACAGCAGCTCAGCTACGAGAACTTCCGCTCCATCAAGCTGCTCAATACGGCGGTCATGAATTTCGGCGGCGGCGAAGCAGAGATCGACAAGCTCGTCGACCAGTACGCCGAGGCCAGCGCACTCTATTTTCAGAACAAGATACTGGAGTCCGCGAAGGCATTCAAGGAGAATCAGGCCGCGATTCTGACCACCGCGAAACAGCTGTCCCAGAAATACAACCAGGACACGAACGCGCTCCTCAAGGACAGCATTAACATGAACGTGCGGGCGAAACTGAAGCTGAAATTGAAACAGAGCGAAGGCCGCTCCGCCACCGACAAGCTGCTGGACCAGGGACAGGCGGGAGTCCTGAAAGCCAATGATTATTACGAGCGGTTCAAGGACGCCAAATCGGCGTCGGCCATGGACCTTATCAGCTCCATCTATTATTACCGCGGCGCAAAGGACAGCATGTTCCAGATGATGAGAATCATCGCCGATTACCAGAGCAAGTCACAGGCAGAAGCGGAAGTGAACGAATTGATAGCCAAAAAACAGCTGCAGCGCTCCAAGAAGGAAGAGACGATTCAGGAAAAGGCCGAGCAGAAAAGGAAGGACCTGGAGGCCAAGTACCTTGATAAATACGCCCGCGACATGATCGACAACAAAAACCTGGTATACGTTTCCAAGGAAAAGGAGAAATAAGGATCAGCACCGCTATCATTCGGAATTTTTAAGGGTCCTGTCCTTCTTCAATACCCTGAGGGCCAGGATCCGGATCTGCGGATTGTTGTGAAGGAGAAGGCTTATGACCTTCTCCTTTGTTTTTGGGTCAAGCTGATACCCCCTCAGCGCGATGAGTGTGGCCTGGATGAGGGAATAATTATACTCCGTGGCGTTTCTCAATTTTTCAGATATCGCCGCGTACAGACGGTCGTCCCTGGTCCTGATACACCGCAATGTTGTCAGCATGACACTGGTGCTCGGATCGTTCAGTGCCTTGATGATGGAAGGGGCGAGCCTGGATTTGATGGTCGCGTCATCCAGCGAACATATTCCTTTTATCGATTCCTCCCTGATAAGCCAGTCGCTGCTTTCAAGGCCGCGGATGAAGATGTCAGCGGAGGATGGGTCCCTGAAGGACCTCAGGGCTTTGATCGCATACCACCTGACATTGTCATTCCTGTCCTCAAGGGCTGTTTTTTTGACAAGGGGGAGGGTGCGTTCAGATTTTATTTTCGCAAGGCTCTGAACGGCCTCAATTCTTACCGCGGGCTGGGGGTCCTGCACCGCATAGGTCAGGATCCCGATGACCAGTTCGTTCTTGTCCTTGCCGTAGTAATCAACCACCGAGCGGACGATATCGCGCCGTTCGATCCAGTTCGCGCTGGGATACCGGAGGGCGGCTTCCCTCTGTTTCTGCACCCGCACGAGGTCGGATTTCTGGAACATGCTGCACCCCGCCAGCTGGATGCAGATGAAAAAAAGCATAAATGATGCCAGGGTTTTCACGTGGATATGGCCCGCTCTCTGCCGGTAACATAACAAAAAAAGGCGGCACCGGCAAGCGTCCGCTGTCATCGGGCCGACGTTTTTTCTCCGTGAATGATGCCGTACTGCGTCAGGAACTTGTCGGTGCGGAGGATGTAGTACCTGGTCTCGATAAACGGCGTGAATTCTGTGAAATAATCCATGTCCTCGTTCTTGTACCGTTCCATCCACTTGTTGACGTTGCCGGCACCGGCGTTGTACGCGGCAACCGCGTACTGATAGTTGTTTTTGAACTCTTTCATGAGGCCGGATATATACTTGGCGCCGAGCTGTATCGACGTGCAGGGGTCCGCGAGGTCATAGTTATCGAGGCGCAGGCCCCGCGCTATCCCGCGCGCCGTCGACGGCATGAGCTGCATGAGCCCGGAGGCTCCGGCGGAAGATACCGCGTTCTGTTTGAAGAGAGATTCGGCCTTCACCAGGGAATAGATGATGTTCCTGTCCACCGAGTAGAGGGTGCTGTACTTCGAGACGCAGTCTTCAAAGGGCGTGGGAAAAAGCATACCGGCCATCTCTTCGGGCATGAGGGCTATGTTCTCCTTAAGGCCCAGCAGCTTGAAGAGCTCCAGGCAGGAAAAGACTTCGAGGAAGGCATAGCCGTATTTCCTGCTGTAATGGGCCAGAGCGATATATTTGTCTTTCCTGGCTTCCCTTGACCTGGGGAGCAGCTTCATCTCCCGGTTTATCCCCGCGCTGTAGCCCACCAGGAAATACGTGTCTAGCTTCTTGAATGCCCCGCCGTATCCGGAAGATGTTTTTATGGACGATATCATGTTGCCCAGCTCCCGATACCGGCTGATATCGGGAGAGTCCAGTTTGCCGATGCGCTCGGTCCTCTTCTTCATCGACCGCTGTTTTGCCAGAAGAAGGGCATGCCAGTACAGAGCGGCATCGCTTTTTTGTTCCTGGGCCGCTCTGCTGAACTGCTTTTCAAGGTCCTGCTCGGAGAAAAGGGCGGACTGCTGCTTTATCAGGAGCCAGGTATAGGGGGAGTCCGGGTTTACCGCGACAATCTGGATGGCAGCAGCCAGCGCCTTGTCATTGCTGCCCGAGGCGGCGTAGATCTTGTGAAGCCAGAAACGGCACTCATCGGAATGGCTTCCCTTTGGATACTTCGTAACCGATTCCTCCAGGTACTGGATGGCCCGGTCGTTGTTTTTACCCCGGATCATGTTGCGCGCCATGAGCCACAGGAAATGTCCCGCGTGGTCGTCTGAATATTTGTTCTTGTAGTCAAGGAGGTATTGTTCATGACCGGCCCGTTTATTCTCCTCCAGAAACCTGGCGGTTCTCTGGTGGGCGGCCTGTGCATAGGGCTCCTTCCCGGATTTCATCACCTGCAGGTATGTTGCAACGGCGGTGTTCTTGTTGCCCATATCCCAGTATTCATCACCCAGTGCCTTGAGAAGGGCCGAATCCCCGGACCGTTCCTTGATGAGGGCCTGGACGGCGGCGGCGCCATTGTCACGGGTAAGAGCCCGCACCAGGTAGGTGTCGGTCTCGGCCCGGTCCGCCGGTTCCGGTTTGATAGTGCGGAGGAGGGCTATGGATTCCCTGTACATTTTGGCGTAATAGAGAGCCTTGGCAAAGAGCAGTTTTTCCCTTTCATTCAGTTCACGCGGGCTCTTTTCCATCAGGGCTGTAAGGAGGTCCGCGGCGGATGCCGCCTGCCATCCCTTGACGTCGACCTCGAACACGCTGATATAATGGTCGACGGCGTTTTTATAGTCAGATTTTTTTTCAAGGATGGACCCTGTCCTGAGGAGGATGACGGACCGCGATTCTGGGTCATCATAGGAGCCGAGGAGTTTTTTTAGAATGGACAGCGCTTCGTCATATTTTTTCTGGACGGCAAGGGACTTGGATTTAAGAAGCAATGCGTCGCGGTGCAGGGCGCTGTGGCCGCCTCCCATGAGGTCAATGAATTTCACCACGAAGCCGTGCTCGCCGTATAGAAAAAAAAGGTCTGCCAGCTCGTATACGGCATCATCATAGTAGTCGGATTTCACGTGATACCCCTTGACGAACTGGTACACCGGATTTGAAAAAAGACGCAGCCCGGGGTCGCGATGGCTTGCAAAGCAGCTGTTGGCAAAATGGAACATTGCGTTCTTGTATTTTTTTTCTTTTTTGTACGCGACGCCGAGCATGAAGTGCTCATGGCATCCCTTATCCTTTTTTTCCAGAAGGGCTATTATTGATTGGGAAGGCGAGTAGAACCCCATGGTGGAAAGGCCTTTGCCGTTTATGGGCGGATTGCTGCAGGAAAATAGCAGTATCATTGCTGCTATCAGGATGGTGCGTGTTTTCATGGTCATCTCATTTCATCTGCATGTATTCATTATATTCTTTGATTTCGGACAGGTCCGGCTTGTCCCATATAATGTCATAAAAAGATTTTGCATCCTTTGAACGGTAATAGTTGTCGGTATGGATCAGCAGGTTGTAATCTCGCTGGTCGTCGCTTGAGGCTTCGGCAATGAGTTTTTTCAGCTCGTCATAGGTGTGACGCCCGAATTCCTTTTTCTTATCCTTAACGCCCTGTGGTCCCAATCCCTTTTTCCTGTCCTGGGCGTATTTATTCTGGAGCATGGCGAAGAGGGCGTACCGCTTGCCGTGCTTCACCTTCTTGATAGCCTTGGAATAACGGTAGAGCCGCATCGAGTAGAGCCGCTCGTCGAAATTGTCGGCCATCATAAGGTCTATCCGCGCGTCGGTGGTGTCCCTGTATCCAAGGTGCAGGTAGTGGCGCGCCAGGTAATCATTGTTTCGAATGACGGCCGGGGCGAATCCGTTGAGGAGCTTCTTTGAAGCGGCAATATCCCTGTTCAGGGTCTTCTGGTAAAGGCCGATCAGGATTTTCTGCGATTTGAGTATTTCATCGAAGGACTCGCCGAACATGAATTTCATGTATAGATTCTGGGCGATTATATCACGCTGGATCGCTTCCTTGAATTCCTTTTTTTCGTCGTCCGTGCCCAGGTTTGTTATGGACATGTTGATGAAATAGAAAAAATACCGGTTGTCCTTCAGGCCCTTCTCTGCGTTTCTCTGTTTCCCGGCATGGAGGCTCGACTTGGTCCTCTGGGCCTGAGCGGTTCCCATGAAGGCTATGATTATAACGGTAATGAGGGTAATGAGGGAGTGATGAATTGATCGAATTTTCATTATCTGCATAATGTTCCCCGGGGGCCATGCGGCATCAGCAGAGGTGCCCGGTGATCCGCTTTAAAGACTGAAGGTCATGCCCTCGGTGGCAATATATATTCTGGTCGTATCGTTTCCGCAGTTTTCGCCATGCTCAATCGCGGCTTTGTAATTTTCATGAAGCTTGCTGTCGGCATAGGCCGGCTCGTGATGCGTCAGAACGAGATTTTTGACCTTCCAGCGGAGACCGCAGTTGACCGCCATGGTGTAGCTCGTGTGACCCCAGTCGAATTTCATGAAGGATTCGTCGAGGGTGTACTGCGCGTCTATGATCAGCAGGTCCGCGTACTGGAAAAACTCGTAGATCTTGTCGTGGCCCTTCTCGAACACCTCGCCGGTAAACTCCGCATCGGTGGCGAAAATAAAAGTCTTTCCGGCCTGCTTGAACCGGTAGGCAAAACTGCCGCCGGGATGCTTCAGCGGGAAGATGTCGACATAGAGATCGTCTTCCAGCTTTACGGGCTCCGGGTTTTTAACGTCAAGGTGGACGAAATTCTTGGTTGACTCGGTGCCGTCAAAAAGGGCCGGGAAATAGGGAGCTGCCATCTGGTCCGTCAGGTATTTTTTCTGATCCTTGTAGGGAGAGTGAAAATTGAGTGTGTTCCCCTTGATGTACAGGGGGGTGAAGAACGGAAGTCCCTGGATGTGGTCCCAGTGGTAATGGGTCAGGAAAATATCAAGAACGCCCTGGCCCTTGCCGCAGGGTCCTTTCATCAACTCGTATCCCAGGAGCCTGATCCCGGAACCGCAGTCGAGAATGTATATTTTCCCGCTGTTGGATGTCACGCTGACGCAGGTGGTGTTGCCGCCGTAAACATACCTGAGGTCGTCCGGCAGGGATTTAAGGAACTCCGGAATGCCGGAAGTGTTTCTCAGTCCAGCCTTTATAGCGAGATCCAGGATCAGGGTTATTTTCTTGGAATATTCATCGTTCGTTGTCGGAGAAGGAAGTGAACCACGGACCCCCCACAGTTTTATCTGCATGAATGATTTCCTTTGCTCGGTGTAATATCGCTGCCGGTATCGTATAACATAGCACTAAATTGGAGCCCGTTATATCCATACATGCCCCTTCCCGTCGGGAACGGGGGCCGTGACAACGACTTATGCAATATTAATCGTGCGTCTTAAACATGTTGTATAGTTATAAAAAAAATTTCAATCAAAATAATTCCTTAGCGTAATTAAAAAACCGCATTTTTCGAGTCCCGGTTCCGCAATGCGCGCGGCTGAAGGGGGATCGTGAATGCGGTTTCTTGGCAATTATGTCTCGATGGCATTGCCTTTCAGGCAAGGCCGTTGTCTTATATATATGCAGGATCAACTATTCATATACTTTTTCCTCAACCTGATCGGCACTGACGGCATCCTGCTCCACGTCGCGGACCGGATCTTTTGAATAGACCTTGGCATATTCCTTGTACCATTCAGTCTGTATGATGGACTGCTGGATCTCATTGGTCCCCACCCAGATGGAGGCCAGCCGGATGTCGCGCACGATGCGCTCGAGGGGGAACACGTTCGTGTAGCCGATGCCGCCCATCACCTGCATGCAGTTGTTCGCGATCTGCCAGGCGCCCTCGGTGATGAATTTCTTGGCCTGCGAAGCCATGCGTCTCACCCGTCCCGGATGGTTTGCCGGGTTGTCCGCTGCCAGCGCCGCGGTGTAGCCGGTGGAGCGGATCGCATCCATCATCATAACGGAATCGGCTACCTTGAAGCCAACCGCCTGGAAGTTCATGATCGGCTGTCCGAAGGCCTTGCGCCTCGAAGTATAACGGGTGGCTATCTCCACCGCCGGACGGACCGAGCCGATGGTCATGAGGGCGGTTCCCAGCCGTTCGGGGATCATGTTCTTTACAAATACGTCAAAGCCGCCGTTGATGCCGTTGATGGCATAGCGCTCGGGGATGCGAACATCATTGAAAATCACCCGGCCCGCGCCCCCGCCCCGCACGCCCATGAGGCCATAGATATACTTTGTCTCCACGCCGGCGTCGCGCGGGATTAAAAAACAGGTGAGACGTTTATGGGCCGGCGCGCCCGGATCGGTTACGGCGTAGGTCATGAACCAGTCGGCTCCTTCGGCTCCCACGATGAAGCGCTTCTGCCCGTTGATGACCCAGTCGCCGCCGTCCCTGCGCGCGGTTGTCGTTGCCCCGAAAAAGTCCGAGCCGCCCCGCGGCTCCGTGAGGCACTCGGCGGCATATACTTCGCCCTTGAGGAGCGGTATCACAATGGCCTTTTTCAGTTCATCGGAACCGAAGGTCGCCACGGCCTCGCAGACAATGTCGGCGCCCACGCCCCACAGGCAGGCAAGGGAATAGCTGGCAACGCCGATCTCCTCGGCCACGATGCCGTCATCCACCCAGCCGAGTCCGCGGCCGCCCAGTTCCTTCGCGATCCGGATGCCGAGCAGGTTCCGCCTGCCGCACTCTTTCAGATAGTCGTGGGGGAAATGGAGCTTTTCAGAGTCCATATCGAGGATCATCTCGCGCGGCACCCAACGGGTAAAGTCTCGGGCCTCGTCCCGGAGCTTTTTCTGCTCGGCGGTCATTATAAAATCAAACATAGGAAACCTCCTGTTGGAATTTCGCTTATTTCTTCGACAGTTCCCGCCGCCTGTTCTGAAGCTTGCGCTTCAGTGCCATGAGGTCGGCCTGGAAGAGCTCGAGTTCTGTCTTCTGCCTGGCGATATCGTCCATTTTCCGATCTATGTAATAGAGACTGGTGTCGATCTGGCTCTTTTCGTTTATAATGTCGTCCGCCATGCCGATCATCTCCGCGATCTGGTCGAGGGTGGCGCCGAACCGTTTGCCGCGCAGGATCAGTTTGAGGCGCCCGCGGTCCTGGCGGGTGTACACGCGCTGATTCCCCTTGGTCCTGCCCGGGGTGATAAGGCCCTTCTGCTCATAGAAGCGGATTGTCGAGGGATTGATATCCAGCTGCTCGGCAAGCTCGGATATGGTAAAGGTCTCGTCCGGCATGGCTGAAATCCTTAAACTTAAAGTTAACTTTAAGTTATAGATTGGGCCGTTTTTTGTCAATTGTTTTCCTCAGAAAAGGCAGGTAACTGAAGCCTCGACGCTGCTCCGGATTGTCCGCCGGCGGGTAAACTGGTGAAAATAATCAAGGGAAAGGCGGCACCCGGCGAAACGGGCCTGGAGGCCGCCGGCAAGGATATTGGACGAGGATTTGACGGCCGTGCTCCGGCTTATGGACCCGGCCTGCCGGGATGCGGCGGCATAGAGGGAAGTCCCGGCTCTGATAAAGAACCGGGAATACCGCATATTGAACGTCGTCGCATTGAATAGGGTGAATCTGATTCCTGCGCTGAGGGATCCTGAAAACCGCCCCGGAATTTTGCGCTGAACGGAGCCGCCCAGCGTGAAAAGAATCGATTTCATGATGAAGATACTGGATGACGACGAGATGCGGAGATGCCGCTCCTTGTTATCTTTACCGTCCCATTCCACAAGCGCCGCCCTCACCGAGCATGAGCCTTTCAGGTGCGAGTGGTATTTAATAAAAACCTGTTCGCGACGGGTAAAGCGGAGATACCGTTCATTCCCTGAAGGCATCCGGTTCTTTTCAGAAAAAAAAGAGGCGCCCATCGTGAAGGTTCTGACAGGACGCGCCGAAAAAACCGCCGTGCAGGCGGTCTCGGGATGGCTTTTACCCGCGCTGTAGGGAGAGTAAAAATCCGTATCGGTCTGCTTGCCCACGAAGGACAGTGAACATGCCCTGTGGCGAAACGCCAGGCTGTACATTATGCCGAATCCGCGCACAGTCCTTGTCCTGCCACCGACGGCGGTACTAACACGGTTGGGAAAACAGACATCGACAAAAATAAGGATGTAGTCGTCGCGGTACTGGAAGTAGAATCCGTATCCGTAAAAATTTTTTTCCCCGCCAGGGACCATGCGGGCGTCAAAGTTCCAGACCAGGTTGCGATTGCCCGAACGTTTTATAAAGGTATAGATAAAGTATGACTGCATGGTCAGGTGTCCGGCAATTCGCGCCATGAGGCTGTATCCGCAGTCATTTATTTCCACCGGCTCTGAATAACGATAATCCTTTTCCGTTCTCATGAGAATGGAAGTGAAGGATGTCCCGGTGAAGCCGGGAAATTGACGATCGTTTCGCGCAAAACGGTTCCTGAAGGAATAATAGCCGTCGAGGGACAGGGACACTCTTTCCGATGAAAAACGCACCCCGGCAGCGATCCCCATAAAGGAAAAGTAGGGGTTCCCGCTGCTGCAGGGAGTAAAGGGATTCCCCGTCGATACGGCGAGGGTCCGCTTGAAAAGGTCCGGCGAGAGGGCCGTCTTCCTGCCGACCAGGAGCCCGGCGCCGAAATTGGCGTAGTAATTGCCGATGATTGATTCAAAGCAGGGAGACAGGCCGCGGAGGTTGATGTTCCAGGTGAAGCGGTTGTCCTTTGTCATGTCCACGTTGATGTGGGTGAAACTGGCGGAGCTTTTGCCGAAGGTGAGCCGTGCCGATTCCCTGAAAAAACGCTTTTCCACGTCGTCGTAGTCAAGGGTGTCCTGCCGGTATTCCGCGGATATCGCGACTCGCGGTGCTGACCTGGTGTCTTCACCGCCGAAGGCCGGTGCGCCCAGGGACAGGAGCGCAATGATTACCTGGAGTCGGCGCATAGCTTCAGGGCCTGCTTCTTTTTGTCCGCCGGAAGGTCCGCAAGGGAATTGATCCTTTCGGCATAGCTCTTGTTTTTCCCCATCATGGCCATGTCGGAAAGCTCCAGGGCCGTCGCCGCCGGGACGCCGAGGACCAGGAGTTTTTTAAAAATCTCCTTCTGCGCCTGCTCATGGCGCTCCCTGCTCTTCCAGTCGGGCTGACCGCCGGTTTCGTCAGGGGCCAGCCCGGTGATATACTTCTGGAGTCCGTCAATCTCCCTGCCGCTCAGGCCGATCTGGAGGAGCGAGGTTCGGGACAGGGGGCCGATGCTCCGGCGGTGTTTCATGATCCGCTCTGCGATATGCTGCTGCATACCCGGCAGGGCGGCGAGCTGGTCCATGGAACAGGCGTTGATGTCGACCGTGGGATTGCCCCGGACCTCCCTGATCCGGGAAAAAATCGAACCATAGCTCAGGGAATCGATGTTCATTTCCGAAACCGACAGGGTGACCCCGGCGGTATGGGTATACCCGAGGTGGGGGTGATACTTGATTCCGTAGGAAACAGCCGCATATTTGTACACAAAGGAAAGGGCGCCGGAACAGGTCGCGGCCTCCCGGGCATACCCGACCCGTATGGAAAAATATTTAAGCACATTGGCCGTAGCCGCAATGGTGTTAACAAATCCGTTCGACGTTTTGCTTATGTTGTAGAGCAAGGAGAACCCCCTGAAGGGCTTAAGGGCGGCCCCGGCGATCCATTCAGGGAAGAGCAGGTCGCGCCTTTTTTTAATGAAGAGAGAAGCCATATTCTCCTGCTGAAAGGCGATCTCGAACCATTCACAGGGGGCCACGAGCAGCGATGCCCTGCAGTCGGCCTGGTGGGTTTTCAGCGATGATTCGGTCGTGTTGATGGAGAGGTTCAGGTATGACGCGCCGGCCCCCAGGGAGACATACCGCACCGGCATGTAAGCGAGATTGAGCTCCACGACGTTTTCCATATACTGTCCCGTGCCGAAACGGTCCCAGAGGGCCTGGACGGCGAATCCCTTCACCGCATATCCTGCCCGCAGGGTGGTGGCATAGAGTCCGTCAAGGGTATAGGGCCGTCCGCCGGAGCAGTGAAGGTAGGGGTACGCGATACGCGGGAGATACGCCGGATTTGAAACAGAATCCGGCAGCGTAGTATCGTTGGCGGCCTGGCGGAACGGGAACAGCGCTGCCGGCGGCGTCACCCTATAGTCAAAGGCCCCCGGGACATTTCCGGATATTAACAGAATGACGGCAATCTTTATCATTGGTACCTGCTCAGCACGATATAGATGATCTCTTCCCCGGTGAGGCGCAGCGACGTGTTCACGGCCTCTATCTTGCACAGGTACAGGCCGGTCGCGGCCCGGTTGTGCTGGAGCGCCGGAATCCAGTACAGGTTGAAGAAGCCCGGATTTACCGAAACGAATAAGGGAGACTCGTGGATCATGATGCCGGTCGCGGAAAAGACGCGGAACTTCAGGCAGCAGGGGATGAAAACGAAGAGCGGGATGGCACCGCTGCCGAAGAACCGGTGGCCGGGGATGATGGTGACGGTTTTCCGCAGCGGCTTGAAGAGGCGCCTCCCCATGAACAGCGGAATGGTCATGTTCTCCTTTCCCGGGGTCTGGTAATTGGCAAGGGCAAAGTCCGCCGGCCCGTTGGAATCAGCAGCGCTTTTTCTTGAAACGCTCATGTGGGACATGATGCCGTCCTTGCCGATAAAGACGGCTCCCTCCTGGATATTCTCCGCGGGGCTTGCCTGCCACTGGCCCGCGCTCCGGGCCCGTTCAGTATAGGATACTACCGTTTCATTGGGGCTCCCGTCGCGGTTGGAATAATAGACGAAGTCGATGATGCCGCCGTTGCCGGGATCATCGTCAGAGTCTATGGCGACGACGCCCTCGGTGTTCCACAGGCTGGCATAGTAGTTATTGCAGTAGAGGTCGATGTATCCGTTGCCGTTGGTGTCGCCGGTCAGGTCCGTCTCGTCGGTTTCGTCGGGCCTGGTAAGGTGTACGACGACAAAGCGGTCATCATAGGTGGTCTCCGGCCTGTCATAGCTGTATATGGTGACCGGATCGGCGCTCAACGGCTCGTTTCTGCCATAGTAGGTGGTCACATACAGCCCGGATATGTCGCGCTTTTCCTTTGCTGGGCCGGTGAGGGTAAGCTCGACCCAGTCGGAAGCGGTATTGGTGACAAATTCGTTGATCATGAGGCCGGCCCTTAGCCGCGTCCCGGCAAGCAGCAGCAAAAAAATGATGCAGAGGCATGTTCGTTTCATGGCGTCCCCCCAGGCAGGTAAACGAAGGGGAAACGCTGAAGTTAAAAAAATTGACGAAAAATTATGAAAAACAACCGGGAATGATATGTGCGATTATTGAATTGGAGCAAGAGATTTTATGACCCCTTGGGGGCGCGTAACATATGGCGTTATAGTGCCATGTGAAAGGATTTCTTGCTCATTCGGGGTTCAAAATGATAACGGGATATATTCTTATTTCATGCCCCCCCGGGGGGCAGGGGGGTCTAATAATTACAGATTTAAAGTGGTTCACACAATGCGGGCTTGATAGCGTTTTCTCAGGGCCAGCCTGTCGAATTTCACATCGGGATAACCCACGGCGAGGACGGCGTAGATCCTGTTTGTCGGCGGTATCCCGAGATAGTTTTTTAAGGAGGAACTCCGGTTTATGGACTCGACGGCATAGCCGATATAGCAGGTGCCGAGGCCCAGGGCATGGGCCAGGAGGGTGATGTTATAGGAAGCGTATTGCGCGTCTTCCAGTGGGGTGCTCCCCTCGTTTTTACCATGGATGATGATAAGGGCCGGGGCTTCATGAAAGAGGATATCCTTTCCTTCTTCGGCCTCCTTCAGGCCCAGTTCCACGCTTTCAATATGCTCGTTGTAATACCGGACGAGGGCTGTCCCGATAAAGGGAACGGACAGGTAGCGGACCAGGGGATTTTTCGCCAGACGGTTGAGCCTTATGAAGAATTTACGTATTTCCAGGGCCAGGTTCCATACCTTTTCCCGACCGTTGACGGCCAGAAATTCCCAGGTCTGGCAGTTGCTGCCGGAGGGAGCGGTCACGGCGAACGTGATGAGATCGGTGAGGGTGACGGCTCCAACGGGATCACCTTTGAATTTTCTGACGCTCCGCCTTGATCGGGTGAAATTAACAAGATCCGAAGGGCTGAAGGCCCCGGGAGGGAAAACCTTTTCCGTATAGGGGAAGGATTTCATGGAAATGCCCGTAAGCACTTCAGGGTCAAACTGTATCGCTCCGAAGCGGCAGACGGTGTAGCAGTGTGAGCAGAGCATGCATTCATCCTCGACGGTCTTGATCGCGTCACCCTCAATGGTCAGAACGCGCTGGGGACAGACGGTAACACACCGTCCGCAGAGGGTGCATTTTTCATGGTCAATAACCGGGACTGAGATCATGGCGGTTTTCCTTGATGCATACCAGAGCTGTCAGCATGTTCGGCTGTCAATTGTTTTTATACACGTTGTATAATTATTGTGCATTGAATTATTTTGTTATTATTTAAAAAATTCTCGACATCTCAGGGTGGGGATACCAATTGGAATAAAAAAAGAGCGTTGTTTTCGTTTCCGGGGTTGTCATGAAAAGAGGGTTACAGTTGCGGGGAGGGCAGTTCGAGGAGTTCGCCGATTTCTGTTATGAAAAAATATCCCCCGCATCATCAAAAATAGAGGCTCTGGGCATCGTTGCCGAAATCGCGTCCTCCCGGATAGACGATTACGCGCGGCAGGCACTTGAAGACCCCGATGAAGTGTCTATGCTCTTCGTGGAGCTCCTCGACCAGATCATTTTCGAGCTTACGGAAAACATGCCGGCAGACGCAATGGTCCGCGATTATCTCGCCGAGGACCTCTTCGCCCGCCTTGCGATTTACCTTGATATCTTCAGGGGCCGTGAAATCTATGACGCGTCGCTGAAAAAAAGGCTCCTGACCTACGATGATACCGTGATCATGCGCCAGTTCGGGATGAAGGAGCACGCATCCCTCCTCATGAGCGAATACTACGAACAGCCGGTTCTGCAGCGGCCGATACTGCTTACGCTGACGACGTTCGACAACGAGGAGCTTCTCAATTTCTTCTATAATATAGCCAAGGAAACCGGCAATGTCGAAATCAAGACCCTTGCCATCGCCGGGTTGAAGCGATGCGGCTCGCGCTTCAGCTCGTGGCGCCAGCTTGCCACCGACAACGAGCAGATCAACCAGATGCTCGCCTATGCGCAGCGGTTCTACTGCCCGGTGATTGAAAAGAACGACATTCCGCGCGACCTCTACTCGTCCATATTTGTTTTACAATACGTTGAGTCAAACCGGGACCTCCTGATGCGGCCGCGGAGCTTTTCATGGGTCATGGACCTTGTCCGGTCCATGCTCGACATCGGATACTTCAATTCCTACCTGACCGATTTTTACCTGTCCATCTGCAACATCATCATATTCGCCGGCACGGATATTCTCAAGGAGCTCCTTGCCGTCGACGGGCAGGTGAAGACACTGGTGCAGGTAATCGATTTTCTCCCCCGCGAGTACTTCGACCGCATCATGCCGAAGCTTTCCCTGCTGGGCAGCGACTTCATTCACAGGATCAATTTCATGCTGTCCGCGGGCAAGATGAAGCTGGACAATCGCGAATCAAACACCTATTCCTATTTTCTCTGGAAAACCGGTAACAGCCTGTAGGAAGATCAGAAGGCCCTGCCGCTGTCTAGAAGGATGGTGACCGGGCCGTCGTTGACAAGGGAGACCTTCATGTCTGCCCCGAATATGCCCGCCCTGGTTTTTTCATGCCGCGCGCGGCACAGTTCGATAAAAGCGGTAAAGGCGTCGCGGGCGGCTTCGGGCTTCATGGCGCTTGAATAGGACGGGCGCTTCCCCCTGCGGGCATCGCCGTAGAGGGTGAATTGAGAAACCAGCAGTATCTCCCCTCCGGTGTCGGCCACCGAGAGGTTCATGACGCCGCCGGCGTCATTGAATATCCTGACCCCCACCAGCTTGCCGATGATGTATTCCATGTCCCGGACCGTGTCTGATTCATGGATCCCGGCAAGGACCAGGAGGCCCCTGCCGATGGACGCCACGGTTTCCCCGTCAACCTGGACGGAGGCCTGCAGCACCCGCTGGACGACCGCGCGCATGGCCCTGGCCTATTTCATCAGCTTCTGTTTCAAGAGAGCTTCTGGCTGCACGCCGACGAAACGCTCCACCTCGGCGCCGCCTTTCATCAGGATGAGGGTGGGGATGGACGAAATGCCGAATTTCTGGGCGATGTCGGGGTTTTCGTCAGTGTTTATTTTGGCTATGGTCGCCTGGATGTCCGGAGACTGGGCCAGCTTTTCGAGTATGGGGACCTGCATCTTGCAGGGGCCGCACCAGGGGGCCCAGAAATCAATCAGGACCGGATTACTTGATTTCATGACCTCGGTGTCAAAATTGGAACCATTGACCTCGATCAGCTTCGCCATAGTCTCCTCCGTATTGCTGTTGAAAATGATATGCATGTCATGGGCTTATTTTTGATGAATATCCGCGATGAGTCCACTATTTTTTAATAATAAAATGGCAAATTTGCCGATAAAGAAACTGATGTGGTGGGCTGATGGTTGTCCGGACCAGGTTTTTAGGGGGCCGGAAGCGAGACAGTGGATTCGCGCCAATTCTGTCGTTTTTTCGAGGTATACCTATGAAACGGTTTTTTCTCATAATGATTCTTTTCCTCGTGTCAGTGTCATACGGACAGGATACCAGGGGAACAAAGGAAGCAGATAAGGAAGCATCAAAAGAAAGTAAGGTTATCGCCAGTGTCCCTAACGGATATGAAAACATGGCATGGGGCGCCAGGCTTTCTGACGCAAGGGACAAGATAAGGGGCAAGCTGGTATATACCGACGATAAAAGCATCATAATTTCAAAAGACGGCGATCTTGAGTATTACTATGGCTTTTTCTATCTTGATCCAGCCCTGGAGAGCACCGATGCAGCAAAAAAAGAGGCGGGGAAGAAAGAAGCCGAAAAAAAGGAAACCGAGACGAAGGAAGGTGAAAAGAAGTCCGAAAGCGCCGAAAAGACCGATGAGGGAAAACTGTTTTATGTGGCGCTGAAGTTTCCCTATCTTTCAATGGATGAAGTGAAGAAAAAAATCGAAGCCAAGTACGGATCGTCGACGAACGAAAACCTCCACAAGATGCAGGGGGCGGTGGCCTGGAACGGCGAAAACACCATAGTCATCATGTGGGTTGACCGCTATGAGAACAAGCCCTTCTGCCGCCGCATCACCTACGTGGATAAAAAAATAACCAAAGAGCTGAGCGATTACCAGTTCAAGGTCTTCAACAGGGTGGAACTGGCCATATTGAGGCAGCTGGGATTGTAAAAGACGCCTGTGGGGTCCCCTCTTCAGGAGGCAACCTCTTCTCATTCTTCCCCCCCCTCGACCTGTGGGAGAGGGGAATTGAGGGGGTGAGGTCCGCTACCTATGAGTGGCTGATGAACACCGGCACCAGGGCGATCCCGTCATCGAGAGCGTCCAGCGCCTTGCCGATTACCGTTCCGATCTTGTCAAATGAATCTACCACGCCTCCCATGCCGCACCCGGGCGTTGAGGAAGTCACGACCGGGTCCCCGGGTCTCACCGGCTTCTGCCGGGCGTCAATTCTGCACAGCACCGTTCCGGTCAGGGCCACGGGATAGGCCTTCTGCTTTGTACCGTTGGTGTTGATGATTATCGTCGGATTCCCCGAAACGACGCCTATGACGGAGCGGTTATATTCCGTCCTGGCCCTCGAGAGAATCGACCGGCCCCCCTCGCTCACGACGAGGATGTCGCCCGGCTGTACATATTCGGCGTCGTCAATCTCGAATATCTCCACGAGGTTGGAAGGATATATTCCGGATTCGTCCGCGGTTTTGTTGTGGATGTGCAGGGTGCCGTTAAAGACGGACCTGCCGTTCACCAGGAGCGCGTCACCGTTGCCGGTCAGGTTCAGCGATTCATCGTACTGCTTGAGTGCGCCGTGGCCTTCGGCCACGAGGGAGAAACCGTGCTCGCTGGCAAAGATGCCGCCGGCGCCGAAGCGCGACACGCCCAGGACACCGCACCCCCTGTCACTCTCATCGGTACCTCCCGATGATTGGCCCCGTACGCCGACGTGGCCGCTGTGGCCGACCACGCCGTAGGTCCGGGTATGCCCGGCGGAGGTGACGCCGGCGACGCCAGCCAGTCCGACTGAGCCGGATTCCGGCGACTCGTTCCTGGCGAAGATGACCGCTGACCCGTCCGACGGCGGCGTCACATCGGTGAAGGGCTCATGCATGCTGGCCCGAATGGCTATGGTGCCGGAGTGGCTGTTATGGTCATGGTTGACCGGGGCATAATCATGGGTGTGGGGCAGGGGAGTCCGGGCGTTGCTGAGGCGCTGGTCATTCGACTGGACCACGCAGCCCGGTTTTGTCTCGTTATCCCTGGCAAGGGTGACGATCCCCGGCGACTGTTCCGTGGCGTTCTTGATGCGGCGGTCATTGCCCTGGACAGCAACGCCGGGACTGTCTTCACCGTCTTCGGCGAGCTCGACGATGCCTTTGGCAGTGGTGGTTGCGTCCTTGAGACGCCTGTCGTTTCCCTGGACGACCACGCCCGCTTTTGTTTCGCCGTCTTCGGCGAGCTCGACAATGCCTTTGGCGGTGGTGGTCGCGTCCTTGAGACGCCTGTCGTTTCCCTGGACGGCCACGCCGGGACTGTCTTCGCCGTTATCGGCGAGTTCGACAATGCCTTTGGCGGTGGTGGTCGCGTCCTTGAGACGCCTGTCGTTCCCCTGGACGACCACGCCCGCTTTTGTTTCGCCGTCTTCGGCGAGCTCGACGATGCCTTTGGCGGAAGTGGTTGCGTCCTTGAGACGCCTGTCGTTTCCCTGGACGGCCACGCCGGGACTGTCTTCGCCGTTGTCGGCGAGTTCGACAATGCCTTTGGCGGTGGTGGTTGCGTCTTTGAGGCGCCTGTCGTTTCCCTGGACGGCCACGCCCGCTTTTGTTTCGCCGTCTTCAGCGAGTTCGACAATGCCTTTGGCGGTGGTGGTCGCGTCTTTGAGGCGCCTGTCATTTCCCTGGACCACGACCCCTGCCTTTGCTTCACCGTCTTCGGCGAGCTCGACAATGCCCTTGGCTGTGGTGGTTGCGTCTTTGAGTCGCCTGTCATTACCCTGGACCACGACCCCTGCCTTTGCTTCACCGTCTTCGGCGAGCTCGACGATGCCTTTGGCGGAAGTGGTTGCGTCCTTGAGACGCCTGTCGTTTCCCTGGACGGCCACGCCGGGACTGTCTTCGCCGTTGTCGGCGAGTTCGACAATGCCCTTTGCCGAGGTGGTGGCATCCTTGAGCCGTTTGTCGTTGCCCTGGACCACTACGCCCGCGTTGGTTTCGCCGTCTTCGGCGAGCTCAACAATGCCCTTGTACACGGTGGTGGCGTCCCGGAGCCGCTTGTCGTTGGCCTGGACCACGGCGCCGGCGGTATCGGCGCCGTCATCAGCGAGCTTGCAGATGCCGAAGGCGCCGGTCGATGCCTTGTGCAGGCGCGGGTCGTTGCCGGTAACAGCGGCGTTTTCCTTGTACATGCCGTCGGGGCACAGCTTGACGATGCCGAAATTGACCGTGGTCGCTTCCTGAAGCCGGGAGTCATTTCCCTGGACCACGACGCCGGGTTTATTCTCCCGGTTGTGGGCAAGGCGGACGATGCCGGCCTTCAGGTCTGTGGCCGGGGCTATGCGGGAATCCGATGCCTGCACCGCCAGGCCCTTGGCGGTGTCGCCGTCTTCGGCGAGCTGGACGATGCCTTTGAAGATGGTGGTGGCGTCGCGGAGGCGCCGGTCGTTTGCCTGGACGGCAATGCCCGGGGCGTCGTCGCCGTCCTTGGCGAAACGGACAATCCCCGCCTGGAAGATCGATGCGTAGGGAGTGAGATCGCCGATGTTATGAGTGTGAAAGGGATTGAAGGGAGCCGCCGATATCTCCAGGTGGGCGAGCTGCACGCCGTATTTTCCATCGGGATATTTGACGCCCTTAGCCTCGATCCGCAGATAGCGTGCGGGACGGATGTCGGTGTTCCAGAAATACTTTTTTATCACCTGGGGCTTGAAGTTTTTTTCCTCGAGGAGCGGCATCCATACGTTATTGTCGGAACTGGTTTCAATGTAGAAGTTCTCGGGAAAACCCCGTGACGCGGACCCGAGGATAATGCGGTTGACATGAAATATCTTTCCCAGGTCGACGAAAAGGGATTCCTTCGCGGACTGGGTTTTCAATTCGGATTCCCAGATCTCTTCAGGATCGTCGAAAAGGAGGTTCTGGGGGACCCTGCCGGATGATGACACGCTGCTTGCCTTGATCTCGCTTATCCCGGCAATCCCCGTGCGGACGCGCCCTATCTCTGAGTAGAACTTTCCCTCATTCAGATGGCTGGTGATGATGAGTATCTTCAGGTAGCGCACCAGCGTGAGGGGAATATCGAGCCGGTAGGTGTCGGAATCGAGGACCAGCTTTTTCTCCTCGTAGAGCACCATCCAGCATTCGCCGTCCAGGCTCCCCTCGAAGCGGATGTCTTCCGGGAAGGCCCTGGTCCCGTTGGGCGAGGCTTTTATCTCGACGTAGTCGATGGTGACGTTTTTCTGCAGGTCGAGGATGATGTACTCGGGTATGTTCTCATCGCTTTTCCTGCTGCACCAGTACCCCGCGTCCTGGAGGATGTTGAAAACAGAATATGTTTCATGCTGCTCGCTGGAAACGGCGTGTATCTTGCAGTCGTGGTTGCGCTTGTGGCTGATGTTGATGTATTCCATTATGGTACCTGATGTTGTTTTTCAGTGCGCGCCGGTCACGCGCGCGGAACTCCCTGCGCCCCGTATGCATCCGCATCAGGGTGGTATGGGCAGAACCCGGCATTTGTGCAATGATTATTATGCACCCGAACAACCTGTCAAATATTTTATTCTCCGGGCCGGGTCCCGGCACAGTGATCCCTGCCGTCCCGGGATGCGCTCCTAATCCGGATCGTTATAGCCGCACCCTTCATAGGGGGAAAGGGGCTCGTCCCTGACGAGATGCTTTACGTCGTCATAATAGGGAAAATCGCGGCACATGCGCGGCCTGAAAGGATGAATGGAGCATGTCGGGGTCCCGCCGGCGTCTATCGTGTAATGCTTGCAGAAGTAATGATAGGGGAGGTCCTCCTCCGGGTTTTCAAACTTGAAAACCAGCATGGGGAAAATGAGGTAAATTTCCGAAAAGTTCGGGTCAATCTTGGACGATTTTTTCCAGTATTCATAGGCTGTCTGGAGCATGTCCGGCGACTCGGCAAGACGGACGTCCTGGCAGCAGTATCCTCTTCTTTTGCAGTGACCCATGGCTTCAACCGATGCATGTGATAGATATGGTAACATTACACCCGCCGCCCGGGGCGGGAGACCGCTTATAAACAGGTTTCAAATCTGTAAGTGCTTGACAAATTATGCAATTAAATAATTCAAATACTTCAATATTTATCGGATACCCGGGTCCGCCACGTTCCGTAAGGTGGGGTCCCGGCTTCATATAGTTGTATTTTTCATGTTTTTTTTGTATATTATTGCCAATCATGTTATCCGGCTGAATCAGGAAGGCATGCCGGATACTCCTAACATAGAGAGCCGTTATCGGCGATTACGCAGCAAATCAAGAAGGGAGATTAACGATATATGGATGGTTTTTCCGCAGAAGAGATTTTCACCAAAGAAAACGGTTTTGCCTATAACGACTTCATCATACTGCCCGGCTACATAGATTTCGCGCCGGATGAAGTGGTCCTCGAGTCGAACCTGACCAGGAACATCCGCATCAAGAACCCCCTGGTCTCCAGCCCGATGGACACCGTTACGGATTCCCGGATGGCCATCGGCCTGGCCCTCCTCGGCGGGATCGGCATCATCCATTACAACAACACCATCGAGGAACAGGCCAACGAGGTCCGGAAGGTCAAGCGCTTCGAAAACGGCTTCATCAATGATCCCATCGTCCTTTCCCCGGGCAACACCATCGCGGACATAGACGCCATCAAGGCGAAATACGGCTTTTCCGGCATCCCCATAACCGAAAACGGCAAGCTCAACTCCCTGCTCCTGGGCATCGTGTCGAACAGGGACATCGACTTCGAGACGGACCGGTCAAAGAAGCTCCTCGATGTCATGACCACCGACCTGGTCACGGCGAAGAAGGGAATATCCCTGAACGAGGCGAACCAGATACTGAAAAACTCCAAAAAGGGAAAGCTCCCCATCGTCGATGACAAGGGGAGGCTGATCGCCCTCATGTCGCGGAAAGACCTGGTGAAGAACCGCGAGTACCCGCTGGCGTCGAAGGACCCGCGCAAGCAGCTCATGGTGGGCGCCGCAATCTCGACCCGGGAAGAGTCCAGGGAACGCCTTGCCGCCCTGGTGGAGGCCGGGGTGAACGTTGTGGTGGTGGACGCCGCCCAGGGAAACTCGATCTACCAGATCGAGATGATTAAATACATCAAAAAGAAATATCCTGACATCGAGGTCATCGGCGGTAACGTGGTGACCATGGAACAGAGCGAGACCATTATCAAGGCCGGCGCCGACGCCCTGCGCATCGGCATGGGCCCCGGCTCCATCTGCACGACCCAGACCACCATGGCCGTCGGCCGGGCACAGGCGACCGCCGTGTACCGGACCGCGAAGATGGCCCGGGAGTATAACGTCCCGGTCATCGCCGACGGGGGCATATCAACCATCGGTCATATAGCCAAGGCCCTTGCCCTGGGGGCGTCTTCGGTCATGATGGGCTCCATGTTCGCCGGAACCAACGAGGCGCCGGGCGAATATTTCTACGAGAACGGGGTCCGCCTCAAGAAATACCGCGGCATGGCCTCGCAGGAGGCCCTGGAGGCCGGCGGCGCCAAGCGTTATTTCGCCGAGGACACCAAGATAAAGGTGGTCCAGGGCGTGTCCGGTACCGTCCTTGACAAGGGGTCGATCTTTGAGTACGTGCCGTACCTGATCCAGGGGCTTAAGCATTCCTTCCAGGACATGGGCACCAGGGACATAGCGGTGCTCCATGAGCGGCTCCGCAAAGGAACGCTCCGCTTTGAGCTCCGGTCGCCGTCGGCGCAGCTTGAGGGCGGCGTCCATGATATGTATTCATACAAAGAGCCGAAATACATGTAAGACTTCGACCAGCTCGGATTACCCCCCTGTCCCCCTGAGGGGGCACGAGTGAAGATGTTTTGAGTATATACGGTACGTCTTGATAATTTCATTGTTGCCGAAATAAAACATATCTTGTCTCAGGATCACGTTTGGAGAAGTTTCATTATAAAGGTTCATGTAATGTATTGGCAAGGTTCCAGGGATCAATTGTTTTGTTGCATGCCCCCTCGTGGGGACAGGGGGGTTAAGGGGAGGCCACTATGGACTTCAAGGACATCGTCGCAAAGAACCGTAGTTACCGGCGGTTTTACCAGGAACACCGGATCCCCGAGGAGACCCTGCGCCACTTGGTGGGCCTCGCGCGGCTGACGCCCTCGGCGGCGAACCGGCAGCCGCTGCGCTATGTCCTGTCGGTACAGCCGGAGCGCAATGCCGCTATTTTCAAGCACATTGCCTGGGCGGCCTATCTTTCCGACTGGCCCGGACCGGCTGAAGGGGAGCGGCCGTCGGCGTACATAATAATCCTTAATGACACGACCATTAGCAAAACCGTCGACTGCGACCATGGCATCGTGGCGCAGACCATGCTCCTCGGCGCTGTGGACGCGGGACTGGGCGGCTGCATGATCGGCGCCATCCAGAAGGAAGGGCTCCGCGCCGCCCTGAACATCCCGGAGAAATACGATATCCTTCTGGTGGTGGCCCTGGGAAAGCCGAAGGAGACCATCGTGATTGAAACGATCGGACCGGAGGGCGACATCCGCTACTGGCGCGACAGCAAGGAAACGCACCATGTTCCCAAGCGCTCCCTGGACGACCTGATCGTGGAACTCTGAACGTCCGTGGATGGCCCTTCCATGTATCGTGTCACCATACGATTCTACGAAGAGCTCAATGACTTTCTGCCCTCACAGAACAGGAAAAAAGACATAGATTTTGAATTCAAGGGGAGAAGGTCGGTGAAGGACCTGATCGAGTCCTTCGGCGTGCCCCACGTGGAGGTGGACCTGATCCTGATAAACGGCGAGTCCGCCGGGTTTTCCCGCATTGTGGCCGACGGCGACCGGATCAGCGTGTACCCGGTGTTCGAGACCCTGGATATCGGCCCTGTGACGCGGCTCCGCCCCGACCCGCTGCGCGATCCGCGCTTTGTGCTGGACGTACACCTCAGGAAGCTGGCGCGGCACCTACGCCTCATGGGCTTCGACGTGGACTATCATCCTGACCGGGACGACGACGCGCTTGCCGACATAACGGAACGGGAAGGCAGGATACTTCTCTCCCGGGACCGGCAGCTCATGATGCGCAGAAAGGTGTCCCGGGGCCTGTACGTGCGGAACACCGACCCCGAGCTGCAGGTGGCCGAGGTGCTGGAGCGCCTCGACCTGAAAAAATTGTGCCGGCCCTTCACCCGCTGCGTCGAGTGCAACGGCCTGATCGGGCCGGTCGACCCGGGCCCCGCCGGCATCGAGGACCTCATTCCGCCCGGGGTGCGCTCCTGGTGCAGGGAATATTACCAGTGCCGGGGCTGCGGCAGGATATACTGGAAGGGGAGCCATTACGAAAAACTGATGAAGCGGGTGGGGCGAATTTCGAGCGGCCGCGGGATTTAAACTTGACCGCATGGTTGCCATGATCTATAATAATGCAATGAACACGTACGAAACATCCATACGCGAGCTGGCGGAGCAGTACAGGGTCTTCTGCTTTTACTCTTTCGGGAGCAGGGGCAGGGAGGTGCTCGAGCTGGTGCGGGGAGAGCGCCAGGCGCCGGAGCGGTCGACATCCGATATCGACATCGGCGTGCACTACCGGAAAGGGTGTCGACCCGAATTGAACGACACAATACACCTGATGCAGGCTCTCGAGGATATTTTTCAAGCACCCCGGGTTGATCTTGTGGACATCACGTTGGCGCCGTGTGCCCTTGCATTGGAAATAATACAAGGTGAACTGATATACTGCTCGGATGAAATAAAGCAGGCTGAATATGAGCTTTATGTCCTCCGCTGCGCCGGTGATCAGGCATTTCTTATGAACGAACGATATGAGAGAATAATCAAGGATGGTTTCCGTTGAGCCCTTCAAAGATCAGGCGTGTAGTGGTCGCGGAAAGAATTGCCTGGACGCGGCAGATGATAGCCAACATCAGGTCGCTGCCGCTTGATGACCGCGGCATCTTTCTTGCTGAAAAGATGTACGCAGCCTCAGCGGAATCATATCTGCGCCGCGCGCTTGAGGCAGTTATGGATATTGGCAGACATATTCTGGCTAAAGGTTTTGCCATTGCTGCGGGTGAGTATAAGATCATCGGTAAACGCCTGCGGGAATGCGGCGTGATTGACAGCGAGTTAGAGAATATTTTCGACAAACTTGCCGGTTATCGCAACAGGATGACGCATTTTTATCATGAAGTCACCGAAGAAGAATTGTATGATATATGCAGCACAAAGCTTGCCGATGTTGAACTGATAATCAATTCCATGGCACTATGGCTGGAAAACCATCCTGACATGATCGATTGATGGCCCCGGACCTTCCCATGAGCAATGACAATTTCATGCGCCTGGCCCTGGACGAGGCCCGGGCCGCCTTCGACGCGGAAGAGATACCCGTGGGGGCCGTCATCGTGAAGGGCGGCGCTGTCATCGCCTCGGGGCGCAACCGTAACCGCGAGAGGAACAATCCCCTGCTTCACGCGGAGATCGTGGCCATAGAGAAGGCCTGCGCGGCCCTGGGGAACGAGCGCCTCACCGGGTGCGACCTCTACGTGACCAAGGAGCCCTGCGCCATGTGCGCCGGCGCCATCGTGCACGCGCGGATACGGAAGCTCTATATCGGCGCCCGCGACGCGCGGTACGGCGCCTGCGGCACCGTGCTGTCGGTCTGCGGCAACCCGGCTTTGAACCACGTGCCGGAGATGGAGTTCGGCGTCATGGAGGAGGAGGCGGCGGGGCTGTTGAAGGATTTTTTTAAAATGAGGAGAAATAATAACGCTTGTTAGCTTGTTTAGTGAGCATCCCCGCATAAAATGATCATATCGCTGCAGGTAATCCCTGATCTGAAAAAAATATTAATTTTTTTCTTGCTTTATTACTTCACCCTGCATATTATCTAATAAGTAATAAAAAATTTAGGGAGGTTAATATGAACAGTGGCGGAGGCGGTAGCGTAGTCGGCACTATCATATATCTGGCGATAATAGCCCTCGTGCTTGCCGGAATGTGGAAGGTGTTCGAGAAAGCCGGGAAACCGGGATGGGCAGCGATTGTTCCCATCTACAATCTGATCGTATTGCTTGAGATTCTAGGCAAACCACTCTGGTGGATTGTTTTATTGCTCATTCCTCTCGTAAACTTTATTGTAATAATCATCTTGTCCATGGACCTTGCGGTCTGCTTTGGCAAGAGCAAGGGGTGGGGCTTCGGATTGCTGGTCATACTGCCCTTTGTCGGTTATCCGATGCTGGGTTTCGGACCAGATAAATTTACCGCCCCGGCAAAGTCTGCATGACGTTTAAACAGCGGCATGTGTTGCAATCTTGCAGCACATGCCTTTTCACAAGCCTTTTAGCGAAGAATCCCGGATAACACACGCGGTTTTTCCCAATAGCATGAGTCATTTCGGAGGAATCCAATGTCAGATGTTCAGAGACCCCTGATTCTCACACTCCTGGGCGTGCTGGCGATCATCACCGGGGTGTTTTCCATTGTGCGCGGCGGCCTGATGATATTCGGAGGGATAAACCAGCTGGCGGCCGGCGTGGGCGGCATCCCGGAGATCATCATCGGCGTTCTGAGCCTGGCGGCGGGAGCGGTCGCCCTGGCCTGCGGCATTATGGTGCTCATCGACCGGTCCGGCGGCGTCCCCCTGATGCAGAAATACGCCATCGGACCGGTCGATGAGCACCATAA
>DAONAJ010000036.1:0-40343 GCA_035400945.1 Spirochaetota bacterium
TTGCTTTTTACCGGGTTATACTCAACATACATAAACACATTCCAGAAGGTCTGGACCGGATCAGCGGTCAATTCTACAACAAGATTGGTGAACCGTTCATTCCAAAAAGGACCGGTCCGGTCCATCATCCGGTTATATCGCCGGGCAAACTGGGACTTTATGAATTGCATGATGCGGGATATGGTTTCGCCGTTTTTCGTTGTTTTTATGCAGAAATGGAAGTGGTTATCCATGATGGAATAGGAGACCAGCTCGAATTCGTATCTTTCCAGGGCCTGATTGAGCACATCGTGCATCAGGTCCTTGATTTGTCGGGAGTGCATGAGGGGCTTTTTCTCTATGCACCGGGATATGGCATGGTTGGTGGTATCCGGCAGGCAGATTCGCAATGGTCGGGACATGGTTGTTTCCTCATTTTTTAGGTGTTTTACAGGGAAACGAACAGGTTGGGAAATATTGAAAAAAAATTATGGGGTCAGAGCAAAAAACCAACACAAATTGCCGTGAATAAAACACGGGGGTCAGAGCAAAAAATCATTATTATCTCTTGACATCCAAATTCGCATTTAAATAACTAACACCCATAAAAATACACGAGGAAACACCATGTCACAACCATTACGCAGTTCTTTCAGCACACAAGGAAGAAAAATGGCCGGAGCCCGGGCACTCTGGCGGGCCAACGGCATGAAAGAAGGGCAGTTCGGCAAGCCCATCATAGCCATTGCCAACTCCTTCACACAATTTGTCCCCGGGCATGTGCATCTCCATGGGATCGGCCAGAAGATAAAATCCCTCATAGAGCAGAAAGGCTGCTTCGCGGCTGAATTCAACACCATCGCCATTGACGACGGCATAGCCATGGGCCATTCGGGGATGCTGTATTCCCTTCCGTCCCGTGACCTGATAGCTGACAGCGTTGAATACATGTGCAACGCCCACATGGCGGACGCGCTGGTCTGTATCTGCAATTGTGACAAGATCATCCCTGGCATGCTCATGGCAACCATGAGGCTCAACATACCGACTATATTCATTTCCGGCGGTCCCATGGAATCCGGCATTTTCAAAGGAAAAAAAGTCGACCTCATCGACGCCATGGTCATGGCCGCCGACCCGACAGTGGCTGATAGCGATATCGCCGAACTGGAACAGCTTGCCTGCCCCACCTGCGGCTCCTGTTCGGGCATGTTCACGGCCAATTCAATGAACTGCCTCACCGAGGCCCTGGGGCTGGCGCTCCCGGGAAACGGCACGGTGCTGGCCACCCACGTCAACAGGACAAAGATGTTCGAGCGTGCCGCGGCCCGTATCGTCGAAATCGCCGACATGTATTACAATAAAGATGATACATCCGTGCTTCCCCGCTCCATCGCCACGCGTTCGGCCTTCATGAACGCCATGGCCCTGGATATAGCAATGGGCGGCTCCACCAACACGGTCCTCCATCTCCTGGCGGTGGCCGATGCCGCTGAAGTTGATTTTTCCATGAAGGATATCGACATGCTGTCACGCAAGGTCCCCAACCTGTGCAAGGTCGCGCCAAGCTCGAGTTACCACGTCGAGGACGTAAACCGCGCCGGGGGGATCATGTCCATCATGGGTGAATTGGAGCGCGCCGGTCTCATTGATGCGTCCGTACGGCGCGTTGACGCGACCAGCCTCGGCGACATCCTGGACTCCCACGACATCATGCGAAGCAGCGTTACGCCGGAAGCGCTGGACCTGTATGCGAGCGCGCCGGCACACAAGGGACGCAACCTCGTCCTGGGATCACAGGATTCAAAATACGACACGCTTGACAGGGACCGTTCAGAGGGCTGCATACGGGATATCGAACACTGCTACAATAAGGACGGAGGCCTTGCTGTTCTTTACGGCAATATAGCCCGGGAAGGCGCCATTGTGAAAACCGCCGGCGTCGACCCGAGCATCTTTACTTTCAGCGGCCCGGCGAAGGTCTATTTTTCACAGGAGGCGGCTTGCGACGGCATTCTCGGCGGCATGGTGAAAGCCGGTGATGTCGTGGTCATCCGCTACGAGGGCCCGAAGGGAGGTCCCGGCATGCAAGAGATGCTCTATCCCACATCATACCTCAAGTCGATGAACCTGGGGAAATCATGCGCCCTCATCACCGACGGCCGCTTCTCCGGCGGAACCGCCGGTCTCTCCATAGGCCACGTGTCGCCTGAGGCTGCCGCGGGAGGTGCCATCGCCCTTGTCCGCGACGGCGATACCATCGAAATCGACATCCCCGCGCGGAAGCTGAATGTGAGGCTTTCCGACAAGGAACTTGCCGTGCGTAATGATGAGGAAAAGAAGAAGGGCAATTCAGCCTTCAGGCCTGCCGGACGCGACAGGAACATCTCCGGAGCGCTCAGGGCCTATGCGGCCCACGTATCATCGGCCGACCGCGGGGCCATCCGGCTGATACCGGGAGACAACTAATCCGCGAGCCCATTCACGGCCATGGGTCCCAGTCTCCCCAGTTCGAAAGGTACTCCTTAAGAGCGGGGATCCGTTCCTGATTGTCTTCGAGAAAATTTTTTGCTGCCTTGACGATATCCTGCTCGCGGACGATATCGATATCGCCCTGGAGCACCCTTGTCCTGAGGAACACGAAATAGGTGTCCAGGACATCGTGTATGCAGTAATTGTTGATGTCGCGGAGGCGCCCCTCCAGGAACATGGAGTAGACCGCGTCCCCCTTCGTCGTCATCTTCCCAGGCTTGCCGATGACTTTCGCCATCAGGTTCAGACCCCCGTTCATCCTGATCGCGTTGTAGTTCGATAGCCAGTCCTGAAGGTCGATGTGCTTGGCGCTGTACCGGTTCCGCGCGGCGAACTTGTCCTTGAAATGCCGCTTGGCGCTGTAGCCGTAGCGATAGGCCATAAGCTCCATGAGCGGTATGTCGAATCCCCTCCCGTTGTAGGTGACGAGTGAGGCCCCGTCATACACCTCCTCGACGCCCAGCCAGAAAAGCCGCGACATCTCGTCGGGCCGGAACTCGGGCTCATCAAGGCAGACGATGTCCAGGAGACTGTAGTTCCCCCTCACCTTCGCTATACAGATGGAGACCGGGTACTGAAATGTCACCGGGATGAAATCCGAGGTGCCGTCGGAGGCGTCCAGCAGCTCCTGCTGGTACCGCCGCACCGCCTCCCCGGGTTCAATATCCTCTCCCGGATACCGCACGCGGGATATCAGCCTCGCATCCGGCACGGACTCAACATCAAAAACAAGATACTTTACCACATCATCTTTCACCGGCCGCTCCTTGCCAGGCGGATTTAATAAAAATCAATTGTCAAAATAAAAAGCATGTTGCCCGCCTTGTAACGCAACATGCTTTCAATGAGTGCGCCGGGAAGTCTGATTATTTCCGCCAGATCACCATGCCCGGCATACTGCCTCGAGCGTCCAATGCCGGTTTTCCAACCGGCATTGGAACGGATAAACCCGGCTACTTTTTCGCCTTTGCTTCCAGTTTGCCGAGGAGGTCCTGGATAAAGGGGTCGGTGTCTTTCTCCTTTGCCTGCTTCAGCGGATCAAGGGATTTCTTGGATCCGATTTTTAGAGCCGCAAGTATCGCCGCATAGCGCACCTGAGCGCTCTCGTCATTGACAAGGACGTTGTTCAGGGCATCGGCCGCGCTTTCCTCGCCTATAAGACCCAGGGCGATCGCAGATTCAATACGCACCATTTCATGCTTGTCCGTGAGGAGGTTGATGAGGCCCGGGACGGCGTCTTTCTCCTTTTTATCTCCGCAATACTGCGCCGCCTCAATTAGTGTTTTTTCATCGCTTCCGGAAGATAAATCCGCTATATATTCCTTTGCCGTTTTTTCAGTTTTTGCTTCCTGCGCCTGCACCATTACGCCGGCGGCGATCACAAACAACAGAATGCATATTAAACGTTTCATGGCACTCTCCATATAGATTTTAGGATATTGGAGCATTATCTTCCTGTAAAAAATTATGTCAATAATTTTATAATCGGGCGGATGCGCTTTTTTAGGCCTGACCCTTGCCTCGGCCTTCGCCCCGGGATCTCTTAATGAGATGGAGAGGGTACGCGGAGCGTGGGTGAGCACTGGCATTGATCCTATAACCGACGGAGAGCTCCGGAAGGAGCCGGAGGCGCGGAAGAGAACCGTATTATTTTACACTCTTTTCTGCAAATTTTCTTTACAGTTTATGACCGGTGATTATAGGCTGTCACAGAATCAGTATGCGCAGCGTGTTTCACCAGACCAGAAAACACCTCGATGCAATTGAGAAGACCAGCACAAACAAGGATACGGCAGACTACCATGAGCAGAATAGACGACCATACCGAAGACCTTAATAACGAAAACTTCGAAGAAATGCTTGAACAATCCATGAACCGGAGGGACGATTTTCCGGTCGGCACCAGAGTTGAGGGAAAAGTCGTCTTCATCACCAGCGACCTCGTGTTCGTTGATATCTCCGGGAAAAGCGAAGCGGTCATCGGCATACAGGAATTCAGGAACGATGACGGAACACTCTCGGTCAAGGTGGGCGACGTTCTCCAGGCCTATGTTGTTTCCCGGACCGGGGGGGAAATACATCTCACCAGCAGTCTCGGGAAGGGAGGCATCAACCCGGGCCTCATCCAGATGGCATACCGCGAATCGATTCCCGTGTACGGCACGGTTACCGACACGGTCAAGGGCGGATATTCGGTGTCGGTGGGAGGAGTTAAATGCTTCTGCCCCGTGTCGCAGATAGACACCAGGAGCCCCGCAGATCCGAAGTCAATGGTGAACCGCTCATTTCTGTTTAAAATCATCGAGTACAAGGAAAGGGGAAGGAATATTATCGTATCACGGACCGCCCTGCTTGATGAGCAGCGCAAGGCGACCGAGGAGAGCCTCAGACAGACCCTCAAGACCGGCGACCGCATATCAGGCACCGTTTCCGGCGTCCGCGATTTCGGCGTCTTTGTAGATATCGGCGGCGTTGAGGCCCTGATCCCGAAATCGGAGCTGTCATGGAGCCGTTATACCGACACCTCCTCCTTCAAGACCGGCAGCAAGGTCGAGGCCGTCGTCAAGTCGGTTGAATGGGACAAGAAACGGCTGACCCTCAGCATCAGAGACCTCCTGCCGGAGCCGTGGGAGCAGATCGACAAATACGAGGCCGGCCAGGTCATACCCGGCGTCGTGGTCAACATCATCAAGAACGGCGCCTTCATGGAAATAGAGCCGGGGCTGGACGGGTTCATCCATGTCTCCCGGATGAACTTCCTGAAAAAGATCAACCGTCCCGAGGAAGTGGTCTCCATCGGCTCCCGGGTGAACGCCAGGATCATCGGCATCAATGCCGCAGACAAGAAAATATCCCTCGAGCTGGTCCCCGATGAACCGGATCCGTGGCAGGGTGCCGGGACCGACATAGCCAATTCAATCCAGGAAGTAACCGTTGAAGACGTCAAGCCGGCGGGCCTTAACGTGCGGCTCCCCAACGGCATGCTTGGCTTCATCCCCCGGGGCGAGCTCAAAACAAAGAACGAAGCTGAAATATTGAAAAAATACGCCGAAGGCGACCGGATACAGGCGGTGGTGCTCCGCATCGAGCAGAACAACCGGAAACTCATCCTCAGCGAAAGGGAAGCGCTCCGCGTTGAAGAGCGCTCTGACTACGAAAATTTCATCAAAAAGGATTTATCATCCCAGTCAACATCGCTCGGCTCCCTTCTGAAAAACAAATTTGACGATATTCAGAAGAAGATGGAAAAATAATTTACCGCGGGAGGATATTCTGGGGCGGCCACTTTCACATCGTAACGCAGGATCCCGATGATAAAACTGAAGAACGGACACGTGGTCACCTACCAGAAGGACTTCGACGCCTTTTTCCAGGACCTTCTCGAATCAATGGTGCGGGAATCGCGCCGCTCCGCAGCCGGATCGGGAAAGCAGCCCGACGACCGGACCGCCAACGAGCTCTTCCTCAAGGAGCTCATGGATAACTGCATCTACGTCACCCACCAGCTCTTTGACCTGGCCAGGGAAAAGGAGGAATTTTCCCGCTTCATGGTGACCGGGTTCATCTTCAACAGCATTATCTGCAGCCTCCCGGTGCTGGAGAATGAAATGGCCGCGGAAAGCGAGACGGAAGACGAGGGGCCGGTGCATTAGCCAAGGATAATGCACCGCTGCGGTTTAAACCCGCCGTTACAGCAATTCCAGCAGCTCTTTCAGCTTCGACAGATCAACATCATTTATCTTTTTCCTCACGGACGACGGGTCATCCCTTTTGCCGATGCTCATTGTCAGCCCGATGCGGTCTCCTTCAAAATAGGGCGGATAGTCAAGGATGATGCCCCGAGCCGCATAATATCCCGCGATCTCATCGGCGCGTTTTTTAATCGATGAGTATTCGGGATACCGGGCCCCGCGGATGAGACGAAAGAGGTGTTCCTCCCACTCTTTTCTGTCAATGGTCTCATCGGGCCGAATCCCCGCCACGAACCCCGCATCACCGTCACGGACAATGATGTCGCAAAGCATGTCAACGATGAAGCGGAAAATATTGACGCGCAACGGGGCATAGGAAATCCACGCAGAGAAGGCTTCATGGACTGTGCGGGGAAGGTTCACCAGGTCCCGGATGATCCTGAACTGTATGTCCCGATTATCCAGGTAGTCCTTCAGGGGCTCCGGCAGTTCCCCGGTCTGCTCAGCCAGAACAGTATCCCTTGTGAATTCGTCAGGAAGGCGCAGGCATTTTTTCGCAATGCGGTCAAGACGGCCGGCCTCGACGCCCAGCTCCCCGAGTATTGCATGGAGCCTTAACCTGCCCATCGGACCGGCCTCGTTGCGCGTGCACTTCAACAGGGCGCGGCTCACATACCACTCGGCGTCCATGGCGGGCAGCACCAACGCTTCCACCGATTCTACGCCGTTTTCCCTGAGCGCATCCAGCCGGTTAAAGCCGAAGACCACCCGGAAGGTCCCGCCCCGGTCAATGACGGCGGGAGGGTCCAGCACGCCGAAATCCCGGATCGATGCCCGCATTTGATCATCAACCCGGTTCCTGCTGATCTTGTAGTACCGGTCGCTGAAATCGATTTCCTTGAGAAGGATTCTCTTCGTTTGATTATTATTGTCGGTCATAAGAAAGACTCCATTCAGGAAGACCAGCCTGCTCCGGCTTCACTCCCCGGGCCCTCGGAGGGAAAAGCCGAAGTAGAAATATTATCAAGCAGCCCCCTCCCGCCGGGGAGCGTGTCCGAGGCGGGGTGAGGTCTATCAGGACGATATCAATAACACGCTCCCGACGGGGGGAAGAAGATAAGCTCACTACAGCAGGCCGGACAGCGCATTACCGAACTCCTCGGGGAATATGACCCTCACCTTCGGCAGGCGCTCAATGGCGGCCTCGCCCGCATCGGTGAGCTCGCTGGTGGTTATAAAAACCCCCTGTTTGACCTTCATGTCGTTCACGGCCTGCGCCAGGTTCCTGAGGGGGATCTCGCTGATCCGGATGTCCTTCCATCTTCTCACCCAGATCAGGGTCTTGTCCTTGCTGGAAAGGTTGACCGCGAGAAAATCGACGCCGTCCGGCTCGCGGTAGCTGGGCAGGATTTCATCGATGCGGAAGCCCATTTTCGCGACGGCCCTGCCGGCGATGATCCTGAAGTTCTCTCCGTCGAGGCGGTACAGGGAGCTGATATTCTCCGCAGCCTCGCCGGACGCGCCCGATTTTTTCCGCTGCTGGCCGTCGTCCCGCGCGGCATCGCCCCGAGCCGACGCGAGAATGGCGTCAAGGTCAACCGCAACGGCCGACTTGAGGCCGCAGATATTCCATAGAAAATCATCCGGGAAAGCGTCGCGCAGCCAGTCATCCGTGTGGTTAATGACCGAGTCCTCGCCCTCGCCGGGGCCGGGTTTTCCGATGGTGTCCATTTCCTTCCGGAGCATCGTCGTGAGGTGCTGGATGTTCTTGTATTTCCGGTCCAGCTGGTAGAGCTGGTTCCAGTAGTCATAGGCAAGCTCCGTCATTTCAGCATTGACCGCAGCAAAGCCCAGATCATAGAGGATCACGGCCTCTTCATCGCTCGCGTCACCCTTGCGCACCTGGTCCAGGAGCGATTCAAGCACCTTCACCGCTTCCGCGGGCCGCTTTGTCTGCACGCAGAGAAGCGCGTAAAGCCGCCGGGCCACCAGGAGCGCGCTTTCATCAGAGCTTGTGTCGATTATCATCCTGGTGTAATTGAGGGCCGTCTTGAAATCACGCTTCCGCTGCTGGGTGAAGGCCATGGCGAGATTGGCTATGTCAGAGTGGGAATTTATGGAGAGGGCCTCCCTGAAGTACTCCACCGGCTCCGACGCCTTCTGGCTCTGGTAGCTCGCGATGCCCGCGCCGAAGAGCACCTCGAAATCCTTTCTTCCCACCTTGATCAGGCGGTCGAAAAAACGCAGGGCCTGCTCGAAATATTCCTGCCCGAGGAGTATGAAGGCCACGTGGTACAGGGCCTCCTCGTCGCCGGGATGGTCTTTCAGAATGTCAAAATAGTTCATGAAGGCCTTCTGCATGTCGTCGCGGAGAAGGTACGACTCGGCAAGCTTGCGCTCCACCGCCGCCTTCGAAACCTCGTAATTATACTTGTCTATCCTCCTGATCTCCTCGAGGTGCAGAACGCCCTCGTCGACATCATTCTTGTCAAAATAGATGTTCGCCAGCTTCCAGTGGACCATGAAGTTATTCGGGTCTTCATCGAGGATTTTTCTGAACTCGAGGACGGCCTGGTCGACCTGGTCCTGGTTCAGGTATGCCAGGGCGCGGTTATAGGGATTCAGGCGGGGCGCCACGATATAAAAATACACCAGAGACAGGCCCAGAATGACCGCCAGCGCTATCAGTATGGGTACAAGCATCAATCCTTCCTGTCAATTAATGATATTGCGTGTCCGGAAGGGGCACGGGCCGGTCGATTCAGGCCATCCCCCCTATTTTCTGATGAATCTGACTATCGACGGCCATCCATTAATAATATAGGACATATCGTCCTCCCGCTTGAGGATAAAATCGTCCTCGAGCTTGATTTTTGTCCTGAACGGAAGGTTTATCATTATGTCCGGCGGAACGAATTTCGGAAGCTTGTCGAAATGGACCTGGATCTCGTTTACCGTGGATACCATTCTCAGGGATATGAGGCCGAACCTCGAGGGAAAATCATCGATCTTGATCTCGTTGCCCGGCTCGAACCATTCCGGCCGCGGCTGGGGAAACAGGTCAAGGCGTTCCGGGTAGTCCACGAAAAGGGTATTGCGGATGGTCGCGAACATAATGGCGCTCGCCGTCATCGAAGCCCCGTCCCCCCAGCTGGCCCTTCCCGTTGATGGGTTCATGAACTCCGGGAGCACATAGGTTTTGGATTTCGTTCCCATGAGAGCCCTCAGGATCTCGCTGGACTTCGGGTCCTTCATCATGATCAGGTTGTTCGCAGCGACGAGGGATGACACGGTATCAACACCCAGCGATTTGACGAAGAGGGGAATGTCGCCGAAATAAGCGCGCATCCGCTCCAGCAGCCCCCTGAGATGTTCGGCGGTAACGCCCTCTATCCTGAAGGGGAAGCCGGCAAAAAGATTATAGAGGATGAATTCATTCTCGGGAAGCCCGCCGGCCCTGTCAAAAGCCACCCCCGTCAGGATCACGGCGATGCGGTCGGCCTCCTTCCTGAACCGTGTCTCATCGCCGAAGATGCCGAGGCACCGTGCCAGGTACGAGTACTGCCCCAGCGCATGGGCGATCCTGATCAGGTCAAAGGGATGGTCCTCGGCTATGAAATAGAACTGCATGGAGTTCCGGCCGTGGGTCCCGAATTTCTTAAGCTTTCTTGAGTAGTTATAAAGAAGAAGGGCTTTCTTCTTAATAAATTCAAAGCGTCCCTGCAAAAAACCGGTATCGCGCACGTGGATGAAATAATCCGCGATGGAATCGATCATCGAGCAGATATCAATGACCTTGTCAAAGGTCAGGTTCTTTTCATCGGCGGTGAAGCCCTTGATGCAGAAGTCTATGTAGCGGAGGGACTCGGTAAAGTACCCCATCCGGTTGCAGCCGAAAATGATGTAGAATGCCGTGCGGTAATCAATCGAACCGTTATCCCTGATGATATTTTTAAGCGAAAAATTGAGGAGGGATATCTTCGATCCGTAAAACCAGTTCTGCAACTGCCTGTCGGGGATGCTCAGGTTGGCGCCGTTCCTGATCCTCATCGATGAAAAGGCTGTATAATCCTCCCTGACCTTTTCATAGTCGTATTTTCCTCCCTTCAGCTCGGCGCGCGAATCGATGGCGATCCTCACCACCGCGCGGTTGTTTCCTTTTTTCAGGGTATAGCCGGCGGCAAGGGTGGCCATGCCGAAGGGCGATGCGCTGCGGCCCTGGCCGGGGTCGCCCCACGGATCAACGTCACGGCATTCCTCCCCGCCGCCCGACAGGAAGAAATCCGGCCGCGCGGCAAGGCAGAGGGATTTTCTTCCGTTGATCGTCATGCACTGGATATCCTTCAGGTATTCCACGGACTCCAGGCCGCCGAGATTGTGCTGGTCATAGGGCCTGACGACGAACAGGAGCGACGCGTTTTTCCGTTCCTTGATGCTGCATTCCGTTTCAATGACCACCTCGTCCGCGGCGCCGCGGGCGCCGTACATGGTCTGCAGCAGTTTGCAGACATCGTTCTCCCAGGTTGAATGGATTATGGAATTCTTCGTGTCCCGCTCCTGCCTGACGCGGTCCCATTCCACGGCCGGACGGTACAGGGACTTGCCTTCGACGATCCAGGTCTCGAGGGACCAGTGATCATAGGAGGGGGACATCATGCCGGCCGGATCTATATACAGGCCGTCATCGGATAAAAAATTGGTGAAATAAAGGCAGTCCCTCATGGCGCTGTTGACCAGCATATGAGGGACCAGGGAGGCCCCGCGGGAGGCATCGGTTACCGCGTTGATCCACGCGGGCCATCGGAAATTTGAAAATTTCTGGAATACTGTGTAATTGTTCAGACCTGTAAGGTAATTATCCTGGGAGGACCGGTATTTATCGTAATCTATCTTTACCTTACAGGCGCCGGCGAAATCAAATAATTTCCTGTTGCTCCTGGTATGCTTGATAATCTGCAATGATCTCAATCGGGACCACTGGAACTTCCATGGTTTCATTTAAAGGACTTCAGGGCTTCTTCCTCGGAATCATATATATCAAACATGTCCATCAGCTCGACAACCTCGAATATTTTCTTAACGGCATTATTCATGTTGCAGAGCTTCAGCATCCGCTTCTGCTCTTTCAGAATTCTCATGGTAGATACGAAAATCCTCAAACCGGAGCTACTCATATACTCCACGTTCTGAAGGTTCATGAGCAGATGCATATCAGGTTCATTCTGGATTATCTTGTTTATTTCCTTCTCAATTTCCGCGGAAAGGTGCACATCCAGCCTTCCCGGCAGGTAAACAACAACGACTTTATCAACCCTCTTTATATTCAGATTCATATACATCTCCCCATAAATAATATGTTGATTTGCAATTCTATATTTGTTGTATATATTAATCAATAAAAAATTATAGAATTATGACTATTTATTTTTCAATATAAGCGCGGCAGTCTGACTCGCACCATATCTCATAGTGAACGGCGTTTATCCAGCCCGGAAGTAATGTCGGCATGAGTCTCTACTCCTTGCCTTCCCTGGCCTGTTTTCTGGTAATCATAAGGCCTATTGCCGTCAGGACAAACAGTATGGTGAACATAATAGCCAGGGATGTCATTATCATATGACCCACCTGCCATGCAACGGCGCCCTTTCCGGCATCAGACGCTATCTCCATATTGATCGATTTTTGCGAATGGATGAACAGGAACATCGAGACAGCTGAAATGAAGGGATAGATGAGGCCATTGTAGTACACCAGCCCCCGGTAACGGAGCGGATCAAAGAGGGGCATGACCATGGCGATACCGCTCACCAGGAGCAGGGCCGCGAAGACCCGGAACACATAATAGAGGGGCGATATGATCTCGTCATTAACGATCTGCTTGAGCCAGTCCTCGGCGGAGAGATCCGCGCTTTCTTCGGACTTGACGCCGTCCTCTTCAGATCCTCCCGCGGCTTCGGCAGTTTTGACCTCAGTGCCTACCGAAAAAAGCCTGAAGACCCGATAGGGAGAAGCATAAAAGGAAAACCCCACGATAATATAAACGATGCCGGTCAGCAGCACTATGCCCTGCAAAACGTTTGTCGACTTGGATCTCATTCAGGCGACCTCGCATTCTTCAATGATAGAAATTCAGGCGGATGTTTACAACAGGGACGGTCTTACGGCAGAAGCCATAGCCATACCGATAGGATATACATCTAATAAACAATGAATAAATCAATAAGAATTTCTCCGGCGGAGATAAAAATATAAGGCCACCCGTCTTTTTTTTTCATGAGAGTGTTAACGCCGGTCATTTCAGAAAAACTCCGCAAGAGGGACAGGCATCCTCTTCATCAGGCGGAAAAACCGGACATGACGGCTATCGGCCTGATCGCTTCAGCAGTTTTTCAGAAATCTCCTGGGAGGAATCGAGTATGCGGTCGATGCGGATATCCCGTTCGGACACCTCGATGGCATAGGACGCGTCGGAAAGGTCGCTGACTCTGTCCCCGGGGCTCCTCTTTTCAACGCCGGCAAGATAACGCGCGAAGAAGCTGATCAGTTTGCCGTCCCGGTACCCCGGCGCGGATGCGTTGTCCACGGACACATAGGCCACCTCATCCACGTCGACGCGGAACAGGTCTTCGACGCGCACCCGGTAGTCGGGAAAGCCCGAATTATAGCGGCGGCCCGCTATCTCGGTCTGCTCGAAAATCGGGTAGAGGCTGAAGGATGCGGCTACCGCGTCGCGCAGGTAACCGGTGCTGAATATCCGCCGGTCATCCGTGCCGTCCTGGCCCGTCATGACGACCGGCAGCTGGTGGAACGTCTCGATCCGGCTGTCGCCGCATATTTCGCCGGCCAGTTTCGATACGGCATTGTTTTTAAACACGCAGTCCGTCGGGAAGGTTATATCCAGGAGCTTGTTGAGCCGGTCTTCAGAAAAAAACTGCTCAATCCGCTTCCTGAACTCGTTCTTGCCTCCGCTCAGGAGAAAAAGGGACAGAACGATATATCCGTACGCCGACGTGTACATGAGGTCATAAGTCCTGCCGGTCTTGATGAGGGCGCTCAGGAAGCCGCCGTAGAACAGGGAGTTGAGAAGGCCCGTTTCAAGGACCAGGGCTCTCCGCTTCGCGGTTATCTGGGAAACAATAGGGGAAAGGGCATCGCTCTCGGCGCATGCAGCCAGCCGGGCATATTCACCGCTCTCGCCGGGAGCCTCGAACCGGGGCAGCACAAGCCCTCCCGTGAAATCCTTCACGTCGCCGGCGTACTGTTCATTTATGACATAGTAGACCCTCTGCCCTTCCCTGACGGATCCATCGTACAGGTCATACAGGTGGCGCACATCCTTCCGGTTTTTCACAACGGTGAAGATCCGGTCTGACAGCCCGAAGACGCGGTCCCGCAGCCCGGCGTCATCGTCGCCGCAGTCGATCACTATATAGCGGTACTCCTTTGACAGCATGAACAGCAGGGGCGACAGGATGTCGGGGTTCGCCCTCACCTTCGAGCCGAAGGTGACGTTGAGGAGATCGAGGCCGTCATCAACGTGCTCCATCCGCTCGTTGATAATCTTCTCGAAGGCCGGGCTGTCCTCGGTCCGGTGGGAGAGCGGGGCCGTGGCCTTCTTCTCGAACAGGTTGAAAATGCTGCTTCCGGCAAAGGACATGTCGAGGACCACCGTCCTCCCGCTCTTCCTGAGTGAAGCGCCGAGCAGGGCCGCGAGGAATGACCTCCCGGACTGCGGGAAGGGACTGTACACGGTTATGACCCGGCTTGAGCCGCTGAAATATTTTTTCCCTATCTCCGACACCCCGAAGCCCATGCGCCCGATGGTTTTCAGGTAACCGCGGAGGCACTTGTACGACATCAGGAAAAAGCGGTAGAGGTCCTCAACGCTGAAAATCATGAGTGAAGAATCAACCAGGGCCCGCACCCTGCCGGTCTGGCGGTTCTCAGTGAAAGGTATGGTCCCGAAAAAAGAGCCCGGCGCCAGGTACACGACATCCGTCTTTCCCATCGATTCGATCTCGAAGATCCCGTTGAGGACGACGTAAAAGGAATTTATTTTTTTCATGTCGAACTGGTGCCCCTGATCCACGGAAACCGGCTTGCCGATTAGGCGGAGCTGCTCGATTTCATCATCAAGGCAGTGGCGGAATATCGGGATATTTGCGAGAATGTTTCCGGTGACGTTCATGCTCTGGCCGGCCGTCAGAATTTTCTCAGCATGTTGATCAGCTCATTTTTCCCGTACAGCTCGATCGGACGGGTATTGGCGAAATCGACGGCGGACTGGGCGAACTCCCCGGTGGTGATGACGATGATCCTGGTCGCGTTCTTTGATCGCATGGTCTCATGGAGCGAGCGCAGGTACTTCTCCTGGACCGTTTCGGTGCTGCGGAGAAGGCGGACGATCCGGTTCGTTGCCCGGGTATTCCGCCACTTGCCCTCGCTCTCGGAGGCGATTATCTCTATCTCGGTATCGCTGATGATATTGATGTCGTTGATGGTGAAGTTCATCGCCTCGACGATCTTCCGCGAGGTGTGCTCGAACTGCGACAGGCCTGATATGAGGAAATCCTTGATGCGGTCGTCCTGCCGGAATTCCGCGTAGTTCTTGAGCTTGGCCTGGACGTCGCGGAAATTGGGCTTCACCTCGGCGATCTTTTCCCACTGATATATGGCCGAATGGAGGTCCCTGGTCTTCTCGCAGCACTCGGCAAGATAATAGCGGAGACCGAGTTCGGTGTCGCTCCCCTTGCGGGCGAACTTCAGCCCCCGCTCGAACTCCTGCATGGCCTTCTGTATCATGCCCTTCTGGAGGTGACAGGAACCCTTGGCGAGAAAACATTTCACCTTCAGGTCCTCGCTCTTCTGGGCTATCTCGAATTCCTTGATCGCCCATTCCAGGTCGGCCATCTGGCGGAGCACCAGGCCGAGAAAATAGTGGGCGCGGTAATTGGCGGGTTCGATCTTGATGGCCTCGAGAAAGGCCTGCTTCGAGTCCTGATAGAGGTTGTTCTGGTAATAGATCTGACCAAGGTAATAATACGACTGCTCGTCCCTCGCGTTCAGGGAAATGCTCTTCTTGAAAAAGGTCATTGCCCGGTCCAGGGCGTTGGTCCTGAAATAGATCGATCCCAGCTCGAAGAAATAGAGGTAATTGTCCGGCTCAAGCTTGGTGAGGAGGAGGTACTCGCCCTTCGCGTCCTCGATCATCCCCTGGTCCATGTAGAGCTTGGCCAGCTTGGCGCGGACCTCGCTTTCCTTGACGTGCTCGTTGTACTTCCCGTACTTGAAGACCTGGCGGTACTCGACGATGGCGAACTTTATGTTGTTTTCCTTCAGATAGGCCTCGGCGAGAAGGTAGTGGGCGTATGAATTCCGGTCGTCCTTTTCCAGGATATCGGTGAGCTTCTTGATGGCCTGTTTTGTCTGGCCGGCCTCGATCATCTGGGCTATCTCCTCTATCCTCCGCGGCAGCACAAAGGAATTGACCACGTACAAGATGATCCCCGCGAGGATAAGGATGAACAGGAAGACTATTACATAGGTAAGTATCATGAAATGATTACATCCTAATAGAACTATATATATTGTAGTACCGGACGCCCATTCTGTCAAGATTGTAATTTGGCCAGCCCCGGATTAACGGTTGGCCGCGCCGTCTATTATTCTATTATCGGATTATTTTGTAAAGCCATATAGCACTGTTTCCCCGGTTACCTGTTATAAACGGCGGGACATGCTGCCAGGCGGCGGGAACAATTATTACAATAGCGAAAAAAATAATATTGACAAAAAAGGGCGCTTCCCATATTTGAAAATTTCTGACCGGGGGCGTAGCTCAGTTGGGAGAGCGCTTGAATGGCATTCAAGAGGTCAGGGGTTCGATTCCCCTCGTCTCCAATCATCAAATCCGGTACCAAACCGGCGGATCACGCCTCGCCAGAATATTTTTCTTCCAGAACATTCCCGTGTATGGTAACGATTTTTTCGATAAAATAGCGTCTCTTCCCGGCTGGTATAACCGCCTCAACGATTTCACCGGCCTTTTTATTCTGCATGGCGTTGCCGATCGGCGATGACAGGGATATCTTTCCCGCCGACGGGTCGACCTCGTTGGGAGCGACAAAGATGAACTCCATCCGGTCGTCGCTGTCCAGGTCTATGACGCTTACCGTGGCGCCGAATCCTATCCGGTCATCGGCGATATCGCCGATATTCAGTTCCTTCAGCTGGCCGAGCTGGGCATTGAGCTGCGCTATCAGGGCCTGGACGAAAGACTGGCGTTCCCGGGCCGCGTGGTATTCGGCATTCTCCTTCAGGTCTCCATAGGCGCGCGCCTCGGCGATACGCTTGGGTATCTCCACCTTGTACTCATAATTCAATTTATCCAGCTCTTCCCTGATGGATTGCCGTTTTGCTTCAATATCGTTCGCCATCTCGGTCTCCTCGCGCCTTCACAAGCATCAAACACCGTGTCCCCCGTCGCAGGCGGGGGACACGGGGGACTATCGGTCAGTCATTATTCGACAACTTGATCAGGATCTTGATATTCTTGTTATCGTCCTTCTTTACTTCGAACCCATTTTCCTTTAACGTCTTTTCAATCCGGTAGGTCATTAAATCAATTACTTTTTTTTTCATGCGGTTCATCCTTGAACAAAATATTCCTCACGAGAGGCGCGTGCCGGGGTTCGGTTCGCGTAAATCTCTATTAATGTCGGAATATCCACCTGCCGGATTAAGCGTTCAGCCGCAATTAATTACACCATCCTTCCGCGTTATGTCTATCAGGCGCGGCACCGCGATGTTTTTTTTCTTCATGACCGCCGATAAAGCCCATGATACCGGGACGGAGACCAGCAGGCCTGCAATGCCGCCGGCGATGAGCGGAAGATCACCCCCGAGATCGAACCTGCCCCCGGCGGACGCCCCCAGGACCGTCCCGGAAACGAGCATCAGCACGGGAAGAAGATAGACCACCATGGCGGCCGCCACGACGGCCTTCTCTGCTATCTCGAAGGTCACCTCGTCTCCGACCCGCGCGCCGCGATCGTTGTCCATCCAGAGGCGCCGCGAAAGGCCGTCGGGGCTCATCGCGCAGGAATGGCTGGCGGAGCAGCCTCCGCATAGGGACGCCGTCCCGGTTTCGACCAGGATTTTATCCCCGCGTATTTCTATCACGATGCCCTGTTCCATGGATTTTTCTTTTTCAATAATCCCCTCACCCCGCCTTCGGCGCGCCCTCTCCCGCGGGGAGAGGGCTTCGAGGAAAAAAATTATCGCTGTTCCTCCCCCTCTCCCCTGGGGAGAGGGGGACCGAGGGGGTGAGGTCTACTTAATAATAACAACTTCCCCGAATTTTTTCAAGTCCGGCAGCACCGATTCATTGCCCACCACCACCGTCACCAGGCCCGGCTTGAAGAGCTTTGCCGTCTCCGCGAGGATATCCTCGTCCCGCACGCCGTTGATCCTGCCGATATAGCCGGTAAAATAGTCCGGCGCCAGGTTATTATAGGCGATGAACAGGTAGTTTGAGAGGAGATTCATGGGCGTGTCAAATTGAAACACGAAGCTGTTGGTGATGGCCTTCCGGGCCCATTCCATCTCGGCGCCGGAAATTTTCTCATGGGAGATCCTGTCGATATTTTCGTTCAGGAGGCCCAGGACCTCGCCCAGGGTCCTGTTCTCCACCTGGGCAAAGGCCAGGAACACGCCGGTTTTATGGCGGAGCTTCAGGATGGACTGGACCGCGTAAGCAAGGCCCCGCTTGACCCTGATTTCCATCATGAGGCGTGAATTAAAGGAGCCCCCACCCAGGACATAGTTCATGATCTCGAGGGCGTACCCTCCCCCGTAGGATATTCCGGGCGCCACGGTCCCCACGATGACTGTCGACTGGGGAATATCCTTGGGATAGAAGTATATCTTCCCGCGGGAGGCTTTCACCCGCGCAATGATGTTTTCACGGTCAGCGCCATAGGCCATATCGTCCCCCGGCGCAATGGAGGAAAAACGCTCGCGGCAGAGACGTTCCACTTCGTAAAAACCGAGCGATGACGATATGCCGATCATGGTGTTGCGGCCGGTGCAGTATTTTCCCCAGACGCTCCTCACGTCCTCTATGGTATAGGAGCCCACCTTTTCCGGCGTCGGCGACGAACCGTATCCCTCCCCTCCGAAAATTATATCGCGGACCCTGTCGAAGGCTATCTCTGCCGGGTCGTCGTATTTTCTGCGGATCGAATCGGCGACGAGCCCCTTCGCGGTATCCAGGGACCTCTGGTCAAAGGCGGGACTGGCGACGAGGTCGGCAACGATATCGAAGGCCTCGCCCTTGAAGCGTTCCAGCACCTTCAGGGAAATGACCGTGCCTTCCCAGGACGATGCCACTGACAGGCGTCCGCCCATGGAATCGACTTTCTCATGGAGTGTATTCCCGGGGTAGTTTTTAGACCCTCCCAGGGAGATGGCTTTTGCGATGACATCGGAGATCCCGGCGTTTTCCTTTTTTTCATACAGCTTGCCGAAGCCGATCGAAGCTATGACCGTCACCTGGGGAAGCTCGTCCCTGATATAGAACAGCCGTATTCCGTTTGTCAGGACCGCCTTCTCCACCGGGGGGAGCTTGATAGCGTCCGGGGAAAATTGCGCCGACGCGGGCCGGCCCGCGTCCCAGAAGAGGGCAAGGGATATAAGTACGGCCATAGTCACTAAGCGTTTCATTTTTTGCCTCCTGCGGCCCGGCTGTCCAGGAGTATGCCCACGGTCCTGTTAGATTCGCTGAAATATTTTTCCTTCATGGCCTTAACGTCCCTGATGGTGACTTTCTTTATCATGGCGAGATAATCCGCGGCGTATCGCCAGTCGCCGTACAGCGTCTGGTAGTAGCTGAGGAGCCCGGCAATCCCCTTGTTCGTCTCAAGCTCGAAGACCATTGCGGACTCGATGCCGTTGACCACCTTCCCCAGCTCCGCCTCGGAGACATCTCCGAAGAACCTGTCCATCTCTTCGTAGACGGCCCGCTCCAGTTCTTCCGGCGTATGGGGCGGCCGCGGCGCAGCGAAAAGGATAAAGAGGTTGTCATAGCGCGAACCCGGCGCGCCGTTCCAGGCGCTGATGGAAGAGGCGATCTTCCTTTCCAGGACCAGGGCCCGGTAGAGGCGGGACGATTTTCCGCCGGTGAGCATTTCCGATATGACCTCGCAGGTCAGATCGTCCCGTGACGGGAACGCCGGCTTGTGCCATCCGATCATGAGATACGGGTTCGCTTCGAAGTTCATGGAAAAGCGGCGCTCCCCTATCTGCTTCGGTTCGCCTATGGTTACGGGGGCGGGGTCCGGCCGCTCCTCGATGACGCCGAAATATTTCTCAATGACCGCGAAGGTCTTATCGGTATCCTGCATCCCGACGACGGTGATGGTCATGCGCGAAGGCACGTAATAGTCTCGGTAGAATTTCTTCACGTCCTCGATGGATAAAAACGGTATGTTGGAGCGGTAGCCGATGGTCGGGTGCCGGTAGGGATGCGCCGCCATCGCCGCCCCCATGAATTGCTCGAATATCAGGCCCGTGCCGATGGAGTCATAGTGCATGAGCCGCTCCTGGAGGACGTTGTTCCGCTCAAGGTAGAATTCCCGGAGCACGGGGCTGATGAGCCGCTCCGACTCCATCTTCGCCCACATCTCCAGCCTGGAGGCAGGCAGCTCGATATAGTAGCCGGTCTTGTCACGGGAGGTCGAGGCGTTGAACCCGACGCCGCCGTTCTCAGAATAGATGGCGTCGTAGGGAGTGCTGACGACCAGGGCGGCCTGCTCCTTCTGGAGCCGCTTCAGCTCCGCCTCAAGGGCCGGCAGGCGGGTGTTTGCCGGATCGGTGAGCTTCAGCCGGTCGATGGTCTCCCCCACCGCCTCCATCCTTGCCTGGACCGGACGCTCCTTGCTCCAATCCTTTGTGCCGACGGTCTCGGTCCCCTTGAAGAGCATGTGTTCCAGCAGGTGGGCCGCGCCGATGGTGCGGTAATTTTCGTCGACGGACCCGACGCGGAAGGATATTTCAAAGGCCAGGACCGGGGCGTATCCCCTGTTGAGCAGGATGACGGTGATCCCGTTTTTCAGCTTCCTGGTCACCACGTTCTTTTTCATGTATTCGCCGGCGTCGCGTATGGCCCCGTGGCCGGAGTCAGCGGCCATTACCATAGCCAGCAACAGCACCGGTATCATCATGGTTTTTTTCATGGATTGCTCCTGCAACGAAATTCTTGATGAATGTCAAAGATTCATCGATACGAGAAGTTTAATCAAGAATAATTTATTAAATCATCAAACTTGCCGCAAACGGTCATTTCTCCTCACCCCGGCAGGGGGTGTTCGAAATGACAGGCCAGGAAACACCGGGCCTATTATATTCTGGACGCGGAAAACATACATTAGTTACACTCGGGTGAATCATGCGGGCGGGACTGTAATCATCCGTGGTTTATGATTTTCCAGCCGCGGGCGACCGCCATGGACTCCAGCCTTCTGGTCGGCTCGACAGCGACGGGGTTGCCGACCATGGAGAGGATGGCGCTGTCGGCCTCGTTGTTCCCGTAGCTGTAGGATGAATCGTTATCGATGCCATGGTTCCCGGCAAAATCCCGAGGCCCATTCCTCGACATCCCCCTTGCTTCGCCCCCGGTAAAAGTCGAGGAGCGCGGCCGCCAGCGCGGTCTCTGATATGACCCCTGTTTTCCTGAGCAGCCGGCACAGGAGGATCCGCTCCAGGCACACTACCGACAGCGGCTTTCCGGCAAAGCGCCGTGCCCCGCTGTCCCGCAAAAACGGCCCACCAGGTGGGCCGTATGCGTCGTCAGCAGGGTCCCGTCAAAATAAACAAAGGCGGCGCTTCGTTTCATGGCCATGTTCCGCGATTCAATCGAAGCATTTCCTGCCCGCTTCGTCAATGGCCGCGAGCAACTCGTCCATCGCAAGGAATCCGTCTTTGTTTTTATCCCTGGCCTTGAAAACATCCCTGGTATTGCCCCGGGGGTGTTTCACCGCCTTGAAATCATCAAAGATAACCTTTCCGTCTCCGTTCACATCCATGACCTTGAACCTGTCCCTGCATTTCGTGTGGGGCCTGTCGCATTTCAAGCAAATCCGCCCATGCGCGTGACGGTTATTGAAAAAACCCGCCGTTATGGCCGTTCCGATGCCGCCGGCCTGCGCTCCCGGGAAGCCGCATACCTGCCCGGAGACATTTCCCGGATGCGGCCCTCTTCGAGGAGATATCCGAGGGAAAGATCGACCCACCCGTCCGCCATGTACCGCTTCAAGGCGCCCTCGCCGCGATAGATGTCACGGATCACCTCAGCCTTGCTGATGCCCGCACTGCCGCCCTTCATCACCGCCTGAAGCACGTGCTCAAGGCGCTGCCGGCGCCATTCGATGATCTCGGCGATGCGCTCCCGGGGATTTTCAACGGGGCTTCCGTGGGCTCCCAGGATGAGGCGCAGGTTCGGGAGCGCCCGGATCATTTCCAGCGTTTGGATGTACACTTTCAGGTCGGATTTTGGGGGACCGAGCCAGGTGGTGACGCTCCGGAGGACATTGTCGCCGCCGAGCAATATGCCGGACCGTTCATCGTACAGCGAAAGGTGGTCCGGGGAGTGCCCCGGTGTCGCGACGAGCCGCCAGTCCCTGCCGCCGATATTCATGACACCGCTGCTGTCGATAATCTCATCAGGGTCATTGACAAACCGGGTCCCGTACAGCTTTTCATAAAACCAGGACGCGGCCGGATCAACGATGCTTTCACCCATGATGCGGACCAAGGCATTCCTGTCTCCCCGCCCGGTCCTGTAGGAAGCGCGGTACATTTCACGGGAGCCGATGGTTTCAAGCATCGGACGGGTGAGAAGGATCCGCAGCCCCAGCTCATCCCTGAGGGCAGCGAGGCCTGAGAAATGGTCCGGATGGGCATGGCTGGGGAGGACCCTTCTGATTGCGCAGGACTCGCCCCTCTCCCGGCAGAACGTTTCTATGCGCCGTATCTCCCGGGCGAGGTACCGGACGGAGCCCCCGGTGCCGTAGCCCGCCTCATAGAGCAGGCCTACCTCACCGGTCAGCACGTACATGTTCATCGGCGGCCGCATCGGCCCCCATCCGCCCCGCTCCGCGACCAGAAATATTCCGGGTTCAATTTCACGCATGTCAGCCACCGGCTGCATCCTCCGCATAGTGCCAAAAAACGCCATTCCGCCGCTAAAGGCAAGCATAATGCGTTAGGCAGATATCCGGATTACGTATAAAGATGTAGACGCCTTCGTTCCAGGCTACTCTGAAGGGGAGCGCCACGCTGCAGTCCGGCGGCTGCAGGTATACCGGGAGGGGCCCGGCCACGGCAATCACCGGAAGGATATCGTCATACACGGCGCGATCGGGAACGAGGGACCCCAGGCGGAGCTTTCGTCCGGTTACGCCGTTTTTATCCGTGGCGACAAGCCGGAAGACTTCATCCTTCAGGCCCGTAAGGGCCAGGCCCGTGTTGAAATCATCATCCTTGAGGTTAAAATAAAGATAATCGACGTCCCTTTTCCTTTCAAAGCTCATGTAATAGGCCATTGATTTTTCCATCGGTGACGGAATCTTTATGCTGCCCACATCATAGGGACGGACATAGGGGATATGGCCGAAGGTTGCGGACGCAATGACCAGGAATAATAGCGCAGGTAAAAACTTTTTCATCGGGGCCTTCTGCATGGATATATTCAACCGGACACCCGGCTGATCCATGCAGGAATAGCAGACAATCCCGCGGTCCGCCAGTCATTGCTACAGAATCTGGATAATTGGGAGCAGCAATTTCACAGAATGTGATTCTGACCGGGTAGAACCCCCGCCGCTTCAACGATTAAAACTTCTGCCCCTTCTTCCCCCTGATGACCTTTTTCAGATCGAGGGGCGTCCCTTCCCAGGCGTGCTCCAGGACCATCATGAAGTCCCTGTAGTCGAGCTCCTCCGGGTTGTAGAACTGCGATCCGTCGCCCATGGCCGTGCGCGCTATGGCGGGAAGGGCCTCCTTCGGCACCATCTGCTTCCCGTCGCGGTCAACGACCTCCCTGAGGCACCGGGCGTGCCTGCCGCCGGTGGAGTCGTGGAGGTCCTGGTTCAACCGGCGGATGCAGGCGATGGCCTTCACCGCCCTCTCCTTCGCCGGCGTGGCGGCGTACACCCCGGCGCCGGCGAGGGGATACAGCAAATCGGCGGTGAGATGGGCCGTCTTGTGCAGGTTGTATTCGAGGCCGTAGGGCAGCAGGATGCTCATGCAGGTCCCGTGGGGGACGCCGCAGGCCCCTCCGGTGGCGTGGCCGATGGTGTGCACCATGCCGACCATCGAATTGGAAAAGGACATGCCCGCGAGGGCGGACCCGTTCGCCAGGGCCAGGCGGCTCTCCAGGTCGTCGCCCTTCTTCACCGCCTTCAGGAGGTTCTGGCTGATGAGCTGTATGGCGGCAAGGGCCGTCGTGTCCGACAGGGGGTTCTTCGCCAGGCAGGTGTAGGCCTCGCAGGCATGGGTCATGGCGTCCATTCCCGTCGACGCGGTGAGGGCCGGCGGAAGGGTCTTCGTCATGCGCGGGTCGAGGACCGCGATGTCCGGAAGCAGGAAATAGGACGTAAAGGGAAGCTTCACGCGGCGCTCATGGTCGGCGATGACGGCGACCAGGGTCATCTCGGAGCCGGTCCCCGAGGTCGTGGGCACCGCGATGAGGGGCCTGAGCTTCTTCTTCACCGCGCCGGCCCCGGCGTAGCGCATAAGGCTGTCGCCGCCGAGGGAGACGAGGATGTTCACGCCCTTGGCTGTGTCGAGGACCGACCCGCCGCCGATGGCGATGATGGAGTCGCACTTCTTCTCGCGGTATATCTTCGCGATATCCTCCACCATCCTGATGTCCGAGTCGGGCAGGACGCTGTCGTATACGGCGCCGATGGCGACGCCCTTCCCTCCCTTTTTCGGCTTCATGGCGCCGGTGACGAGGCTGATGAGACCGGCGCCGGCGACCCCCCTGTCGGAGATAATCATCGGGCGCCGCGAGTGCATCGCGAGCAGCGCCTCCGGTATGTTCTCCAGGGCCCGGTGGCCTGAAACGGTCTTCACGCGGCAGCAGAATTCATAGTATCCGGGTAAAATCATAATGCGCTCCTCTCTGAAAGTTGTATGATAGCGTCTTCGTCACGGTCCGGCCTCAGGCCACGATCCGGATATAGGTCAGGATACGGCTCGCCCACTTGCGCGCCGGCGAGAGCTGCGTCCTCCGCGGGTAGCGCTTCACGCCGAGCTTCGCGAGGAGCTTCGGCAGCAGGAGCGTCTCGAGGAGGTTCATCAGGCGGAGGATGCCGCAGGCCGCGGGGATGTCGCCGTCGACGATGAGCCGGTCCCGGGCCGTGGCCACGCAGGAGGACTCCTGGAAGGTGAACATCAGGATGGCCGCGTCCAGGTTCTTGATCTTCATCCAGAGGGTGATCTTCTTGCCCCTGGGGTCCCACCCCATGTACCTGATCTTCCCTTTCTCGTCCTTCCCGATGATCATGTGGGGCCCGTTCGGCAGGACGCACATGTCGAAGCAGAAGTCGGCCGGCATCTTCGCGAATTCTTCCTTCGCTGCCGGGTCGACTTTCGACGCTGCCTGGAAGGCCCTTCCGAACACGAAGAGCATGACCCAGACATATATCTTCTTGATAAGCTTGCTCTTCGGCCGTATTTCAGGATAGTTGTTTATATTCATGGCATGGTCTCCTCTTATTACAGTATTGATGTTCCTTCCCACGCGTGCTCAAGGATCGTCATGCAGTCCTTGAGGTCCACGCGCCCGTCCCCCTCCTCCGCGGCGGCCCTCGCGGCCTCGTCGAGGCGGTACTTCGCGACCTTCACGTCCTTCAGGGCGCGGGGATATTGTTTCACTTCAGCCAGGAGCTGCCGAATGAGCTCCAGAGCCGCCCGGGGCCGCTCCTTTTCCGGCGTGGACGCAAAGGTCTCAAACCCCGCCATGACGAGAAGGAGGTCGCCGCGGAAGGGCTCCTTCCTGCCGAGCTTCAGCTCGAGGCTGTACGGCAGGAGGACCGCCGTGCAGAGCGACTCCGAAAGGCCCGTAACCCTGGCAAGGGACTTCGAAAGCAGGTGCACGGTCCCCTCGGGAGAATTGGAGAAGGCGATCGCCCCCATGGCCGCGGCATTGGCAAGGGCCAAACCGCTGTTTTTATCGCCGGGCGACCTGATCCCCTTCCGGAGGTTCTCGCAGATGAACTGGATCGCGGCGTGGGCATAGGCGTCCACGACCGGGTTGTTGTTGGGCATGTCGGCCGCCTCCACCGCCTGGGCGAAGGCGACCATGGCCCCCTCGAGGACCGCGCCGCCGTTCTTCGCCGACACCATGCTCCTGTCGATGCAGATGACATCGGGAAAGAGGAAGTCCGACCTGATCACGCGCCCCTCGATCATCGCGCGGTTCGACGCCTCGTATCCGGTTGATCCGGAGGCCGCGACATAGATGAAAGGCTTGAGATGGCGGGTGATCCGGTCCTCCCCGACGAACTGGAGGATGTCATCGGTTTCCCCCGAAACCATGACGTTGACGCACTTTGCCACATCGGCCGCGGCGCCGCCGCCGATGGCTATCAGGGAATCACAGCCCCGGTCGCGGAACAGCTTCGCCAGGTCACGCACCTGGGAGATGCCGGCATAATAGGGCACTTCATCGAAGATGGCGCCGATAACGACGTTGGAATCGTACAGGGCCCTGGCGAACTTCTTCCCCAGCCCCGCCTTCGTCACCTCCTTCGATGTGACGACCAGGGGCTTCCTCGCGTCAAACCCGTCGAGCTCGATGGGGATGTTGCTCATCGCCCTGTTGCCGGACATTATCTTTGCCTGGCTGAAAAATTCAAAATAATCTGATGATGTCATCGTATCGCTCCTTAACAGTATTTCGTCGGCGGAGAATTAAACTCTCCGGGGTATCCCGAGCCTCTTGAGAAGCCTCGGGGTCGGTATGCCGTTTTCATCGTACCCCCGCGCCCGGTAGTATTTCCTGAGCATCTTCTCGAGGGGGACCGTTCTCCCTTCAGAGTCTGATTTTCTTCCCTCATATAGAAAGCGGGCCGGCAGCGTGTCGTCCTTCTTCGAGATCCCCTCGCGGGTGTTCATGTAGCGCTCAAGCACGTGGATACGCTCCCCGGTTTTCCTGAACTTCAGCATGCTGATGTACGGGATGTAGGTCTTGCCCATCACCGAGTGCCAGAGCTGGGGCCAGATGCTGATGTCCATCAGGTTCAGGGCCAGGGGCGTGAGGTTCTGGGTGAGGAGCTTCAGGCCCGGCACCGGCGTGAACTTGATCAGGGGCGGCTCCAGGAAGACGGCGAAGGCCGTGAAGTGGCAGATGTGGAGGGAGTTCATGGCGGCGTAGACCCCCTCGAAGAACTTTACCATGGTGTGCTTGCCCCGCTTCGCGTAGGGGCTGGCCATGTTGAAGAAGGACTCCAGGGTGAACATCGAGGTTGACAGGTGGCAGGCGCCGCGGTTGGCCACCGCGTAGGAAAGGCCGTGGCCCACGCATCCCCGCGGGTCGTAAGCGGCCATTTCCATCCCCTTGACATTGATGGCGAACTCCTCGCCGCCGTATTTTTTCGCGCACCAGCGCGACCCCATGGCGAGATCCTTCCCGATCCCTTTCATGCGGGCGATGTCCTCCAGGGCCTCGGCCACGCCCTCGGGCGAACCGAACCTGAGGGCCGAGGGAAAGAGCCCCTTCTCGGCGGCCTCCATGGCCCAGGCGATCGTCCCGGCGGCCGAGATAGTGTCCATCCCCATCTCGCTGCAGATATCGTTCCAGTCGGCTATCTTCACCGGGTCGAAGATGAGCAGGTTGGACCCGAAGAGGCCGATGGTTTCGTATTCCGGGACGGAGCGGGTCCTGCCGCCGAAATTCCCCTTGTGGCCGCAGAGGATCGAGCAGGGCTTGCAGGTATTGTACTTGGTATCGTGCTTTTCCGCCATGAGCTCCCCCGATATCTTGTGGGCCTCGCCGTGGGTGCCGCCGGTGAAATTGCGGACCGGGAGAATGCCCGCCGCGTTGGACAGGTTGACGTTGGCGTTCGTGCCGAAGCTCCGGTAGGAGCCGCCGGTGATATTGTTGTTATTGATATAGTTGTTAAGCTGTTTTTTTATTTTATTGAACTGTTTTGCCTTTTTGGGGAGGATCCTGTATTCCTTGCCGACGGCGACCACCGCCTTCAGGTTCTTCGAGCCCATGACCGCGCCCATGCCGCCGCGGCCGAGGAAGCGGTGGCCGGAGCAGATGTTGGCGAAGCGGACCAGGTTTTCCCCCGCGGGGCCGATGACCACGGCGCCGCCCCCCTCCTTCGCGATAAGGTCCTGTGTCTTCACGGTGTCCTTGCCCCAGAGGTCCTTCGCGTCCCTGAACTCGACGCCCTTCGAGGAAACGACAAGGTAGGTCGGCTTTTTCGCCTTCCCCCGTATTATGATCCCGTCCCAGCCCGACGTCTTGAGGGCCATGCCGAAGGCCCCGCCGCACGAGGCCGTAACCATGATGCCGGTCAGCGGCGACTTGGTGACCGCTTCAAAGCGTCCCGAGCAGGGCGCCCCGGTCCCCATGAGGACGCCGGGCATGAAGGCGATCAGGTTATCTTCACTCAGGGGGTCGACCCCGGCCGGGACCCTGTCGTAGTAAAGCTTCAGGCCGAGGCCCTTGCCGCCCAGGTAATCCTCGCGGTCCTTCGCGTCAATATCGCCTATCGTGAAAGAAGCTTTGCCGAGGTCCACTTCAAGCAGTTTATTGCTGGTCCCTATAATTTCCGGCACCGGTTTCTTTTCCTGGATGCTCTTCATCTCCTGCTGCATAGGATTCTCCTTTAAAATAAATGATTCATTTCGTTCGAGGCGCATCTGTAAAACCTCCCCCTTGATGGGCGAGGCGAGGAGGGGGTGAAATGCCTGCTAAAATTATCACCCTCCCCTAGCCCCTCCCATCGAGGGAGGGGGATAGTGCCGATGAATTCGTTTTCAGGAAACTGTTAGAATTAAAATTTTAAATTTCTAGAGGGGGGGATAGTTAATGAAACCGCAGGAGAGACTCCACTGTCAACGAAGAATCCCGCGGGACGGTTATTCCGGGGTCGCAGTTTATAAAAATGAACCGCGATCAATTCTTCTGCATGTTCAGCCTGCGGTATTCCTGGGGGCGCATCCCGGTCTGTTTTTCAAAGGCCCTGAAGAAGGTGGTCTTTGAATTGAAGCCGATGACGAAGGCTATCGACAGGACGGAGCTGTCCGGTTCTTCCACGAGGATCCTTTCCGCCTCCTTGATCCGGTACCGGTTGACAAAGGAGCGGAAGTTCGTCTGGTAGCGCTCGTTCAGGAACTCCGAAAGCTGGTGCGGCGTTATGGACAGGGCCTTTGCCAGGCTGCCGAGGGTGATGGACTCATCGGCGTACTTCCTCTCATGCTCCATCAGCACCTTGAGCCGCCGCCCGAGCTCCTTCAGGTCAAGCCCCTGCAGCATGGAACGCTCGTACCTTTTTTTCGAGGTCTCCGTCAGCAGCATCTGGAGGAATTTCGGGTGCCGCTGGCCCACCAGGTGCGACGCGATGAGCATGACACTCACCATCAGCATCCCGGCACGGAGCACGTCCATGGAGCTGAAGATATACCCCATGGAAAGGACGACGTCCCCGACGATGGAAAGAATGATATAGAGCATGGTGATGAAGGCCACGGGAGGCTGGTCGCCGACCTTCCAGAGGGCGAGGAGCTTGCGGAACAGCATACTCAGGTAGACCAGGATCTGGAGCGCAGCGCCGGCAAAGAGCGCCCTGAAAAACAAGACGAACGGCGACGCGGTTCCGCTGAAGATGAAGGCGCTGACGATCCATTTCTCGTAGGGCGTAATGAAGAGGACCGCAATATCAATCATGAACACGATGAAGGTGGGAAGGAGCAAAAGCCCCATCTGCCAGCGGGGAAGCGAATCCTCGTTAAGCACCACCAGGTGATAGGCGAAATAGAGGAGCGGCGTGATGAGATAAAGGAAGACCAGGTGGAACATCATGATCTCGGGATAGCGCCGCGTCGTGCCGTCGGACAGGAAGGAGAGCTGGAGCAGGATGACCCCCATGCATAAAAACAGAGCCGCCAGATTGTAGTTCTCGAGGCGGCGCTTCTTCACCCACAGCTGCCCCGCGGACAGGAGAAGCGACAGGCATCCCGCGAAAAAGGCGGTGGTGTTGATCAGACCGGCAATCATGGTACCGGCATAAATTTTCCACCGCGGAGCGCAATTACAATTTCCGTCCCGGTGAAAAATCCATGGACTCCGCGGGCTACCTGTCAAGATCAGGATAGAGTTTTTTCATGCACTCCGGACAGAGGCTGTGGCTGAAGGTGGCCTCCGACCTCTCGGCAACATACTCCTCCACCTGCTGCCAGTACCCCCGGTCATCCCGCACCTTCTTGCAGCTGGCGCAGATGGGGAGGAGGCCCGAAAGGTGCTTCACCTTCGTCAGGGCGTCCTCGAGATTTTTCTTTTCGGACTCAAGTTCGCTGTTCTTGCGCTGTATCATGGTGTTGTCCAGGAATGATCGGAGCCGGAAGCCAAGGATCAGCCGGGATGTAATCCAGGCAAAGACATTGAGCGCGACGGCATTCCACAGTATCGCCATCATTTCTCTCGGGACAAACCGATGGAAGGGCGCCAGCGCCATGAACAGGATAAAGCTTACCGCGAAGAATACGGCGCTCCATACCGGTTCCAGGAAGATGAACACCGCTATTCCATAGACCATCAGCATGTAAACTGAAAGCGGCAGGACGGGCGCTGACGCCGACATGACGGAGCGTGTTGACCAGGTAAAAAGACACGACCAGACAAGGTAAAAGGCAACGGCGCCGTAGACCGCCGCCCGCTTCACTTGCCTTCCCCCGGGACGCCGCCTGAGCAGAACAACCAGCGGTATCATGAGGCAGTTGAACAGGATTACGGCAAGGGGATAATTGTTAATGCCGATCTCCATGTTTATTGATGTGATAAAAACGCCAAGCTCCACTGCCGAAAGGGCGGCGCCGCCGATGACGAGACGCACCAGGTTTTCCGAAGCTAGCGTCTCCCGGAAACATTTTGCCTGTTCTTCCGGGACAGGAAGGAAAATGTTTTTCAGGTAATTGATGATCATGGTAAGGCATCACTATACAGCCGGGACAGAAAATAATCAATGTTTTTTTATATTTACGGTAAAATCGAGGAGGCAAAAAAAGCCGTCTTTCTCAGGACGGCTTTTATCTATCAGTTTCGTGAAAAACTCCCTCCATGGAGTTTTTCAGGAAACTGCTATATACTACAGTCAGTTATTATGGGTCACTTTTCCGCAGCCTCGTTTCTGCGGAGGATTTCCTCGGCGAGAATCTTGAGTTTTGGCGAGACCTTGAGGGGCGGCAGCTCCACCTTCTGCTTCGGGGGCTCCTTGCCCATGAGCCTGCCGAAGGCGAAGACCATGCGCTCGAAGATCTCGTTCACCTTGTCCTGGCGGTTGACCATCCGGTAGTACTTCAGGGCCACCAGGGGCTGCCGCTTGTCGTAAAACAGGTGGTCGGCGATCCTGGTCAGGCCGTCGCGGTAGCCGGTCTTCACGAACAACGCGGCAGCCCTGGCTATGTCGCCGCTGTTGAATAGCTCGTTTCCCCGCCGTATCAGCTCAACCCGTTCCTTGCTGTCCATGGTTCCCTCGTAATTTCACCGCTGATAATATACTATACTACAGGTATCGGCACATGACAACAAAAATATTGGCAGTTATTCACTGACCCTCATAATTGCTGCCCCTCACCCGCCCCTCTGGGGCACCCTCTCCAATTAAACTCGGAAAAAAGGAGAGGGTTTCCGCGGAAAATAATTTATATATATGATCCCCCCTCTCCATTTCATGGAGAGGGGGGTAGGGGGGTGAGGAAATATCTTGACAAATATCTTCGGTATCATGTTACATTACGGGATCCAATAATGAAATATTCCAGAGGTTGATCTTCATGTATCCCATACTGTTCAGCTATAAATTCATCAACATCGGGTCCTACGGACTGATGCTCGGCCTGGCGTTCTACCTGGCCTTTCTTCTCACCGAAAGGGAGCTCACGATCAGGGGCAAGGACCCCGAGCTGGCATACAAGCTCCTCCTGGTCATCATCCCCAGCGCCATCATCGGCGCGAAGATATTCCATATTTTTGAAAACATGGGCGAGTTCCTCCGCGACCCGAAGGGGATGATCTTCTCCGGCGCGGGCCTGTCCGTGTACGGCGGCTTCATCCTGGCCTTCCTCCTCTCCATGATCCTGATACGGAAGAACAAGGAAAGCATCCTTGAGATATTCGACATCGTGGTCCCGGCCATGACCCTTGCCTACGGCGTCGGCCGGCTTGGATGCCACGTGTCGGGCGACGGCTGCTACGGCATTGCCACTTCGACGTTCCTTGGCACGCCCTACCCGAACGGCATTGTGCCGGTCACGGCGGCGGTCTTCCCCACTCCCCTCTTCGAGTCCTTCGTCTCTTTCATGTTCTTCATCCTTTTCATGAAGCTGCGCAAGAAGGAGCTCCCGGCGGGAATCATTTTCTTCCTTTATCTTATCCTCAACGGCACCGCGCGGTTCCTGGTTGAGTTCATCAGGCTCAACCCGAAGTTCGCCCTTGAACTCACCCAGGGCCAGATAGTCGGCATACTTTACGTCATTACCGGCGCTCTCGGGATCTTCCTGGTGCGGAAACAGGCACAGAAAGCGGCGTAGGGGTCACAACAGCGCCCGTAACAACACCCATGCCCCCTCCCCCCCGGAGGGGCATGTAATCCAGTATCAATCTGCATGCGTATCACATCAACGAGTCCCGGATTTTCCTGGACAAGCAGAGAGCAATACACTGTCTCACGAATCCTTTCCTGATCGTGCCGAGGAATTTCAAATAATATTGCTATTTAACAAAAAACCGCTTCTTCTCACGCGCCCCCTCAGGGGGTCGGGGGGCATTAGAAACGCGCCCCTGCGGGGAGCGGGGTCAGACAGGATGGTCAAGGTATTGATAGGTATCAGGAATACTTCTGGGTTTCGAGAAAGTTCGCCAGCATCTTCGGCTTGAGGTACCCCATCTCCACGAGAATTATGCCGAGCAGGCCGCCTTTCGACGATTGTACCTGCAGCGCTTCGTTGAGCTGGTCATTGGTGATGATGCCTTTTTCCATGAGTATCTCGCCAAGTCTTTTAGATGCCATTGCTGTCCCTTCCATGGTGGTATTACTTTACTATCGGCATAACGGTTTCCACCATACAGTCTTTATCTCAAAAATGGAGGAAAAATGCCCCTGGTCCGGGAAGCCCTTTCTGCCGTCATACCCGTAAAATAAAGGAGACCGGTAATACCCGGTCTCCCAGCAGCGTCAAAGCGATGGTGTTGCCGCAATTACTTGATGTTGTATTTCTTCTTGAATTTTTCGACCCGGCCGGCGGTATCGACGATCTTCTGCTTCTTGGTGTAGAAGGGGTGGCAGTTGGAGCAGATCTCAACGTGAATATCCTTCGCGGTTGACTTCGTCTTGATCTCGTTGCCGCACGCGCATTTTATTACCGTGTCTTTGTATTCGGGATGTATATTCGGTTTCATTGTACGATCCTTGTTTATGAATTCATGGCCTTGAAGAAAGCCTTGTTGTTTTTCGTGGCCTTCATCTTTTCAACAAGGAGCTCCATCGCTTCCGTAGCGCTCATTGAGGAGAGGGCCTTCCTGAGAACCCATAGTTTATTTAGCTCTTCCGTGTCAAGCAATAATTCTTCTTTGCGGGTGCCGGACCTGCTCATGTCGATGGCCGGGAAGATACGCCGGTCCACCAGCTTGCGGTCAAGGTGCAGCTCGCTGTTGCCGGTGCCCTTGAATTCCTCGAAAATAACCTCGTCCATGCGGCTTCCGGTGTCGATAAGGGCCGTCGCCAGGATGGTGAGGCTTCCGCCTTCCTCGATGTTCCGGGCCGCTCCAAAGAAGCGCTTCGGCCGGTGCAGGGCGTTGGAGTCAACCCCGCCGGAGAGGATCTTGCCGCTGGTCGGCACCACCTGGTTGTAGGCGCGGGCCAGCCTGGTGATGGAATCAAGGAGTATGACGACGTCCATCTTGTGCTCCACCAGGCGCTTGGCCTTTTCCAGCACCATCTCCGTGACCTGGACGTGGCGGCTTGCCGGCTCGTCGAAGGTGGAGGAGATGACCTCTCCCTTGACCGTGCGCTGCATGTCCGTCACCTCCTCAGGCCGTTCGTCGATGAGAAGAACGATGAGGTAGATCTCGGGGTGGTTCGTTGTTATGGAATTGGCTATTTTCTGCAGCAGTATCGTTTTACCGGTACGGGGCGGGGCCACGATGAGGGCCCGCTGTCCTTTTCCAATCGGCGTTATCAGGTTGACGATACGCATGTCGACGTTTTCGGTTTCAGTTTCCAGGTTGATGCGCTCCTGCGGATAGAGCGGGGTCAGGTTGTCGAAGAGCACCCGCTTCTGCAGCTGTTCCGGGTTCTCGAAGTTGACCGCTTCGATCCTGAGGAGGGCGTAAAAACGCTCGTTGTCCTTCGGGGGCCGGATCTGGCCGGCGATAGTGTCCCCGGTCTTCAGGCCGAAGAGGCGTATCTGCGACGGCGACACGTAGATGTCGTCGGGGCCGGGCAGGTAGTTGTAGTTGGTCGACCTCAGGAATCCGTATCCGTCCGCCAGGATTTCCAGGACGCCGCTTGAGAAAATGAGCCCCTTCTGCTCGGTCTGTGACTTCAGGATCTCCAGGATGAGGTCCTGTTTTTTCATCCCGTAAATCCGCTCGATGCCCATTTCCTTGGCGATGTTGACCAGGTCGGTTATTTTCTTGGTCTTCAGCTCGGCGAGGTCAAGCCAGGTTTCCGATGCTTTTCCGTTGCGGGGAGGTTCCGGCGCCGCAGTCTCCTGGACCGGTGCGGCCTCGGTGTTTTCAGTCCCGTTTCCGTTGGCCTGCTGGTTTTCGGTTTTGCTCCTGGACTTCGCGGATTCCGTAGTTCGTGCCATAGAATTTCCTTCTGGTTTTTAATTGATATTGCATGATGCCATGCTTTGCATACTGTTGGAAGGCATGGATCTCGTTGCGCTGATTATCCCGCTAAAACACTTGTTGAAAAATAAGATAAATGATTAATAAAATAGCGTGTTATTGTATAATGTTATTATGCAGGATTATATTACGTTTTTTTTAGACGCCCTTAAACAAATATATAGGGAATAATACCAAAAAAGATAGTACGGAGGTGCCGAATCTTTTCAAACAAGGACAATCTACGGGTCAGTCGGTTTAAGTCAACAAAAATATCATCTTTTACGTTAGACAATATAATAAAATTATTATGTCCTTTCAAGTATTTTTTTGCCCGTAAGGGCAAAAACCCATGGCGTTATTCTTCTTTTTTCCACTTGATGCCGTGCTTTTTCATCTTATGGCCGAGCGATTTCTCGCTTATTTTAAGGGACTTGGCAACGGCGGCAAGGTCCTTTTTTTCTTTCAGCAGGTCGACCAGGACGATCCGCTCCACCGCATCGGCGATATAGTCAAGGGACTTCGATTTAATATCTATCCCCGGTATCGGCGAAGCCGACTTATCGTCGGAAACCGGCGTGCAGAAGAGCAGAAAGCCCACCTTCTTCCGCTTGCTCATCAGGGGGATCTTCTCGTAATGTATCTTCAGGTCACGGTTGAAAAACATGAGCTCATCGCTTTTTTTGCCGGATATAAGCTCGTTTTTATCCGGATCCTTAATTGATTCCTCGACAAAAGCCACATCAACGTCCTTTTTCAAATGCTTCCGGTACAGGTCCTCAAAATGACTGTTATAAAAGATGGTCTTCCCGTTGATGTTGACCGCGTAGAGCGCCCGCGGTATATGCTCCAGGATCAGGTAGATCATCCACTCGAGGATCTGCTCTTCCTTCTGGACATCGGCCTCGCGGTCGGCGGCTGCCCCGGACCGCTCCGGGGTTTCCGACGCGGTAAAGAGCTGGAGCCGCGACCACTTGCCCTGGATATCGCCGAAAATGTTGATGACGACAAACTCCTTGATGGAGCCGTAAGGAAGGAGCTCGTCGAGGGTGAGCTTCTTCGCCACCCTGGTGACGAAATCGTCTACCTTCATCTTTTCCACGCGCTCGATGTCCGAAAGCTCGGAAACGAGGTCTTCCTTTTTGAGCACGCCGATGAGTATGCCGCGCTTGGAAACCACCGGTATGATGGGCACGTCGAAGGTATAGAAGAGCCTGACGATGTCCTCGGGCCGCCTGTTTTCCGGGTTGAAGGGATTTTCCTCAAAGGCCTGCTTTTCGTCAGGCGCCGTTTCTTTCTTATCGGACATTAAAACCCCAGCACGTCATACATGGTATATAGGCCGGCGGGCCTGCCCGCCAGGAATTCCATTGCCGTCACCGCGCCCGAGGAGAGGATCTCCCTGCTGGTGGCTCGGTGCGTGAGCTCTATCCGCTCGCCGAAGGTCGTGAAAAACACCGTGTGCTCGCCGACGATATCGCCGCCCCTCATGGCAAGGATGCCGATCTCGTTTTTCGAGCGTTCCCCGACGATCCCGTCCCGTCCCGGAACTTCCTTTGCCTTTTCCAGGCCCCCCATGTTCTCCCTGACTATCTCCAGGAGACGCCGCGCGGTCCCGGAGGGGGCGTCTTTCTTGAAGCGGTGGTGCGCCTCGAATATCTCCACGTCATACTCGGTGTTGAGCGCGCGCGCCGCCGTTTCGGTGAGCTTGAACAGAAGGTTCACGCCCACGGACATGTTGGGCGAAAAAAGAACCGGTATCCGGCGCGACGCGTTTTCAATGCTCTTCTTCTGGTCATCGGAAAAGCCGGTGGTGCCGATCACCAGCGGCTTCCCCGCCGCGCACGCTTCTTCAAGGAGGCGCATCGACGCCGCCGGCGCGGAAAAATCGATGATGCCGTCCGCCTTCAGGATATCGTCCTGGTTGATGGCCGTTATCGTGACATTCAGCCCCTCTGAGCCGACAAGCATGCCGGCATCGCCGCCGAACCGGGGCGCCCCTTCATGGTCGAAGGCCGCGGCAAGGACATGCCGCCGCTCCAGCATGATCTTCAGCACCGAAACGCCCATGCGCCCGCATATGCCGCAGATCCCGATCCTCATGAAAGCTTCACCCCGTAGTCAAGGAGCGCCTTCCGGAGCTTCGCCCGGTTGTCATCGGACAAGGGCACCAGGGGAAGGCGCAGGTCTTCGCTGCACATGCCCGCCATGGCCATGGCGGCCTTAATCCCCACGGGGTTCGTCTCAAGAAACATGGCCCGGCTCAGGGGAAGGAGCCGGTAAAATTCCTTTTTCGCCTCGGCGGTCTTTCCCCCGTTCCAGAGGGTGACGATCTTCTTCACTTCCGCGGGGAGAAGGTTGGATATGACGCTGATAATCCCCCTTCCCCCGATGGCCATGAAGGGGAGCAGGTTGCCGTCGTCGCCGGACAGGAGGACCAGCCGGTCGCCGCACAGCTCGTGGAGCTCCATCATCTGGTTAATGTCCCCCGAGGCCTCCTTCATCGCCACGACGTTTTCAGCGCGGCTGCAGAGCTCCTTCACGCTGGCGGGAAGGAAATTGATGCCGGTGCGGCCCGGGTGGTTGTAGAGCACCACGGGTATCCGGATCGATTTCGCCACGCTTTCGAAATGGGCAATGAGGCCGCGCTGGGACGGCTTGTTGTAGTAGGGATTCACCTGCAGCACGCCGTCGACGCCCGCCTCCTCCGCAACGCGGGATAGCCAGATGGCCTCCTCGGTGGAATTGGCGCCGGTCCCGGCTATGACCTTGACCTTTTTATTGACCAGCTTCACGACCCGCTGTATGAATTCCCTGTGCTCCTCGAAAGAAACGGTCGGGGACTCGCCCGTGGTCCCCATGGGGACGATGCCGTCTATCCCCTTCTCAATCTGCATTGCCACCACTTTTTCAAGGGCGTCATAATCAATCGTGCCGTTCCTGAACGGCGTTATCAGTGCTGTATATACTCCTTCGAACATGGCTTTATCCGTTATAGGTTATTTTTTCTTTTTGTCAAACACCGCGGCCTCGCCCCTGACGGCGGCCACCGCGTTCAGCTGTTCATTGAAGAAATTCATGTTGAATTTCTTTTTCTCGAAATCATCGTCAAAGATGTAAAGGATCAGGATGCGGTCCGCCTTAAGCTCGTTCGCCCGCGCCGGATAGGCATGAACCTTGACCCATTCCTTGCCGGCGGTGACCACGATCCTCACCTCCTCGCCTTTCTTCAGCTTTTTACCGTCAACATCTATATCCTTCTTTAAGACATAGTATTTCTTTTCATAGTCCTTCAGATCGTCCGCGCTTTTACCGTCAATGAATCCGTCGCATGACGCGAAAAAAAACAGGCCCGCAACAACGGGAATTATCAGTCGTTTCAGCACAGCATTCTCCTTACGCATCGTCTAACACCAATATATTCTTACATTAAAAGTCATTGTCAACACTTAATTATACATAAACATATCTTATAAGTGCATTTTAGACTCAGGAAATTCCTCGCTTTAATCCCCCCTGACCCCCGAAGGGGGCATGTAAGATAATTAGTTCGCTTCTCATCGCGAGGAGTGAAACGACGAAGCGATCTTGAAAATGACACATAGATTATATGGCAAGATCATGTCACTTTTTTGACATTATCACGATTGCTTCGCTGTGCTCGCAATGACAGGTCCCAAAACATCCTCTTTCGCACACGCCCTCAGGGGGACGGGGGGTCATAATAAGACCGCCGCCGGCGTTATTTGTGATAGGCGGTGCCGACCCCGGTGGCAATCAGCTTGTCCTCGGCGCCGCGCACCTGGATGCTCCAGACGGAGACCTTGCGGCCCACGTTTACCGGCATCGCCTCGGCGAAAATCTTCTCCCCGTCCACGGCCGAGGAGAGATAATTGATGTAAAAGTTCACCGCGATGGCCATGACGCCGGTGCTGTTGCATGCCACGGCAAAGGCCTGGTCGGCCAGGGCGTGGATGAAGCCGCCGTGGGCCCGCTCGACCGCGTTCATGAATTCCGGCTTCACCGTGATGCCGACGCGGGCGTATCCTTCCCGCACTTCCTCGACTTCAATGCCGAGAAATGTGGCAAAGGGGTCGCACCCGACCACATCGCGGGCGTACTCTATGGGGTTCTCTACGGTATATGGTTTTGTCATGATGATTTCTCTTTTTTGTCAGCTGGCCTGCCATTGTGCGACATGCCCGCGCTTTTATTACAGGGTGTACAATTCCCTGATATCGGTCTCCTTCGTCACCGGACCGCCGCCTTCGCCCACCACCTGGTTCCGGTACTTCAGCACCGAGATAACCTCCTGGGTCTCGATATGGTGAATGGTCTTCAGCTGCTTCATTTCCGATAGAAGCTTCCGGTACTCGTTATAATCGCTCACGATCACTTCGATGGTAAAAGAATTCTCCCCCTGGACATGCAGAATGGAGAACACGATGGGACTCTTCGAAAGGAGCTTCAGCAGCGCGTCATCGTGATGGGGGTTGTCGATCTTGACGAAAAAGTGATACCGCTGGCTCATCGAGAGATAGTCCGCCAGGGAATAGGCCTCTTTCTGCTTGTGCACGTCGATGATCCGCTGCGTCTGCATGGATATGATTGCCGGGGTTCCCGACAGCAGCTTGATCGACTTCATCCGGCCGACCCAGGCCGAGAGCTGCTCCTTGTTGTCAAAATTAGCGTCTATGAGAAAGCTGTACCGGCCCATGATATGGAACATGGAAATGATATGCTTGTCGCTTTTCAGGGTGGATATGATATCGTCCCCCTCCCCCCAGTTCTGTATGAGGACCAGCGCGTGGATGATGGTGTCAGACATGGTTTACTCCTTGGCAATAAATCTTCCCGCCGCAGGAGGCGAAGGGAAATGCATGGAAAATTATCGAATAAAGAAACAGGTCAGACATTAATAAGTCAAGATTATTTCAGCAATTATTGTCAAAATACGCGCGGCGCGCCGATGCGGCGGTTAATACCTCCGGGCGGCGGAACCTGATCGATTCCCGGCCGGATAAAAATCATAAAAAATCCTTGCATTTTTATTGGAAAATAAAGCCTGTATTCTTATTGTCCATTACAATATATTGCCTGAAAAACTCCCTTGTCGGGGGTTTTTACCGTTACTCCATTTCTTGACAGGTACCGACAGTGCTGAAACACAGATTGTGCGCCATTCTCCTGCTAGGCCTCGCCGTTTTCGCGTTTTCATGTCGCGAGGAGACCGGCCGCAACGGGGGCCCGCTGGCCCAAAAGGGCGTCCTCGACCTCTCCGGCCTGGACATAAAGGGCGGGGCGACGGTGAAGCTGGACGGACAATGGGAATTCTATTGGGAAAAGATCCTTGCCAGCGAGGATTTCCTGAAGACGCCGGCGCCCGAAAAAGACTGCTACATAAACGTGCCTTCAGCATGGAACGGCACCGTTATAAAAGGTAAAAAACTCAGCGGGAACGGCTTTGCCACCTACAGACTCAAGGTCCTCATCGGAGAGGATGCCGGGCCTATCGCTTTTAGAATAATGGACATGCGCACCGCCTACGCCCTTTTCGTCAACGGCGAAAAAATAGCCTCCAACGGGACCGTGGGAACCTCGCGGGAATCCTCCAGGCCGCAGTACCTCCCGATCATAGCGGATTACACGCCCGGGTCCAAAAGCCTGGAAATTATCCTCCAGGTGTCCAACTATCATCACGCCCGGGGCGGCGCCTTTCACTCGGTCTCCTTCGGAAACAAAAAAGAGATCCACGGCATCAGGGACCTGAGCCTCAGCTTCCAGATCTTCATGCTCGGGAGCCTTCTCATCATGGCCTTGTACCACCTGGGGCTGTTCTTGTTAAGGAGAAACGACAGGTCGCCCCTCTTCCTGGGTCTTTTCTGCCTCCTCATCGCGATCAGGCCCCTGGTGAACGGGGAATTTTATCTTATACAGCTCCTGCCCGGTTTCAACTGGGAAATCATGCTGAAGACGGAGGTCCTGACGCTCTACCTGGGGCTTCCCTTCTT
>DAONAJ010000037.1:0-40150 GCA_035400945.1 Spirochaetota bacterium
GCGTTTGATGTAGGACTTTGAATGAATGGCCTCAACATGCTTCATATCCGGCATGTCAGGTTTGATTCTGACAAGGCTTTCATAGTAGGGCGCCGCAGAAATGGCGTTGCTGATATATATCAGCCGCTCAGGCTTTTCCGGGTGTCCCCATCCGGTATCATGCTGCAGATATACTGAATCGAATAAAAAGGCTGTGGCCATTGAAGTACCGTTTCATGCAGTAGTATTGAGTTTCCTGCATTATAGTACGATAGATATCCCTGTCAAATTGTTATTTTTAACTGTACCCGGCCATGGCAGAGACTCCGATGCGGTTATTTCCTGCGTTTTGTTATTGACAGGAACAGGGAGAATTTTTAATTGTATTATTGTTTATACAATGAGACATTATATGCCCATGAAACCGGTAATACTCGACAATTCACATGTCCCGCTTCATTATCAGATAGCCGATTATCTCGAGGATATGCTGAAACGAGGCGATCTCAGCCATGAAGACCAGGTGCCAACCGAGGAGGACCTCGCGGCAACGTTCGGCGTCAGCAGAACAACGATCCGGCATTCACTGGACCATCTGGTGAAAAAGGGCCTTCTGACCCGGAAACAGGGCAAGGGGACATTCTGGACGGATAATGCCAAACTGCTCCGGCAGGAGAAGATGGCGGGCATCAATAAGCAGATTTTCAATATAAGCGAAAAGACAACGGTGCGGGTCCTTTCAAAAAGCAGTGAAGCGGGCCCTGACGAAGCGTGCAGGTTTCTCGGCTTGCCGTTGCACTCGGCAGTGACGGTGTTCAGGCGGATCAGGTCAGCCGGCGGGGAGCCGATGAGCTATACGATTAACTTTCTTCCGGAGCAATACGGCTCACCCATCGAGAAGAAGCACCTGCAGCAGATGACCATGCTGGAGACCCTTGAATCGGTCGTTCATATAGACCTGGGAACCATAGAGCATGAGGTTGAAATCACACGGGCCTCGGCTGAAATTTCCAAACTGCTGGGGATCCGCATTCTTGATCCGGTCCTCACCATCAAGACATCGGTATTTGACAAGAAACGGAAGCCGGTCGAGATCGTATGGACCTATTTCGTTGAAAACAAGTATAAATTCAGGGTAGTGCTGGATTGAACCATGCATACACATAATCAGAACCTATTATAAGGAGGATACCCATGGGGGAATATCAAAAAGCGTATGAAGAATCAATTAAGAATCCTGAAAGTTTTTGGGGCAAGGCGGCCCAGGACGTTAAATGGTCCAAAAAATACAGTAAAGTGCTGGATGATTCGGGAAAACCTTTTTACCGGTGGTTTATTGACGGTGAACTGAATACCTGCTACAATGCCATTGATTATCACATCGAGCAGGGCCGGGGCGAACAGGTTGCTATTATCTACGACAGCCCGGTCACGGGGAAAGTCCAGAAGATAACCTATAAGGAATTCAGAGACGAGGTGGCGCTCTTTGCCGGAGCATTGAAAGATAACGGCATCGGCAAAGGAGACCGCGTCATCGTCTACATGCCCATGATTCCGCAGGCAGCAGTGGCGATGCTGGCCTGCGCCCGGATTGGTGCGATCCATTCAGTCGTGTTCGGCGGATTCGCCCCCAATGAGCTTGCCGTGAGGATCGATGATGCCAAGCCGAAGCTGATCGTATCGGCATCGTGCGGTATCGAAGGGAAGAAAATAATCGAATACAAACCCCTCCTGGACAAGGCGATCGAGCTGGCAAAAAACAAGCCGTCATGCTGCATCATCTATCAGCGAGAACAGGTAACGGCTCCCCTCGCAACGGGAAGGGATTGTGACTGGACTGAGGCAATAAAAAAGGCGACTTCCGCCGATTGCGTGGCGGTTAAATCTACGGATCCGCTCTATATCCTTTACACGTCGGGGACAACGGGACTGCCGAAGGGCGTGGTCCGGGATAACGGCGGACACGCGGTCGCTCTTAAATGGAGCATGAAGAATATTTACGGCATGAATCCGGGCGAAGTCTTCTGGGCGGCCTCCGACGTGGGCTGGGTCGTCGGTCACTCCTACATCGTGTACGCGCCCCTCCTGTACGGATGCACCACCATCATGTATGAAGGAAAGCCGGTGGGGACTCCTGATCCAGGCGCCTTCTGGCGCATCATCAATCAGCACGATGTGAAGGTCCTCTTTACCGCGCCCACGGCCTTTAGGGCGATAAAAAAAGAAGACCCCAACGGCGAGCATATGAAAAAATATGATCTCTCGAAATTCAGGTATCTGTTCCTCGCCGGTGAGCGCTTGGACCCGGATACCTACCACTGGGCATCCAACATGCTGAACAAGCCGGTGGTGGACCACTGGTGGCAGACAGAAACGGGTTGGGCCATTGCGGCAAACTGCATGGGTCTTGAAAAATTCCCGATAAAAGCCGGGTCACCGACAAAAGCCGTCCCCGGGTACCAGGTGGAGATAATTGACAGCGAGGGGAAGAAGCTTCCCGCTGAGACGGAAGGCCTGGTGGCCATCAAGCTTCCCCTTCCTCCGGGCACCCTGCCGACGCTCTGGCAGAATGACGACAAGTACAAGGAATCGTACACCGATCCCTTCCCCGGCTACTATTTTACCGGCGACGGCGGATACATCGACAAGGACGGGTATCTCTATATTATGGGGCGGGTTGACGACGTCATCAACGTGGCCGGCCATCGTCTCTCGACGGGGTCCATGGAAGAGGTCATAGCCCAGCATCCTGACGTTGCGGAATGCGCTGTCATCGGAGCCGCTGACGACTTCAAGGGCCAGCTTCCCCTCGGGTTTGTCGTTCTCAAGGAAGGAGTCAAGAAATCGAATGACGACATCATCAAGGACCTGGTCAACATGGTCCGCGAACAGATCGGCGCAGTGGCGGTGTTCAAACAGGCCGTCATCGTCAAGCGGCTTCCCAAAACAAGATCGGGGAAAATCCTCCGGTCTACCATGAGAAAGATAGCCGACGGGCAGGAGTATTCCATACCTTCAACCATAGATGACCCGGCCATTCTGGGTGAGATTGAAGTTTCAATCAAGTCTCTGGGGTACGGAAAAAAGTAGTGCTTGGCTGATCCGGTTTCCAGCAGGCATTGTATACAAAGTAATTGATCAAGCCCCATCCGGACTTTTGCCGGGTGGGGCTTTTATTTCATGGAAACCCCAAAACATCATTGACACGCCCCGTTATCCGGTTTAATAATTGCAAAACATTTTGTTGTAAAGAGCATGATTGCCCGATTATTTATCTATATATACGACAGATCATCCTTCGCTTTCACCATAGCATTGTTCACCACAACATGGTCATGGGTCGCTTCATTCTATGGCTTCTTCTTTGTCCATGCCACGGTCAATTTCCAGAAGGATGAGCTGATATACATGATCAGCGCCCTGATCGTCTGTACCGGCGTTGCCGTGTTCCTCCACCTCAGCTACTACGGTATGCTTTACCGGCTCGGTTTTCCCGGCATTACAAAAACCGTGCGCCTCATCAACCGGTTCTTTGACAAAAAGCATATTTTCGTGAATTACAGAAGTATCCCGAGCAATGATATCGAAGAAGTCTACTCGGCGATTTTGAACCTGCCGTTTCATAACTTCATAACCGGGCAGGTCTTCACCGCCCTCGTTGTTTTTGCCCTGATCATACTTATTTATTTGTACCGGGGAGAGGTGGAGAGCGTAATATTCGTGCTCCTCGGCGGGATCTTTTCTTCGGTCATAATCGGCTACTGTACGTTTCTGCTTACAGAATACTTTTCGGGGCCCTACAAGATGAGGCTGGAACAAATCATGTTCGAGCGGTCGATAAAAATAAGGCCCCGCGCGCTGTTGAGCTTCAAATACAAGGCGATCTTCATGCTGATGGTCGTCCTCTTCAGCATGATGAACCTGACGATACTTATCCGGCGCAGTGAAAAGTCGCTCATCGTGATAATCGGTTTTATCACCCTGAGCCTCATCACGGTGGGCCTCCTGATATTCCTGATGTTTAATATTCTCAGGATGTCCCTGGAAACCATCAACCGTTCCACGAAGAAGCTCGCGGCGGGGGGAAGCGGCATGTTCTTCCCTCCCTTTGCCGACAAAGAATTCGCGACGTTTTCCGAAAATTATAATCTCGCAGCTGTCGAGATCAACGGGATAAGGGCAGACCTTGAAACAAAAATCACCAAACGCACGGAAGAATTGAGCAATGCCTATGACAACCTGAACAAGATATACAGCCAGATCCAGGCTGACCTGACCCTGGCAAAACGGATACAGAAGAGGATCATGCCTGAAAACCTTGATTCCTTCGAGGGCATGGACCTCATCGTTCATTATTATCCGATGGCCGATATCGGTGGGGATATCTATGATATTTTCCAGATGTCCCCTGGCTGCACCAGGTTTTTTCTTGCCGATGCCATCGGTCACGGCATCCAGGCGGCCCTTATAACCATGATCATAAAGAGCGAATACGAAAAGGTCAAGACGATCGAAAACATTAGGGAACTCCTCGAATGGCTGAACAAGTCCTTCACCGACCTGTATCTTTCGCTGAACGCATTTTTTTCCTGCGTGATTGTTGATGTTGACACAAGGAACCATAAACTGCGTTACGCCTCGGCCGGACATCCCAACCAGATAATCATAGCGGACAATACGATTGAAATATTACGGCACACGGGCAAGCTTGTCGGCATCAAGCGCGACACTGAATATGATTTTGTCGAACGGGATATTCATTCCCATGACAAGGTGTTTCTCTATACCGACGGACTGTTTGAGCAATTCAACGACAGAGACGAAGGGTTGACCGAACTCGATATCCTGAAAATTGTTGAAAGGCATAAGACTTCGCCGGTGGGCGTCATTGACGATGCAATAATTCAAAGCCTGCGGGAGTACATAGGGGTCAGGGAAGAGCTGCTTCTCAGGGACGATATTACGCTGATCAGCATTGAAATAAACGGCAAATGACCGCTCGGTGTTATATCACGGAAACAGTTTCCTCACGCAGGCAGACCGCGCAATTACCAGCATAGCACCATGAATAAGATCTTCAATGAACATGGATTCCTTTCGGATGTGATCCCCTCCTACGAATTCAGGCGCGAGCAGCTTCATATGGCGGAGTTCATTCTGGAGTGTCTGGTCAACAGTGAGAATGGAATAATTGAGGCCGGAACCGGCACGGGGAAAACACTGGCCTACCTGCTGCCGGTTGTGCTGCATGCGGTTGAACATGATAAGAGAATCGCTGTGTCCACAGAGACAAAGACGCTGCAAAAGCAGCTTTTCGAAAAGGACCTGCCCATCGTCAGGGAGGTCGTAAAAAGGTTCTTCAACATGGACTTCTCCTATTCCCTCTGCCTTGGAAGCTCCAACTACCCCTGCAGGAAGCGGTTTGAAGCCGCCCTGAAAATGGGACGATTCCAGCCCGGCGAGTTGAAGAAAATTGAGCCGCTCCATGAACTCTTCGAAAAAAAGAAAATTTTCACGTTTTTTGATCTCAGCATGCCGGGTTATATCTGGAATGAATTAAACCGTGAAGGAGACTCCTGCAATTCGTATAAATGTCCATTCGTGTCCGTCTGCTCATACCAGATGGCGAGAAAAGAATGGAGCCAGTCGAACCTGCTGGTTATGAATCACTACCTTTTTTTCACCAATATCGCATCGGGTAAGACCTACCTCCCCCAGTGCGAAATTGCGGTTTTTGACGAAGCCCATTCACTTGAGGATGTCGCGGCGTCCCAGTTCGGTTTCAGCCTCGGCTATGAAGAGCTCAAGGAGATAATCCAGCTCTTCCGCGAAGACCGCAAGGGTAATGTGATAAAGGGAATCGATGACGATGAAACCGTATCCGCATTGACCGCGATGGCCAGGAAAACGCTGCCGGAAGCAACGGCTTTTTTCGAGAAACTGAGGGACCTGATCCCGGCCGAAAAAATGTACCAGCGCATAAGGGAGGCGCAGCCATCGGGGAAGGCCCTGGTGGAGCACCTGCAGGAACTGATGGTGCTCCTGGCCGATTCGGAAAAAAAATTCGATGAGGACCACCCCCAGCGCATGGAATTCGATATTGCGCGGGGGAAGCTCTTCACCTCGCTGGAGGAGCTGTCCCTGTTTGTTTTCCAGAAAAGCGAGAATTACGTGTACTGGATAGAGCGTGAATCTGAAGCTGTGCTGGGAGATATCGTGCTGCGGGGACAGCCGGTGGACATAGCGGAATTATTCCAGCGGGAGGTGCTCTCCTGCTTTGACTCGTCTATTTTTGTTTCAGCCACGTTGTCGATCGGCGGCGAATTTTCCTATATTGCCGGGCGTCTCGGCATCGAATCGTACCGGGGCCTGTCCCTGCAGTCCTCGTTTGATTATAAAAAGCAGGTGATTCTCTTTATTGCAAAGGACCTGCCGGATCCGGGAAGCGGTGTGTATGCCGCCAGGGCCTCTGAGGAAGCGGCAGGGATCATCAACCATTTGCAGGGAAACTGTCTCATGCTTTTCACATCGTACCGGGCAATGAGGGAGGTGAAGGCCATCATCAGCGGGCGTATCGAATATCCCATTTACTCACAGGATGCGCTGTCGTCAACCGACGCGTTTGACCGGTATGTGAATGACCGCAATTCGGTGCTCATGGGGTCAAACTCCTTCTGGCAGGGGATCGATCTGCCCGGCGACCTGGTGAGGGGGGTAATCGTCATGAAGCTTCCCTTTGCCGTGCCTGATTCGCCGCCGGTTGAGGCGAAGATGGAACGGCTGCAATCGCAGGGCAAGAACCCCTTTTCTGCGCTGCAGATTCCCGAAGCGGTAATTCGTTTCAAGCAGGGCTTTGGAAGGCTCATACGGAGCAGTAATGACCGCGGCGTGGTCGCCGTTCTGGATTCGAGGATAGCCAGCAGGTCATACGGCCGTCTTTTTTTAAAGGCGGTGCCTGAGTGCAGAATTGTCCAAACCCTATCTGAGCTGAAGGAAGCCTATTCAGACATGCAGAATCCCGGTTGACGGTGAATGGCGAATGAGCTGTTCCACATCGCATCTACAAGGACATGACCATGAAAAAGAAATTATCCAGAGTTGCGCTGGTAGTTGAGGGGGGCGGCATGCGCGGCATCTTTGCCGCGGGGGTGCTGGATGTCTTCATGGAGAAACAATTCGATCCCTTCGACCTGTATATCGGGGTATCAGCCGGGGCGTGCAATCTCGCATCGCACCTTGCGGGCCAGCACAGGCGTAACTTCCGCATCTATACACGCCTGATGACCAGACCGGATTTCATCAGCTTGAAGAAATTTTTACGGGGCGGTCACATGATGGATCTCGACTATTTATGGGATGTCATCGATGCCGAGGACCCTCTGGCCGTGAAAGAAATTTTCAAGATGAGAGATAAAGAATACATCATTGTTGCCACCGATATCGAAGGCGGAAAACCGGTCTACATCAAACCTGATGCGGATAACTGCAGCATATGCCTGAAGGCATCCAGCGCTGTGCCGCTCCTGTACCGCGGTAATCTTGAAGTGAATTCGGTGCATTGTGTCGACGGCGGGGTGACCGATCCGATACCGGCCCGGGAGGCCTACCTGAGGGGGGCGCGGAACATTGCGGTAGTGCGTACGAGACCTGCGGAATTCAGGAAGAAAAAAGGCATGGAAAATTACCTTTCATCATTTGCAACAAGACAATGGCCGAAATTGTCAAAGGCAGTTAAGAACCAGGCGGACACCTACTCCCGCTGCGTGGACTTTATCCTCGATCCGCCGAGGGACGTGACGGTCATTCAGATAGCTCCTGAAGATCCGCTCAAGTCTGGCAGGACAACACAGGAAATTGAATCACTCCTTGCTGACTATGATACGGGAAGAAGGGCCGGGGAGGCCTTTATGGCCCTGTGGATATGAATTATTGCGTAAGCGGCCTCGTGTAGCGTTCCCCGTCCAGGACAAAAAAGCCATACTGGGCGATGATGTTGGGGAATGTCCTGATGATGCGGGACCTGCCTGATGAGGCAAGGGAGAAATGGATTTCCTTTTTCACGGGATATTCATGTTTTTCGCAGAAATTCTGGAAATCCTGAATTGTCAGAAGGTGGATGTTGGGCGTCTCGTACCATTCGTAGGGAAGGAGCATGTTTTTCGGCATGATGCCTTTTACCAGAAGCTGTAGCCGTGTCTTGTAATATCCGAAATTGGGGAAGCTCACAATGGCATTCTTGCTGATGCGCATAATCTCATTGAGAACATACGACGGCCGCTTGGTTATCTGGAGGGTCTGGTTCAGAATCACGTAATCAAAGGAGTTGTCTTTATAGTCGGCCAGTCCTTCGTCTATATCGCCCTGGTAGCAATACAGGCCTTTTTCGACGCAATGCCACACCCCGTCCTCTGAAATTTCCACGCCGTAAGGGGCAGCCTGCTTCTCCTTGCGGAGCTTTTGCAGAAGAGTCCCGTCGCCGCAGCCAAGATCAAGAACTTTTGAACCCTGAGCAACCTCTTCGACAATCAGATCGTAGGCAATATGTTCAATGTCGACCATCAGCTTTTCACCCGTTCATACTCGCGCTTTAAAAAGTTCGTTATGTTTCTCTTTAACGGTTCGTAATCGATAAGAAAGGTATCATGCCCCATATCGGTCTCTATGTCGGTATACATTACATTTTTACCGTTGGCCCGAAGGGCCTGGACGATCTCTTTCGACTGTGAGCTGGGATAGAGCCAGTCGGAGGTAAAGCTGATGATCAGGAAGTTGGATTTCACGGAAGAAAAGGCGTTATGAAGCGTGCCATAATCTTTTTTCAGGTCGAAGTAATCTATGGCCTTGGTAATATAGAGGTATGTATTGGCGTCGAAGCGATCCACGAACTTGGTTCCCTGGTAATGGAGATATGATTCAACCATGAAGACATTGTCGAACCTGGTTATGGTAGGGTCTTCATCCTTGTACCGGCGACCGAATTTTTCATGCATGTGCTTCTCGCTGAGATAGGTTATGTGACCGATCATCCTCGCCAGGGAAAGCCCGGCGTCCGGGCCTTTGGATCCGTAATAATTGCCGCCGTTCCAGTTGGGATCATTCATGATCGCCTGGCGGCCGACTTCGTTCAGCGCAATTCCCTGGGCGGAAAGCGAAGCGGACGTGGCAATCGATATGACCGAGCCGACCATGTCGGGATACATGATGGACCACTTAAGTGCCTGCATGCCTCCCATTGATCCGCCGGCAATGGAGAGAAGCCTGTCAATGCCGAGATGTTGAATCAGATGCCACTGGCAGTTTACCATGTCATGAATGGTCACCATGGGGAAATCCAGCCCGTAAGGTTTGCCTGTTTCGGGGTTGATCGACGAAGGACCGGTCGAACCGTTGCATCCGCCGATAACATTGGAGCATATGATGAAGTAATTATCTGTATCAAAGGGTTTCCCCGGGCCCACGTACAGGTCCCACCACCCGGGATGCCTGTCATCGCTGCTGTGATACCCTGCGGCGTGGGCGCTTCCGGACAGGGCATGGGTAAGAAGAATGGCATTGTTCTTCTGGGCATTGAGCGTTCCGTACGTTTCATAGGCGAGCGTGACAGGGCCCAGCGTCCTGCCTGATCTGAAGGTGAAGCTGTCGAAGGTAAACTCGCGGGATTCCACGATTCCGACGGATTTGCCCATTGTACTATTGTTCTCCATAGACCAAACGCTGTATAATTGAAATCAGGACCATTGCTTTACCGGAATACTGACCGTTCCCCCGGCTGATACAGTGAAAGAGGAAATGGTATGCATTCCTTATACGTTGTGCAACAGGTGTCCTTCTTATCTGGCGGAAAGGGGGGCTCCCAGCGGCATAAAAAAACCGCGATATGAGATAGCGGTTGTTAGTCATCTATCTCATCTTCCGGATAAACATCCGCTGGAATTGGCACCTCTTTCATTGCTGAACGGTTGCCGTGGCTTCACAGGGCCAGTCCCTCGACCACTCTCGATAAGATAAACAATGCTGATATTGATTTTGACTGTTGATGTCAACAACAAAATAAGACATTAAAAAAATATTGGTATTATAATATACTGTGTGAATCATGATCATGCAACAGCTAAGACAGGTAACCTGGTTTGGTGATTTGGATTTTTGTTTGACAATTTTTGTTGACATTAATGATCATTGTAAAGATAAAGGTAGGCAATTAAAAATTATTTGTACAAAACCTGTTTTTGATAAGAAAAATTCGGCATTTTAATAAAACCAGGAGGGATTTGTATGAAGTTTGCTGGATCGTATGGCGTCCCGTTGGAAGAAATATCCCGAGAATCTTTCTTCAACGTCGGCGGACCGCATGGATTTATGAGGTGGGGATTGTACATCTTCATGTTCATTGCATTCTTCTACCTTGCGTATAGTGTCATTCAGCGGGTTCTTATCTGGAGAAAAGGACAACCTGAACTGCGCACAGATTACCCTGAAAAAAGGATACTCGCTGTCATTAAGTATGTCATATTGCAGGCCAAGATATTACGTGAGTCCTTTGCCGGTATTATGCACGCGTCACTCTTCTTCGGATTTGTCGCTTTAGCCGGTGTTACCTTCTTTATCTTTGTCAAAGACGACTTTACGGAGCTGTTTTTCCACTGGAACTTCATCATAGGAAACTTCTACCTGATATGGTCGCTGGTGGCCGACCTGGCCGGGGCTGTCGTCCTTGTCGGGCTCGGCATGGCAATTTACCGCCGGTATGTCACGAAACCTACCCGGCTTGATACAAAACCGATTGATACCTTCGCCCTGGTGCTGATATCCATAATAATAGTAACCGGTTTCACCAGTGAAGCGATGCGGATAGCGCTGTCAAATTTTCCCGAGTGGGAAGTCTGGTCGCCATTCGGCTATGTTCTTGCATACTTCTTCTCGCTTTTCAGCGACTCGACCCTCAGGGTAATGCACCAGTTCAGCTGGTGGATCCATATGCTGGGAGCCTTTATTTTTATTGGCCTTGTCGGTTCCGACAAACTGGGCCATGTCGTGATATCGTCGCTGAACGTATATTACGGCAATATCGGCAACGAAAACCCCAAGACCAAATTTGCGTTGAATGTAATTGACCCTGCAGTATTTGAAGTTGCCGAAAGCTTCGGTGTTTCCAAGGTTGAGGAGTACACCTGGAAACAGCTGATGGACAGCGACGCCTGTACACGGTGCGGCCGCTGCCAGGACAACTGCCCGGCATGGCTTACCGAGAAGCCCCTCTCTCCCAAAAAGCTGGTCAATGACATCAAGACCAACATGGATGAGCGGATTCCCAAGCTGAGACTCGCCGAGGATCCCTCAACTGTTGAGACCACTCCCCTTATAGACGGCTCGGTTCAGGCTGATGAATTCTGGTCCTGCACCAACTGCGCCGCCTGCATGGAGGCCTGCCCGGTCAATATCGAGCACGTGCAGAAAATGATCGACCTGCGGCGGTATAAAGTTCTCATGGAAGGCGATATGGCTCCCGAGCTTCAAACGACCTTCATGAACCTTGAAAACAACTTTAACCCCTACGGTTTTGCCTTCGGCGAACGGGGTGCGTGGCTTCCTGCCGACCTCGGAGTGAAAACAATGGCGGAAGACTCCCAGGTGGATTACCTCTACTTTGTGGGATCCGCGGCATCCTATGACAAGCGTAATCAGAAAGTCGCTACCGCCTTCCTCAAAATCATGCAGAAAGCGGGAGTTAAAGTCGGCATCCTGGGCGCGGAAGAAGCGGATTCCGGCGATGCGGCGCTGCGGGGCGGTAATGAATATCTCTTCCATGCGCTGGCCACCCAGAACCTGGAAAACTTCAAGGCCTACGGCGTTAAGAAAATCGTGTGTACCTGTCCGCATGACTACAATGTCATTAAGAAGGAATACAAAAAATTCGCCAAGGTAGGTAAGAACGCTGAAGGCGGTCCCCTCGAAGCCGACTACGAAATATACCATCATACCGAAGTTATCAATGAATTGATTAAGAGCGGCAAGATCAAGCTGGTGAATGCCCTTAATGAGACCGTCACCTATCATGACTCCTGCTTCCTCGGTCGATACAACGAAATCTACGAAGCGCCGCGGGAAATACTCAAGGCGATACCGGGCGTCAATTTTGTCGAGATGAGCAGAAATCACAGGACGAGCTTCTGCTGCGGCGCCGGCGGCGCGCGAATGTTCATCGAGGAGCACCTGGGAACCCGTATCAATCAGTTCAGGACCAAGGATGCCCAGTCGACGGGCGCTACCAAGATCTGTACCGCCTGTCCCTTCTGCATGACCATGCTGTCGGATGGGATCACAGAGCTGGATATTCAGAATATGGAGAATTATGACATAGCTGAATATGTTTTCAACGCGATGGAAAAGTAATAAAGAATAATACAAAAGAGTAAAAAGGGGCTTTCCTGTAATAGGAAAGCCCCTTTTTTATGGGCATAGTTTGTAAAGTGTCATAATTGTAATTAATGAAAAAATAAAAATATTTTTTAAATTTAATACTTGCATTTTGCAACCATTGTTGTCTGGTTGGATAATCAACCAATTCAGACTGACTGGTTGGTTTTTTTTAAGATGCTTTATTCAGGGGAGGTTTAATTTATATGGGAGCTATGCTTGATGGTATAAGGATCATTGATTTTACCGCTAACATCGCAGGGCCGGCCGCGACTGCATTGTTATCCGATATGGGCGCTGAAGTCATTAAAGTGGAAAAGCCTGGTATCGGAGATGATGCGCGCTTGTTTCCGCCCTATGTGAATGGTTTCTCAGCGCCATTTATAGTTATGAACAGGGCGAAAAAGAGCGTTGTTATTGACATTAAAAAACCCGAAGGGGTTCAGCTTTTCAAGGAACTGGTGGCTACCGCCGATGTTCTGGTTGAAAATTACAAACCTGGCGTGATGAAAAAGCTCGGCCTCGATTATGACACATTGAAAGAAATCAATCCGAAACTTATAATGCTGTCTTTATCAGGATATGGTCAGTATGGTCCGCTGTCAAAGCGACCCGCCTATGATTCAATCATACAGGCCTGTTCGGGAATAATGGATGTTACCGGATTCCCTGATGGTCCGCCGGTAAAGGCTGGTCCGATCATAATTGACCTGGCAACGGCGATGCAGGCCGGCTTTGCGATATGCGCGGCGCTGTTTGCTCGGGAAAAAACCGGCAAAGGGGAATATATCGATCTTTCAATGTATGAAACAGCGATAAACCTCCTGGCCGGCGTATGGACCGATTACACGGTCACCAAGAATGTGCCGAAGAGAACCGGCAACCGGTATCCCTATGTCAGCCCTTTTGACACGTTCCACGCAAAGAATGGCTACTTCATGATCTGCAGTGCCGGGGACAAGACCTTCCACAATCTCTGCGATGCGATGGGAATGCCGGAATTAAAAACCGATGAGCGTTTTAAAAACCTGTTTGTCCGCAACGCCAATGAGCCTGAACTGAAAAAGATAATACAGGAGTGGGTCGAGAACAAGACCACTGACGAGTTGATGGAAATACTGATCAAACATGACGTTCCCGCTTCGCCCATTTTCAGCGTCAAGGATGTCGTGGAACATCCGCATACAATTGCCCGGGGCATCCCGGTGGAATTGGAGCAGCCCGGGCGGGGCAATGTCGTCATATACGGACCTGCGATCAAGACGACAAACAGCGAGACAAAAGTGCGCGGCGCAGCGCCGGAACATGGCCAGCATACCGATTGGATGCTTAATGAGCTTCTAAAGAAATCTCCAGAAGAAATAAGTCAATTGAGATCATCCGGAGTAATTAAATAAATTTTGCCATGAGCGGGGCGTAGGCCCCGCTTTTTTTTAAGAAATAATCTTAATAAATCACGGCGTTGATGGCACAAGAACGACGGTGATCCTAGCTTCGCCGTGACAGGTAGAACCGGTTATAGAGATAAATCAGCAGAATGATTATCGAAAACAGAAGGTAACCGAGAGTAATGTCTCCCGCCGCTCCAAACCCGATTTCATGTGAATGAATAAATCCGAAATAGGAGAAAATTATCAGCGGGATGGTCCAGAAAAAGGCTTTTAAAAAGTCCTTGTCGATAAGATAGACCGCTACAGCGGAGAGGAACATGGCTGAAAAAAGAGCTCCTTCGGAAAAGATGAGTATTCCCTTAAGATGGGGAAGTGTCTTTGATATGATGTCATTCATCTGTGCCGTTGTATAGTTACCTTCAGCATTGACAAATTGACGAAGAAGGGTAAGACCCCAGGACGCGATTGCGGGCATCAGGCCGAGAGCGACAGCAGGGGCGTGGTCCTTCGGGGTGGTCTGGAAAGCCTGGGCCGTAATTATTACGCCGATCCAGAGAAGGATGGGAAAGCCCGCTTCAAGGGGTATGGCGGATACAATAACGCTCATGAGGCCGGTAAAGCAGATTATGGTCATGACCGCACCGTTTATTATTGAATAGCCGGATCTGGCGCCAAGGCCCTTCCATCCCGGATGTCCGATATAAACCGTTGACGGGAAGGGCGACCCGAAAAAAGAGCCGATTATGGTGCCGATACCGTTCATTGCCAGGGTGGGCATGGCCGGGTAGGTATCGCCTGCCGCGGATGCTGATTCAATATTCTGCAATGTGCCAAAAAAGGCCATGATGCCCATGGGTATTGATATGGAAAGATAGGGAAGAATGTCCTTAATGCTCACGCCATTGAGAAGGTCCAGGAGAAAAAAACCTGGCAGATAGATTGAAACTGCCCCGGTTGATTCCACCAGCCGTGTCGGGTTCATGACACCCGTGGACCAGGCTATGGCTGATCCTATTGCAAGGGCGTAAAAGCCGGCGGGGATCCTGAAGGGGAGCTTCACATGGGAGAAGTATTCAGACATGATGAGGGCCAGGGGAATAAGGGCGATAATCGGCCGGTCCCATATTTTGATGGTCTGGTCAAGGGCAATGAATGAGATGGCAATCCCGGCCAGGGTGGAGAGGAGTGCTGCTCGGGGTGTCAGCTTTCTGAGACGATCACCGAAAAAGGCTCCGATGCCTTCAAAGAAGCCGCTGATGAAACAGCTGATAACGCCTACCTTCCATGCAAAGTCCGCATCTTTTGTCTGGATATAAACCGGTGCTATGATTAAAGAAAAAAAGGCAAAGAGACTTACGGTATTAATGCCATAGGGCAAGGCAGTAACGTCGGTGCGGCCTTCCTTACGGGCAAGGCGATGCGCCTGCCAGGAGTAAAAAATATTTCCGGCCAGAACTGCGGTGGCGGTACCGGGCAGCATCCTGCCGAAGACCAGTGATGACGGCATGCCTATGGAGAGGCACAGGCCGGTTATAATGAGAAGGTTGACCAGGTTATCAATAAAGAGGCCGATGAACCCGTCAATATCTCCTTTGACGAAGATCGGATACGTAAACGCATTCTGTTCTTTCATTGAATATCCCTTGATAAAAAAGAAATTTAAACCCGGGAAAATGTGCCCTCCGGGGATTTCAGCTTAAGGTATCATCAAACGGCGAAGTGCTTTCAAATTCATTTTATCCGCTTCATCATCATTGAATTTAGGCGTTTCAAGCACCAGGGGGATGGATGCAAGTTTTGAATCATTCAGGAGCAAACGGAAGCCTTCATTTCCGATGCATCCCCGGCCGATATGTTCATGACGGTCAACCATGCTGCCGCATTCTTTTTTTGAATCGTTCACGTGGATCAATTTCAGTTTTTTCAATCCTATGATAGCATTAAATTCTGAAAAGACATCTGCATAACTTTCTTTTCGTGAAATATCATAACCTGCGGCAAAAACATGACAGGTATCCAGGCACACGCCGAGTCGTGCAGAACAGGAGGCCTTGTCCATGATAGAGCGGATATGTTCGAAACGATGGCCAATGGATGATCCCTGGCCCGCTGTCGTTTCAAGCAGGATTTTAACTTTTTTTGTTCTGGTCAATACTTCGACGAGATTTTCGGCAACAGAATCAATGCCCTGTTCAAGTCCCCTTGCGCCATGGCTGCCAGGGTGGAGAACCAGATAGTCGATATGAAGCTGTTCGGCGCGCTGCAGTTCATCTGCAAGGGCTACCAGGGATTTTTTTTTAACATCACCGATGCCGGCGAGATTGATGAGGTAACCGGCATGGGCAAAAATGACTATGTCCTTCACGGTCTCTTTCGCTTTATGAAAGATGCTGATGTCATCTTCACTGTACGGCTTTGCTTCCCACCGGTTTGAATTTTTCAAAAAGATCTGAAGTGCCTGGATCTTAAGCTGAGCGGCTTTTTCCACTGCCTTGTACAGGCCTCCTGAAATTGAAAGATGGACCCCTATTTTTCTCATGGTCGTTCCGGGTTTCAATATAAGCCTCAATGTTTTTGCATGATTTATTAAGACGTAAATTTTTCAAGTATGGTTTCAGATGACATGCCATCAATCTCGATCCGCTTTTTTTTCCCTTTTGCGCCGGAAATAATTGTGATGGCCCCCTTTGGGATCCTCAACTTCTTTGAAATCAGCGCAATAAGCTCTGAATTGGCTTTGCCGTCCACCGGCGGGGCGTTGAGATAGACTTTTATATTTTTGTTCGCATCAATGTTTATTGTGCTTCGCGACGATTTAGGTGACACGGTTATATCTATAATTGATTTAACTGCCATGGTATTGTTTGTATAGGAGTATATTTTCAGCGCAAGTTTTTTTTCATATCCTGCAGGATCAAACACGCCGTATTTGCAATAATTAGGCCTGTGACAATTAATGATTGAAATTGTTGTCGTTAGCTGCCAATATTGTTTTTACTTCACTTTCATAGTTCTCATTAGTATTACCATCATTTGTAAGGGGTAATTGCAATAATGAGCACCAGAGATAAAATCATCACATCGTTCGCGAACCACATTTCTCCGGGTAAGGTTGACATCTATTCAAAGTTTCACCTTGTACTCATTCCCGGGAAACGAGGGGGCTGTTATCTCTATGACATTAATGGAACAAGGTATATAAACTGCCACAGTAACGGCGGGGTTTTCAATCTCGGGCACCGTAACCGGCGGATTATCCGGGCTGTCAACGAGGCAATGAAAAAATATGACATAGGGAATCATCATCTTATCAGCGAACCGAAGGCCAGGCTGGGGGAATTGATAGCGTCGTCAATGCCTGAAGGATTAAACCAGGTGGTTTACGGAGTGAGCGGCGGGGAAGCGGTCGATCTGGCCATCAAACTGGCGCGGGGTGTCACCGGCCGTGCTGAGATTATTTCCGCAAAAGGCGGGTACCACGGGCACACAGGATTGGCCCTTGCCACCGGAGACAGGAAATTCAGGGAAAAGTTCGGGCCATCCATGCCGGGCTTCCGGCAGGTTCCATTCAATGACATACCGGTCCTTGAAAAGGCATTGTCGAAAAAAACAGCTGCTGTCGTGTTTGAGACGATACCGGCGACCATGGGAATAGTGGTCCCGGCAAAGGATTACTTCCGAAAGGTGAAATCACTGTGCGAAGCCAACGGCACGCTGCTCATCATGGATGAAGTACAATCAGGTTTTGGAAGGACCGGCACCATGTGGGGATTCGAACAGTTCAATGTCGTTCCCGACATCGTGACCCTGGGCAAAGGCATGAGTGGCGGAATATATCCCATTACCGCCACCGTGTTCAAAAGTAAATTCGCCGGATTTTTCAGGGATGATCCTTTCATACACATCTCAACGTTCGGAGGAAGCGAGATTGGATGTTGCGCCGCCATCGAAGTGATGCGTATTACCGGCAGGAGGCCATTTCTGAACCATGTGAATAAAATGGGGAAATTTTTTACAGCAGAGCTGGATACTTTATCTCGGAAATACCCGGCATTAAAAATGCGAATCAGAGGTCTTGGCCTTATGATGGGTCTTGAATTCAGGGACGAAACAACGGCGCTGTTTACCATGAAGCACCTGTTCGATCTGGGGATTTACCTTGTCTATTCCAGCAATGATCAAAAAGTGCTCCAGTTCATGCCGGTGCTGACGATCACGGAAAAGCAGGGGAGAGACATTATAAAACGCTTGGATCGGGCATTGGCTAAAATGGGAGGATAATGGTCGATGAAGGCCAACGAAAACAGCCACACATCCATTATTGAATTGTTTAACAATTGTGACCTTGCATATTCATTCAAAAAGAAAAGACTCCGATATCTCCGTTCAGCTTCGGTAAGCCGAGAAATACTCAATCTCAGGGATAATTTCAATACCATCTGGCAGAGAAAAGGAGATCTCTATTACCTCAAGGACTCGAACCTTTCGAGTCAGGGTCGTGAAATAATACAGGGCTTATTGGGCGATGATGATTCAGCAATGACTATCCTTAAGATAAACAAGGGTTTTGCCGCTCTCGACAGGGAACAAACTGCAGAGTTTTTCCAGATACATGTATCAAGCGGGGGAGCGCAAAAGAATCTGATTGCCATACTGTTTGACGGCGAGGATTCACTGGTTAATCTTGCCTGTAAGCAGATCCCCTATTTTGAACAGTACATGCCCACGATGAAAAAAATCAGCAAAATGGATCCGGCAACGCTGGCTTTCTCTCAATATGACCTTGATAATATTTTGCATTTTTTATCGAGATTTGATGCCATTCAACAAAACCTCTCAACAGATGTTCTCCGGTATAAAGAATTTGGAAGGGATTTCTTCAGGCTGTATCGGGAAAGCGCTAAAATTGATGTCGTCGGGTATGGTGAAATATCAACAGTCATGCAGCTCAACAAAAAGAAGCATGTCGGACCTGATATCGTGGAAAATGAATCCAGGTGGATTTGGAAAAAGATGCCTCCTTTCCCTGACGGGGACGAGGTGGACCGTTACCTGCGTCTGTATGAAGAATACCGGAACATTCTTACGGAGGGAATCGGCATCGGTGTGCCCTTACAGACCACACGGTTTTTTAAACATGATGATTTTTATCAGGTCTATGCCGGGCAGGAGCGCGTAAAGTCGGAAAGCATATGCAATGTCATGATAAAAAAACTTGATGAACACAGCGCTAATAGTATGCTGAGAATTATTTTAAAGAAATTATGCGATGTGTACATGTTCAATATAAAAAACGGAGCAATGACTATAGGGATTGACGCTCAGCTTTCCAATTGGGCCCTGGATCTCAAGAACTGGACGAAGCCGGAAGCAGCCGGTGATGAAGTAATTGTTTATATTGATACCAGTTCCCCCATGATACGGATAAATGGAATTGAGCAGTTAAACCCGGAGATTTTTATCAAAAGCGCCGCATCATTTTTACGGCCGGTCATTCGCAGGTTTTTCCTGCAGCAGGTACTGGACCGGTATTATGACATGCGCTCCGTGGCCATTGACATAATTGCCAATCTGCATAAGGAAAAGAGGGCGGACCTGATAAACAGTTTCATTGAAACAACAAATGAATATTACGCCCAGAAAAACATTGATGCTGAAGAAATAACCCGGAAGGAAATAGACTCATATTATTCGAATGACGCCTTCATATGGAATTTTTACCAGGCGTCGCGGAAGATTGACCGGTTCCTTACGGAGAAAATAGCACGAAAGCGCTATATGTTCAGAATACCTGAAAAGATTGAGCGGTAAATCCGCGGTTAAGGAGAGGCCCTTATGTGTGACACCATGGTCTCAACCCCAAAGTCTTCTGCTGAAGGAGCCATGATTGTAGCTAAAAACTCCGACAGGGAACCGAACGAGGCGCAGAACATCACCTTTGTTCCTGCCTCGGACCATCCCGCAGGTTCACGGGTAAGATGCACGTACATAGAGATTCCTCAGGTTCGGCATACCTATGCAGCGCTTCTTTCAAGGCCCTTCTGGATGTTCGGCGCTGAAATGGGTGTCAACGAGCATGGGGTCGCCATCGGAAACGAGGCGGTTTTTACAAAAGAGAAATATCATAAGCACAATGACGCTCTTCTGGGCATGGATATGCTTCGCCTTGCCCTGGAACGGTCGACAAAAGCGGCGGAAGCGATTGACGTTGTCATCCAGCTGCTGGCGGTCCATGGACAGGGAGGGGTTCACACGATGGGCGGCACGAAATATTATCATAATTCATTCATTATTGCGGACCCGTCGGAAGCTTATATCCTCGAAACAGCCGGGACCGCATGGGTGTTTAAAAAAGTCAGCGATATCGCCTCCATATCAAATTGCCTGACCATAGGGGATGATTATGATAGAGCCTCATTTGAAGGGAATGAATCTGGGTTCAGGATGAAAAAAGGAGGTCCGGTTAATTTCAGCAGGGATTTCAGTGACCTGGTGTTTACCCATTTTGCCCGGGGAAGAACAAGGAAGTCCTGCAGTTATGAAATGCTGAATCAAAGGAAAGGGAGCATCACCAGCAGTTACATGATGCAGATACTGCGGTCGCACAATGTAACGGAACCCTTCCAGCCGGGATACCGGCCTATGGAGCGGATATGCCTCCATGCCGGCGGTCTCATTTCCTCGCAGACTGCGGGATCCATGGTGGCTGTTTTAAGGAAGGGACGAATGCCCCTGGTGTATTTTACAGGCACTTCGGCGCCCTGCATGAATGTATTCAAGCCGCACACCCTCAGTAAAAATCAGAAAAAAATGCATATTACAGAAGGTTCAGAGCCATCTACATTCGGCGGTTATGACATTTACGGAAGCGCTTCGGATATATGCGACCGCGAATCGCTCTGGTGGTTGGGTGAAAGCATACACCGCCGTGTTTTGATGAACTATTCCAGCCTCATGCCGGTTGTTCAGTCAGTGAGGAATGAAATTGAAAAAAATGCCATTCAATCAGTTGAAAAAAAATGGAAAAAGAGCAACGGCGCTGATTTTATTGCTGCTTGCCGGAATCATGCGAAAGAACTCCTGGCGCTGAATAAAACTATTTCCGACAGCGTTACGGCTGAATACTTAAAATTAAAAAATAGAAAGGATGTACCCTGGTGGTTTGCATTTCAGTGGGGCAGGATTAATGAAAAGGCGGGGTTTTTAATCTGACAATACTATTATCATGAATGTTTATGTCGCTTGGACTGAACTTTTGAAGTCAGCAAATATCTTTTTCGGCCCCTCGCTATTATTTGAATGAGGCAATTGCCTCGTTTACTGATGAAAAGAGTTTAATCACTGATGTCACTTTGGTCAAATCAAGGACTTTCTTCACTTCGTCATTGGCTGCGGCAAGACGGAGCTGTGACTTCAGGCTCTGGTTGATGTTGAGAAAAATGCCTATGCCGGAACTGGTGATCATTTTGACATCACTGAGGTCGACAACAAGCTTTTTTATCCCTTTCTCTATTATTGTTTCCTGAAGCTTTTCTTTTAAGTCAGGAACATCTAGAGTATGTACTTCCTTCATGACTATCTTAATTACAAACAGGTTGTCGCCTTTATCGTTGACTTCTATCATAGGTATCTCCCACAATAATTACTTGATTATGTTAAATGAGATTAAAATTAAAAAGTCAACAAATTTTTACAGATTAGATAATCTATTGCATAAAAATGTAAGGCAGCCTGACGCTCTGCCGGTAAGGCATGAGATATGCTGGTATCATGGGTAATATCGGGTATGGTATATCATGGCCGAAGAGTCATCGATGCATATTTTTTAATAATCGGGAATTGATATATCTAGAGACTGATTGACTGAATATTATAAGCTTGACTAAAATATCCGGATTTGTATATAAGATTTCAATTAATAAAGCTGATTGTCATATCAGCTTATTTGAATATCCGGATAAATCACGTTTTGCCCGGAACGGTTATTGATAACCATGGAATTGTCAGATAATCTTAAAAAAAGCAATATCATTTTGAAGCCAAAGTCAACGTCGCGGTGGGAATTGATTGCTGAAATGATCGATCTCGCTGTCAGGAATAAAGAAGTTGATTCCTGCGATTGTGAAGATTTGACAAAGTCCCTTGTCGATAGAGAAAAATCGATGAGCACCGGAATCGGCAATGGCGTTGCAATCCCCCACTGTACCACGGTGAAGGTACAGGACATCGTGTATATCATGGCGATAGTGCCGCAGGGTATGGATTTCGACTCCATTGACAATCAGCCGGTTAAAATCGTCATCCTGCTCCTGGTCCCGAAAAGCAAACTCACCCAGCACATTAAAACTCTGGCGCAGATTGCAAAATTGATGAGCAATGAAAGTTTGCGCAACAAGTTACTCACGTTGAAAACGCCGGAAAGCGTTATCAAAACAATCAAAGAATTTGAAAGCATAACGTAGCGGTTCCCCCATGGATGATGAACGTTTGATATGCTCCGATGGCCTTCAGAAAGAAGAAGAACATGAGCGCACGCTGAGACCCACCAGGTTTGAAGAATTCATAGGCCAGAAAAAAAACACTGAGAACCTGAAAATATTCATCCAGTCGGCAAAAATGAGGAATGTTCCCCTCGACCATGTCCTCCTGGCAGGGCCTCCGGGACTGGGTAAAACCACGCTTGCCTTCATAATTTCCAGGGAACTAGGCGTTAATATCAAGGCAACTTCCGCGCCAATTATCGACAAGGCCGGTGACCTCGCGTCGATCCTGACCGGCCTTGAGGAAAATGATGTCCTTTTTATTGATGAGATTCACCGTCTGTCCCCGGCCATCGAGGAAATACTCTATCCTGCGCTGGAGGACCGGTCGATTGATATTGTGATCGGCCAGGGAATCGGCGCGCGGAGCATAAAATTAAACCTTGCCCCGTTCACCCTTATAGGAGCCACGACAAGAACCGGACTTCTCACGTCAGCGCTCAGGGACCGTTTCGGAATAAATATGCGTCTTGATTATTATACGATCGACGAACTCAAGGATATAGCCATACGGTCTTCGACCATAATTCACTGCGACATCGATGACGATGCAGCGCTTGAAATCGCCAAGCGGTCGAGAAGGACGCCACGCATAGTAAACCGCATCCTGAAAAGAGTGTCTGATTTTGCCACCGTGGACGGATTGAAAAGGATAGACCTTGCCATTACCCGTTACGCCCTCTCCAAGCTGGAAATCGACGAACTCGGCCTTGATGACATGGACCGGAAATTTCTCGCAGCGATAATTAACAAATACAGCGGCGGGCCTGTCGGGATCAAGACTATTGCCATTTCCCTCGGCGAGGAAATTGACACTCTGGAAGACTATTACGAACCATTTCTGGTCCAGATAGGTCTGCTGAAACGAACCCCGCGCGGCAGAGTCGCGACGCCGATGGCGTATCAGCATCTGGGACTTAAGTATATTGCCTTGAACGGGGACAGGGACCAGGAAAAGCTTTTTGACCTCGATGATTAATCGTTAACCTCTGTTGATGCATGCCATGCCCGGCCGGCATCCCAATAAATACTTATATTTTTATCTCCTGGTTCCGATATGGAACCTGAGTACTTTTATTGCATGAGGATGAGTATGAAAAAATATGTCATTGTTTTGACTGCGTTACTGTTCCCGGTCCTGCTCCCCGCGCAGGAAGCAAAAAAAGAAGACGCGGCAAAGGAACAGCCAAAGATTATAACAAACATCCCCGCCGAGGCGCAATACAGCAACAATTTTGCCATCAAGAGTCTCTTTTTCAACAAGCGGATCGATCCGGGCGGAAAAGGGGAAATACTGGAGGTCGAATTGACCCTGGAAAATCTGACCGATGATCCCATGGATTTATACCTTTTCACCATAGCCACTTACGAGAAGGTTGAAAAGACGAAGTCCAGCTTTGAACGCCCTATCCCGCACCGGGAAAGAATCAGGACCTTTGTACCATATCCGGATGATATTTCAAATTTTTCATATCTGGACACTGACGATAAAGGAAATGTTAAGAAAGATAAAAACGGGCTGGAGATGGTGAAGCTGGTCAAATTTCCGAAAAATCCCAAGTCCGGCGTTGACCAGAAAACCGGGAAACCATATCACCTGGTTGACAAGATGACCATTTATACGACGCATATGAGCAAATACAGAAGGAATTACTTTTTTTTCAATAATCTTGCCGTGCTGATTTTCGACAGTGAAGGTAAGCCCGCATACAGAAAACTCTTCGAAATAAAAGGTAAACGGAACCGATAATCTCATCAAGGCTCATGGAAACAGAGCCCTTCTTTCCAGGAAGGGTTCTGTTGTCAGATCACCCGTACCATAAGGATGTCCTTCACGTTTCGCAGCAGAGCCTCTGTTTTGTCATCTATATCACCGTCAATATCAATGATATTGTAAGCGTATTCACCCTTGCTCTTGTTCAGCATGTTGGCAATGTTTATTTTTTTGTCAGCGAGTATTTTCGTTATTTGCCCGATGATGGCGGGGATGTTTTTGTTTGCTATCAGTATGCGCTTCGATGCGGTTTGAGCCAGGAAACAATCGGCGAAATTTACGGAATTGATCAGGTTTCCACGCTCCAGAAATTCGCGCAGCTGGTCCACGGCCATGCGGGCGCAATTTTCTTCAGACTCTGGTGTTGATGCGCCAAGGTGCGGGATCGGTATGACGCCATCCATCCGCAGCAATTCGTCATCGGGGAAATCGGTGACGTAGCATGCCACGATACCGTTTTTTATGGCCTCCTTCAGGTCCCTGTTGTTGACGAGACCTCCCCGGGCGAAGTTCATGATCCTGACGTCGCGCTTCATCAGGGCAAATTTGTCTTTGTTGATCATACCTTTGGTCCTGTCGTTGAGAGGCGCATGAAGGGTGATGTAATCAGATTCAGATATAAGCGAATCCAGGCTTGTCGCCCTCCTGACCGACCGGGACAGACCCCAGGCGGCTTCCACGGAAATGTAGGGATCGTATCCGGACACATCCATGCCGAGGGACAGTGCATCATTGGCGACGAGATGGCCGACGGCTCCCAGGCCAATGACGCCGAGTTTTTTGCCCATAATTTCCGGGCCGATAAAATTGGATTTATCCTTTTCGATAATCAGGGGGACCTCTTCACCCTTCCCGGCAAGACTCTTTGCCCAGGTAATTCCTTCGCTTACCTTGCGGGAGGCTATGAGAAGTGACAGAATGACCAGTTCTTTCACGGCATTGGCGTTAGCACCCGGGGTATTGAATACGACAATGCCTCTCTTTGAGCATGTTTCAAGGGGAATATTATTCACGCCGGCGCCGGCTCTCGCTATGGCAAGGAGAGATGATGGCAAGTCCATTGATAGCATATCGGCGCTTCTTACCAGTATAGCGTCAGGGTTTGCAATATCGGCGGCATGCTCGTAGAGGTCGGCCGGGAAACGAGCCAGACCCGAAGGGGATATTTTGTCCAGTTTCTGAATTTTAAACATGCGCATGTTATTTATTGGCCGTTTCAAATTTTTTCATGAACTCAACAAGCTTTTTCACTCCTTCGATCGGCATCGCGTTGTATATGCTTGCCCTCATTCCACCAACGGAACGGTGACCTTCAAGCTGGACAAAGCCGTTGGTGGCGGCTTCGGCGAGAAACCTGGCTTCAAGCTCCTTGGTTGAGGCCGTGAAGGGGATATTCATCAGGGATCGGTCTTCCCGGGCTATGGGGCTCTTGAACATTGAGGAAGTGTCAAGGAAATCGTACAGGACCTTCGCCTTTTCCTCGTTTATTTTCTGCATGCCGGGAACGCCGCCGAGATCTTTCAGCCATTCAAAGACGAGCTTCGCCATGTAGATGCCGTAGGTGGGCGGCGTGTTATACAGCGATTTGTTGTCCGCATGGGTTTTATAGTTGAACATGGTCGGCGTGATATCCATGGCATGGCCGATAAGATCCTCGCGGATGATGACGATGGTCAGGCCGGCGGGGCCGATGTTTTTCTGTGCCCCGGCAAAGATGATGCCGAACCTGCTGACATCGACAACTTCGGACAGGATATTGGATGACATGTCTGCAACGAGGGGCACAGAACCGGTCTCGGGGTACGTGGTATAGCGGGTGCCTTCAATGGTGTTGTTCGTGCAGATATGAAAGTAGTCAGCGTCAGGCGAAAAGGTTCCGCTGTCCAGTTTTGGAATATATGAAAAATTCCTGTCTTCCGATGAAGCGATGATGTTGCAGTTTCCGTAACGCTTGATTTCGTCAATGGCGCGTTTTGTCCAGGTGCCCGTGTTGACGATATCAGCCTTCCTGGATTTTTTCATCAGGTTCATCGGCACCATGGCGAACTGACTCGATGCGCCCCCCTGAAGGAAGAGAACTTTGTAGTTATCCGGTATTTTCATAAGGTCACGGAGCAGATATTCCGTGGTCTGGATAATATCATCATAAGCCTTTGACCGGTGGCTCATTTCCATGACGGACATGCCGGTGTCCCGGTATTCTAACAGTTCGCCTGCTGCCTTTTTTAGTACCGGTTCCGGAAGAACGGCCGGACCTGCAGAAAAATTGTATACTCGTGACATTTGATGCTCCTGTTGTATAAGTTCTATGATCGATATTTCTCTGCTGTCATTTACCGCTGATCGCAAGCATGGCGGACAGATACCTGAACTCGCTGAAAATATCGATATTTCTCACCTCTATCGATGTATCAAGTGAATTTAATTGTACTGGCGTGAAATTTATTATACCCTTAATCCCGCCTTCAATCAGACGTCCTATTATTGCATTCATGTTGGGGTCTTTTTCGGCTATTATGGCCAGCTCAATATAATGCTGTTTCACAATTGACGGTATTTCATAGGTCGGGTAAACAGGGACCGCTGTTTTTACGGTTTCCAACGTATTGATGCTTGAATCAAAACCGGCTACTATGGAAAAACATGGCAGAGGCATTACGCTATTATTGATTATCAGCGATCCAAAGTTTCCAAGACCTATGACGCAGGCTTTGCGGATCCTGTTGAAGCCCAGTGTTGATTGAATGCTGTCTTTTATTGTTGCGATATCATATCCTGCACCGCTGATTCCCGCTTGATCGAGGAATCCCATATCTTTACGTATGTTATGGGAACCCACACCAAGACGGTTGCCGATCTCCTGGGAGGATATTGATGTTTCACCTTTCTCGTGCATCTCATCCAGCAGGGCATAGGTTTTGCATAAACGCATTAACGTTGGATGCGGTATTTTACGTTTATTTTTTTTTGTAATAACCATACGATAATGTGAAATTTTTCACAATATTTGTCAATAATTATTATATATTGTGAATTATTTCACAATATATTGTGATTGAAAGAAAGACAGTATAGTATAATTTTGACATAAATTAATATTTATCTAAGTTTTGATTATAAATAAATTCAGGTGCTTTATATGGCAGCAATAAGTGAATTCAAGGGTCTACGACCGCACAAGGAATACGTGGCCAGGGTATCGGTGCTTCCCTATGATGTTGTAAGCACAGAGGAAGCAAGAAAACTCGCCGGTGACAACAAGCTCAGTTTTTTTCATGTATCGAAACCGGAGATTGATTTTCCCCGGGATGCGGATACGCATGACCCGAAAATTTTCAACCATGGCAGGGATTATCTCAAGAAATTAATTAGCGACGGGATTTATTTCCAGGAAAGTACTCCCTGCATGTATCTGTACACGCAAATAATGGACGGACGCGAACAGACAGGCCTGATTGCCTGTGTCAGTATCGATGACTATCAGAATAAGATAATCAAGAAGCATGAGCTGACCAGAGAGGACAAGGAAATAGAGCGCACCCGCCATACGGATATCATAAACGCCAACACCGGCCAGGTCTTTTTATTCTATAAAGACAGTGAAACAAAGCAGCATCTGATCAAAGATGCGATGATGCTCGAGGCTGAATATGATTTCGAAAGCGCCGACGGCGTGCGGCAGATCGTGCGAATAATCAAAGACAGGGGCATGATTGAACAATTTAAAGCTGCTTTCAAGGATGATGTTCTCTATATAGCTGATGGACACCACAGGGCCGCGTCTGCTGTAAGGGTGGGCATGGAACGGCGCAAGGCCTCTCCCGGTTACACCGGCGCCGAGGAATTCAACAGATTCATGGCGGTTATTTTCCCTCATCGGCAGCTAAAGATAATAGCCTATAACCGGATTGTCCGTGATCTACACGGCAAGACGGTCGAGGAGTTCATCGCGGAAGTGTCTGAAAATTTCATTGTTGAAAAAACCGAAAAAAAATCATCTGAAAATGTCCATGAGTTATTCATGTATACCGGTGGGTCATGGTACCGGTTAGTGCCGCGCTTTATCCCGGAAAAAGATCCGATCAGCAGTCTGGACGTCAAGATTCTTCAGGAATACATTCTCGGGCCTGTGCTGGGCATAGAGGACCCCCGGACCGATAAACGCATCAATTTTATCGGCGGGAAGAACAGCGTCGAAGAGATTCAGAAAAGCGTGGACAGCGGATCGTACAGGGTGGCATTTTCTCTTTGCCCCACGAAAATTGAGCAGTTAATGAGCGTGTCAGATATGGATGGGATCATGCCGCCGAAGTCAACATGGTTTGAGCCAAAACTCCAGAGCGGCATCGTCATTCATTTGCTGTAGGCATGCAGGGAGCGGAACGCGGCGGGAGGCTATGTATTCTTCGGGCATGCAACGACAATGCCTTTGTCCACGACCCGGTGTTCCAGTTCATCACCGTATTTGCAAAGAACGCAATCAGCCCTGTTATCAATAAAGAATGAGCATTTAATACATTCGTCAAGTTTCATTACTTTTTTCATCGTTCTTCAATACTCCATCCCGATGCGGTGAACATCATGATTAATGGCCTGTCTGTTCAATCAGCCAGATGCACTTTAATAAATATATGTTAATCGAGTAAAGAATTTTTTATAGATCGGCTGATTTAATGATGGCATTTACCATTATGCGGGCGATATGCTTCCTGGTGTTCTTATCAGGAAGCTTCCGGATGTATGCGGCTACGATGTCGATCATATGGTGATCAATATCACCTGTGACAGGGTTCATGATCTCGGTTTTTGCCTGTGTGGGATCAAGGCAATCAACAGGATCATTCCTGCTGGAAGGTTCGGCTTTTTGGAAAAGTTGGGGCTCTGAATTTTCCATAGCAATTTTTTATTCTATCCGGTTCTCCTGTCCTTATTGTCGAAATATTAGGAAATTATGATAATTCAATTTTTTTATAATTTTTTACCTATGAATACCGCCTATTAATACTATTGATTTTTTTGAATTATTTATAAATTTATTGACATTTTATATAATTTGAAACTATTTTTATTTATAAAATTTACTGTTTTTTTTAGCGGGAAACTTTTAATATTTATTATTATATAAAGAAACAAGCCTGGTAGTTGGATTGAAAAAAAACATCTGTACTTGCCGGTTTCTTTAACCAATAAGAAATTACCCCGCACCGAATGACATGAAAAAGGCGCATGGATATTCCATGAAAATACATACGTTACATATATGGATTAAAATAACTTCAAAGGTGATAGTTCTATTAATGCCGTTGATGCTTATTAATACCGGTCATGCACAATTGTATGAAGGTAATTACAGTAATTACAGCTATTACGCTGAAGCAATTAATATAAAAAGCATAAATGGGAAATTCTATGCCTATATAGTCCTTCTGTTTAATGAAAACCCCCATTTTGTCAACATGATTCAAAAGGACAGCATCCCGCTAAAAATAATGGGCAATGAAGGGTTTCACATCAAGGAATATAAAAATTATATTAATACACTGCGGGACAAAAAGCTTAAAAGTCTGGCAAATCTCCTCCTGACGATATATCTTGAACCGAGCAAGTTTGATATCAAGACATTGCATAACGTCGAGGATGTTCTTACGGGGAGAAACATCATTTTAAAGTTTTCAAAAGATAAAACAGCGTGGTCCGATAAGATTTCCCTTGATTACTGCATTTTCGGAAAGAAACAGCTGGTGGATATCAAGCATCCTTTTTTTGAAATCAAAGAGAACATCTACAATATCCAGCCGTTTATTTATTATGATGAATTTTCAACGAGCAATTCCACCTTTTACTTTGACATGATCTATATCAACCCCGTTGAGGTTGACAATGACTATATAATTGCAAAGAGAATTATCAATGGGGAGAACGTGGGCTCGCTGTTCTTTGTTGGTTCGCAGATTACCGATGATATTAAATATTGCCTGTCCCGGGCTTTCAGGGACAGAAAGAATATTAAGAATGAAATATGGAAGATGTTCATCATTCATGAACTGACCCATAAGGTGTTGAATAATAAGTACAATAATTTTGACCAGGTCCAGGGCGAAGAGCTTTCCCTGGGGAGCACCATTTATTACAATCCCCTGCTGGGGCTGTCGATCCTGTTCAGCTATCTCAACTATAATGCGATAAATCCGCACCGCGTGGCGGCCATGAATTATGTGCGGTTTATCTCTAAGAATACGGGCAGGGCTGACTTGCTGGAAAATCCGGGGCTGATAAAATTTCTTCCACAGGGAGAGCTCCAGAATCTCTCAAAAAAACATTTTATCGCCAATTTAAAAAACAGCAAGTGATCAGCTGGTCAGACGTATCGGATGCTTAATCTTCAAATCCTTGTACCCCAGCTTTGGATCGCCGGTAAAGGCATTAATGCAAAGATATTCATTCAGATTCAGCTTTACCCCGCTGTAGAGGGTAGATTCAATTTTTTCCCATGATTCAATCGTCTTCTCGCATGATGCGGTGAGCAAACTGGGTACGGATTCATAATGGAGCCCGATCTTCCCGGCTGGATGGTCCCAGCGTTCCCGGTGGAGATTGAGAATGTTTTTGTTGAATCGTTTGTTCATGGGATACCGGATGATTAGATCGGAATACAGAATGTTTTTTCTTCTGAGGAATCTGAAAAAATCTGCAAGCCTGATATTGTTGGAGCGCTTCAGCCGGTATGCGAAGCTGATGCAATAAGGAAGGAAATCAAGATAACTGAAGGGGAGACGATTTTCAGGACCTGTTTTTTTTGATTTATACAACAGCATGCTTTGATATATGCTGGGATAAGCTTTTTTCAATGAATCAAGGAGAAATTCTTTTACCGACGTATCCATCATTTTGATGTTAAACTTTTTTCTCATGGGAAACATGTCATCAAGTTTAAAGGGGAATTCCTTGCTTCTTTCGTCGTGATATTGCAGAAAATTATCGATATTGTATTCAAACAGAAGGTTCTGTTCGCGGTAAAAATTAATTTCTTTTTTTGTATTGCTGTTTGGAAAACCGGAATAATAGAAAATGTAAGGATGAAATACGGCGTCAGTAATAATATGAGAAATAAAGCCGTACAGATAGGCTCTCTGTAACGCGGCCCATTCGGTATTCTTATCAGGGTATGTTTCGATCTTGGAAATCATCGCATGGAGGAGCTTCTGGAAACCCCCATTGTGGAGAAAAAATGAAATGTCATTGTTTTCTATACCGGCATTGCTGCGTTTCGGCATGAAGTCGAAGATATTAGGGCCCAGGGCGCCGAAGAAGCCGGCGGTATAGTTCTCCGGGGTATGAAACAGGGCCTCTATTGATCTGTGGAGATAGCTTCTTTTTTCTCTCTTCGATAAAGACGAGATGACTTCTTTGAGGACCCTGCTGTGTGTTACTATACCAGGCATAGGATTGCATCCGGATGCATTATAAGGCTAATGTGCTGCAGGGACCTATCTGGCCGCCTTTTTTTTCAACGCGTCTATTTCAGTGCGCCATTTCTTTGAATAATAAAGACCCCAAATCTCAGGAACCGATAGTTTCTCGGCTATATCAAGAACCTGAAGGGCTTTATCCCTGTTGTCATCCTGGATCAATGCTTCAGCGTAGAATATAAAATTCTGGGGCTGCTCCGGATATTTCTTGGTAGCCTGCTCAAGAAGTTCCAGAGATTTGTCAAGGTCGCCTATCCCGCTGGGCCAGGCTGGCGCCTTGAGGTACATCATGCCGAGAACGCGCATGGGACCTCCCGAGTCAAGCGATTCGGCTTTCTGGGCAATTTTAAGAGCTTCATGGATTTCCGGAAGTTTGCCAAGGGCAAATAATCCCTTCATCTGTACTAGTAAACCCTGATTGAGGGCAAAATAGTAGCATGATTCCGGATTTGACTGGTCTATGCCGACTGAGCGGGCAGCTTTCACTCCAATCTCGGCGGTTTTTTTGATTTTATCCTCATCGCCATCAATTGAGTCCGCGACTAAAAATGCAACACGGGAAAGAACAAGGGCGGAGGTTTTGCTCTTTTTGTCCAGGAAGTTTGCCTGGACGGCGAGACGCAGGGCATAAACCTTCTGCCCGAAAGGGGCTGACCGCGAGCCAAGGGCGTCGGCTACCTCAGTCAGTGCCTTCGGGTTATTATAGATGGGCAACTGCCGGATGTCAGCCTGGAACCAGTCCGGTTCAGTGATTTCAGAGGCCTTTACTTTCTCATTTGTTTTTACAAGTTCCTGGTGTATTCCACATCCGGCTAGTAGAAGCAGAATCAATAAACTACTTGTTGCCTTCATATTTGGTAATCTCATCTTTAAGTGTCCCCACCTCGAGTTTATTAAAACCGTCTATGCCGAAATTCTTGCATGCGTCCTTTGTATCAGCCTGGTTGCACATCCTGGTCACCGCATTGACTATCTTTTCCTTTGCGGCATTGTTTGTTTTAGTGTTCGCCATCATCAGGCCCAGGGCAGGCATCTGCGGGGACTGATAGAGCACCTCGATTTTACTGAAGACATCAAGGTTCTTGAGACTGGTATACTGCATATGGTTGAGAAGAACGGCGTCAACCTGTCCGGACGTGAGTTTGCGGACAGCTGAAAGGGGCCTGCTGGAAGGCTTCAATTGAAAATGCTTGGCGATGTCGATTTTGTTATCGAAAATCAGGTTGTTGATGAATTTTGCATCTTCATACAGCACGTTACCGGCAAGAACTTTTCCCTTAAGCTGCTTGAGCGATTTGTATGATCCTTTTTTAACGATCAGAACATATTGTTCCCTGTCATCTCCGTCGATTTTTACTGCGGCAAGAGGTACCAGGTTCATCGCTTTTTTATTAGCAAGGTAAAATCCGAGGGACCCCATGATATAGGAATTCTTATTCTCGCGAATGTAGGTTTTTGCATCAGTTATATTGTTGAAATATTTGCCCTGCAGCGAATCCTTTTTCATGGATGTCAATTTTGTCAGGGAATTCATGAACTGGGTTATGATCTTATCGCCTTCAGCTCCTGTGTCGGGGCCGCCAAGAAAGATAACGGCAAAATTAATTTTCTCCGCACCGTAGCCGGACATCCGCAGCGTGGAGAAGATAAATCCGCACAGGACGATGGTTGACAGCGCTATGAGTCTTTTCGTATTCATCGGGTAATTCTCCTTTTTCAGTATTGAATTTAGTACTGCATATAAACTGGTTCAAAGAGTATCATAATAAAAAAAGACTGGAGGATAGTTTTTTATTGTGCTGAATCATACATGAATTTTGGCAACTGATTCACAATCAGCATTCCGGTTTTTATAAGCGGTTTTTAAAACATAAACATTTTTTTCATTTATTACATGAATGTCAACGAATTTTTATTATCTGTGATTCTCCAATTTTTTTACCATTTTAACTATTTGTGGAATTCTATGATGTCTGTTAGACACAGGATTTTAAAAAAAGTTTGATAATTATAAGAAAAATGACCTAATAGTTTCCTGAAAAACTCCTTCAATGGAGTTTTTCAGGGGCGGTTTTCGAAGTGAATTCGTAAAACCTCACATTTTTCTCGGCTAACGCCTCGAAAAATGGCGATACATCCATGTATCGCTTAGCAGTTTGCTGTTTTTCAGCTAACTGCTAATTATAGAAGTTTTATGCTGGAAGAAGGAATTCTCTAAAATAGAGTTAGCAATAATATATTAAATTAGATCGGATGGAATAAGTACCTGTTATGCGGACCCATTGGAGGTAAAACTTTATGAAAATAAATTATATATCCTACGATTAAAATGGATGTTTCAGGCGAAGAATCATCGGGAATGATTTGGTAAAAAATGCTTGCGCCGAATTAAAGATAATTTGTAAATAATATAATTTTTTAATATACATTTTAATGACATAATATAGTGAGGTAATATCAGTTAAAACTGTTTATCATTGCTACTTTTTATGGATCTGCCATTCTAAACAAATATCCATATCTTAATTTTATTGAAACAGTATGCACTGGGGAAAAATATATTATAAAGTAATATAATGATGATAATATAGATTAGTAGCAAATGAAAATCTATTAAAAAATTAATGAAGAGAGTGCCATGCAAAAGAAAATTCTCGATTATATTTTCAATGTATCCGTCAAACGCGGAAAATTGCTCCTTGTCATTATCGCGATAATAACCGCTATATTGGGATTATTCATACCGAAACTCATTATTTCATCTTCACAGCAGAATCTTATACCGCAAAATGATCCTGAACAGGCCAGGTATATTAAGTACAATAAAGAATTCGGATCATCGGAAAACCTGATCATTATTCTCGAGGGAGACAGCGATCATTGCAAACAGGTTGCGGATGATATGGCGCAGGAACTTGAGAAAGAAAAGAAATGGGTCACGTCGGTATTTTATAAAATAGATACCAGTGTCCTTATCAAGCGGGCCCCGCTCTATATCCCTCTGGAGGATTTGAATAAGGGCGTTAAGATTCTTCAGTCAAAAAAAGCATGGATAGATAAAATACAGAATGTTTCAAATCTGTACGATCTGCTGCAGGCCATAACAGTCAGCTTTAAAGAACCCAATGCGGATATCAGCCCTGACACAGCAGCAAAGATAATCAAGTTTTTGAATGCCCTGTTCCAGGAATGGAATGATTGGCTTGCAAATCCTAACCAGCAAAAGCTTAAAATAGCCCAGAAATTATCCATGGCCGGTTTCACGGAAATGGCGAATCTTCAAAGCGACGGATATCTTTTCTCCCGTGATTTCAACATGATGTTTTTTTTCGTTCAGCCCCGGAACTACGTTGACGAAATAACGTATTTAAAACCGTTCATGACGGACATCAGCAAGGCATGCAACCGGGCTCTGCAGTCCCACCCGGATTTAAAAGGTAAAATCAAAATTGCATATACGGGTATGCCGGCCCATGTGCTTACCGAGACCGAGATCATTTATTCCGATGTCGGAAGCGCCGGTCTTGCTTCGGTGGTAATAGTGACGCTGGTCCTTCTTATCGGTTTCCGATCTATTAAAAAGACAATAATAGGTGTTATCCCGACTGTAACCGGCCTTGTTATTTCACTGGGCCTTATCACGATTATCAATGGAAAGCTCAATCTTATCAGTTCATCGTTTCTCGCCGTGCTCTTCGGCATTGGTATTGACTTCGGTATTTACCTGCTGCAGCGGACCGAAGAGGAACTCGGCAACGGCCTGTCGCAGAATGATGCCATTTATAAAGCAGTGGTCCTCACGAGCCGGTCTATCATATCCGGGGGGATCACGACATCCCTCGCCTTCTTCGCCCTCTACCTTTCAAGCTTCCAGGGTTATTCTGAATTGGGGATGGCCGCCGGTATCGGCCTTGTGGTTGTGCTGTTCACCACCTTTCTCATGATGCCGACGCTCCTTATGCTGATACCCATCGAACCGCGGGATTATCACATCAAGGAAACCGTAACCGAAACGGTAAAGCTGGAACGGAAAAAAGTGCACCTGGTCATTATCGGTGTCGGCGTCCTGATCACCATCGCCAGCATCATAGCCACCACCAGGATCAAGATGGACTATAATGTCCTGAAAATGATGCCCAGCAACTCGGAGTCGACTATTTATCAGCAGAAAATGGAGGACAACAGCGATTACAAGATGTCCTTCGCCATGATAACCGACAAGAGCCTGAAGAATCTGAAGGCGATAACCGATAAGGTGAAAAATATGCCAACGGTCAGCAAAGTCGATTCCCTGGCTGAACTCATCCCCGCTGATCAGGATGAGAAAATTAAGGTTATAAAAAAATACAAGCCGATCCTCGGCAATTTCCGCATCACCCTGAAAGACAACAACCAGGGATCTGCCGATTATATCGCAGTGCTTGATCAAATGAGCGCTTTCTTTGAAGATGCCCAGGAAAAGGCCTTTGCCGGCGGGCAGACCAAGCTGGTGGAACAGATCGATTCCCTGATGAAGAGCATGGATGCGGTGAAAGCCAGATTATCGAAAGATAAAAACGGCATGGAGCTTACGCGGACGAAAAAGTTTGAAAAAGAGCTGTTTAATAACATCGAGAAGGGAACCCAGATAATAAGGGAAAGCTTCAATCCTTCAAAAATCACGGAAGAAACGTTCCCGAAGGAAATCATAAGCAGGTTTAAAAGTCCCCAAGGGACCTATGTTGCCATGGTATCTCCCAAGGGATCCATCTGGGACATAGATTTCCTGGACAAATTCGTGAATGATCTGAAAAAGGTAACCCCCAACGTCACTGGCTTTCCGGTAACGCACCGGGTCTATGTGCGGCAGGCGGCCAGTGCGGTTATTGAAGCGATGATGTGGTCGTTTATTGTCATCCTGATACTGCTTGTTTTTGATTTCCGCAAGGTTAATGAAGTGCTCCTCGCGTTAATGCCCTTGATAATAGGCATGCTCTGGCTGCAGCTGGCGCTGTTTGTTTTAAGAATTGATTATAATGTCGCCAATATAGCAGGACTGCCCCTTCTCCTCGGTCTCGGAATTGTCTACGGCCTCCGGATGGTTCACCGGTGGAGGGAAGATAAAACCATAACGGCCTTTGCGGCGACAAGGACAACGGGAAAAGGGCTTGCCTTTGCAGCTCTGGCGATTATGGTGGGTCTGTTCAGTATTGTGCCGGCCCGTCATAATGGAGTGTCGGCCTTTGGCGAAATCCTGCTGATTGGAATAATATCATGTGTGTTTACGGCTCTCATAATTCTGCCGGCGGCCATTGACTATATTTATTTAATGAAGAAGAAGGATGGCGGGCCTGAGACGAATGAAGCTGAGCCTGAAGAAACACCCGTTATATCCAAGAAGGAGACGGTGAAAAAGCCAGCTGCTAAAAAATCAACCAAGAAGGCAAAATCTGGCGTGAAGGCAAAAAAACCGGTAAAAAAGACAATGAAGAAAAAGAAATAGTCGTCGCACCGCAATACTGGATTCTTATCATTAGATGCGGTGCGTTATTTAACTATGTTATCCGGGAGGGCATCAATCATTGATGCCCTCATTTTTATGGAGTAACGGGGTCGCATTATCATGATAATTTTTATTCATTGCCTTGACTAATTGCCGTTTATCTACTATAGTATTAATTCATGGCTTGTTTGAAAGCAGCTGTATAAATTATTAAAGAGCAGGTTTTTGTAAGCGAATCCATCATGTAACGATGTAGAGGTTGCTATGAAAAAAAATGTTCTCATGGTGTTTGTGGCGATTATCTGCGGTTATGGGTATTCGTCGCATGCTGATGATGCCGTCGAAAACAGCAGGATTATATCGGTCAAGCTGTACCAGAATCAGGCAACGATTGTTCGTCAGGTCAATGTAAAGCTGGTCAAAGGACTTAACACCGTGACCATCAGCAATCTCTCACCTCTGCTGTACGATTGGTCGGTCCGTGGCAGTTTGCCGGCATCCTTCGGCGGCAGGATAAATTCGCTGGAAGTTGAGCAAAAGGCCCTGGTAAAGAAAAGACAGCAGAGCATAGTTGCCGTTGAGGAAAAACTCGAACTGCTTCGCGAAAAGGACCAGATCTTTATCGATGATCTTAAAAACATTAATTCACAGGAGAAATTTCTCAATTCAATCCTCGATTTTACGAACGCAACGGTTTCAAAAGAACTTGCCACGCGGATACCGCAGGTCAGCCTCTGGGACAATACCCTTGAATATGTGGCGACCAAGAGAGGTGCCCTGCTGCGAGAAAAGCGAAGGATTGAGAAGGAAAGGGAAAAAATCGGCAAGGAGATCCAGAAGTGGGAGTTTGAGCTGTCGCAAATTGCGGGGACAGTTTATTTCAGAAATTACCAGTCTCTGAACAAGGCCATTCTGGACAACCGTTCGGCGTTGAATATACAACAGTATGCGGATAATACGGGGCAGTATGAGGAAAAAAAGCGGTTATTCAAGAATCCTACCGAAAAAGTTGACATTGAAAAAAGGGTGATCGTGAGCATTTTCTCCCCGGAAAACCGGGAGGTTGAGCTTACCATCAGCTATGTCATTCCCCAGACCAGCTGGCAGATGAAATACGACATCAGGGCCAGCAGCAAAAACAAGAACATCGCCATGGTGATCTACAGCGACATTTACCAGAAGACCGGTGAGAATTGGGATGATATCAGCCTTTCTCTGTCAACGGGGGCGCCGGTACACGCCATCAGCCCCTCGGTGCTTCAGCCCTGGTACCTTGATCTTGAACCGGTATACCGCGATGAAGGCACCGGCAGGAAAGATAAAGAATATAGATCGGAGATAAGCAAGAAGGTCATGCCGGCCGAAGAGGAAAAAAAGGGTGATGAATATCATACAACCATAAGGGAAGAAGGCTCATATTTTGAGATCACCATCCCTTCAAAACTGAATATAGCGTCATCCACCAAGCACCAGAAAAAATACGTAAAGGAATATGACCTGCAGGGTGAACAACATGTGCAGTTCTATTATGAAATATCGCCGGAGAAAGTCAACAACGCTTTTCTCAGGGCGAAGGTAAAGAATATAACGGATCTTCCCTGGCTGGAAGGTGAATCGCAGATTTTCCTGGAAAATGAGTTCATGGGAAAGGTTTCCATCCCTTTTACACCTCCCGGGAGGGAACAGGAGCTTGTTCTTGGGACCGAATCAAGGATAATCGCCCGGAAGGAGCTGGCTAGAAAATTCGAGGAATCAGCTGGCATACTGGGAGGAAAACGAAGGATTATCTATTCATATAAGATAACCATAGAGAACCAGCTTCCGCGGAATGAAAGCCTGATTGTCAATGATGTGGTCCCTGTATCAAGAAATGAAAAGATAAAACTTGATGTTGAAAATATATCAGTTCCCTTCGTTAAGGATGAAGAATTTGAAAAGTCGACCGGTTATTCTCAGGGAATGCGAAAGTGGAAGCTTGCCATGGAACCTCATTCAAAAAGAATAATAACCTATGATGTAATAATAACCTTTGATAAGGATGTCAGGATATGGGGTCTACGTTAACCATGAAGGACAACAAGGCATTGCAGAGAAAGACAAAGATACTATGCACCCTCGGGCCGGCCACCGATGAAAAGGACATCCTCCGGAAACTTTTCATCAACGGCATGAACGTCGCGCGGTTGAATTTTTCCCATGGGAATCATGAAGAGCACCTGAAACGAGTCGAACACTTCAAAAAAATACGCGATGAACTGGGCATGCCGGTCGGTCTCATGCTTGATACCAGGGGGCCGGAAATCAGGATAAAGCAGTTTGAGAACAAGGAAGTGACGCTTATCGAAGGTTCGACCTTCACTTTCACGACAAGGGATGTGGCTGGAACGGATACAATGGTTTCAGTTACCTATGCGGGGTTCCCGGGTGTCGTGCACCGGGGCGACACGCTGCTGCTGGATGACGGGCTTATCGGGATGAAAGTGACCGGAACTGACGATACCGAGGTGACCTGTGAGGTAATCCACGGGGGGGTCCTGAGCAACAATAAAAAGATCAATATACCGGGCGCTGCAAACAACCTCCCCTTCATCACAGAAAAGGACAGGGACGATATCATCTTCGGCATCAGGAATGATTTTGATTTTATCGCAGCTTCTTTTGTCAGAAATTCAAATGACATAAAGGACCTCAGGGAAATCCTGCGGAAAAACAGCGGCGAAGGAATTAAAATTATTTCCAAGATAGAGATCCGGGAAGGGGTGGAGAATATCGATGATATTATACGCGTCAGCGACGGTATAATGATTGCCAGGGGCGATATGGGCGTGGAAATCCCATTTGAAGAGCTTCCTTCCATACAGAAAAGCATCATACGGAAATGCTACGGTGCCGGCAAGACGGTTATCACGGCGACACAGATGCTCGATTCAATGATACGCAATCCTCGGCCGACGCGGGCGGAAATCACCGATGTGGCAAATGCCATCTATGACGGAACCAGCGCCATCATGCTTTCGGGTGAGACCTCAGTTGGTAAATATCCCATAGATTCTATCCTTACCATGTCTAAGATAGCCGTTGAAACGGAATATGACATT
>DAONAJ010000038.1:0-40095 GCA_035400945.1 Spirochaetota bacterium
CCTGGGCCGTGCCCGTGGGTCCGGTATAGTCATAAACAGTGAAATTTACGCCATTTAATATGGTAATGGCCCAGTTGACGGTAAAATCATAGAACGGGCTGAATTGATTGGCATCAGACGGGTGGTCCATGCAATACCGGTCGTAAATTTCATAACTGTCGCTGGGAATGCCGAAGTCAAAATTCATATTCGGCGGCGTGTTCAGCGTTAAATCGAAATCGGCCACATTGGTAATATAGCTTACAAGGCTATCTGTCGTATTAACAACCCGATCATTAACATCAACGAGATTAAGAGAATCCCATAATTTTAAATCAAACAGATGACTGTTGCTCGATCCGGTGACGGTCCCTGAATCTATCCGGTTTCCCGCGACGGTTATCGGTGTCCTCTGGTTCACTGCGGTTAGTCTTCCATAATTTGCGCCGCTCATGATTATATCGCCGGCATTTAAGGTCCAGCCGCCTGGGAGGGTGTAGCCATGGGGCGTGTACACATGATCGGTATTAACATTGCTGGCGTAATCATAATAAAGGGCTGATGGGCTGGTGTCCCAAATTTCATGATCAGTTTCGGTTATGGTAACGGTGTTGCTGGCGTCGCCGATGAAATACGTATCACCCGTTCCGATGATGTTGTTATCTTGTCCAAGTATGTAGTTAAAGTCCTGTACCACTGTATTATTATCGATTGTTGTTCCGTCATGGGTGGCCTGGTCCATGATGATATCGCCGTCGGTGAGTCCGCTCAGGTTCTGGTCATCGTCGAAGAAGGGGTTGTTAAGCCCCAGGGAGCCCATCTCCGTGGTCCCGCTCGTCACGGTCTGGGTTATGCCGTTATAGACCGGTACCGCCGATATGTTTGAAATAGCGCCGGCGGCTACCTGGAAGCCGTCGGCGTTGGACGCGTAGCCCCAGGATGACGCGCCGCTGCTCGAGAAACGCTTGGCATAGGTAAGGCCGTCGGTGCTTTTTATCGCGATGACGATGACGCCGTTATACCCATCCTCGGCGGCAGACTGGTACGCATAGTTTGCGTTGCCGTTGAAGAGGGTCTGGGGACTGCCCGCGTTCCATCCGGCGGAAAGCACCGAACTGTAAACCTGTCCGTTGATGTTGTTCCACGTGCCCGTGTTGCTGGTCCAGAAGAGGAAGAAGCCCGTCGGATTTCCGTTGACCGGATGCTGGATCAGCCTCCGGGCGGTATGCTGGCTCCCGGTGCCGCCGCCGTCGTCAATGATTACCATGCCCCCGGCGCTGTCGTCGCTCTCGGTATTGAACTGCAGCGCCGTGGCGGGATAATCCACTGGCGCGGTGGGTGTGAAGGAGTTGTCCTCGCATCTCACCTTGAACCAGTAACGGTGGTTCGCCGTCAGGGTCGGACCCAGGGTAACCGCGTGATAGTCGGAGTATTCACCCCAGGTCGCGGCTCCGGGAATTGCCGCGGTGATGTCATCCCCCAGGCCGTAATAGACGCGGTGCCGGGTTGTCTCGTTATTGGTCCAGCTGATGAGGGCCTCATTCTGCGACAATGCGTTGAACTTGGCGTAGTCCACCAGGGGGCCGCTCACGAAGGTGGGCGCGCCGGGCACCGGATCGAGGGGCGTCGCCGTGGTGGTGAAGTTCCAATTCAAGCCGGCGCTTAGGGAATTATTTGCCAGGTCCTTGATGCCGGTGGTAACGGTGACGGTATAATTGTCAGCCGCCGTTGACGCCGCAAGATTGACCGTTGGCGTCAATATCACCGTGGTGGTGGTTGCCGTATAGGCAAAAGCATAGGTTGACGGCACGCGAAATCCCCCGGCATTATCATATAAATAGAATGTGGACATGTTCGCGGTCGACGGATCGATGGTGGCCTTGTCAAAGGTTATCTCAATCCGCTGGGACGGCAGTGCGGCCAGTCGCTGGGCATTCGTGAGAAAGACCCCGGCGCCGGTCGGGTTTTCAGTTCCCGCGGATATAGCGGGCTGAGTTGTGTCAGCAATCGTGCCCGTGGTGAAGGTGAAGGAACCCGGATTGTTCAGGGGAACCGGTGTTGCCGAAGCATCGGTAATCCCGCCTGTCAGAGTAACCGTAACGTCCGTGCTAACGGGCAAAGGTGAATATGCTCCTATGAAAGTGATGGTCATGATGGTGTCAGAGGCGTTCATTGCCGTGGTGAAATCGACGCCGAAGACCAGGTCGGTTCCCCCGGGGGCTGGCGGACCGGTATGCACCTGGACCGTTGCCGCGGTAATCGTGGTCGGATCGATCGCAGTGCTGAAAACGACGGCGCAGCTTGAGTTGACCGCGATCTCGGTCGATCCGTCGGCGGGCGCAACGTTCAGGATCAGCGGGTAATAGTAACCGGGGGGATTGGCAATAACGGTAAGGATGGTGTCCAGCGGGAAAACCGAGGGCGCTTCTTTGCATGCCGTGAATGTAAGCATTAAGATTCCCACGACAAGGATCATTCCCCGGCAGATGAAACGGCTCATTGCGCGCATAAACGATTTTTTGATTGACCTTTTCAAGCTAAATGGATGTAACATAATAAATAATAAAACAAATACCGCCATTTGTCAAATTGTTTTACATGCTATAACTGTATTTCAGAGTAAATATAGGCAGATAATCAGGTAAAACAGATGAAAAAATATATATTTATTTCCATACTAATAATTGTTTCGCTATCATCCCAGGCGCGGGCATCTATTTCCTCGGTTACCCTTACGGCCGCCTCTCCGACGACAATGTCCAATGGCCGTTCATACTATTGCGCCGGTCGCCATACGACCGGGGACTATACTTTCCGCATCCAGGCCATAGACACGGCGGCCACGGGGAAAGCCTACTGGAGCAACGCGATGCAGCATACTATCAATGTCGCTTTTCCCGGAGGCAGCAGCTTCTATGTTGATCTCAACAGTCCCGGGGCTGACGTCTTCGGAGGGACCAACATTACCGTGCTGTCCGCGACCGATAATTCCGGAGGCGCCGGTCCGTATACCGCGATCGACTACACGGTGGTCGTGCGGTTTAACTGGAATGCCGCGCCCGTGGCGGCCGCCGTCAACACGGTTACCGCGACCGTGACCGCGAACAACGGCGCCACCACGGATAATGACACCCGAACGTTCACCTTCGGCGTTATTTCCCAGATCGCCGTGCTCAACTTCGTCCAGAGCGGTGACGCGGCGGACGGGTATGTGAACCCGTGGCATGACGCCTTCGATGTCACCGGCCGCATCGTATATTATATTGCCGGCCAGACTATCACCACACAGGTCCCGTTGACCGAAATATCCGCCCTGACACTCTATCGTAACGCGGGGATACCGGCGGGTGCCACGGTGATCAATGCCGGCACAAATAACAGCTTCCAGTACGCGGTCCCGGCGGAATATTTTTCCTTCGGTCAGCCCACGGCCGCCACGGTCGTGACCGGCGCCTACACGTGGTCAATCACCGCAACCATGGATACGGGCGGCGCGGCGGAAGCCGCCAGCAGCGGGACCCTTGGGCTTACGGTCGGTATGGTGAGGGTCAACGCCGGCGGCCTCACCTTCGTCAACGGCGGCGGAGTCAATGCCCCCTATTATGTGCGCAGCGTGAACGTGCCCGGCACCCAGCTCCGCCTGCAAACCACGGCGGCGATGTTGGGCACCGTGACCTTTTCGGTCAATGACGGCACCAACACCTACAGCCTGCAAATCGTCAATGGGGCCAATACGGGGACGGCATTGATCGCGCCCTATCCCGCGGTCGGTGCCGGTGGTAATACTCCAGTTAACTATACCGTGCAGTCCGTTACGGGCGGCGCTTACGGCAATACGAACCCGGCGAACGGCCAGAATAACCCTAATCGGATACCGAATTCGGGCCCCTATCCCTGCCGATGGGAAAACGCCCACTGGCCCGGCTACGGCGCTACCCCATTTACTCCCGTGCCGCCGCCGGGCACCGTGACGTCGACGGCGACAAGCTTCACTCTCCGGTGGACGCCGCTTACGACGGGGGCGCCGGCCTATGATGCTGATTTTCGAACATACCGTATATATTTCCGGCGGCTGGGCGATCCGACCTGGCGGATGCTTGACGGGTCAACCGACGCGGCCCTCGGGTTGATAGGCACCGGTTCCTTTACCGTGGGAGGGGCCGCCAATCCCCTTGATCCGCTGACTGCGTATGAGTACGAGGTTTCCGCCCTTGACGTGTTCGGCAACGAGGTCCCCGCTGCGAACCGGATCGCCGGCAACGTAACGACATCGGCGGTTACCGTGGAAGTATCTATTACTGACGGGATAACCTCATATCCCAACAGCGCTTTTTCAAATGCTGATCCGGCCGCTCACACGGTGAGGAAAACAGCCATCAAGGTGACCGTGTACATTGTCACATCGGGAAAGGTCCCGGAGCGGGTCAATATCATTATCGCCGGAAACGATTCTGACCAGGGCCCGGGGGCGCCGCAGTATGGTACGGTCCCCGCTCCCGCGCCCAATGACGATATTATTAGTCTCGCCAGTGGAACGGGCCGCTGGACCATTCCCTGCGTGAAGGTCACCGCCAATACCTACCAGGGCCTTATTCCGAGCACGCACAGCCTCATGAGAATGAATTCGAACATCCGGTTTATCGTTGAAACCGTCACCGGGGGGACTTCAACCTACTACGATCATACCCCTGATGCCGCTCCTCCGGGCGATTGGACACAGGATGAGTGGCGTTTTCGCGTTGGAACGAGGGCCATTTTTATCCCATGGCCGACGAGGGTGCTGAACAACGTGCTGACCAGCGCGATGCCATGCTGCTTCCCGGCCTATTTTCTGACCGTTGATTCCCTCGTGACCATAAAAGTGTATGACGCGAAGGGGAGGGTCATCAATATCCTGGCCGACAGGATGTACCGTCCCGGCGGCCAGAATATCCGGGACACCGGCTGGTGCGGCGTCAACAAGGACAACCGCAGGGTGGGACCGGGGCTTTATTATATCCACATAAAGGCCATCACGCTGGGCAACAGGACCACCCTTGACAAGATGCTGAAGGTTGTCGTGGCGCACTGACGCGTCATCCATGTTCATATCAAATTCAAGGATCACGTAAGCTATCATGAAAAAACGCCTTTTCATCATCGACGGGCACGCCCTCTGCTACCGGGCCTATTACGCCTTCATCCGCAATCCCCTGGTGAACAGCGACGGCCAGAACACCTCGGCCATCTTCGGGTTCGCGCGGATGCTCCTCCGGCTCATAGCGGACCAGAAGCCGGATTACCTGGTGGTGGCCTTTGACCCGCCGAAGAAATCGTTCCGGTTCGCCATGTATCCCGAGTACAAGGCGAACCGCGAGAAGATGCCGGACGACCTGCGCTCCCAGATCGAGGAGATCAAGAAAATGATCGAGACCCTGGGGATCCCCCGGATCGAAGAGGCCGATTTCGAGGCCGATGACGTCCTGGGCACCATGGCGAAGAAATACGCCTCCGGAGACGTGGAGGTAATGCTGGTCACCGGCGACAAGGACGCCTACCAACTGGTGGGTGAAGGCGTGAGGATATACGCCAACAAGAAGGGCATATCCGAGTACGAAGTCTACGGCCCGAAGGAAGTCGAGGAGATGCTGGGCGTGCGGCCGGACCAGGTGATCGACTACATGGCGCTGGTGGGCGACACCTCCGACAACGTGCCGGGGGTGAAGGGGATCGGGGAGAAGACGGCGCAGAAGCTGATCGCCGAATTCGGGAGCCTGGACGGCCTGTACGAGCGCATCGACGAGGTCAAGGGAAAACAGAAGGACACCCTGGTCCGGGAAAAGGAGATGGCATACCTGAGCCGCGACCTGGTCACGGTGCGCACCGATCTGCCCATCCATCACAGCCTGTCGGAGTTCAGCTTCACCGGCATCAGCCGCGACGCGGCGGTGCCCTATTTCACAAGGCTGGAGATGGCCTCGGTTATCAAGGATTTCTTCGGCGCCGATGCTGCCGCCGAAACGCCCGGCGCGAAGGAAAAGAAAACAGAGGATAAGGGGCGCAGGAAATACCGCATCATCAGGACCGAGGCGGAGCTGGAGGAGATGACAGGCCTGATCCGGAAGGCGGGAGAGGTTTCCCTTGACACGGAAACGACGTCCCTTTCGCCGGTTGAGGCCGAGCTGGTGGGCATGTCATTTTCGATTAAAGAGGGGGAAGGGTGGTACCTGCCGCTCCTGTCCCGGGGCATGTTCAGCGAGGAGTACCTGGACCCGGCCCTGTCCCTTTCCCGCCTGAAGCCGCTCCTCACGGACCCGAAGGTGAGAAAGATCGGCCAGAACATCAAGTACGACCTCCTGGTGCTTTTGAATTACGGCATAGAGCTGGCCGGCGTCGCCTTCGACACCATGGTGGCGTCGTACCTGCTGTCGCCCAACGACCGCCGCCATAACATGGACGATCTCGCGGAGAAATACCTGAACTACAAGACCATCACCTTCAAGGAACTGGTGGGCACCGGCAAGAGCGCCATCCCCGTGGAGGAGGTCCCTCTCGATAAAATATCGGAATACGCCATCGAGGACGCCGATATCACCTACCGCCTGTACAATATCTTCAGGAGAAAGATCGACGACGAGGACCTGTTGAAGCTCTTCAATGAGATCGAAATGCCCCTGGTGCCGGTGCTGGCGGACATGGAGCGGGCCGGGGTGAAGATCGACACCGCCTATTTCAAGAAGCTGGAAGTGAAGAACCGGGAGCTTTTAAAACAGGTCGAGGAAAAGATATACGCCGACGCGGGGCAGGCCTTCAATATCAATTCCACTCGGGAGCTTTCCCGCGTGCTCTTCGATACCCTGAAGCTGAAGCCCCAGCGGAAGACCAAGACGGGCCTCAGCACCGATATCAGGGTGCTGGAATCGCTCCAGGGGAGCCACCCGATCATCGATAACCTGATCTCCTACCGGTCGCTTTCCAAGCTCAAGAACACCTACATCGACGCTCTCCCGAAGCTTGTTTCGCCGAAGACGGGGAGGATACACACTTCTTACAACCAGACCGTGGTGGCGACGGGAAGGCTGTCGTCGTCAGACCCGAACCTCCAGAACATCCCGGTACGGGACGAGATGGGCAAGAGCATCCGCCGCGGCTTCGTGCCCGAGAAGGGCCATGTCCTCCTCTCCGCCGATTATTCGCAGATCGAGCTCCGCGTGGCAGCGCACCTTTCCGGCGACGCGAACATGATCCGCGCCTTCAACGACGGCATCGACATCCACGCCATGACCGCGTCGTCGGTCTTCGGCGTGCCGATGGACGGGGTCACCCCCGACATGCGGCGCCAGGCCAAGGTCATAAATTTCGCCACCATCTACGGCGTGTCGCCCTTCGGCCTGTCGCAGCAGGCGGAGATCGGCGTGAAGGAGGCTGCGGAGTTCATCCGCATCTATTTCGAGACATACCCCGGCTTCAAGAAGTTCATCGACGAGACCATCGAGTTTGCCCGGGCTAACGGCTACGTGAAGACCCTGCTGGGGAGAAAGCGCGGCATCGACGAGATCGATTCCGACACCTCTTTCCGCCGCGAAGGTGCGGAACGCGTAGCCATCAACACCCCTATCCAGGGCACCTCTGCTGACATGATCAAGATCGCCATGATCAACATAAGCGACGATATCAAGAGGAAGAACATGAAGACGCGGATGATCATGCAGGTCCACGACGAGCTCGTTTTCGAGGTGCCTGAGGAGGAGCTGGACCAGGCGAAAACAATGGTGGTGGACCGCATGGAACACGCCCTGGACCTCGCCGTTCCGGTGAAGGTCGATGTGGGCGTGGGCAAGAACTGGGAGGAGGCTCATTGATCAAGAGCATTTCACGAATGCATTGATGCAGAGCCACAAGATTCAAACCATCCACGAGCATCTGAATCTGTTACTTCCTTGAAGGCAGACATGATAGCCTTATTGAGCTCTTCTTTAGAACGTGCCTTCAATTTTCGTGAAATAGACTTGTTGCATAATTTAACAAGTGCTATTAATTTTTTCGATTAATTTGATATTGTCCCTAAAGGCCGACGCCATAGAACCCAGGGAGGACCTGGAGTGAATTCAACGATGGGGAGGCCTTGTCATTCTCAAGCTGGGAGAGCAGGCTGGCTGACATCTTGGTCTTTGTTGCCACATCGTTAAGAGTATAGTTTTTCTCTTTGCGAAGCTTTTTTTAATATGTCCCTGTTTCCATGTTATTGCCGCAATCAGGTAGTATGGCAGGCTGATTTATTCATCAGTACCCTGATTTTAGGATAAAATAATTGGCAAAAATATCAAAAAAGATTTTAGTCCTATGAAACATGTTTAATACTATTGAATTTTATTATATATATTACGATAGAATATTTAATGAAATCATATAATCGGAAGTGGAAGTAACTCCAATGATAAAACCCGAGTTTCCGCTGCATTTACTGCAGAGATTTCCCGAAAATGTGCGTGCGGCAATTTCAACGGGTTTGCTCGGTCTCTTTGCCGGTCTTTCGGCGGTGGCTTTTTTATTTTTGACGAACTTCCTGTTTGCACAGACCTATCTGGTTTTTGCTGAAAAATCCGTCTCATATTTTATCATTGCAAGTTTTATTGTCATCAGCGTCACTTCGCTGCTTGTTGGCTATCTGCTGAATATATTCAGTCCGGAAGCGGCGGGGAGCGGAATACCCCAGATTAAAACGGCCTACTGGAAAGAGCTCGGCTATGTAAGTTTTAAGCCGGTTCTCGTTAAATTCATTGCCGGTGTCCTGAGCATTGGAGGCGGAAACAGCCTTGGACGTGAAGGTCCGTCAGTATTTCTCGGGAGCGGAGTGGCATCGAATCTTGATGGTCTTTTAGGCGCGCCTCCCCGCCAGAGAAGAAGCGCGACGCTCATAGGAGCTGCGGCAGGGCTGGCTGCGGCTTTCAATACACCTTTGGCTGCGATAACCTTTGTCATAGAAGAGATTATCGGCGACATGAACAACCGTTATCTGGGCCGCGTTGTCCTTTCTTCGGTTATCGGCGCGTTCTCTGTCTACGCCATCCTGGGCCGTCATCCTGCCTTCTCGCTGCCTTCGATCGAAAACATCAGCTGGTTCCATTATCTTGTTGTTCCTTTTGTCTCCCTCTTCGCGTCTCTGGCCGGGGTTGCTTTTCAGAAGGGAACGATTTTCTTCAGGGGACGGTTAAGCAGACAGAAGCGGCTGCCGCGGTGGCTCCTTCCGCTGTTCGGGGGAATTATAACGTGGATCATAGGCTGCAGCGTATTTTTTTCCACGGGAAAAATCGGGGTTTTCGGCCTCGGCTACCAGGACCTCTCCAACGCGTTGAACAATAATCTTGCCTGGGAAATAGCCGGCATTCTCGTCGGCGCGAAATTGCTGGCCACCATGGCGGGCTACAGCTTCGGGGGATGCGGAGGCATCTTTGCGCCTTCGCTGTTCATCGGGGGCCTGACGGGGTATTTCATCGGCGGATTATCGGGATATTGGGTGCCGCTGACCCCGGCGGATCACATCGTTCTTGCGGCGGTTGGCATGAGCGCCTGCCTCGGGGCAATCGTCCATGCGCCCCTGACGTCCATGCTGATCGTCTTCGAGATGACCCACCAGTTTTCACTGGTGCCGGGGCTGATGATCGGCACCATTATCAGCCAGGCGGTGGCCCGCCGGTTCAGCAGGCTGAATTTTTACGATGCGCTCCTTGTGCAGGACGGACATGAATTGCATAAAATTCGTCCGCCCCTTGATCTTCAAAGCTGGCAGAACCTGCCTATCTCGGCAATTGCCAGCCCCAATCCGGTCGGCCTGCATGACATGACAGCTGATGAGATGCAAAAAGGTTTTAAACACATATCCCTACAGCGCCTTCCCGGTTTTTTCCGGCGGAATTGTGAAAGGCGTGATAACACGCCAGCAAATAGAGCATGCTCTTTACACGAAGAAAACTCCGCGGATACATAAAATGGGTTTCTGTTATGCCGACCAGACTGTGAAGGAAGTGGGGAATAAATTTGTTGAATCCGCGGCTCATGTCCTGATCGTGCTTGAAAGAGGAACAGACAGGATACAAGGGATCATAACGCTGCATGATCTGATCCGTGCCCAGGCCGCCATTCAGACTTAGAAGATCAGCTGTGCCGCGGCGCTGTATAACGCCTCCCACCGGGCGCATGCCATGGGGACAGGATTCTGCTTAAATGGTTTATGCAATATGTCATCAACAATAATAAAAAGATCAAAGTACAGCTGTGGATGCCGAAATAGTGCAAATGCTGGGGGGCTATGACCCTCCGCTATCCGGTTGTGACGTTTAACCGGTCTGCGGCACGAAAGCCTCTGGAGGTCAGGTGGATACAGCCCCGGTATATTCAATGGGGATGTAATATCAGATGACGTCGAAGATTACCAGGGTAACGTCATCGTCAAACTTTTCTGACCCGGAAAAATCCCTCAATGCAGAGATTATCATTTCGGAAAGCTGCTCCGGCTCAAGAGATGGGTTTGTCCTTATTAATTCCTTGAGCCGCTCCTCGCCAAAGAGATCGTTGCTGGGATCCACACATTCGGTGATGCCGTCGGTGTAAAGGACGAGACGGTCTCCCGGGTGAAGGGAGAATTCTTTTTCCTCGAACAAGGGGTCTTCGATCCAGCCGAGGATGGTGCCCCGGGTGTTAAGCTCGAAAAACTCGCCGCTCCCCCTGCGAAACAGAAGCGGCGGCATGTGTCCCGCGTTACAGTATTTCAATATATTTTTTTCGGTGTCGAGGGAACAAAAGAACGCTGTCACGAAGTTGTTAAGGACCGTTGATCGCCGGATCAGGTCGTTCAGGCGATACTGAACGCCGCTTGTTGAGGCCCGGTGCGATATGAAGTCAAGGCCCATTTTGACAATGGTGGAGAGAAATGCCCCTGGAAGCCCGTGGCCCGACACGTCCGCTATGAAAAGGTCGATGAATCCCTCCCGCGGCCGATAGTCGTAGAAGTCCCCGCCCACCTCATCCATGGGGATATAGGTCCCCTGCACACGGTAGCCCGGCACGTCCAGGACCTTTTCCGGGAGGAGTCTCTCCTGAAGGAGCCGGGCGATTTCCAGCTCTCGCGCAGTTTCCTGATTGCGGGTGAATATCTGTTTCTGGTAATCGCGGGTTTTTAACAGTGACGCGATGCGCGTCATCAGCTCGATCGAGTTGAAGGGCTTTACCAGATAGTCGTCCGCTCCGTGTTCCAGGCCTGCGATCTTATTTACCATGTCCGCGTTTGCGGTGATCATGATCACCGGCACATACTTCAATATTTCATCTGCTTTGAGGGTCCTCGTCATCTCGAATCCGCTCATCACGGGCATCATTACGTCCGTCACGATGAGATCCGGCGTGATGGATCTTGCCCTTTCCAGGCCTTCCGCTCCGTTTTCGGCGAATTGGACGGCATATGCAGTGCCCAGAAGCGTGGCAAGATAGGAGCGCATGTCCGGGTTGTCATCCACGACGAGTATCGTCCGTATTTCTTCGTCGGCACCTTTGCGGGTTGCGGACACGACTGTTTTCCCTTTATCTTTCGTTCTGATGACGAGATCGGTCATCTCACGCATGCCCGAAAATCGGTGTCCGCCCACCGTTTCATCCAGCTCGTTATATGTCATGAGTGCAACATTGTCCATCCCTGCGAAATGCTCCCTTCCCAGGAGCAGCGTTACAGTGAAACTGTTCCATGGTCTGCGGGATATTCAGCCTTGTATCTGCTTTTAACGGTAATGTTGCCGCCATGAAGACCGGCAAACTCCTTGGCGAGGGCAAGGCCGATCCCGGTCCCGCTGCCGTAGTCCGCACCGGCTTCCGCCTGGCTGAACCGTTCAAAGATTCTTCCGATCATATCAGAGGGGATGCCGCAGCCAGTGTCCTCGATCTCAATATGGCAGAATACGCCGTCGCTGTGGACCCGCACGGTTATCACGCCGCCGGCATCGGTGAACTTGATGGCATTGCTCAGCAGATTCATGACCAGCTTGTCAAGCTTCTCCCTGTCTGCGTAGAGTCCGCCTATCGAATCAGCGGATGATTCAAACCGGAGCGAGATGTCCCGTGATCGGGCCGTGTCGCTCACGGTCTTGAGATAGTCTCTCATGAACGGTACCGGATCAATCACCTGTATCCGGAGTGACATTCTCCCAGATTCTATTTTCGCGAAATCCAGCAGGTTGTTGATAAGCTTCAGCAGGCGCAGACCGTTCCGGTATATGTTTTCGAAGAACTCCCTGCCGGCCTCGCCGAAATCGCCCTGCAGGTACGACTCGACAGGAGAAAGGACCAGGGTGAGGGGTGTGCGTATCTCATGGGAAACATTGGCGAAGAAGCGCGACTTCTGCTCCTCCAGCTCCCGGCGGGCATCCTCCGCTTTCTTCTTTTCGGTCATATCGCGGGCAGTGCAGTAAAACTCGATCCTGCCGTCCTCGTGCTTCACCATCCTCGTCGTCTGGGACAACCATGCGACCGAGCCGTCCTTTTTCAGTATGCGGAATTCATGGTGTGTCGTATCAATATGATCCTTCAATTGTTTTAGATATGAATTGAGCTCCCGTTCACGGTCTTCGGGATGGATAAAATGAAGGAAGCTTTTTCCGAGGGCCTCTTTGAGGGGATACCCGGTGATGCGCTTGGCTGCCATGTTCCCGTAAATGAATTTTCCGTCCATACCGCAGGTGAAGACCAGATCCTCAACGTTATCAAGCACCAGTCTGTGTAGTTCCTCGCTCAGGCGCAGGGCTTCCTCCGCCTTCTTCCGTGCGCTGATATCGATGCCCACGCCCGAGAATCCCTTTGGTCTTCCCTTTTCGTCGCGCATGAGGCTCACATAGCTTTCAGAGTAGATCGAGTGGCCGTCCCGGTGTAGCATATCAAGTTCGACCACCGCCACGGTCAGATCGTCGGTGAAAAATTTCCCGAAATCCGACAGGGCGCGCTCTGCCGAGTCCGGCTTCATGACCTCCCGGTAGCTTTTACCATTCAGTTCCTCCGGCGTGTAGCCGAGGAAGGTGGCCATGCTTTTATTGCATAAGGTAAAAGCACCCTTGAGGTCGACCTCGTAATAGCCTATTAACTGCGAGTCCAGGAGATTCCGGTATTTCTCCTCGCTTGCCCGCAAGGCTTCTTCAAGGGCGAGCCTGGCCTCCTCGGCCTCCTTGAGCTCCGTGATGTCGCGGGCTATGCAGTCAAACTCGATAATCCTCCCGTCCTTCCCGAAGATCGACCGCACGCTCTGCTCGATCCAGATCCTGTCGCCGGATTTCATGATGCATGGAAGCTGCTGGAACGACTCCGGGACCCGGTTCTTAAGCTGCTTCCGGTAGAAGGCGAATTGCTCCTCACCGTGGTCCGGCCATATCACGTCAATATAGTTCATCCGGAGGATTTCCTCGCGAGGGTACCCGAGCATCCTTACGAAGGCCTCGTTTACAAAGGTGAAATTCCCCTTCCAGTCGGCCTTGTATATTAAGTCGCGCGCGTTCTCGATGATGTGGCGGTACTTCAGTTCTGAATCCCGGAGGGCGCCGGTCCTCTCGCTGACCAGGTTCTCAAGGTTGTGCAGGATGTTCGCGTTTTCCAGATACGGACCCACGCCCAGGCTCAGACGGTTAAAGAAATCGGTCTCATCCTTCGAATACAGAGATGCGTCCCGTTTCGGACCGAGAAGCGCAAGGGCCGGCAGACGATCCTCAAAAAAGAAAGGGATCGAGAAGGCGGCATTCCGGATCATATCTCCTGGCTCAAGAATGCTGTCCTCTCGAAGAAGCCATTCTTCGATTTCTTCCTGCCGCAGGGGCCGCCTAGTGAGGAAGAAGAGGGCCGACAAGGGGTGTTTCCCGGGAATAGGCGGCAGCAATTTTCCATCGTCATGATATGCAGAGGAGAGGTGGGGCGCGGAGGTTGTCCGCTGTGCTCTATATGATTCGTTGGTTGTATCGAGATGCAAGATTGTGCAGGTTTCGGACAGGACCGTCCGGAAAAGCGAGTCGCACAGGGTTCCGGTGATCTCCTCGGTGGTATGGCATTTGGAGAGACGATAGATAAGGTCTTCATAGGTCTTGGCAAGCTCCCTCTTCCTCGATGCAAAAATACGCTGATGGATAATCCTCCAGGTGTATCCGAAAACGAGAATGAATGAGAAGGCCAGGGTATAATTCAATGGCTGCGGAATCTGGTTCATGAGTCCGGGAAGATGCATCGCGGCAACGGCTATTCCGGAGAAAAGCACCCCGTAGTAAAGAATCTTTCCCCCCAGCCGCTTAAGCTCTTCAAGGTTATACTTGAAAATGCCCATGGTAAGAAGTATGACCGGGATGAAGATGAAATTTCCGGATGGATAGATTTCATGGCCAAGCATTGCCGGTATGTTCCCGAAGGTGAGCAGTGCCGTTGCGGAAGTTCCGATCAGCAGGAAGATGTATCGCCGTTTGATGTTTTTGTCCGTTGTCTCCCGGTAGGACCGCCACATAAGAAGCAGGCAGTAAGTGAGGTATATCGTTGAAAGGAAACTCATCACATTAAAGAGTATACCCACGCGGGCGTGGAAGCCCCAAAAGTATCGGAAGGATCCGCTCAGGTAGAGGTCGGAATGCGTTGATAAGGCGAACAGGGCGCTTAAGCTGTAGGCTGGAACTATCATCCACCGAGTCCCGGGTGTTTTTGTTACCAGAAGCACCAGGTGAAGGATAAGGGAGGGCAGGAACACGAGAAAGGCATGATTAACCCTGCTGATGAGCAGGCCCAGCTCCTGGTCGGTCAAGATGCAGTTGCAATATATATCAAAGCTGAGGAGTGCATAGACCAGGATCGCGAGGCTGAAGACGACCGATTCGCGCCTATTTTCCCCCAGCTGCGGCCCGATCAGAGAGAGAAATACACAGACCAGGAAGGATAGAAGAGGCGGCAATCCATAGGGTATAGTTTTCTCTATGATGTGGTCAAGAGAGTAATCCCAAAAAATCCAGATGCCGAAGCCGACGGCGGTCGCCAGCACCATGATAATGGCGGCCCGGGTCATTGATCCGAATATCCGCCGCTTGGTGTACTGGTTTATCCTGATAATATCATGGCGGTAAATCCCCCAGGCCATGACGAGAATGGGAATGAAGCCGAAATTCCCGACCGGATATATATTGATCCCATTGATGGCGGGTATGTTCCCCAGGCTCATCACCCCAAGGGTGCACATTGAAAGCATAAGGTACTTCAGCTTGAGGCGGTACGTGGGGTCCGTCGTAGACTTCAATTTCCTGACTGACAGCATTATTACATACATCATGGTGGCCAGGCTGTAAACACCATAGAGCTGGAACGCTGGTCCGCCCTTCGCTATATAGCCCCAGCTGAATTCGTGGAGGCCGTAAAAATAATAATCGGTAAAAGTGGTCAGGGATAGTAAAAAGCTCAACGTAAAAGAAAGAAAGATAACTATTCTTTTTTTTGATGGAGGATATGGTAAAAAAAGGCGATCGAAACAGCCGGAAGGAATACATACAGAACATGGATGGCGCGCTCGATCTTCATGATCAGCACCATGTCGCCCCAGAAGATAAAGTGCGATAAAAAGGCTATTGAGAGAATAGAGAAACAGATGCAGAGGGCTCCAAAGAGGATGTTCTCATAGTTCCTGCGGCCCTTAACGATGGAGAGTAAAGCGAGAGAAAATCCGGTCAGGAGATAGAGGGCCGGTGGTATAATGAAGATGCTGAGTCTCGTGGCATTCATGGTATCCCTTTACCTGGAAGTCGTCATCGTGTTTTTTTCGCGGCCCTTGCACAGAGCTAATGACATAAGGGAACAGATATGTCATCATTATCCAGGATTATGCTCCTTCATCGGGTCCGGTCAACGGGACACAATAACTCCTATGTGAAACAAAAAGGCATCTGTCAGAAGGAAAAGTCCCGGACAGGGGCCTTGAAATTTCGCGCGCCGCGGCGAAATCGAGTAAAAACGCGATTATTGTGTATAGAACACCTGCCCTATGAATAGTAAAACAGCGGTTGGAAATAATAGCAAGAAAAAACTGAGGTTTTATGAAAAATGTCAGGTGCAAAGCCTCACGGACCCCGTTTCATCCTGAAATAACCGCCAATGAGCAGGTGGGTCTTCTAGAGTTTCCGCCATCCCTCATCGGCATTAAAAGAAAAAACCACGGATTCAATCATTTTCGCGCCGCAGTCGGGACCGGTCCCCGGATTTTTATCGATGGGTTTTCAATAGCATTAGCCCAGGTCTTTCATGTTGTCTGATCGAACTTGTTATTAATTCCCTGCGTGTATATTCCTTACTAGCCTGTTGCATTACGATGCTACCGGGCAGAAAAAAGAACATTTTCGCCGGTCGCGGTATTGGCCAGTCCCCGGGTTCCAATAAGGTGCACATGTGGGTTGTAATTCAGAGCAGTGCCGCATTTGTGCGGGGAGGCGATACTTCCGGACTGCTATTCCCTGCCGGGATTTCCTGATCATTTCAGGAGTTCCACCCAGTACGGTATGCACGCCCTCTCGTGCCGGGGAGATGGAACGTGCCTGCGAGAAGGGAAGGGTAATGGCAGATAGTTATCGGTAAAACAACGAAAGCACGTTTTACCTGCCTTCGTTGAAACAATCCAGTGTAAAATCGCTTTTCTCTTAATACTCCGGCGGGAGCTGGTTCACCTGGGCGAAGGTGAAGACCGGGCCGTCCTTGCACACGAAGTATTTGCCCACGTTGCAGCGGCCGCACTTGCCGATGCCGCATTTCATCCGGTTCTCCAGGGTGGTGAAGATGTTGTCCGGCGAGAAGCCGAGCTTGGTCAGTACCGGCATGGTGAGCTTGATCATGATCGGGGGGCCGCAGAGGAGCGCGATGGTGTCCGCGCTGGACGGCGCCGCCTTTTCGAGGACCGTGGGCACGAAGCCGACCTCGCCCTTCCACTCCTTGGTCTCGCCGCCCGGGTCCACGGTGGTGATGAGCTTCACGTCGCCGCGCTTTCCCCACTCCTCGAGCTCGTGCTTGTACACCAGGTCGTTCACCGACCGGGCGCCGTACACGATGGTGATGTCCTTGAAGTTGTCGCGCAGGTCCAGGGCGTTCCAGATGACGCAGCGGAGCGGCGGCAGGGCTATGCCGCCGGTGACGAAGAGAAGGCTCTTGCCCTTCCACTGGTCGATGGGGAAGGTGTTGCCGTAGGGGCCGCGGAACCCGATGGTGTCGCCGATCTCCCGCGATGCCAGGGCCTTGGTGACCCGTCCCATTTTCCTGAAGGTGCATTCGATGTATCCCTCGCGGGTGGGCGACGAGGCGATGCAGAAGGTGCTCTCCCCCTCGCCGAAGACGGAGTATTCCCCGAATTGGCCGGCCATGAACTTGAAGTTCTTTCCCTCTTCCTCGTTGATGAATTCGAGGCGGAAGGTCTTGACGTCCGGTGTCTCGTCGATGATGGCGGCTACCCGCATGAGGTAGGGTTGGTATATGTTTTTCTCTTCCATTACTGGGCCTCAATTTCTTTGATGTGTTGGAGGATGTTCATGTCCACCGGGCAGGCACGGGAGCACCGGCCGCACCCGACGCAGCCGGTGACCTGGAGCTGGTCCGGCTGGTAGGAGAACTTGTGCATGATCCGCTGTCGCCACCGCTGGCTCTGCACCTCGCGGGGGTTGTGCCCCGAGGTGTGGAGGGTGAAGATCCCGAAGCCGCAGGAGTCCCAGCAGCGGAGACGGACGCCCCGGTTCCCGTCAGTTTCGTCCTGGATGTCGAAGCAGGTGCAGGCCGGGCAGACGTAGCTGCAGGTCCCGCACCCGATGCAGCGGAGGGACTGGGTTATCCAGACCTCGCCGTCGAACATGCCGGGGAGCTTGGCTGTCACCGCCCTGACGTCGAACTGGACCTTCACGTCGGCCAGGTGCTTCGCCTTGTCCTCGCCGCCGGCCGCGGTGAAGAGCTCCGGCGCCGAATCCGCCAGGGCCTTTCCCTTCTCGGTGATGATCTCGGCCAGGTAGTTCCCGCCGTCGACCTCGGTGAGGAGAATATCGCTCCCCTCGGTGTCGCCCGGGTTCCCGTTAACCGAGGTGCAGAAGCAGTATTCGTCGCACTTCGCGCAGCTGATCCCGATTATGGTCGTGTTGTCGATCTTCGATTTATACAGGGCATCGCTATAGTCCTTCAGGTACACGGCGTTCACCACGGCGAGGCTCCGGGCGTCGCAGGGGCGGACCCCGATGACGACCGCCGGCGGAGGCATGTCGGGCGCCTTCTCCATGGAGACAGTGCCCTGGCCGGTCGTGAAGCGCATCATCTCTTCGCACCGCGGCAGGATCACGTCCTTGGCGGAAAGGGTCGTCTGCACGTAGTCCGCGGCCATGGCCGATGCGGAATCGACCTCTTCGAAGAGTATCTTTCCGCCCTTTTCGACGGGGGCGAAGACGCGCTTTCCGCCTGATTTCAGCTTTTTGATCAGCTCGTCGAGGGAGCCTTTCTTCATGATTTTTTTATCTGTCATGGCATTTACCTGATGAAGTCTTCTTTGTCGTTCGGGTTAAACGCGGCGAGGGCGTACTCCTCACTCTGACCGAAGTTTACGGCGATGTCCGCGATGATTCTCTGGTTCAGCAGCCTTAAGGGGATCTTCACCGGGCACGCCCGGGTGCATTCTCCGCAGTTGACGCACCGGCCTGCGAGGTGCATGGCGCGCATGATGTGCCATTCCACGTTGCCGATTTCATGGGCCGGGACGCTGATCCACTGGGGCTGGTTCACTTCGACGGTGCAGCGCGGGCAGTAGCACATGGGGCAGCTGGCCCGGCAGGCGTAGCACTTGATGCAGTTCGAGAGCTCCTCGATCCAGTAGTTCCACCGCTCCTCGCGGGTCATTGTTTCCAGCTTGCCGAGATCGGCCTTCTCCTCCGCGGTGAGGACCAGGGGGTTCCCGGCCGCGTATTCCTTGATTGATTTCAGGTCGGGAAGGTCCACGATCTCATTGGAATCGGATATGCCGATCACGGCGATGTCGCCTTCATTGAACTGCTCCTCGTAGGTCAGCTGGTTGATGGAGCGGATCACGTGCATCCGGGCCACGATGGCCGGCTTGCCGATGGCGCGGACCTCGTGCTTGGTGAGGTACACGGCGAGGTTCTGGACGCAGCGTTCGTCCATGATCAGCCGGTCGGCGTCTTCCGGCTTCTGTATGAAAAGGGCGCGTACCCTGGAGCCGGTGCCTTCGCCGTAGCCGATGACCACTTTGACGGCGCCGCTCGAGAGCAGCTCTCTGGCTTTCTGTCTGATTTTATCCTGCATGTTCGGTCCTCCAGTTCGCGCGAATCGGGGCGAGGTTCTTGTATTCGTCATAGGGTCCCAGGGCCCGGAATTCCTTCACCGCGGTGTTGACGACCTCGGCCCACTTGGCGCCCTCGGCGGCCGATACCCAGGAAAAGATGATCCTCCGGGTGTCGACGCCCATGAAGTTGAGGAGGGAGCGGTACACGATCCACCGCCGCCGGGCGTGAAAGTTGCCCGAGGTGTAGTGGCAGTCGTTGGGGTGGCACCCTGACACGATGATGCCGTCGGCCCCCCTCGCGAAGGCCTTCATCAGGAGCATGAAGTCGATCCGTCCCGTGCACGGGAGGCGGATGATCCTCACGTTGGAGGCGTGCTTGATCCGGCTCGTGCCGGTAAGGTCGGCGCCCGTGTAGGTGCACCAGTTGCAGACAAAGGCTATTACTTTCGGTTCGAATTCGGCCATATGGTTGCTCCATTGGATATAGTGCAGGCGGGGTCACGTGACCCCGCTTACTGATATTTCAGTTACAGCGCCATCAACTCCGCGAAAATCTGCTCGTTCGAGAATCCCTGCAGGTCTATCGCCTTCACCCGGCAGAGGGCGACGCAGGTGCCGCAGCCCTGGCAGAGGCCCGGGTTTATCTTAGCGGCGCGCTTCACGACCCTGCCGTCGCGGTTCTTGATATCTTCCATCTCGATCGCCTGGTACGGGCACGCCGGCACGCACAGGGCGCAGCCGGTGCAGGTCGAGTAGAGGGGCGGCGCGGTGCGGTTGACCACCGCGATGATCGGCTCGCGGGTGAGCTCGCTCTGGGAGAAGAGGGCGGCCACCTTGCTCGCGGCGCCCGACGCCTGGGAAACCGTCTCCGGTATGTCCCGCGGGGCCTGGCACGCGCCGGCCAGGAATATGCCGGCGGTGTTGGTCTCAACCGGGCGCAGCTTCGGGTGCGCCTCGGCGAAGAAGTGGTACGGATCGTAGCTCACGTGGAGTTTCTGCGCCAGTTCCTCGGCCCCGTCATTGGCGACGGCCGCGCTGGCCAGCACCACCATGTCGGCCTTGATCTCGACCGTCTGGTGGCCGAGGAGGGTGTCGGCGCCCTTCACGATGAGCTTGCCGTCCTCCTCGTAGATGCGGGATACGCGGCCGCGGATGTATTTCACGCCGTCCTCCTCTATGGCGCGGCGCACGAACTCATCGTACATCTTGCCGCCGGAGCGGATGTCCATGTAGAAGACGTAGGCGTTGCCGTGGTGGACCTTGTGCTTGTAGAGCATGGCGTGCTTTGCCGTGTACATGCAGCATATCTTCGAGCAGTAGGGAAGGCCCTTGGCCTCGTCGCGGGAGCCGGCGCAGGCTATAAAGACCACGGTCTCCGGCTCCTTGCCGTCGGAGGGCCTCTTCATTTCGCCCGACGTGGGCCCCGACGCGGACGCAAGCCGCTCGAACTGTAGGCCCTGGATCACGTCCTTGTACCTGCCGTATCCGTATTCCGGGAAGAAGTCGGGCTGGAGCACGTTGAAGCCGGTGGCCAGCACGATCGCGCCGACTTCCACATCGAGGATCTGGTCCTCCTGGTCGTAGCGGATCGCCTTGGTGGGGCATACCTTTTCGCACACCTTGCATTTTCCCTTGAGGAAGAAGGTGCACTGGGTCTTGTCTATAACGGGCTTGTTGGGCACCGCCTGGGGAAAGGGCGAATATATGGCGGGCCGGTAGCCCAGGCCCTCGTTGAATTCGCTCAGGTTTTTCTTCGTGGGGCACTTCTGTGAGCAGAGGCCGCAGCCGGTGCAGAGCTTTTCGTCGACGCAGCGCGCCTTCTTGCGTATCTTGACGTTGAAATTGCCGATAAACCCTTCCAGACTCTCGACCTCGGAGTAGGTGTGCAGGGTGATGTTGGGGTGCTGCGCCACCTCGACCATCCGCGGCGTCAGGATGCACTGGGAGCAGTCCAGGGTCGGAAAGGTCTCCGAGAGCTGGGACATGTGGCCGCCGATGGAGGGATCGCGCTCCACCATGACCACCTTGTGGCCCGCGTTCGCTATATCAAGCGCCGCCTGGATCCCGGCGATGCCGCCGCCGATGACGAGGGCGGTCTTGGTGACCGGCACCTTGATGGAGTAGAGGGGCTGGTTTTTCTTGACCTTCTCCACCATCTTCCGCACCAGGTCGATGGCCTTGACGGTCGTGGCGTCTTCCTTCTCATGGACCCAGGAGCAGTGCTCCCGGAGGTTGGCCATTTCGCACAGGTAGGGGTTCAGCCCCGCCTCGGCGCAGGCCCGCCGGAAGGTGGGCTCGTGCATGTGGGGGGAGCAGGCGCTGACGACGACCCCGTCCAGCTTGTGCTCCTTGATGGCTTCCTTGATCATGGTCTGGCCGGGGTCGGAGCACATGTATTTGTAATCAACGCTGTGGACGACGCCGGGCATCTTGGCAATGGCTTCGGCGACGCCGGGGCAGTCTACCGTGGCTGATATGTTGGTTCCGCAATGACATACAAAAACACCGATACGTGACATTTACGCTTCCTCCGTCTGCTCTGGTTGCGTGACCGGCGCCGGCGCCGGCGCCGCTGCGGCGGCTTTAGGTTTTACCTCGGCATCGACTTTCTTCTTCTCCGGGTATTTGACCTTGACGATGTGGCGGTGCAGGCCCAACTCCTTTTCGCCCAGGCCCATGGCCAGGCCGATGGCCTGGGTGATAAAGATGACCGGTATGGTATAGTTCTGTCCGGCGGCCTTGTTGATGAAGCTGCGCCGCATGTCCAGATTGGACTGGCACATGGGACAGGCCACAACAATGGCCTGGGCCCCTTTTTTCACCGCGTTGCCGATTATCTTCGCCGAGAGCTTCCCCACGAGGTCCGTCTTGGATATTGAATGGCTCGCTCCGCAGCATTCGACCTTGAAGTCCCAGTCAAGTGCCTTGGCGCCGATCAATTCAACGAGGTTGTCCATGGTGCGCGGGTCCTCAGGGCGGTCGAATTTCGTGATTTTGGGCGGCCGCACCAGGAGGCAGCCGTAGTAACAGGCCACGTCCTTATCGAAGGGCGCCGTGACCTTGTCCTTGAAGGAGTCACTATGCCGATCCAGGAACTCCAGGATATTCAGGGGCTTCACGGTGCCCTGGCAGGGCATGCCGATTATCTCGACGATTCTCTCCCGCGTCTCGGCGCTTTCCGCGAGGTCATGGTGCGCGGTGACGAGGCGGCTGTAGCAGGCCGCGCAGGGGACCAGCATCTCCTCAACTCCCAGCGTCTCGGCGAGGGCGAGGATGCGGGCGGGCAGCGCCAGTGAGAGCTCATGGTTGAGGCTGTGGGCGGAAGACGCGCCGCAGCAGTTCCAGTCCGGAACCTGAACGAGGTCAAACCCCATCGGTCCGGCAATGGCGCGCAGCGATTCGTCGTATTCCCGTGAGGATCCGAGGAGGGAACAGCCCGGATAATATGCGATCTTTGTCATTTGGCCGCCTCCGTGCGGGCCGTGCCCGCTTTCTTGAATATTTGCGAGATGTTTTTCCTGTTCTTGATCAAGTGGGGGAAGAGCCTCAGCTTTCCCTTGAGGTAGAGTCTTGGCGCCATGAGGACGTCCTGGAACAGGTGCCATGAACGCGCCTTGTACCCGGCTATCAGGCCGACTTCGTACAGCCTTCCGACGTAATGTATCGAGTCGAGGAACGTCTGGTGGAGGGAAACGAAATCCTTCGCCCGCGGGTTCACCTTCTTCAGGCGCACCGATTCTGCGCGGAGGAAATCCATCATCTTCGGGATGTCCACTTCCTGGGGGCACCGGGCGTAGCACATCTCGCAGGTGAGGCACACCCAGGGCGAATATGCCTTGAGCACCCTGTCTTCGAATCCGTCCAGCCCGACCTGCAGCAGCCTTAAAATATGGCTTGGCGTATAATCCATCTCCTCAGCCATGGGGCAGCCGGCCGTGCACTTGCCGCACTGGTAACAGCGTGTGACGGAAACGCCGGTTGCGAGGGAGAGCCGTCCTGCCAGGGTATTATCATTATCTGCGTGGGTTGTAGCGCTCATGTACGTCTCCACAATAGTTAGGTATGGTGAACTTTTATAATTGTTACAATTTGGAATGTTGTATGACGGCACCGTATCGTAAAGATTTTTTATGCGTAAATCACTGGCGAATGCTTGTTGACACCTTCCGTGGATATGCTGAAGGGTACACAGCGTTTCACGGCAGCGGATACAGTCATCACGGCGGCTTAACATAACACCGTAATTTTTAATAACGCTAAAAAAGCCGTTATCTTTTGTCAATGAAGAAAATTGGTTTTTGACCTGCGGTATATTGTACTTTATTGAAAAATAAAGGCCTATTGCCGGATAACGTTTTATGGTATCACCGGATTTTGTTATGAGCCGTTACTCATCGTTTTGACGTGATGATCAAATGGTTCAATTTGCGTACATCGGAGTAGCCGAACCGGAAGCTGAGGGGACGCGAAGGCTGTGACCTGAACAACTCCCGCATGGCTGCCGCGCCGGATCCTCCCTCGTTTTCAAGGAAGGCCCCTGAAAAGGAACCGTAGGTGACCTGCCTGAAGCCGGCATCGCCGGCGTGTTTCGGCAGTATCCCCGTTGAGTCGGACACGCAATAGGCCATGTGGCCGAGACAGTAATTGCGGATGGCGGAAAAATTTTCGAACCAGGGAAGATAGCTCGCTCCTTTTATCATCACCGATATTGTTCCCTTTCTCTCCAGGTGCTTCTGCAGGGGCGAGCCGTTGAAATGGCTGTTGTCCAGATTGAAGGCAATGTGGCGGTGTATGATGGTGCGGCCTCCTCCTCTTTTGCGGAAGGCCAGCTCCATGTTGCGGAAGGCCACGGAGAAGTCCGTGTCTATCCAGGTACCCTTGAGGCGCCGGCCCTTTGATTTTTCCATGGCGGCGATTTCATCGAGGGAAAGATAGCGGAGCGAGCCGTCGTCCTCGATGGTGAAGTATTTGAGCGACACGGGCTCATACCCGAGGATTGCCAGCGCCGTCAGGGAAAAGGCAAGCTGGTTGGGAATTGCCCCGCGCTCCATGTTGCGGATGTTTTCGTTGGAGTTATCATTGGTTAGAAGCATGTACCCCACGTTGGAGCGGTACATGTTCAGGGCCCGGTCAAGCTGGCGCGGCGTCGCTTTCATGAGGCGCCGCGGATCGCCGGCGCCCTCGAGGGAAATGGTCGTGATCTCCGCAGCTCCGGGATACACCACCAGCGCCGGCAGCAGGTCCCCGCCGCCGAAGGGAACCACCACCGAACGGGGCAGGCCTGAAGGAACGGTCCCGGCGAAGAAAGGAGCGGCCTTGGCGATGAAATTCTCGCGGTAGCTCGCCATGTTCTTTTCCATGCGTCCGCAGTGGCTCTTTACCGTTCCGCCGTCAAAGCCCAACGGGACGTCTCCCGGGCCGCACGCGGCCACCCGGTAGATGGCCTTTGCCTCTTCGATGAAGTCGTGCCCTCCCGCCTGGACCTGCGACACGTTGAAGAGTATTGAAAGAATGGCAGTCGCTGCCAGGATGGTCTGCGCGCGGTGTCTTGTTGTCATGGTGCCCGTCCAATAGTGGAAATCGCCGGTACCGCTTTCATTAAAGAATCCTCTCCTTCTTCGAGATGCAGATCTCGAGAACGTCGTTGCGAGGTGCGTACCGGGGAGAAATCTTGAATAGCGTTAATGTTTCTGTCAATGTATTTCTCCAGCTTGAACCGGTAAAAATTGGTTTACGCGCCTCCCTGCCGATGATAGGATGCCTTTGCTCTATCTCGTGTGTTCCCGCAATCTGCAGCAGAAACAGGGGAGATTGCCATGAAAACCAAGCAGGTCCTTTCGTCAATCGGGGCTCTTATCGGCGTCTATGGTATTGCCTCGAGCGTCCTCTATTTTCTCGGGTACAATATGCGGCTCCTGGTTTGGGTCGACCAGTGGGGGATGTACACCGGCTGGTTCATCCGGATCGTCCTTGTGGTCGCCGGCACGGTTCTCTATATTTACGGAAGAAATCCGGAATGAAAGCGGCTTTTCTTCCTGCCGGGCGGTCGTTATCATCAAATAAGAAGGCGCGGTTTGTGTAACCGCGCCTTCGATAGTTTCCTTCTGCGAATATGGCGACGATGCCGTTCTTATTTCGCCGTCTTCTTCCTGCGGGCGTTGCCGGCCGGCGTGTTGGGAACGATTATCTCCCTCAGGCGCGGCAGGAAGATGAAGCCCAGGGTGTTTTTTACCCACTCCCGGTATGCCTTGCCGCCGGGTTCCATGCCCTGGATCTGGGCAATGCAGGTGTCGGAGCCGAGGAACGATATGACCAAAAAGTTGTAGCTGTTGACGAACATGCTTATTTCCGACGCAGGCCCCGCGGGCCTGATTTTTTCCACGAAGAGTTCCCGTATCGTTTCGATGAGCTGCGGGAACCGCTGGTACCCGGGGATGAGGGCTATGTTGTCGGCCTGGGCAAGGTTAAGCGCGAGGATCCTGATGGCTTCCGGGCTCTCGCTGTTGTAGTCCATCATCCGGTCTATATGCTTCATGAAGCCTTCGGATATGCTCTTGGCCTTTGCCACCTCGTCGAACCATTCCGCCGTGCGCCGGGCGAACTCGTCGCACAGGGTCTGCACGATCGTTTCGAAGAGGACCGCCTTGTTCGGAAAATAATAATTGATCAGCGGGTGCTCGATGCGCGCCTCTTTCCCTATCATGCGCATGCTGGCGGTATGGTAGGGGTGCTCCGAGAAGACCTTGCGGGCCGCCCGCATGATATTTTCCCTGGTGCGGATGCTTTTTTTGTCTTTGCTTTCCTGCTTTGTGCTTTTAGTGTTCATGTGAAATAAGTTTATTCGAGCCCCGAAATTTGTCAAGTAAAGCATCAGCGTAAAATCCCCGCTGGCGCATAAACTGACACGATGTTGAATTGCTGCAGCCGGCTTGTCCATTGGTGGGGTAAAAAAGCCGACAAACTTTTACCATATGTTAGAAAATTAGCGGCCTGCCGTCCCCCTGAAGGGCCGCAGGCAAATAACAGGTTCCCGACTTCATAGCCGGTTCTATTTCATGACCGGCGCCGGATAGGCGAAGGTGTTTGCTATGGTGTTCTGGGGCTTGGCTCCGTCGAGGGACGTGATCCTGTCCCAGTTCTCCATGATTTCTTCCGCGGTGATTTCACGCTTCCCGTCACCCAGCACCACGCCGTCGGAGCACATGATGGCGGTGCGGCTGAACCACCCCATCATGCAGTTGAAGATCATGCCCGACTCCCTGCACTGATCGGATACCAGGTACGCGACCAGGGGCGAAATGAATTCCGGCTTCAGTTTTTCGAGGATGTTCGGGGGGAACAGCGGCTGCGTCATCCGCGACGCCGCGTTCGGCGCGATCGAGTTGACCAGGATGTTGTGCTTGGCGCCCTCGATCCTGAGGACGTTCATGAACCCGATCATTCCCATCTTCGCCGTGGCGTAATTTGCCTGGCCGAAATTGCCGTAGAGCCCCACGCCGGAGCTGGTGAAGATGACCCGGCCGTAGTTGTTGTCCTTCATGAGGGGCCATGCCGCCCTGGTCACGTTGAAGGTCCCCTTCATATGAACGTTCATGACGGTGTCCCATTCATCCTCGGACATCTTGTAAAAGGTTTTATCGCGGACGATCCCCGCGTTATTGATGACGATATCGATCTTGCCGAAGGCGTCCAGGGCCGTCTTCACGATGCTTTCCGCGCCCTTCATGGTCGATACGGAATCGTAATTGGCCGCAGCCTTTCCGCCGGCCTTTGTTATTTCTGCGACCACGGCGTCCGCCGCCGACATGTTGTTTCCGGACCCGTCCAGGCTGGTGCCGAGGTCGTTGACAACGACCAGTGCGCCCCGCCTGGCAAGCTCAAGGGCGTGGGACCTGCCGAGGCCGGCCCCGGCCCCGGTGATAATGGCCACCCTTCCGTCAAGGCGTATCTCTGCCATGTAATCCTCCCGGGCGCTTTTTCGCGCCAGTATCTTTTTTTCTGTTTAACAGGCCTGCATTGATTCGTTATTAACACGGGTCAACGAATCGTGTGATCCGGTAATTCTTACATATGTTAGATTAAATGTCCAGTACATTTAGGGTTGGGGTACTGGCCAAGTTTGATGCCCTGGATCAGGGCTCGTATATTTAACCGGGGTATCCGGGTAAAAAATAATCCTGATAGTTATCGGTCGATAAATAAAACTTTGCCGGGAAAAATGGTTTGACTGCGTTCACTATAGATGCTTGATATATTGTAGACTTTAACATAATGATAAGGTGCGGTCCTTACATGAATTATGTTAAATTGCTGATCCTTCTTTGCGTCTCTTCCGTCATTGCCACAGGGTGTGCGAAAGTATCCGATGCCGAGCTGGATACCACCATGCTGCCGGGACTCTGCATGGCCCTGGAATGTCACAATTCAACCCAGTTGAAAATATATCCCCCGGTGAGCGGGGCGCACCTGGAGCATACGGGATTAGCCGGCAATGGGCCAAACCTTCCCTGTACAGACTGTCACCATGGTTATTATAACAATCCCCTGCATAAAAACGGCTTCATCAACGGCTATAACTGGATATACCAGGCTCAGACGACGGGATTGATCGTCTACTGGAACACCGTTAAGTATCCGGCGGCCGTGTGGGACGACGGGGCCAACAGTTGCAGCGGCCTCCCGGCGTCAACCTGTCACGACAGCAGGATATGGGTCACCTGTAAATCGTGCCATGTGGATCCCCCCCTCAGCAAGTATCCCCCGGCGAGCGGCGCCCACACCGTGCACCGGTATAAGAGCTATTCCTGCCAGGTATGTCATATGAATTATGTCAACCAGCCGACGCATAATGACGGCACGGTGAATGGTTATGTCTGGCAGACCGGGACGAGCGTCCCGGGTTCGATCGTGATATTCAACGCCGCAGCGGGAGCCCTGGCCTCCTTCAGCCACGCCTCGGGAGATTGCACCAGCCTGGGCTGCCATGGCATAAAAAACTGGTACACCTATGATTATATTGACAACAGCCATTGCACGATCTGCCACCGGTATCCTCCGCTGAACCAGGCATATCCCACCAGCGGCCGGCATCGTAAAGAAGATCATGTGGGCCTGGACTGTATCACCTGCCATAATAATTATGCCAATGGCAATCCGCTCCATAACAATGGCGCCATCAACGGTTCCGTCTTTGACCCCAAGGCCACGGTTGTGGGAAATATCGTCAATTTTTCAGTAGGTGGCTCTTTTAATACATCAACGGGCAACTGCAGCGGTCTGCCGGGTGGTCCTTGCCACGGGACTGAAAACTGGTACTCGGGCGGAGATTAACGTGCCGGTAATGCTTCACATGCGATTGTTCCGGATTGCCGTCTTGGCGCTTGTAGCAGCCTTGGCGACCTTCGCGGTCTATGCCGCTGAAGAGGATGTAAAAGACACGAAAGGAACGCCGGCAGCGGAGGAAAAGAAGGAGGAGTCAAAGGCGTCCATAGAGGGCTCCCTTGAGACGACGGGAAACTTCTATACATCCCATAACGAATACTACAACCGGACCAGGACCGAGTACCGGGTCTATGAAAATGTCGCCTTTGACGCTGCCTTCAACGAGAACTGGTCCTTCCATTTCAACAGCAGGGCGGCATACCAGACACAGAAGGGCGGCTCCCAGGGCAACTGGCTCTTCAATTTCTTTTACGGGTACCTGGATTTTGAAAGCGAAAAGTTCACCGCGCAGCTGGGCCGCATCATGGATTTTGAGAACCTGGTGTACCTCTATTTCGACGGCCTCAACCTCGAGGCAAAGATACCGGCGGGAGAGCATAAGATAACCCTCGACCTCTACGGCGGCCTGGTCGTCAAGGACGACTACGTGGAGGAATACCGGAACCCCTGGTCGCTCCGCGCCTTCAACAGCACCGATTACCGGAACCTCTTCCTCACCCAGAGGAGGGGGGACTACGTGGCGGGGTTCAAGGCCGAGGTCATGGCGAAGGATATCGGCATCTTCGGCGCCGAGTACCAGATACTGTTCAACGGCGGCAGGCTCGCCGAGCATTACGCCTCGATCAATCTCGAGACGATGTTTTCGAAGAAGGTCAAGCTGTACGGCTACGGCACCCTCGACCTGGTGGAACTGCTGCCGGCAAACACCCTTGCCGCGGTGCAGATCAACCCGGCGGAAATCCTCTCCATCGTGCTGGAGCACGAGTATTACCGGCCGGTATTCATCAAGGATTCCTACTTCCGGGCCTTTTTTGAGCCGTACGGCAACCAGCAGGCGAGCCTGCGATTCGTCGTGATGCCGTCGAAGCTCCTCTCCATTGACCTGAAGTACGGCGCGATCCTGTACGATGCCGCGACGGAAGTGGGGAACGAGGTATTGGTTGCCCTGAAGCATCGGGACATCCGCAAGTTCGGATTGCGCCTCAGCGCAGAGGCGATCCTGGGCCCCGAGGGGAACCTGATAACCCTTCAGGCCATGATCAAGAGGAGGGTGTATGTCTTTGACCTGATGGCCGGCGGCGGGGCCCAGTTCTACAATGACTCATCAATCACCAAAAAATTGTCGCCGGGATATTTCGCGACGATCGGGTCGGACATTACTATTATTAAGTCGCTGGTACTGTCCGCAACGGGAGAATTTTCAACCAACGAAGACTATCCGTACCTGTTCCGGGGTAATCTTTCGTTGAAATACCTTTTTTAAGCGATGGCATGATGAAGAAGAAAGCGTTATACGGATTCATGATCTTCACGTTCCTGGCATCGGCCGGTGCGGCCCTCCTTTCAAAGGAAGGCCTGGTCTTTTCGCACAAGCCCCACATCGACGGGCAGGTCGATTGCGAGCAGTGCCACAGGAAGATCAAGACGAGCACCGATACGATAACCGGCGGCGATATCCCTTCCCGGAAGATATGCAGCGACTGCCATGATGAATCGACCGGCTATTCTAAAAACGTGCGCTTCTCGTCCAAACAGGCCTATAAATTCAATCATAAGATCCACCTCGAGGGACAGGGGCTCACCTGCAGGGATTGCCACGAGGCGCTGTACAAGAAAGACATTGTCACACAGGAAGAAATTGTGCCGAAGATGGAATACTGCTTTCAGTGCCATGACAACGCCACCGCCACCCAGTACTGCATGCTCTGCCATGTCAATCCCACCAAGCCTGACGACCACATGTCAGGGTGGGACAAGCTCCACGGAAAAAAAGCGGGAACGGACAAGAAGGAGTGCATGTCATGCCACACCGCCAAGGAATCGTGCCTCCGGTGCCACAAGGGCGCGAAAGCCGCGTACCGGTACCACAACCCCAATTACGAATTTTCGCATAAATACGAGTCCCGCATCAGCCTGAAGCACTGCAGGGCCTGTCACTCCGAGCGGCAGTGCCGGGACTGCCACAGGACCAGCGGGGTGACCTATAACAAGATCACGCTCCAGCGGCGCCATCCCATCGGATGGACCAACCGCGCGTCCTCCGGTTTCCATGGCCGGAAGGCCCGCCTGAATATCACGACCTGCACCACGTGCCACACGAAGAACGAGTGCAACTACTGCCATTTTTGGAACAAGAGATAATTAGTATTTAAATTGCCCTGGACCAGGGTGGTAATTTTTGACCCGGGACCGGGTCGGGATTATGCGAGGGGAAGAGGGGTGGCTTCCCCTCTCCCCCGCGCCTGCGGTGGGCTTGGCTAAATGTAAGGATGACTCATAACTGCTCGGCGATCGTATGCGGCCTCCTGCGGACGATCGCCTCCCGCGGCATCCGTGCCGCGGGTATTATGGAAAATAAAACTAAAGCGTCGCCGTGCAGGAGGCACGGCGGTGCGAGGATGCCGCACGAGGCGGCTTCCGGAGCGAAAGCCATTTGGTTTTTCTTGCCTTCATAAAATATGCGAGGTTATACAACTATCATATCATTCATCGCAGATTGATCCCCCCAAAACGTCCGCCGAAGGCGGACACATATCGGGCTTCTGTCTGAGTCGAATCCGGCGTAGCCGGTTCGACGAGTTATGCCCGTAGCCTCTCGCGGCGCCTGAGCGAGCGGGGTGATGGAGAGCACGAGAGGAAGAGGGAAGCCACCCTCTTCCTCTCGTGAAATTGCAGACCCGCTCCGGGTCGCTTCCACGCCCGGGACCCGGGCACCTGTACCGATAGTTATCGGTAGCTTGGCGGCCGCAGGCCGAACCACGGCCGCGCCTTTTCCAGCTGGGCCGCCAGGCGGAACAGGACCGCCTCGTCGCCGAAGGGGGCTATGAACTGCACGCCGAGGGGGAGGCCGTCCGGCGTCCAGTAGAGCGGAACGGACATGGCCGGCTGGCCGGTGAAATTCGCCAGCTGGGTGAAGGGGGTCTTCTCGAGGCTCTTCAGGGCTATCTCCTCCGCCATGCCGGACTTTTTCAGTATCTTCGCAAGGTTAAGGGCGTTGATGACCTTCATGCCGATGAGATCGACGCCCCTGGTTTTCAGCTCGCCTATTTTCACCGGGGGAGACGCCGTCGTCGGTGTAAGATAAAGATCATATTTCTCATGGAACCGGGCCATGGCCCGGGCGGCGTTGCTCCATTCCCTGATGGCAAGGACGAATTCCTCGGCGCTGACGACCCGTCCGAGAAGGCCGAGGAGCCAGGTGGTTTCCTCGAAATCGCCCTTTCCCGGTTTTCGTTTTAGCACCTCGGCGCTTGCGGCAATATCCGCCGCGGTCTCGCCGTAATACATCGCGAAATATGACCTGGCCATCGTCATGCCGTCAATGGCCGGCCTGGCTTCTTCGACATGATGCCCCAGCTTTTGAAGCAGCGCCGCGGCGCTTTTCACGGCATTGACGCACTCGGGATCCACCTCCCTGCCGAGGGGCGATTCGACGGAGAATGCTATTTTAAGGCGGCCCGGCTTGGTCGCTATTTCCTTCATGTAGGGCCGGGCCGGGGGAGGGGTGACGCAGCGGGAGCCTCGGTCCATCCCGTTCGTCCAGTCGAGGACCGCCGCGCTGTCCCGCACCGACCGGGTAAGCACATGCTCCACCACGGCGCCCTGCCAGCCCTCGCAGTTGACCGGGCCCAGGGGATTCCGCCCCCGGGTCGGCTTGAGCCCGAAGAGTCCGCAGTAGCACGAGGGTATCCTGATGGAGCCGCCGCCGTCGCCCCCCGAAGCCAGGGGCACCATGCCGGAGGCCACGGCCGCCGCGGACCCGCCGCTGGACCCGCCGGGGGTGCGGTCCGTGTTCCAGGGGTTCCGTGTGGGGCCGAAGAGCTCCGGCTCCGTCACGCCCATGAGGCCGAATTCCGGCGTGCTGGTCTTTCCCAGGATGACGAAGCCGGCGCTCTTGAAGCGCCGTATCAGCTCGTCGTCGTGGTCGGGGATATAGTTCCGGTACGCCTTTGAGCCGCACTGGAGAGGGACGCCGGCATAGGCGGATATTAAATCTTTGATGAGGAAAGGGACCCCTTTAAAGGGGCCGTCGGGGAGTTTCTCCCGGGCGGTTTTCCTGCCGATGTCGAACATCGGGTGGATGACGGCGTTGAGGGCGGGGTTGCGCTTCTCTATCCGGGCAATTGCTTCCTCGCACAATTCCGCCGGGGAGACTTTCTTCTTTTTTACCAGTTCCGCGAGACCGAGACCGTCGTACTTGTCATATTCCTTGAATCCGCCCATGGGAGCCTCCATATGTAAGGATGATAGCCGGCAATGAACTTCTCAGAAGCACGGCTATGTACATAGCATGCACGGCGGTATCCGTCAACAAGTATTATAGATAGATGGCCTTGTGGCGGTGAAGACACGGAGAGGGGTATGGTAGCCCCCCGATGGGAAAGCCGGGCCGGTAACGACAGCGGATGCCCCTGTCCCGCTGCGGGCCGGGCAGGGGACGTCCGCGTAGCCGTCCAGGGTTTGCATTAGAGCTTTAGGTTCGCCTTGCTGTAGCCTTCGGCGAGGCTGGTGTTGACATGGATAACGCCGTCGTTGAGGGTCCGGAAGGCGTAATCCTCCGTGATCTTTTTCTGGACGCGGTCCGCGTCGGCCTGGCTGGAAAGGACCGAGCCGGTGGGGACGTAGTTGCCCGACCTGATGGTTACGCCCACGAGGACGCAGTTGGGCTCGATCACGCACCCGTCCTCGACTTTCGACTTGAAGACAAGGGTTTTCATGCCGATGAAGCAGTTGTTGCCGACGGAGGCCGGGCCGTGGATCTGGACCTGGTGCGCCAGGGAGACCCGGCTGCCGATGTACACGGCGTACTTCTTGCCGTTGACTTCCACGAGGTTTTTTTCCACGGGATGGCCGTTGTGGAAGGTCTCCAGGGCGTGGATGATGACGCCGTCCTGGACGTTGCTGTCGTCGCCTACATGGAGCGGCTGCCCCTCGTCGCCCCGCACCGAGGCAAAGGGCGACACCAGCACTCTCCTGCCTATGATGACGTTGCCGATGACGGCTCCCAGGGGATGCACGTACGCGGTCGGATCGATCTGCGGCGTATGCTCTTCCGGTGAAAATTCTGTTATAACGTTTTTGTGGATCATAAGGCTCCTCCAGGGCTATGTGTTTGCGCGCAGGGTGTTAACGACAATCGATGGCCACACGACGCATATTGCAAGAAAAATTTTATACCGGCCAATAATTTGACTTCCCGGTAACGGGCGGCGCAGGGTCAGAGGTGCTGCCGGTAGCTCTCGATCTTCTGCGATAACCGCCGCGCGAGACAATCGCTGCACTGCTGCAGCCGTTCATGGATGTGCCGGGCTTCCTCGAGGTATGATTCTTTTTTCGCCCTGTCCCGGTGGGCCGGGGGCTCCCGGAGGATGGTTATCCTGTCGGCAAGCTTCACCAATCCTATCTCGGGCCCCTGCACGAGTATCCCGCGGATGGAATCCTCCATCGCCTCCTTTTTCCCCGGGGATCCGTCCTTTGTCAGGGCCCGCACCCTCGCCGCAACCCTCTCGCCGAAGGCGTCGCGCAGCTCCCCGTATGTCACGGCGGAGTCTTCGAGGACATCGTGGAGGAGGGCGCAGGCAATGGCGGGTTCCTTGTCGATGCCGGCGTCCCCGCCGAAGGCGAGGAGCATTTCCATGGCGACATTAGACGCGTGCACGATATAGCTGCAGGGCCTGCCCGGCACGGTCTGGCCGGCATGGGCCCGGGCCGCAAAATCGACGGCTTCCCGGTAGGTGTCCTGGACGGTCATGAGGGGATGGAATGATAAAGAAAGATCCATGAACCCGTTAAACAGGTTGAAGAGACACTGAATCCAGCGAAAAAAATTCACGCAGTTTTTCTGTCAGTCCTGCTTGCCTCAGCGACCGCCATGGCCGGGTGCGGCAAAAAAAGCGGTAACAGTCTGATGGCCCTGGCGCCGTTTCTTCCCGGGTCATGCCCGGAGCTTGTACCCCGGACCGGGGTGACCGTCGTGGACAGCGGCTCAGCCTGGATCGAGCGGGACTGGCATTGCTATTATCTTCTGAAGCTCGATTATGACGGGAAGGATTCGGCCTACGCCATGTGGATACCTCCCCTCGCGGGCGGGGTGAAGCCCGCGGTGGTCCTGACCCGCCCCTATGATTACATCAAGTGGAACGGCGACAGCGTCCCCTCCGGGGTTCCCGTCACTTCCAACGCGCAATATGTGAGCGACGCCGCCATGTTCCTGCTGAACGGCTGCGGCGTGCTCTACGTGTACGAGCGGTTCCAGACCGGCGGAAGCATCCAGAACGATGTTGACGACACGGTCGCTGGTCTCCGGTTTCTGAATGAGTCCGCCGTAGCCGACACGTCGAAGATCGGCATCTGGGGCGGGTCCTGGGGCGGCTTTGAGGCCCTCTACGGCGCGGCCTATGCCTCAGACGGCGGGGGCGTGACACCGGCCGCAGGTATCGCCTTTTTCCCGCCCAGCGATTTTAATGATTGGGTCGATTATGTTGAAAATCCCGCCGGCGCAATCCCGAACAGCGTTCCCGATATAACCGATGCGGCAAAAAGAGACGCCTATGAGAATTTTTTTGTGGGTGAATGAAAGCAATGATCGCTATGTCAAACGCATAAAGGATACAACCGGGTGGGAAACCTGGACCGGCGCGGCCCTGCTGTTAAAGCTGACGACGCCTTTCATGGTGGTCCATGACGAATGGGACACCCTGGTCCCCTTCGAGGAAAGCGTGGCTCTTGCGGCGGATGCGGGCATTACGCCCCTCTTTTTTTACCAGGACACTCCGCGAAACCTGAACGAGCTTCCCTATGGCTGGGGCCACGGTGAATTGCGCATGTACCGGTTCGATAATAATCTGAATACCATGGTGCCCAAAGAAGGCTACGTCTTCGGCATCGCCAATACCCTGGCCAGCGCCTATCTCTTTACGCGCATCGCCGCTGATGACCGCGCCCGTGCCGGTAATCCGCTCCTCGTCGGATATGAAAAGACGGCCCTCAACGACTTCATTGGCTATATACGCGATATCAAATGCTCCGGCAGGGACGATGCGCCATGGGCGGCGAAACTGCTCCAGGACTGCGCCGACGAAAGGGTGCTCATGATCGAGATGAGCGACGGGACATACGGATACGGCGATGAGATCATCGCAAAAGCCTTCAGCGACGCGAACTGGGGCGGGACCAGTTACGGAACCGCGTCGACAGTGCGCGATGCCCTGGGTGCTTCCGGCGGCACTCTTCCGGACTGCCCGTAGATGCCGGTTGCCGCCGGCTACTGCATCGAATCGGCTTCGATCTCCGCTTCGTAGCCCGCGTCCTCGATGGTGTGCTGGATATCCTCGACGGTCAGCGAAGACTCATCGAATTCCACCGTCACCCTCTTTGTAAAGGGGTCCGCAATGACCCTCTCGATGCCGCCGAGGTTGCTGACGGCATTTTCGATGGCCGTCTTGCTGTAACCGCCTTTCATGTTGGCAGAGGTAAGCTCCCTTGTTACCAGCATACATGCCTCCTTCTGTTTATTAATTATACTTATAATCAGGGAAATATTCCACCGGGGGAGCGAAAAAGACATATGAAAACGCCGCGAAAAAAGTCGCGGCGCCGATGAAAATTTATCATATGTTAATATTTACACACTGAGAGAGGGGGCCACGGCCCCGAGCGACGTGATTCGGAAAATTATTTCACGTTGTACCCGGCTTCTTCGATGGCATGCTTGATGGCGTCGAGGGTAACGGCCTTTTCGTCGAAATTGATTTCGACCTTTTTCGTGTCCGGATCGGCATTGACGCTGACTATTCCCGGCAGCCCTTTCACCGCCTTTTCAATGGTCATTTTGCAGTGCATGCAGCTCATTCCCGGCGCTGTTACTGTCTGTTTCATGGGTGTATCCTTTTAACAATTTCTTTCATGTGAATGATATGAACGTTTATCCCCGTTAAAGTTACGGGTCAGGATTTCATGAATTCAGTTATTTTTTTCACGATGCTGTCCTTCGTGAAACCGAACTGTTCCGCCAGGACCTTGGCCGGCGCGGACGTCCCGAAGGTCTCCATGGTAATATACAGCGCATGGGGGCCGGCGTATTTTTCCCAGCCCATGCGTATCCCCGCCTCAACGATGGCCTTGGGCGTGCCGTGGGACAGCACCTCCATGCGGTACGATGACGGCTGCTCGTCGAAGAGCTCCCAGCAGGGGAAGGATACGACCCGCGCCTTGATGCCCTTTGACGACAGTTCCTCCGCGGCAGCCAGGGAGACATGCACTTCCGATCCTGACGCCAGGATCACGATGTCGGGCTTCCCGGCAGCGTCCTTAACGATGTAGGCGCCTTTGTGGAGGTTCTCCGCCCCGCGGCCCGGTTCACGGGCAATAATGGGCAGATCCTGCCGCGTGAGGGACAGCATGGTGGGGCCCTTCGCCCGGGCTATGGCCGCGAGCCATGCTTCCCTGGTTTCCTCTGCGTCGGCCGGCCGTATCACGTTCAGGTTGGGGATGGCCCGCGCCGAAGCCACGTGCTCCACCGGCTGGTGCGTGGGGCCGTCCTCGCCGACGAAGAAAGAGTCATGGGTGAATACATATATGGCATGGAGGTTCCCCAGGGCGGCCAGGCGCACCGGCGGCCGCATGTAGTCGAGGAAGGCGAGGAAGGTGGCGGTGTAGGGGATGATGCCGCCGTAGTACGCCATGCCGTTCTGTATCGATCCCATGGCGTGCTCCCTGATCCCGAAGTGGATGTTGCGGCCGATCGCGCCCCTGCCGGATTCGCTGAAGCCCTTCACGAAGGACTTGTTGCTGGGGCCGAGGTCCGCGGACCCGCCGATGAGGTTCGGCATCTCCCTGAACAGCGATTCGAGGATTTTCCCGCTCGCGGAGCGCGTCGCCACGGCCTTGGCCTGGTCGAAGGCGGGAAGCTTCGCCCTGAGGACGTTGATATCGGGGATGCTGAAAAAGGAATTCCACCGGGCGAGTTTCTCGCCGGAGAGTGACGCCTTGAACCGCTTCTTCCACGCGTTGTGGACCCTTTTCATCTTTTTCTTCCGCTCGCCGAAGATGTCGTACACCCGCTGGGGGACGCAGAAGGATTCGTCCGGGGAACAGCCGATGTTCCTTTTCGACGCCGCAACTTCGTCCGCTCCCAGGGGCGCTCCGTGGGACTCCTCCGAGCCCTCCAGCTTCGGGCTCCCCTTGGCGATCCTGGTCTTCGCGATGATGATGGAGGGCCGGTCGAGGTTTTTCTGCGCTTTCTTTATCGCCTTCTCTATCTGGGCGTAATCGTGGCCGTCGATTTTCTGCACGTGCCAGCCGTACGCGGCAAAGCGCTTCGCGACGTCCTCGGAGAAGGCGAGGCCGGTCGGCCCCTCGATGGATATGTCGTTTGAATCATAGATGTATATCAGCTTCCCGATTCCCCAGTGGCCCGCCAGGGATGCGGCCTCCGACGAAACGCCCTCCATGATGTCCCCGTCGCTGACGAGGGCGTAGATGTAATGGTCGATGACGGGACTGTCGGCGCCGTTGAACTCGGCGGCGAGGATGTCCCGCGCAACGGCCATGCCGATGCCGTTGGCGAAGCCCTGGCCCAGGGGGCCGGTCGTGGTCTCCACCCCCCGCGTCGCCGTGTGCTCGGGGTGGCCCGGGGTCTTGCTGTTGAGCTGGCGGAAGTTCCGGAGATCGTCAAGGGTCAGGTCGTACCCGCTCATGTGCAGCACGGAGTAGAGGAGCATGGACCCGTGACCGGCGGAGAGGACGAAGCGGTCGCGGTTGGCCCAGCTGGGATCGGCCGGGTCGTGTTTCAGGACCTTCGCCCAGAGCACGGCGGCGATATCGGCGCATCCCATGGGCATCCCCGGGTGTCCGGAATTCGCCTTCTGCACCGCGTCCATGGACAGGGTCCGTATTGAAGTCGCAATCAGCTTGAGGTCGTCATTGGTAATGGCCATAGGTCAGTCCTTGCATAAAAAATTCAAGACGGCAGATAATCAGGATTGTCGCCGGTTCGAGAGGAAATCAATGAGGTATTAATATTGATTTATGTCGCTAAATGCAAGTATTTTTATGCCGCAGGAGAAGAATTAATTATACTTTCCCTGAGGTTGTCATGTCCCGGCGATACTCCGGGATATAAACGGCCGGACACGGACGCCGTGGTGCATATTCTTCTTGCCATGGGGGCATTTTTGCCTCCATGATGACTCCGAGGTGTTGTCACATGGGCAAACATCTGGCCGTTCTACTCCTCTTCGCCGCCGCATCAGATTTCGGGGCGGGGCTGCTGCTCGATAAAAACCAGCATGTCGATCCCGCGCACTGGAATCATTATTCCATCGAGGAACTGGTACTGTAACGCAATTCATTATTCGCCCGGTATGGATATATCTTAAAAAGCGGCGCCATCGCCGGGCACTTCCACTCCCTGGGATGGTACCGGCCCAACAATGGTTTTTCATATTCGCTCCTTTCGAAAATCGACCGGCAGAATATCAACGCCATCCTGGCCGTGGAAAAGAGGAAGGTGAATGATCTTAAAAAACAATATCGCCGGGACGAAGATCAAGACCAAGCGATACTACATGACCGCCAGGGCACGGGACCGTGTTCACGCCGCCGAGGGTGAGATGAAGAAGTGGTGGCGGAAGAAACTGGGGGAAACGCTTTTCCCGCAGCTGCGCGTGCCGGTGATGCTCGCCGTAACCCTGGCTGACGAGAAAGACCCGGCCTTTATAAAGGGCAGGACCGGGGATACATCCTCCTGCTGGGAGGCGGGATACGACGGGAAGGGCCTGCTCCGTGTCCTGAAAAACTGTCTCTGCGGCCAGGGCGGTTCCGGCAATTGCGGCGATGTCTATTACTTCGATGACAGGGGAAGGCTCCTGATGGTGCGGGGCGGGATACCGGGGACCACGGTCAATTACGTGTATTATTACCAGTACTGCCTGGACAGCGTGGTATGGATAGAGGTTGCATTGATAAACGGAAGCGCGGGGATCCCGGACGAGTCGGAGAAGTTCTTTTATTAAAAGCGCCGTTCATCAACGTCGCGGGGCACTGGTGGCCGGCTTCTCTTCGGGATCCGGTTAAAGGACCGGCATAACCCTGTCCCTGAAAAAGTCAAAAAGGGAATTCCGCGTGGCCACGATGTTGCCAATGATTTCCTTGACGGAGCATCCGGCCGTGTCGGTCACGATTTTAAACAGGTTTACTTCCACGTCAAGGGCGCGGCAGGCCTGTACCACGGCGGCGCCTTCCATGTCGACCAGATCCGCGTATTTTCCCGCCGCCGACCGGTCGTCTTTTTCCAGCACGGGCCTGTCCTGGGTGGCGAGGGTCGCGAGGTCGAAGCCCTCCAGGATATCGGGCCTGTGCTCAACAGGGCCCCCGGCATCAAGCCTTGG
>DAONAJ010000039.1:0-39539 GCA_035400945.1 Spirochaetota bacterium
TCGCGGCTGTCGGCTGTGAAGGTCTCGGTAATGCTGTCGCCGTTCGCGTCCTCGGCATAATAGACGGTGCCGCCGTCAGGGGTCCTGCCGGTCACCCGGGTTATGTATTTCACCTGGTCGCCGTCGGATATTTTCCTCGGGATCCTCTCGCGGCTGACGTTGATATCGGATTCCTTGCGGTTAACGATCAGGGAGAGAAAGATCGCCACGTGCTTTTTCAGAAACTTGTCCCGCACGGCGAGGTAAAAGTCCTTGTAGTTGCTGGAAACGAATTCCTTGGTCATGTTTTTCTGTATTTCAATCTTCCGGTCGGTTATCATGACATAGTTGGGGCTGTTGGCGATCTTGTTCTGCCACAGGTCCGGCACGATCTGGCTGGTGCGGTCAAGGACCGCCTTGTTGTGGGCTACCTGTTCAGGGTTGTCGTAGCCGTCCTGGATGAGGTAGACCTTTTTATCCTTGATGACCATCAGCGCCGCGATAGAGTTGTCATGGGTGGCGCCGTCACCCTCTGTCGGGGCCTTTTCGAATTGCTGGTACAGGACCCGGTTTTCATCGTACCTGGTAAGCTTCTGGATGTCCACAAGGGTCAGGGTCTGCTGCTTGCTGTACGAGGCAGGAACCAGGAAGATGCATGATATGGCAAGTAAGCAAACCAGGTTCTTTCCGAATTTACGTGTCATGGGGTTCCTCCGTGATTCAAAGGGTTTCGCGCCGTTCACCGCTATTCCATCACAGATAGAACAGTACCGCCGATCGGCAATTTGTCAAATATTTTTCACGATTCATCGTTTTTATCATGACGCCGCTGTTCTTTTTTCCACCGCGCCTTGTCATACTTTGTCCAGCTTTCCACCGCGTGGCGGGCCAGCTCTTTCTCCTTTTCTGCCGGGGTCAGTGGGCCTCTTTTCCGTTTCTTTTTCGTATGCTTGATCCGGGCCTTCAGTTCCTCCTGCTCCTTGACGGTCAGGGACGCCTCCGACCTGAGGAAATCATCAACCGCCTCCGGGGGCACAGCCCCGGCGGACAGGGCGTCAGCCAATGCAAGGACCTTTTTCCTGTTGACCAGGCCCCTGATAAGGGGGTCATCCTGCTCCGGAACGCTTTCCCGTGATGCTCCCAGCGCTCCGGCCATGGCGGCCAGGGGGGCCGTGGAGCCTCCTTCTTTTATGGCAGCTGCCTGCGGAGAAGCGGCACCGGGGGCGAGGGATGACACTGCCAGTGAATAGGGAAAGAGTGCCGACGGGAGGTTCACCGTGGCCCGGGTAACCGGTGTTTTGAGTCTCCGGTTCACATGGGATACAATGATTCCTTCAGCGGCCCCGATGGTTGAGGAGGATGCCACCTCGCCCAGGAGGCCGATATTCGAGCGCAGTTCCTGGAGGAGGGTGCCGGGGTTCACGCCCCCGTCGAAGATCGCCGCAGAATTGCTGTCAACTGCGTCGGCGACCCTGGCTGCGATATCCGCCGATGTCCGCATGAGGTGGTCCCGGGGAATTGAACCGGAGGCCATCGCCCTGAGGACATGCGTGTAGATCAGGGCCGAGGCTAGAGTGGACAGGTCAAGGGTGAAGAGGCGCACCGCGGCCATGACGTCCAGGATATGATCCGCGGCCGAATTGTTCCGGAAGCTCAGGAAAGTCATGACCGGAATGATGCGCGCGCAGGGCTGCTCCGTCATCTGCTGATGACGCGCCGGGTTTTTCATGCCCAGTATGAATGCCCGTTCCACCGCCCCGGGGTAGCGGAATATGCCGTAATCGCATCCGGCGACATCCGGTGAAGAAGCGACGGCGCGCCGGAAGTTTTCAGCGCAGGATCCCCGGTGCGGGCAGGCCATTGCCATGATGAGCATCAGCTGGGAGATCGATGAATAGACCCCCGGTTTCCGCCACAATTCCAGCTTGTTTTTCAGGGCCGGCTCCGGGTCGATATAATCGGTGATGGTCTTGAAGTGAGCGTTTATGTGTCCCCTGGTCATGCCGTCAACAGCGGATCCCAGGGCATCGCCGGTGATCATGGAAATAAGGAATCTCTGTATCATGGATGGATAATGCGTGGGCCCCGGTTTTCACGCAATTATTTTTCTTTAAGAAGCATCAGGAGCCGCCGGCTCTGGGGAAAGTGCCGATTTTCTGCGAACCCCGGGCAAATCCATTAATTTTCTTGCATTATCCGGTCATCCGGGGGTATAATAATTAGATGTCCGCCAAATGGTAATCTGGGTGAGACATAATGGCCCGGGCTGATCGTTTATGCAATCCAGGAGGGCAGATCATATACACAACGAGGAGGCATGATTATGAAGAAAACAATCCTGCCGGCGCTTCTGGTGCTGGCCTTTGCCCTGAACTGCGCCAGGCAACCCGTCGATGAGTACGCGATGATAACCTTCATGATCGGCGACGTCACGAAGAACAACGCCGCGGTCCAGATAGGGGATGTTATAAAAGAGAAGGACGTGATCCAGACGGGGGCAGAATCGTTCTGCGACGTCAAGATCGGCCAGTCCCTTATACGGGTGAAACAGAAGACGAAGGTCGTCCTCGCGACGCTGATGAGGCAGGGCGGCATTGAAAATACGGCGGTCGAACTTGATTCGGGCAAGATGCTCTGCAAGCCGAAAAAGCTTATCAAGTCGGAAACATTCATGGTGAAAACGCCGACGGCGGTCGCCGGCGTCCGGGGCACGCAGTTCACCGTGGAAGCCGACCAGAACGGGACCTCGCGCATTAAAGTCTTCGAGGGATCGGTCAAGGTGGCGAAAAGGGTCAGGGATCTTGAGGCAAGCATGCCCGAGGTCCTGAGCCTCGCGCCGGATGTGACCAAAGAGGAAAAGGTCGTCATCACAAAGTTCGACGTGGAAAAGACGGAAAAGATCGTGAGCAGCATCCTGAAATCCGAACCGGCAAAGAACGGCGACGCCGCGCGGGCGGCGGTCATCAAAAAGGCTGGAAAGGATATCGTGGTCAGCAAAAAGAGCATTGAAAAATTCGCCGTCAGGGATTTTGAGAAGGACAACCGGGAAATTATAGAAATCAAGCGGAAGCCCGTCGAGGTCATAAGGGAAATCAGCAAGGCCGTTGAAGAGGAAAAGGAAGAGCCGCTGCCCAACGGCAGGCTTCTGGTGACCAGCTTCGAGGTGTTTTTCATCAAGAACGGCAAGATCGAATGGCAGGGAACGGTGGTCCAGGAGCCGGTGAAGCACGGAGACAGGATCTATATCGCTTCCGGCGAATACGTGTTCTGCGCCTCCGTCGACGGGCCGGTAGTCTGGAGAAAGCAGATAGCCAACGAAGGCAGGCTCGAGATCCGCGAGAATTCCCTGGTCATTTCAGCAAAAGGCCAGGAGACAAAGCTGGACCTCAAGACGGGGGCGAAGCTGTAGTCTTCTGCTGGATCCCCCTCCCTTGATGGGAGGGGACAGGGGAGGGTGAACAAAAAACGGGGCAGCTCTACAATTTTTCACCCCCACCCGACCTCCCCCATCAAGGGGGAGGAGTCCTTCATCTATTCTATCAACCACTCACATCATGTCAATGATCGACAGCACGACCTTCGTTCCGTTTACCAGGTCCCTGATCATGATATATTCCCCGGTGGTGTGAACCTTCTGCATGCCGGCGGAGAGGTTGATGGCGCTGATGCCGGCCCGGTTGAGTATGTTGGTGTCGCTCCCGCCGCCGGAAACCTCGAACTGCGGCCGTATCCCGACCCGTTCCATGGCGCGCGACGCCAGTACGGCGATCCTGTCCCCGGGACTGATGGAAAACCCGGAGTATTCCATGGTGCGGGTTATGCCGCACCGGGCGCCGTATTCCGCCGTTATCCCCTTCGCGATGGAGCGTATGATCGCTTCCTGCGCCTTGAGCTTGCGCAGGCTCAGTGAACGGGCCTCGAGAACGCACTCGGCCTTCTCAGCCACGATGTTCGTTGCGCGGCCCCCGGCGATGGTCCCCACGTTGACGGTCGTCTCGTGGTCCACGCGGCCCGCCGGGAGGCGGGTTATGATATCGGCGATAACGTTGATTGCGTTGATCCCCTTTTCGGGCTCCATGCCGGCGTGGGCGGCCCTGCCCCGGACGGTTATGGTCATGGTGGAGTGATAGGGGGCCTGGAGCACGATCTTGCCTATGGGGCCGTCGCTGTCGAAGACAAAGGCCTGTTTCGATTTCAGCACCGAGGTGTCGAAGCCCTTCATCCCGTGGAGGCCCACCTCCTCGGCGCAGGTTATCAGGATTTCTATGGTGCCGTGGGGCATGCGGGTCTCGCTGATGTACCGCAGGCTTTCAATGAACATGGCGATGGCGGCCTTGTCGTCGCTTCCGAGGATCGTGGTGCCGTCAGAAGTTATTTTCGCAGCCGTCACCACCGGCTTCACGTTGTCGCAGGGAGTGACCGTGTCCATGTGCGCGGAGAAAAGCACGGGCTTCCTCTTCGGGTCCCCCGGCCTGGTAAGGAGGAGGTTGTATGAGCCGCCGCAGGGGAATGACCTGGCCTTGACGCCGAGCTTTTTAACCGCGCCGGCGATGTAGTCCCGCATCTTTTCCTCGTGCCATGACGGCGATGATATTTTTGCCATGTCGGTGAAGGTCTTGACCAGGCGCTTGGTGTTGATGTCAAACATAGAAAAACCTCTCAGGGAACTCTCGGGTACCGGCTGCACCGGCCGGTCATATGCTGATTAAAAAGCTTTTTATCAGGCGCGAGTACTTATCGATGATCTCGTCGCGATCATGGGCGGTTTCGCCTTCCCCGTAGAGATGAATCAGGGGATGGGACGCGTCCGGAAGCACCAGCACCCAGGCAGTATCCTCGCATATGCGTATGCCGTCAATCAATTCAATATTTTTATTGCCGGCGGCCGTGGACAGTTCGCGCATCACCGCGGCTTTTTCGTCGGAGGTGCAGTAAATGGAGGTATGGATGATGTTCCCCTTGGGAAGCGATGCCTTTACCGAATGGAGCGGCTTGCCTTCCAGGGTAAGGAAGTCGAGGATCAGGAGGAATACGACCATGGGGTCATACTGGAGTTCCAGGACGGGATACCGGACCGGTCCGCCCAGGAAGAGATCGGTGATGCCTTCCGGCGCCCTGAGGGCGGTGCTGGTGCGGACGGCGGTGCCGCCGCAGGAGCGGATCAGCCGTTCGAGCATTATCGAGGTGGTCACCGGAATCTGTATGATGGAGGCATTGCGGTATTTCAGGTGGTAAAGGCACAGTATGGCGATGATATCATCGTCAGTCAGGATCTGCCCCCGTTCGTCAACGATGGTGATGTGATTGCTGTGGGGGCCCACGATCACGCCGATCTCGCTGTTCATGCGGGCCATCTGCACGATGCTGTCGATGGCGTTGCGGGTATCGGACTTCATCTCCTCCTCGCTGGTGAATTCCTTTATCTGGCCGCGGAGCACCATGGTTTCGCAGCCGTAGTCGGACAGGAGATCCGGAAAGATGTGCGCTGCGGTTCCGTTGAAGCAGTCGACGATGATCTTCCATTTTTTACCCGCGAGAAAGGTGTCGCTGATATAGAGCCGGATGTTGCGGATGTAAGATTCGACGTGATGGCTCGGGTAGAGAAGCTTGCCCGTCTCAAAGGCCTCCCTGCGGGGATAGTCGCCGCGGAAGAATATGTTCTCGATCTTTTTCTCGCTGGCCAGGGGGATCTGGAACCCGTGCCTGTCGCACAGGCGTATCTGGATAAACTGCAGCTCGGTGAGTGGCGCTATCTGGATATAGGCCCCCATATCGGCGTTGAGGAAGCGGGTGGTGTAGCGGTTCACCGGCACCGACTCTATCTCCATGTCGTACACGTCGACGCCCATGGACATGAGGCCCGCCGTGAAGGCACGCATGATGAGGCGCGCCGCGGTCGTGGTGTCCCGGCTCACGGCGATCTTCGCGTCCCTGCCGAGAAACGCGCCGATGGCGGAGCCGATCTTGGAGGCGAATTCCGGGGTGATCTTCACGTTGAAGGTCCCGACGATGCCTTCGCCGGAAAAAAGGGTCTTCTTCTCGCGCTGACCCCAGACAATGTCCTCCGCAAGCCTCGTTCCCTGCTCGATGTATTTGTCCGGCCAGATGCGTATCCCTGCCGCGATCTCGACGCCCGCGCCGATGCGGCAGTCATCGCTTATGACGGAGCCCTCGTACACGGCCACGTGTTGCTCAAGGACGCACCGCTTCCCGATCACGACGCCGCGGAGCTCGCATTTCGGCCCGATGATGGTGTTATGGAGGATGATTGATTTCCGTATGGAGGCGTTTTCCTCGATGACGCAGTTGTCCCCGATCACTGAAAACTCCGTCACCTCCGCGCCTTCCTTTATCTTGACGTTGTCGCCGATGATGACCGGCCCCCTGATGACGGCGGTGGGATGCATCTCCAGGTCCTTGCCGACCCACACGTCGGGGGCGATCTTTTTTCCCGGAAAATCGATTTTAACCAGGCCCCCGAGGATGTCCCTGTGGACATCGCTGTAGGTGGTGAGGCTGCCCACGTCGCACCAGTAGCCGTCGGCAATGTAGCCGTAGAGGGGTATGTTCTTTTCCTGGAGGAGGGGAAAGAGGTCCAGGGAAAAATCGAACCTCACGCCGGGCGGGACCAGGTCGTGTATGACGGCAGGTTCGAGTACGTAGAGGCCCGTGTTGGCGGTGTCGCTGAAGACCTCGCTCCATGACGGCTTTTCGAGGAACCGCTCGATTGTTCCGTCTTCGCCGATGATCATGATGCCGTACTCGGTGGGCTTGCTGACCCTTTTGAGCACGATCGTGAAGGACGATTTCCTGCTCCGGTGGAAGTCAAGGATTTCGGTCAGATTGAAGTCGATGATGCCGTCGCCGGAAAGGATCACGACGGTGCTGCTGCAGTCTCCAATGGCCTTCTTGACGCCGCCGGCGGTACCCAGGGGCGTCTCCTCAAGCGAATACGTAATGTTGACGTTCCATTCCGAACCGTCGCCGAAATAGTTCTGCACGTTTTCCGGCAGATAAAAGAGACTAATGACAATGTCCCGAATTCCATGCCGCTTCAGGAGGTTGATCGTATGCTCGATGACCGGCTTGTTGATGACGGGGACCATCGGCTTGGAACGGTTGCAGGTCAGGGGTCTGAGCCTCGTTCCTTCGCCTCCCGCCATTATGACCGCTTTTATCATGAAAAGTCTCCTCGACGGCGCGGTGACGCGCTTTCCTGAATCTACCGGGATGCTATTAAATGTCACATGATAAGAAGCTCTGACCGGGTCATGCGGAGGTGTCAGAGCGCAACGTATGGATATGAAAGTGTACCAGGTGAACGGAAGCTGTCAACTATATTCTTCGGGCTATGCGGGGCCGGGGCCGGTGATCAGTGCCTGTAAATCATCCTGCCGATGATGAGGTCCTCCGGTATGGGGCCCAGGCTGCGGCTGTCATATCCCCTGTCCAGGTCATCGCTCAGGACGAAATAGCTTCCACGCCCTATCTTGACCGCCGGCATGTTGTCACGGAACGTGAAGTTCATGGGGAAGATGCGGCGGTCCGTTGACCTCGTCTTCCAGGGGAATTCGCAGGCGCCGTTATTGACGCGGAATACCCTGTCTTTTATTTCGACGGTGTCCCCTTCGACTGCGGCGATCCTCCTGACGAGCACCCGTCCCGGTTCCGCCGGGCTCTTGAAGAGAATTATGTCCCCCTTGCGCGGCGTGACGTGCCTCAGGATTATAACAAGGTCGTCTTTTTTCAGGTTCGGTTCCATTGAGGCGTCGGGCATGGTGAATGAAAGAAATGCGGTGCGGCAGATGATAAAGCCCGCGGCAAGTCCCGCCACGGCGGCTATTATTTTAATGAGGATATTGTTCCCCGATCGTTCCTGGTAGTTCATGGTTGTGGCGCCCGAATCATGTTTTGAATGTGGGATAACAATAGGCGCTCCGTCAAATAAAGCAATAAAAAATTTTTTGTTGTCTGATTATGTCTTAAAACATCCGCGCGGAGAGCCTTTCCCGCAATCAAGAATCCTGTGACCGCAATATTAATTTCTTGACAAGTATGGTTAAATCTATAGAATTCATGGATGAAAATGGAAGGCGGGCCCGGGTGTTGCTGCCGTCGTTGACTAATTTGGCCCCGGGCTGTTTATTTTGTACTAAATTTTAGTTTATTTTAATCCGATTATTCAGTTAGTAACGTTGTGGTGTACTTATCGTAACGATATTATACTATAGAGAATATCATTTTCAAAGGAGTTGGCAATGAAAAGGATGACCCGGTTAAGTACATTGTCGTTAGCAATCGGCGTAATGATGTTGTTTTTCGGCAGTGGAACAATAAATCTCAAGGCCCAGCAGGAAAAGGAAACGGGCAAAACTGAGACCCAGGAAAAGAAGCAGAAGCAGGACGGCCTCGTCGTTGACTGGGTCAACGATTTCGAGGACTGCGAAGACTGGCGGGCTGTTTCCACGTGTCCCCTCGGCGACACCAAGACCAGGAAAATTCCGGGCAAACCGAGACCGGTCAATGACCAGGGACAGGCAGTTAACGAGGAAGGCCAGCCGGGCGAATTCAAGAACGAGGTTACCGACGAAAACGGTATTTCCCATAAAAATGAATACGTTCTGGGCATCAAAACCTATTTTATAGACAGGGGTTTTGACCGGGTTGAAGCCTTCCCGCCCAATGAGTATATCATCCGGGGCAAGGCCCGGGAGATGAAATTCTGGGCCCTGGGACGCAAGTTCCGCCACACCCTCTATATTAAGCTCCGCGATTACAAGGGCCATATACACAAGCTGAAAGTCGGCCGTCTCGATTTCTGGGGATGGAAGGAAATGTCGGTCATCATACCCGGCTGGCTTCCCCAATCGGCAAGCTACGCGCTGCTTGACAAGAACCTTCATTTTGTGTCGTTCTTCGTTGAATGCGACACCTATGAGGTTCCCGGTACGTTCTACACGTATATCGACCAGTTCAGGGTCGTTACCGATCTGTCAGAATTCACCGGTGATGAAACGATCAAGGATACCTGGTAAAATTGAGATAGGCTAAGTAAGACAGGCTAAGAAGGGAGGCTTTTAATGAGAAGATATAACAAAAGAACAGTCGCAATTATATTGAGCGTTGCAATTGCCGTGTTCATCGGCTTCCTGGGAACCAGGACGGCGCAATCGAAGATCGTAACGAATGTGCCGGCCGACGTCAGCGGGAACGAGCTGAAAGCCCTGGTTGTGGAGGATTTTGAGAATGCCAATATCGGCGATAACGGCTGGCAGATCGAATCGGTTCCGAAGAAATTCGCCAAGGCGGAAACGGAGCAGAAGCTGAAAATGAAAAATCCGGTGAACCGGCTCGACATAAAGCTTGTCGGTGCCGGTCCCAATGATATGAACGTGGAAGAATGGTCCCTGACCGACAAGGGCAAAAAGAAGGAGAAGTGTCTCGGCATCGCCTTCCAGTTCCGTTATCCGGGCACCAACGAAGTTCATGTCCTTGCCCCTCCCCAGGTGGACTGGAAGGACAAGACCCCGAAGCTGACCTATAATCCGAGCACCGGCAGGGACGAGCAGGAGCGCGGGATAGAGCTCCCGGGCCAGTCCAAGGGCATTTCCCTCTGGGTCCATGGCCGGGGGCACCCCTATACCCTGGAAGCGTGGGTCAAGGATTACCGCGGAGCGACGCATATCCTGAAATTCGGGTCGGTCAATTTCGTCGGCTGGCGCCCGATGAAGGCGGAGATTCCCATTGACGTGCCCCAGCAGTTCGAATCGTTCCCGCAGACGAGGATAACCAAGATTACGAGATTCGTGATCAGGGCAGTCCCCAATGCTCCGCGGGAGGAGCTCATGGAGACGGCCTATTTCTTCCTTGACCAGATCAAAGTCCTGACCGACACCTATGAAGTCAACTTTGACGGCAGCGATCTCCACAAGCTCATGGATGGCGGGTCAAAAGAAAAGGGTGGTGAAAAGAAACAGTAGAGCATAGATTCACATTACATTTTTCACGTTTCTTTTTTATTGTCTGCAAATACCCATCTTGTTTTATGATGGGTATTTTGTATTTTTGAAATATTGATTTTCCCGGTGGGGCGCTGTGCGGCTCCGCCGGCCCCGCGGCATGACTGTTCCGCGGTTCTGGCGCCGGTGTTTCAGATGATGGATGGCGCAGGGGGGCTTCATCCCGAAACTATACAGGTGGGTTGGTAGTATGGCAAAACAAAAAATAATGGAAAAACTCGATTCTCTATTTAAAGAAGAGATGTGGGGCAGGATTGAGCCCAAGGATATAGGCATCTCGAAATTCAAGATACTTGACGATCTCTTCAACGCCGTGGTGTCGGAGGATGCGATCCAAGACACCCTCGACGCGTGCAAGAAACATATGGATGAACATCCCGACTCGATCACCGCGATGTACCTTGTCGGGGAGCTCGGTTATCACCTTGATAAACCGGAAGACGCCAAGCAGCTCCGGCGCCTGATCGAAATATTCACCGGGTACCACAAGTGGGCCGTGGTCGAGCTTATCGCGGAAAAGATTCTGGAATACGGCGAATCGAGCGCCGCGCTGAGGGCCATGGCCTTGAGCCTTGAGCGCCTCGGGCGCAACAAGGACGCCATCCCCGTGCTTGAGAGCCTCCTGAAAATAGACCGTTTTGATGCCGACCTGTCAAAGAAGCTCGCCTTCGCCATCATCGACGATGAGCCGGAAAAGAGCATTCATTACATGAAGCTCTCCATCGAGGGATTCATCAAGAACAAGAAGTACGAGGAGGTCACCAGTCTCTGGACCAGGCTCGTCTCCGTGTCATGGGGCGATATCGCCTTTTTCGAGCGGATCGAGCGCTTCCTGGTGGAGGCGAAGCAGTTTGACCTGGTGGCGAATCTTATCAAGATCCTCCTGCAGAAATACCGCGACGAGGAGAACCCGGACCTTGCCATCGAGCTGCTCAAGAAGGTGCTCAAGTACCGGACCGATGACGCCCACGCGCGCAAGGACCTTATCAATCTCTACCGGGTCAAGTACAAAGACCACTCGCAGTTCGAGCAGTTCATGAAGCTGTCGAAGCTGGCCAATTTCAAGACGCCGGCGAAGTACGCCATCCAGGACTTCGAAAAGAACATCGTTTTCGACAAGGGTAACTACGCCTACCACAACACCTGGAAGCTGGGCAAGATCGTCGACATGGACAGTGAGAACATCGTCATCAATTTCAGCGGGAAGCCGGAGCACAAGATGTCGATACAGATGGCCCTCCAGTCGCTGACCCCGATCCCGAAGGAGCACCTCTATGTGATGCAGTTCGAGGACCCGGAATACGTGAAGAACCTGTTCAGGGACGACTTCATGCAGTTCTTTGATATCCTTATCCGCTCATACGGCGGGAAAATCCTTCTGGAGGACGTCAAGCGTGAACTCATCCCCGCCTACATCACTGAGAAGGGATGGTCCAAGTGGTGGAGCAAGGCCCGGACCAAGATCAAGCGGGACTCGCACTATGGTTTTTCCGAGAAGAAAAAAGACCTGATCTTCACCCGGGACAAGCCGGTGACCTTCGCCGAGGAGCTGCTGGAAAGCTTTTCCGCGTCCGACTCGTTCAGCAAGAAGCTGGATTTCGCCATCGAGTTCGTCAACAACATCGAGAAGGAGGAAGGCCTTTCGGTCGTACAGTATTTCATCGACTATTTCACCGAGGAGATGAAGGGGGAATCGGAGACGCGGCAGGTCCTGTCTTACATGATATTGAAAGACATGGCGAAATTCGTGGACCCGTCGAAGCTGAAGCTCGACATCCACCGGCAGAAGGTCATCGATTTCATAAAGGGGAGCCAGGACCTGGCGCTCCTTTCCATGAAAATATCGTCGTACGATTACAAGAAGGACCTGGTGAACCTCATCGAGGAGTCCCGGGAAGACTGGCCGCAGGTGCTGGCCGAACTGCTCTTTGAGACCCCGGTGCGGATCCACAAGTATATCTTCAACAACCTGATCCGCAACCACTCGTACAAGATCATAAACGCCTTCATTGACCGGGTCATCACCGGCGCGAAGCAGTACCCGGAGATATTCATCTGGGTCGCCCGGAACCTCCTGAGCAGGCAGTGGGACTACGACTGGCTCGATTATTCCAGGGAGCGCCTCGCGGTTACCGGCTTCAGGCTCATGAACGAGCTCAAGAAGATCGAGATTGAAGGTAACCGGCTGAAGAACATGGTCCTCGACGTTCTCTTCGACAACAACGCAGCCGTCCTGAAGACCATCGTCGACCAGTTTGAGCCGGCCTTCCTGGGCAAGCTCTATGACCTGTTCTGCAACGTTTCCTACGTGGATGATCCACAGAAGGAGGCCTTCCTCGGGGCCATACGGGCGAAATACGGGGATTTCCAGCCAGTTAAGGCGCAGCCCGACGAGGCATGGGAATTCGACGTGGAAAAGCTCATTGTTTCGAAGGAAGGGCGCGATAGAATGAAGGCAGAGCTGGACCGCCTGGTCTCCGTGGAGCTGGTGAACATATCCAAGGAGCTCACCAAGGTGGCCGACGTTTCGGCCGATATACGGGAGAACGTCGAGTACAACGCCCTCATGGAAAAGCAGGCGACCCTGGAGCTATCCATCTCGAGACTGGACAATGAGATGAAGAAGGCCCAGATCCTCAACCGCGACGAGGTGACCACCGATTCTGTCAAGGTGGGCACCACGGTCATCCTCCAGGACACGGAGGGGGGCGAGGAGCGCGACTACACCATCCTTGGCCCCTGGGACGCCGATTTCGAAAAACGGGTCCTTTCATACCGCTCGCCCATCGCACGGTCTCTCATAGGGCTGAAACAGGGCGATACGGTGAACCTGGACATCGAGGAAGGGAAGAAAAACTATAAAATAAAGGAAATCCAGAAATACCGGATATAATAATGGCGGGGGCCGCCGGAAAGGTGGCCCCCTGTGATGTAAAAAAAAGAATTTTATTTGACAAATAGTGCCGTTCACACGTATGGGTTAATCCTGACAAGCCGCGATGGTGGAATTTGGCAGACACGCAAGATTCAGGATCTTGTGGGCATTACGCCTGTGAGGGTTCAAGTCCCTCTCGCGGCAATAAAGCGACGATACCGATCGTCGCTTTTTTTTTGCCATACGCCGGTTTCAGGAAAAATATTTTAACGCCCCGGTTTCCCGTTCGTATACTCCTTGTCCAACATATATTCCGCCGGGGAGTTCTATGAAGATCATATCAGTCGCCAGCCTTGCAATGTGCGCTTTCATCTGTTCCTGCGGTTATCCTGACCGGTACAGGCCGCTTCTTGACCTGCGGGAACCGCAGATCCGCGGGATAGATCTGTTTCTTCCCGCGGTGGCGATTCTTGAGCAGGATACCCTCCAGGCCAGGGCCTATGTCATTCTTGACAACGGCAGAAAAGAGGAGGCGGAAACGGTCACCTGGGAAACCATGGATGAGTCTGTCCTTTCGGTTGACCGGAACGGCACGGTCACGGGCCTCAGGCCCGGCACCGGGTCTGTCCGCGCCAGCCTCGAGGGGTTTTCCTCCGCCAGTTCCGTGGAGGTCCTGCGCCGGATCGATTATTCGAAAATAATCATAACCGAGGTCTTCTATGACGCGGCGGGGAGCGATGACGGTATGGAATTCATTGAGATCTATAATGGCAACGACTATCCCTGCGATATCTCCGGAATGGGCATTGTCGATGGCGCCGCGTCGAGCAGGGATTTTGTTTTTCCCCCGGGCTGCACCATGGCTCCGTTGTCATACGCGGTGATTGCCCAGTCCTCTGAGGGTTTTGCCGCCCTTTTCGGTAAAAACCCGGATTACGGGAATTTCAGTTTTTCCCTCAATAACAGCGGGGAAACGGTCATGCTCAGGAAACAGGACGGCTCCGTCCTTGATGCTGTTTATATAAAAGGAGGCACCGCGGATTTCAGGTCCCCGGAATCGTGGGGTTCGGCCGCGCTGCCGGCCGCCGCCGCGGGACAGTCGGTATACCGGGCCGATTATATCGGCATTTCGTCAGCCGCTGCCTGGTCCAGCGGCCCGCCGACTCCCGGTTTCAGGTAATTGGGGGGTGGACGCCGCTTCCGATCACCCTCAAAGTAGTATGACGTGGATAGCGCGGAAGTCCATCGCTCGCCCCCCTCGTGTAAAAATCCTGTTTACTCGGCGGAGTCAGCGATATCCTGTCACCTATTCGCGGGAGCGGCACCCACCCTCTAAACCGGCGTAATAATGAAAAAAAGACAGGCCCGAAAAATATTTTATAATTCAGCCTCCCGATCGTTAGCACTGTATACAACGATAAAATCGGGGGTAACCACATGAAACATCGCGCGAGAAAAAAACGGTCCATGGTAATCTATGACATCAGGGCCAAATGCCTGGATATCGAGGGATTCTCCGGTTTCTTTGCCAGGCGGAAGAAGAACAGGCTCTATGAGTCGACCATGGGGGAAATTTCCCGCATGGTCCTTGGTTGTTTCGACACAGTTGATACCTTCACCTACGGATTTACCGGGGACGGGTTCCATATCATGGTCTGGACGGCGCGGGACGGCAACGCCGTAGCGCGGGTCATGGCTTTCGTCAGGAGCAGGTTCGAGGAGAGGATAAACAGGTACCTTGACCGGTCGGGGCCTGTCTGGGACGGCAGCTGGTCCTGCGAGGTAATCAAAGCGGAGAACCTTGGATAGCTCGGCCATCGGAAAAATATTATGTCGAGTAAACCGGCTGATCGTCCGATATTATTAATGCACGGCATCAGAAGGAAATCATCCGGGAGGGGCGCGGCATGGCACAGGAGATGAACATAAACGGCATAATTGAAAACAGCAGGCAGGAGATCCTCTTTGCTATAAAAGAGCGGATCTGCGCCATGACCCGCGGGACCAGCGCGCCGATCCAGCTGCACGGCCTGATAACCGGGAACAGGAACGGCCGGGGCCGTGATATGTACTTCTATGAAATATCCAATGTTTATCTTGACGACGATAATCGTCTCTGCGGCGACCTTGCCGGCAAGGAAGACAGGCTGTGCGACGATATCCTCTTCGGAAAGGACCTGGAAGACCTGCCCATCGACGATCTCAAACAGGTTCTGGACCTGCTTTACAAGGACAAGTGGGAGATCGATGTTGTTGATTATGATTGCGGCGCTGCCGGAAGGCGAGACGGGATATACGGGTTTCTCATGAGCCGAAAAGCGGGGATATCCCGCCTCCTTCGCAGGGGCGCATGACGGCACCGGCGAACAACGCAGTAACAGAGAGGAGGTTTGACGACATGCTGGTGGATGTTGACATGAATCTCTTCAGTCTCCAGGTAAAGGTTACCCGGCTGGTTATGGCGGTCCTGTCGGATTATGCCGGCTTTTCCGCTGATCTGGGCCTGTCCATTTCCCGTTCCCCCGATGAGGAGCCGCACATTATACGCTGCGCCAGGGTCTATATCGACCCGCAGGACGATCTGATCAAGATCACGGAAAGCGGCGGCGATGATATCGGGTGGGATGATATAGACATTGCCGCCCAGTACCGGATAGCGCAGCACCTGTATACGCGCCATCTTTCCAGTTCCATCTACCGCTCCCTCTCCAGCTGATTGCAGATTACCGGCCCGCGGAATATCAGTTTTTCATCGAATACGGCTGCCCCGTCGCATCTATGACATCGTGCCAGAACCGCGAGCTCGGATCGATCATTTTTCGTCTGGAGACGGCCAGCTCTATGGGCACCAGGTTGTACACGTTGTTCCAGAGGCCGATCACCATGTCGGTTTTGCCCGCCATGCCGGCGTGGACCGCGTATTGTCCCAGCTGCGCGCAGAAGATCGAGTCATTGGGGACCGGCGGGGCGCTCCGTATCATGTAGCTGGGGTCGATATACTTAAGGTTTATCTCTATCCCTTCTTTTTCGAAATACCGGTTGATCTCATTTTTCAGGAAAACGCCGATATCCTCCAGCTTAACGTTGCCGGAAGCGTCCCGCTTGTGCGATGCCGTGTCCTTTTCCAGCAGCTCCTGGCCGGCGCCCTCGGCGACGCAGATGACGGCGTGGTGGCGGTCCAGCATCCTCTTCTTCAGGTGCGCCAGGAATCCGTTGCCGCCGTGGAGGTCAAAGGGGACCTCGGGGACCAGGATGAAATTGGCGTCGTTCATGGCAAGGCAGGCGTGGGCGGCGATGAATCCGGAATAGCGTCCCATGAGCTTGACCAGGCCAATGCCGTTGGGGGCCCCTTTTGACTCGACATGGGCGGTATAAATCGAATCCACCGCCACGGAAAAGGCGGTCTCGAAACCGAAGGTGCGCTGAACGTAGCTGATGTCATTGTCGATCGTTTTGGGGACTCCCACGACCGCCAGTTCCATGCCGCGGGACCGGGCGATCTCCGCTATCCGGTGGGCGCCCCGGAGGGTGCCGTCGCCGCCGATGGTATAGAGGATTTGTATGCCGAGGCGCGAAAGGGTGTCGACCAGGGCATCCATGTCCTCGGTGCCGCCCCGGGACGATCCCAGTATGGTGCCTCCCTCAAGGTGTATGTCTTCGACCATATCGGGGTCCAGGGCGATGGGCTCGTACCCTTTTTTCGGGTCCAGGCCGCTGTAGCCGTACCTGATGCCCAGGATCGAGCGCGAACCGTACCGGTAGTATGATGTCATAACGATGGATCGGATGACGGCGTTGATTCCGGGGCAGAGGCCGCCGCAGGTGACAATGGCGGATCTTGTCCGTTCCGGATCGAAGTAGATAAGGCTCCGCGGTCCGGCAAGCTCGAAGCTCTGGTCGGCCTTGATGCAGGAGCCGTCATTGTTTATGACAAGGGGGTCATATATCAGACGCTCGTTGTCGTCTTCAAAGGACGTATCATGGGACGCATAGGCGCTGCGCAGGGGCGAAGGAACGGCCCGCTTCCCCAGGCTTTTAACGGTGAAATCCATGCGATTGTTTCCTCCTGCGGCGGGGGGTCGCTCCCCCGGCGTGATATTGCTGAATCATGGACCGCGACCGTTAAATAATCAACAAAAAAACGGGCAATCCGATCACGCGACAATGGCGAATGTGCTTGACAGGCGGACTTTTCTGTTTATAGAGTTAAAACCTATTTTTAAAAACCGGGGTGGAAACATGAAACCGAAATTCAACAGAGTAGGCGTCCTCTTTTCGGGCGGGCCGGCGCCGAGCGCGAACGCGGTCATTTCGTCGGTGGCCCTCAATTTCCTGGACAACAACGTCCCGGTCATCGGCATCATGCGCGGCTACGAGTTCCTCCAGGACTTTAACAAGAGCTATCCCAAGCTCCGCAAGGATGTCCATTACGGCACCATAACCTATGACATCACCAAGGCCAGGAACAGGGGCGGCATATTCCTGCGCACCTCCCGCGCCAATCCGGGAAAGGACATCAAGACCATGGAGGACCTGAACAATCCCGAGAAGAACAGCCGCCTCAAGAACATCCTTGACGCCTTCGAATACCTTGAAATCGGCGCGCTGGTCTCCATCGGCGGCGACGACACCCTCAAGACGGCCAACTACCTCTGGCTCATGGGCTTCCCGGTCATCCATATCCCGAAGACCATCGACAACGACTACTACGGCATACCCTGGACTTTCGGTTACTGGACCGCGGTGGACGTTGCGCAGAAGATACTGCTGAACCTCAAGGCCGACGCGCAGGCGACGGACAGCTTTTTCATCGTGGAGCTCATGGGCAGAAAATCGGGCTGGATAACCTACGCCGCCGGCATCGCGGCCGAGGCCATCCTGATGATATCCTCCGAGGACATAGAGGAGGAGGTCGTCAACCTGGAGCACCTCGTGGAGAAGATCACCGACATCATCATCGCCCGGGAAAACGACCAGAAGCCCTACGGCGTCATCGTGATCTCCGAGGGGATCGTCGACAAGCTTCCGGAGGACCTGAAGCCGAAGGCGACGGACAAGCACGGCAACCTACGCCTCGGCGAGGCGAAGATATCCACCATCATCGCGGAACATGTCAAGGAGCGGTACAAGGACAAGACCGGCCTGGAGGTGAAGATCACGCCGAAGCAGGTAGGCTACGAGATCCGCTCCGCCTATCCCACCGCCTTTGACGTGGTCATGGGGAGCATGCTCGGCTACGGCGCGGCCCGCTACTACCTGGAGAACAACTTCGGCACCATGGTGTCGGTAACGGACAATTTCGACCTGAAGGCGGTGCCCTTTTCGGAGCTGATCGACAAGGACACCCTCCTGACAAGGCTCCGCGACGTGCCGCGGGGGAGCGATTTCTTCAACCTGAAGAACAGGCTCCAGTACACCAACATATTCGAATGAGCGTGAAGGGCGCCATCATGAAACGAACATATACCGCGATCGTCCTGCTTGCCTGCGTTCTCCTCGCCGCGTCATGCTCCCGCGACAGGGTTTCGACGAGCTTCGGCGGGGTCTTCGAGAAGCTCAAAAGGGCCCGCAGTTTCAGCGAGGCCCGGGAATGCTATACCGGCGGCACCATTGACGCCATCGACCGCGCGGTGAGCGACGGCGTCATCGGGGAAAAGGAGAGGCTCCGCATCCTTCCCCTCTTCAATGAAAAGACCGCGTGGGACGAGCTCTCGCGCAGGGTCGACGGCTCCCGCGGCTCCATCCGCATCCGCTACACCGGCCACCCGGTGGAAAACATGATCGGCTCGGAGATGGATTTCAGACTGCAGAAGGAAGGCGGTTCATGGAAGATCGACCTTGAGGACGAGATCCGCCAGGCCCTGAAGGGGCGGGAGCAGGGGAGCGCCGCGGAGTATATCCAGCGGATTAAGAGGAAATACTGAGAAGACCCCCCGAGTCTCCCTGAGGCGCGCATTCCCGGTTTTATCCTCACCCAGAACCTCCTGCATACCTTTTTGCCCCCCCGTCCCCCAGAGGGGGCGTGAAGCAATTAGTTCATTGTTAAAACAATGAACTTTATAATTACTAGAGTATGATTCTCCCGTGGTGCTTTTTTTAGATATACCTCTTTTACATTCAAGATGTCTGTTTGATCCGGGCGAGGGTATGTGATTCGCGCCCCCTACGGGCCAACGCATTCGTTACGTCCTGTTCCTGTGTCGGCATCAACCTCATCCTGAGGACGCGGGTCGGGGGGGGTGTGAGAATAGGGCCAGTGATTTAATGACTCGATCCCAGGGTATACGGAAAATGGGTAGCAGGTTGACAGGGGGTCGTCTCTCTCAGTACATCGATATGGCGAGGTTCAGGATGATTTCCTCCATGAGCTCTTTCGCCTCCATGTCGTCGGGGCAGTGCTCGATGAAGGTGAGGCACGCGATATAGGCCATGTAGAGGGCCCCGGTCTCGATGTAGAGGTTTATGAGGTTGAAGTGTATTTCCTCGATGTCCGGGTTTATCTCGAGGGAGCGGCTGTAGTAGTATATCGCCTGCTCGGGCTCACCCATCTCCCAGCACACGCCGGCGAGATTGGCAAGGGTGACGGCGTCATTGGGGTTCAGCTTGATGGAGCGCTCGAGGACCTGTTTCGATTTCTTGAATTTTCCCAGTTCGCAGAGGGTGATGCCGAGGCCGTTCAGGATGTCCGGGTCTGTTCCGTCCAGCATCGCGCCGATGCTGAACAGCTTCAGCGCCTTGTCGAAATCCCCCATCTCGACGTATTCATAACCGGTGTCGACGAGCAGGGCGGGGTTGTCCCTCAGTTCGCTCAATTCCTCCAGTCCGATCTGCATTTCCTTGAGAACAAGAGAATTGATCTTCTTCTGGGTCCGGGAATTCGTTCTTTGATTGTCTGAAATGGTCATAACATTATGTCTTCTACCATTGATTTGACACTATTGCCGGAGAGCGTTTATGTCAATAAAAATATTTTCCGGTTTTTTTACGCAAAGGTCCGGGGTCACCATGGGCCCGGGGCGACGGCCGCTCATTAGCATGATGGGTCTGCATCCGCCATCGATTTACAACAAGAAAAAACTACTTGACTGATTCCCGGTATTATTTCTTATTGAAAAATTCAAGAGTTTAGCAGGAAAGTTATCCGTCAAGCCTCCAGATTGAAAGGAAGAATGGCGGCATGCTGTCCGGTGAAAGCGTGCCCGCCGGCAATAGCAGTTTCACTGCAAGAGATTCATCAATCAGTACTACATAAAGGAGTCGTCGAATGCCAAAAGAGAAAATATTTTGCGCAAACTGCCAGCACTGCATAGTCATACGGCAATATGAATCCGAACCCGACCGGTACGTTCTCCGGGTAAAATGCCTCAAGAAAAAATGGGTCAAGCGGTCAGGCGAGGAAAAGCTGTACAAGTTTTTTACCGTGGCGCGCAGGATCATGGACGATTGCGAATACTACACGGAATCGGGCGAGCTGTTCCCATACATCAAAAACCTAAGAAAAGAGCTGCCGATTAAGGACGAGATATACTCCACCAAGGATGTATAGCAATGTTTTCACGTTTTGGCGGTGGCATCCATCCGCCCGGACATAAAAGCATTACCGAAGACCTGAAATTCATAAATCTTCCGATTCCCCATGCATGCTATATCCCCCTTCAGCAGCATATCGGGGCACCCGCAAAGCTGGCCGTCGCCGTCGGAGACATTGTCTCCGAGGGCCAGCTTATCGGCCGTGCCGACGGCTTTATAAGCGCCAACGTTCATTCATCGATCCCCGGCAGGGTTGCCGACATTGCGCCGGTGCCGACGGTCTACGGGCCGCAGCAGTCGGTCATCATCGAAGCCGAGGGGGCCTTTTCCGCCTCCGCCATGCCCCAGGAGGCGGGAGACTGGAACGTCCTTTCCCGCGAGGAGATACTCGAAAGGATCAGGGAGGCCGGCATCGTCGGGCTCGGCGGCGCGGCCTTTCCCACGGCGGTGAAGCTCTCGCCGCCGCCGGAAAAGAAAATCGATACCCTTGTCGTGAACGGCGCCGAGTGCGAGCCCTATCTTACCGTTGACGATATGCTGATGCGGACGTTCCCCGCCTATATCATCGAAGGAACGCGGATAGCCATGAAGGCCCTGGGTGTCACCAGGGCGGTAATCGGCGTGGAGGGGAACAAGAAAGAGGCCATCGCCGCATTGAAAAATTCCCTCGGCCCGGCATCGGGCCGCGAAACAATCAGTATAAAAAAGCTCGTGACGAAATATCCCCAGGGCGCGGAAAAACAGATGATCTACAGTCTCCTCGGAAGGCGCGTGCCCTCCGGGGGGCTTCCGATGGACGCGGGCGTCGTCGTACAGAACGTGGGGACCCTGTTTGCGCTCCGCAAGGCGGTCCTCTACAACAAACCCCTCCTTTCGCGCTACGTGACCATCTCGGGAAACGCCATCAGGAACCCGGGCAACTACAAGGTGCGCATCGGCACCCGCATAGCCGACATCGTCGAGGAGTGCGGCGGCCTCACGGAAGAACCATCGCGGATCGTCATGGGCGGCCCCCTGTGCGGGGTCAGTGTACATTCCCTTGATTTCCCGGTTGTCAAGGGGACGTCCGGCATACTCTTCCTGACGGGAAAGGAGGCCGCGGCCAGGGATTACTCCCCCTGCATACGGTGCGGAAAGTGCGTGGCCGTGTGCCCCATGGGGCTCCTCCCCAATGAGCTCGGCACAGCGGCCGAGAAGGACCGTTTCGACCTTGCCGGGGAACTAAACCCCTATGACTGCATCATGTGCGGCTCCTGCAGCTACGTGTGTCCGTCGCAGCGGCCCCTGAGCCATTTTATAAAGCTGGCCCAGCAGAAGCTGAAGGCAGTTACCTGAAAGCGGTGGAGTGATGGCAAAAAAGGATAAAACAGAAAGCAAACAGAAGCTGCCGGTCATGACCGGCGCTCCCCATATCCGCTCCGGTGAATCCGTCCCGAAGGTGATGTGGTCCGTGGTCGCCGCCCTTGCTCCGGCGGCGGCCTTTGCCGTGTACCACTTCGGCATGCCCGCCCTGATGCTGATGGCCGTGTCCGCGGCCGCGGCGGTCGCCGCCGAAGCGCTGATGCAGCTCCTGCTGCGCAAGCGGGTGACCGCCCTGGACGGATCAGCCGTGATCACGGGCCTCCTCCTGGCCATGAATATTCCGCCCGGGGCGCCCCTCTGGATGGCCGCCATCGGCTCCGTTTTCGCCATGGTCATCGTCAAGCACCTCTTCGGCGGCCTCGGGTTCAACATCTTCAACCCGGCCCTGGCGGCCCGGGCCTTTCTCCTGGCGTCATGGCCGGTCCACATGACCACGACATGGCACCGTTTCGGCGAGCATAATATACTCATGCAGAACGCGCAGAACAGCGCGGGGTTCTCCCCGTCGGTGTTCGATGCCCTCACCGGGGCAACGCCCCTCACCCTCATGAAAGAGGGGCCGAAGATACTGGCGGATAACCATATCGCCCTGTCGAAGCTCTATGACGTGACCCTTACGCCTGAAATGGTCAAGTCGCTCTTCATCGGCACCGTGGGCGGGTCCATCGGCGAGACATCGGCCCTGCTTCTCCTGATCGGGGCCCTCTTCCTCATGATACGGAAAATCATCACCTGGCACATACCGGTGTCCTTTATCGGCACCGTGGCCGCCGCCGCTGCAGGGTATCACTACCTTTCGGGCTATCCCGCGCCGCACCTGATGGCGCTGTACCAGGTCCTCTCCGGCGGCCTCATCCTGGGGGCCTTCTTCATGGCCACCGACATGGTGACTTCGCCGGTTTCGAAAAAGGGGATGCTGATCTTCGGCGCCGGGTGCGGGCTCATTACTTTCGTCATCCGCCAGTGGGGCGGATACCCCGAGGGCGTTTCCTACGCCATCCTGATCATGAACGCCCTGGTGCCCCTCATCGACCGGTACACGAAACCGCGGGTCTTCGGCGTCCGCGAAAAGAAGAAACTGGCGGGGGCGGTGAAATGATGAAGGATATCGTCAAGCCCACGGTTATACTGACGGCCATCGCGCTGGTCTGCGTCTTTCTCCTTTCCCACGTGCAGAGACTGACGGTCCCGGCCATAGCCAGGCGCGCGAAGGAAAGCCGGGAACAGGCCCTGGCCCTGGTGCTTCCCGGCTTTACGATCACCGGCGGCGAGAAGAAGACCAGGGTGGACGGAAGCGACTTCACCTGGTGGGAAGGGGAGAAGAAGGTTGAAGATGCCATCATGAAAGAAAAGATCGTGAAAGGATTTGCCTTCATCACGAAAAGTTCCGGCTACAGCGGCGACATTGAGACGATGGTGGGCGTGGATGAAAACGGGAAGGTCACCGGGCTGACGGTTCTCAGCCAGACGGAGACGCCGGGACTCGGGGCGCGATGCGTGGAAGTGGCCAGCCGCGAGACCCTGTGGGACCATTTCCGGGGCGGCATACCGGTGAGGGACTTTGCCGATGAAGTGCGGATTCCCTGGTTCCAGAAACAGTTCGAGGGCCTTAACGCGAAAGAGAAGATCGGTTTCATGAGGCGCGGCGTGTGGAACCCCAACATGCGCGAGAGCCTCCTCGAGAAGAACGCCATATCGGCGATAACAGGGGCGACCATTACATCAACGGCGGTGATTGCCGGCATCGAGGCGGGCGTTGCGCGCCTTGCGAAGGCCCGGGCGACGCAGGCACCGGCCGCACCGGGAGGCGCCAGATGAGATACTGGAAGGAGCTGGTAAAGGGCATCTGGTCGCGGAACCCGCAGCTTGTCATAGGCTTGGCCTTCTGCCCGACCCTGGCGGTTTCCACTTCCGTGTCCAACGCCCTCTGGATGACCCTGGCCGCCACCTTCGTGCTGGTCTGCTCTAACCTCCTCATCTCGTCGATACGGAGGATCGTGCCGGGCCACCTGCGGATCCCCATCTTCATCACCATCATCGCGTCCTTTGTCACCGTGGTCGACCTGCTCCTGAACGCCTACCAGCCGGCGGTGTACCGCTCCCTGGGCATCTTCATCCCCCTCATCGTGGTCAACTGCATCATCCTGGGGCGGGCCGAGGAGTTCGCCCAGAAGAACGGCGTACTCGTGTCGGTGCTGGACGGCATCGGAATGGGGGTCGGCTTCGGCCTGACCCTCACGGTCCTCGCCGCCGTCCGCGAGGTCCTGGGGGCCAACAGCCTCTTCGGATACACCCTGATACCGGGGATGGAGCCGGCCACGGCCATGGTCATGGCCCCGGGGGCCTTCTTCGTGCTGGCCCTCATGCTCTGGGGCATGAACGTGATCAACTCCCGGTCAAAAAGGAAATAGCCCATGGAAATCAAGGTCTTCGTCACGATACTGCTGAGCACGATATTCATCAACAACTACGTGCTGGCCAGGCTCCTGGGTCTCTGCCCCTTCCTGGGGGTTTCCAGGAAGCTCGGCTCCGCCGTGGGCATGGGACTTGCGGTAATATTCGTCATGACCCTGACGTCATTCATAACCTATCCCATCTACAAATACGTGCTGGTGCCGTACAAGATCGCGTACCTGACCACCATCGTCTTCATTCTCGTCATCGCGGCCCTGGTGCAGCTGGTGGAGATGGTCATCGAGAAAACGTCGCCGGCCCTTTACCAGGCCCTGGGCATCTTCCTTCCCCTGATTACCACCAACTGCGCGGTCTTGGGCGTGGCGGTCCTCAACATCTCCTCCGGGTTCGCGGAGCCGAACGTTTCCCTGGGCCTCCTGAAAAGCGTGACCCAGGGCTTCGGCGGCGGCGTCGGCTTCACCCTGGCCCTGGTCATCATGGCGGGGATACGGGAGCGGCTGGAGCTTGCGGACATACCGGAGAACCTGAGGGGCGTGCCGATCACCTTTATCACCGCCGGGCTCCTGGCCCTCGCCTTCTACGGGTTTTCGGGAATGAAGATATAGTTTTTCCCGCCCCTCTTCGGAAGTTCGTCTTTCCGGAGTATTGTCGGATGCAGGCGCCAGCCCTGTAAAGATCCGCCGGTAATTTCTCCCTTCATGGGCACCGCGCGGCCGAGATCAATGGTCTTCCCGCCGCATCACTGCGTCGCGGGTTATCATGGATATTCGGGAATGTCTCTTCACCGACGAGGTGGCTGTCCGCACCGGAACATGGTGTTATCAGTGGCTTTTTAATTAATAAAAAAGCGGGATTTGCGGCAACCGGCCGTTTCTGTATCATAAATACAGGCAGCTTCTTGAAGCGCGCACGGGAGGGCCTGCTATGAAAACACACTACCAGGAACGGGTAAAGAATCTCATCGACAACCTGAGCGGCTGGTACAACGACCAGGAGATGCTGCTCGCGGGGCAGATGACTGACAGGCTCTATCCGTATACGAACCTCTTTTCCCCCATCCAGATAAACCACCTCAAGATCAAGAACCGGATCGTCATGGGACCCATGGGGAACGTGAACATGGCGGACGAAACCGGCAGGCCCAACAACAAGATGATCCAGTACTTTGTCGAACGGGCCCGCGGCGGGGTGGGGCTGATCACCACGGGACTGGTGCCGGTGGATTTCACGACGGACCCCTCGATCGAAGACGCGGACAACCTCGGCATCTTCCCGCGGATTGACAGCCACCGGACCAACTACGCGGGCTGGAAGGACCTGGCCGAACGGTGCCATGCCCACGGCGCCCGGGTGTTCATTCAGCTCACCCCGGGCCTGGGCCGGGTGGGGAGCCCGGAATGCCTGATCAAGCGCCACCGCATTCCCGTGTCCGCCTCCTGGAACAGGAGCTTCTACATGCCCATGGTGATGTGCCGTCCCCTCACCGGCCGCGAATGCGGCAGGCTGATAAGGAACGCGGGCCAGAACGCGGCGGACGCCAAGGAAATGGGAATTGACGGCGTATATTTCCACGGCCACGAGGGATACCTCCTGGAGCAGATGACGAACCCTGCCTTCAACAGAAGGAGCCTGGGCAGGTACCGGGACTGGCAGGCCTTCGGCGTTGACCTCATCCGCGAAGTGCGGCGACGCACCGGGGACCGCTATCCGATCATGTACCGCATTGACCTCACCCTGGCCCTCAGGGAAACCTACGGCGACCGCATGAACAGTGAAAAGCTCCTGAAGAAATTCAGGAACGAGCGAACGGTGGACATGACCCTTGATTATATGAAGAACCTGGTCAAAGCGGGCGTGGATATCTTCGACGTGGACCTCGGGTGCTATGACAACTGGTGGCTCCCGCATCCACCCAACGCCATGGCCCCGGGAGTGTACCTTGAGGTGTCCAGCATCGTGAAGGAGTATTTTGACGCGAACGCGGTGGTTTCAAACCACGGCATCCCGGTCCCCATCGTCGCGGTGGGGAAGCTCGGCTATCCGGACCTGGCGGAGCGGGCACTGAGGGAAAACAAGTGCGACATGGTGATGCTGGCCAGGCCGCTCCTGGCGGACCCTCACTGGCCCCGGAAGGCCTACGCGGGCAAGCTTAACGATATTATTCCGTGCATCGGGGACCAGGAGGGGTGCCTCAACCAGGTGCCCACCGGCGGACATATCAAGTGCGCGGTGAACCCGGTGACGGGCTTCGAGGACGTGACGACCGGGTATGAGCTGTTTCACGCCAGGACAAGGAAGAAGATCGCGATCATCGGCGCCGGCCCGGCGGGCGTGTACTGCGCCTGCATCGCCTCATCCCGGGGGCACAGCGTCACCATCTTTGACCGCCGAAAAACGGCCGGCGGCAGCCTGATTCCCGGGTCGATCCCGAACATGAAGTATGAGGTCCAGAATTACGTCGAGTTCCTGAACAATTCGGTCCGCCGTTTCGAGAAGCGGTATGATCTCACCGTCAGGTTCGGCAGTGAAGTCGATGTGAATGATCTTGCCGGCGCGGGATATGACGCCCTGGTCGTGTGCACCGGGTCGAGCCCGAAGCTTCCGCCGGTGGAAGGAATAAATCTGCCCCATGTCATCACCGCGATCGACCTCCTCAATTACACGAACGCGGCCCGGGACAGGAACCGCTTCGTCATCGTCGGCGGCTCCGAGGTGGGATGCGAGGTGGCCCACATGCTGGCCTACGAGATGAACAAGAAAGACATCACGGTGATCGAGATGCTTCCCGCGTTCATGAAAAAATCTTGCACCGCCAACAGGGGGTTCCTCATCCATTATCTCGAGCGGGCCGGGGTGAAGCTCCTGAACTGCACGCGTCTCCTGAAGATAACCAGCGGAGGCGTGCAGATTGCGCAGAACATATCGGCCACGGTTCCCAATCCATACGTTACGTGGAAACCGATCATACCGGACAACATCATCGTGCCACTGGTGCCCGGCATCAAGGTCAGGGAAAAAGTCCGCGACCTTGAGGCGGATCTCGTCATACTCGCCACCGGCGCGAAGCCGGATGACACGCTTTACTACAGGTGCCTTGAGGCCCGTGTGGCGCCGGAGGTATACAATATCGGCGATTCTGTTGAACCTGGCAGGGTCTTCGAGGCGACAAGGGCGGGGTATGAGCTCGGCAGGTCGCTATGATTACTGATCCCATATAACGATTTTCTCCAGGGGGCGCCTCCCTCTCCTGGGGATTTTTCCGGCGGCATGGCCGATGGTGATCATGGCCACAGGCCGCAGGTTTTCCGCAATCGACAGGACCTCCCTGCAATGACCTTCGTCGAAGGCCACCACCCAGCAGGTCCCGAGAACGCAATCGACGGCGGCAAGGAGCATGTTCTCTATCTATGCGGCCGTGTCCTGGAGGCAGTATAATCCGGCGTCCCCACGGCCATAGACGGACCCTGACCGTCCCGTGTCTACGCATATCACCAGAACGGCCGGGAACCATGAGGCTGGACGGCAAAACAATTGACAGGACACCCCGTATTTGCTCATTTAATTACGGGTGAATTTGAATAATTGGCAATAGGGGATAATCAATCATGCCAACAGATTATTTAATATTGAAGAAAATTCTACACGACTGATGTCCATGAATTCAAAAAAAATAATATACGGTATTGTAGCGTTACTAACCCTTGTCGCGGCTGTCAACCTGGCGGAAAGAGCTTTTCGCAACAAGGAGGTCCCCGCAAACCCGGAAATTGAGGACCAGAAGGATCTTGCCGCTTTACGGACGCTCATGATGCAGAGGGGAACACCTGAAACGGTAAACGGCAATGGCGAAGCGGAAAACACGCCGAGGGAAAAAAAATTCATACGCGACGTAATGTACGAAAAGGACGAGGTGTGCCTGGGGGACAGCCTGGAGGTGAGGCTCGACCTGCAGAACCCTGACGGGCCGGTGTCGGACCTGATCAGCCGTATCGGCGGGAAATTCGGCGACAGGGTGGTGCTCAATTTCGAAGACCAGGGGGAGGAAACAGTAAATATCTTCGTCAAGGATCAGCAGGGCAACATGGATATGAAAAGGATCAAGATCAATGTTGTCAGCTGTCCCGGCAGGGCGGCGATCATCCTCAAGGCCTCCAGAAAGCGCGATCGCATTGACGAAGGCGAATTCGCCGTTGTGAAGAAAAGGGGACTGGAATGTCCCTGCTCCTATGAGTGGGATTTCGGCGACGGAACCACCCTGAGCACCGGGGAGGGGAAAGCCTCCTATTATTACGGAAAGAGAGAACAGGACGGCATTTCATCGACATTTATCGTCACGGTTGACGTAATTGACTCCAGGAATGTCCGTGCCCGGGGACGTGCCTCCATGACCTTCCCCAATTATCTCTGGGCATCAAAACAGCTCGGTTTTTCAATCGTCCCTATCGTGCAGGAGACCGCATACGGCATGACCGGCAATAATTATGAAGTCGCGGTGAAAATCAGGAATATTTACGATAATACGATCATCTTTGACACGGCCACGATCCAAGCAAAAGGATGCTCCGCCGATGATAAACCGCACGGCGAAACCGTAAAGGCAGCGTCTATTATGAAAAAAACGGAAATTAGAGGAGGTGAAAGCGCTGAGGACAGCATCAGCATACCGAGGAGCCTTGTTCCCGATTCCGTGTGCAGTATCTCTGTGGTGCTAAAAGGAAGTTTTCCCGATAATACGCCTGTCACCGGAATGGTCTTTTTTCTTAAAGAATAAACATTACCATTACCGGCACGTCAATACCGTGCCGGTAATCTATCCTTGATGCATCATTCCGACGCATCAAGGATATTTCGGGAGTGCGAATCTACGAGCTGTGATCAGATTTTGTAATCCTGCTCACATTTTTCCTTGCATGTTGATTCAAAAAGATCGATGACAAGATAGCAGAGCGAGAATCCAAAACAGGCCACATACAATTTATCAGCCTGATCGCTGCAGTCTTTTTTACAGGTGGCACGAGTTTCACATGAAGTAAAAATCAGAGACAGGCAGAGGCATAAAACCGTTGCTAACGAGACCATGATTTTTTTCATATAACGTCACCCCATATAATGTATTGATACCGCAGGGCACACCCGACTCAGATCAAGTAAAACAGGTTTGTCCAGTCATGAGCCATGGTTAAGACTTCTATTGTACGTCATTTTTTATAATTTATATTAAAAAAGTAAAGTAAATAATAATTTTCCCCCTATGTTTCGGAAAGGCCCCCCATCCGCGGCCGATTTGAGCATTTCCAGGATTAGGGGACACGCTCATGTTTTTTTGGATCAGCAAAATAAGTTCTTGAATTATTGCGGCGCGGGAATCTATAGCACTACTAGTTCTGCGAATCATCAGAAGCGTATGACAGGAGCCCCCATGGGGGCAGGGGGAAACAGCACATGGAACTAACAAAACCGACCGTAACGCTGCTCGCGATCACGCCGAACGCGGAGAAGCTCATTGAGGAGGCGGGCCGCACCTGCTACCTGTCCCTCGATCGGATAGCGGAGGGGAGCGAGAAGAGCTTTATCCGCAACTGCATCAAGCGCGGCCACCATTCCATCCTTGAGCACGCCTCGGCGTCGTTCCGAATCACCGGGGCCTCACGGTCCTTCACGCACCAGCTGGTGCGGCACCGCCTGGCCAGCTTTTCCCAGCAGTCGCAGCGCTACGTGGACGAGGCCGGCTTCAATTACGTGATCCCGGATTCCGTCCTGGCCGACGAAGAGGCCGCGGGCATTTTCAGGGACTTCATGGCGCGCGCGGAAGAGACCTATCGCATACTCAGGGACCGTGGGATCAGGAAGGAGGACGCCCGCTTCGTCCTCCCCAACGCCTCGGAGAGCCAGATTGTGTTTTCTGCGAACTTCAGGGAGCTGCGCACGGTATTCAAGCTCCGCCTCGACCGGAGCGCCCAGTGGGAGATCAGGCGGGTATGCGTGGAAATGCTGAAGGCCCTCCAGAAGGAAGCCCCATCGGTATTCGGCGATTTCTTTATAGATGAAGAGACGATGACGGCGAGGTCAGAGCTTTCCTGACCTTAGGCGGCTTCAGATTTTTACCACGTATTTCAAAAGCAGCGTGAACAGGGCCATGAGCATGGTCATGACAAGGGGCAGGGACCAGACCGACCACTTGATGGTCTCAATTTTGGAATCAAGAGCCTTGAATTTCGAGTCATTGGCCTCGAATTTTGAGTCAATCGCCCCGAATTTTGAATCGATAGCGTCGAATTTTGAATCGATAGCGTCAAAGCGGGCATTCAGTTCATCCATCAATTCTTTTTTGAAGTCACGCCTGAATTGATCAAGCTTCCTGGTAAGCAGGTTTTCGAACCGCATTTCGCTGATCTCGATTATTTCGTCTTTAATGGATTTATACTCATCAAAGGTGGGTGTTTTTACATTTGTTTTCGGCATTTTCTTCCCCATGGAAATATAATGGCCATGATTGCGGAGCCGGTCAAGATTAATTCCCCTGATAGGGATGAAAAATAATGCCGGTCCGCATGAGTGTTACGAACGGCATGGGGAATAATTAAATAAAAAATCCGGGCGTGATATTTTTTTTGGGGTAAAATCAAAAGGGGCGATTGTAAATCGCGCCTTTGCCATGTCGGTTCCGTTCTTTTTTTAAGGTTACTTCAGGGCCACGTTCATCTCAAGCTGTCCCATGGGGCTGTACAGGTTGATCCCCAGCGTCGTCTGTTTTATGAGGGTAATGGTGAAGTCCTTGCCCTCGACAACGGTGGGTGTGGTCATGTTGATGCGTTTGCCGGTGGTGGCGAAGAGGTTCATGGCGTTCCCGGTTATCATGTTGGCCATCTCACCCATGACGTCCTTGTATTCATGCTTGACCTGGTCGTCAGACAGGCCCGGCACCAGGGTCTGGGCTATCTTGAAGGCCATGTTGTATCCCATGCTGTACACCACTTCGCCGGTCACGCCGCCGGTTATGCCGATTAATATGGCCACGTCCAGGGAGGGTATCGGGCTTTCCTTGATGACCAGTTTGCCCCTCCTCAGGTCGACATTGAGGATCGACTTGAACACGGCGCTTGCGGCCTCAAGAAAAGGATTTACGAATTCGGCGTTTATGTTGACCATATACGGGCAGAACCTCGCTTCATTTGTTCAAAAGTAAAGGTAGCACACGGCTTATTATATATCAATCAGTTTTTAAATTTTTTACGATTTTTGATCCTTCATACAGCTTCTGCATCAGGTTCCCGGTGATCATCCTGACGCTTTCCTGTTCGAGTCGGCCGGCAATGGCAGCCTGGTCCTTCTCGGGAACATCGTCGTTTTTTATATCCTTAACCACCGGCGTGAAAATATACATGCCGGAATCCGAGGAGATGATGCGCGACGATTTGTTCTGCCCGATCTCCATGAAGTCCTCCAGGAATATCTTCGAGTTGTTGAGGCCCGTTACCGGCTGGCCCCTGTCGTCGGTAAGGCGTTCGCCGGGCCTGAATATCTTCGAGAGGGTCACGTTTCCCTTCAGCACGGCCTGGGCTTCGTCAAAGGATCCGCCTTTAAGGGCAATGGCGTTGACCCGGTCTATGATGTCTTTCTTGATCCTGGCCAGCTTGGCCGATTCGAGCTTTTTCTTGATGCGGTCGCGGTCGGTCTTGGGGTCCTTGACCTCTTTCTTGTTTTTCTCCATTTCCGCCATGATCTCCGCGTCGGTCACCGCGGTTTCCGCGGCGAACATTTTCTGCATGTCCATGGCGCTCAGGTAGGAGTACTTGACCTGTATCCGCGAATTGGCCGCGCGGTATTCCGAGATCACCTCGGAGGAAGGAACGGCGACGCCCATCCTGAGAAACTGCATATAGCGGTCCCGGAGAAGGTCCTTGCGGATCGTCTTCTGGAGGTCGTTGAAGCTTATATTAACGCGCTCGAGGAACATGTTGAGCCGTTCCGCGTTCAGCGTGCCGGTGGCCGGGTCCTTCAGGCCCGGTATGTTGAGGATGTAGTCCTTGACCGCCTCATCGCTGACGGAAAAGCCCGCCTTGCGCGCGTCTTGAAGAAGAAGGACATCGTTGATGAAATAGGAGAGGATCATGGCGTCCATATTCTTCTCGCCCCGCATGTCGCCGAACCTGCTGTCCCGGTACCGGAGATAATCAAGGCGGTCAACTTTCTCGCCGTTGACGTAGGCGATGGCCGTCTGGTCGAGGCCCATCCGGGAAATGAAATCGGGCATGCCGAAGGAGATGACGATAATCATGACGAAGAAACCGGTCACGGCATAGCTTACTATTTTCACTATGGGTGATTTTGAATCGAACATGGCTGTTTTCCTTTTAATATGAACGTATTGACGGTCTGATCCACGATATGCGCGTCCGCGCCCTCATTTTGTCAACGAGATTATTCTATTCCGCGGGAGTTTCGGCTTCGTCCACAAGCATCACCGGGATACCGTCCCTGACCGGGTAGCGGCGCCCGCATTCAGTGCAGACGATCTTTTCCTCTTTGGTGTTATATTCGATGTCGCCCCGGCATGCGGGACAGGCCAGTATCTCCAGGAGCTTGGTGTCGATCATACCCTACCTCTTTTGTATTGTAGCACGGTTATGGACGGTTTGCGGATTTCCGTCAATAAAAAAATGGCCGGCCCCCATAAGTAAAATTGCCGACCCCCCCATCAGCAAAATTGCTGACCCCGGGATCATCGGTATAATCATGAAAAAAAAATTGACAACAACCCTTCAGGATAAAGAAAATAACGTATTCCTCCACACCGAACAGGGGATTCCCTGTTGATGATATCTCGCGGGTATTAGTTTTAACGATAATTCCGTTTCCGGAATCGGCCGGAATCGTCAGGATTTTTATCACCTGCGCGGGACGTGTGCCGCCGCTGCCGAAGGCGGAGGATGCAGCCTGTCGTTGCAGTAAGCGGTTACGAAATATAATGATTCGGTGAGACAATTGATGATCGGACGAAACAGACATGGCGGATTGCGCGCATCAGTCGCGGCACTGACGGCTATGGCGCTGTTCAGCGCCGGGAGGCTCTATGGCGAATACCTGTTTTTAAAAAACGGCACCGTCATCGAGGGTAAGATCCTGAAGGAGTCGCCGTCTTCAATGTCCGTGCTCTCACCGGACGGGCGAACGGTGACCGTGCAGCGCGATACCGTTTTACGGGTGATGTACACGCAGCTCTACCGCGGCAAGATCTATATCCAGAAGACGGACGGCAGAGTCATCGAGGCCTACATCATCGACGAGGACCAGGAGTATTACACGGTCAGGCCAGAGCTGAACAGCCCCAAGGAATTCACGATACGGCGCGATGATGTCCTGTTTATGACGCGGAAAAATCCTTCAGCCCTGGAGGGAAAGGTTTCCTACAGACATGTCGACCTCGCCTGGCGGAAGCCCTATACGCCTGATAACCCGGTGAGGCAGTTCAAGATTTACCTGCGGACGAAGGGCGGCGATTATGCCATCGAGGGAGCGACAGCGGGCACTGCATACCGCGTGAAGGGGCTCCGGTGCAACAGCGAGTATTATGCCATGGTGACGGCCGTTGATAAAAATGGTTCCGAGTCCCTTCCGAGCAACGTGATCAGGTTCACCACGCGGAAGGGCAGGCCGGCGTCCCCGGATCGCGTGCGCCTGGTCTCGGTCGTGTCCGGGGCGGACGGCACCTGCACCGCGAGCCTGGACTGGGACAGCGCGGTCGATCCGTGCGGCGGCACCGTGACCGGATACGGCCTCTATCTCAAAGACCTTTCCTCCGGGACGTCCGGCGCCGGCGTCATGGTGAACAAACAGTTTCCGGGATACCGCCTGGCGGGAAAGGCGCCGGGCACCTCTGGCAAAATCACCGGCCTCAGGGACAAGACCCGGTACCGGGTCATCGTGACATCAATCGACAATACCGGGGACGAGTCGGCCTCGGGAACATCACTGTCGTTCACCACCGAAAACCGGATGCCGGACTATCCCTATCCCGTATCCTGCGAGAAGGCGACGGATGGAAACGGCCCGGACAGAGCGGTGAAGATCAGATGGGAAAAGGCCGGGGACCCCGACGGGACCGTCACCGCTTACCGGGTTTACCGGAAATCTATGAACGGCCCCGGGCTTCTGGGCGCCACGGATAAAACAGAATTTATCGCAAAGAACCTTCCTGCCGGTGAGCAGCATTATTTCACGGTGCGCTCTGTGGATAACCGCGGCGGCGAATCTTCCGACAGCCATATCGCGTCAACCGGCCTGGTGCGCTATATTGACATCACGGCAAAGGGCGCTTTTCTTATACCGGTGGGGCGGTACGGCAGACTTTATAAGCCGGGGTATGGCGCTGCCGCAATGGTTTCCGCGGAAAACCTGTTCCTGGACCGGATGACCCTGGGCGTTGAGGCGGGATATTTTCATTTTAGCGGAAAGACGGACGCGTCCCGGGATGCATCCCTGGTCCCGTTCATGGCGGTTATGTCATACCGGTTCCATCTTGCCCGGTGGGCGTCCCTTGATCCGGACATCGGCTTCGGCGGGTGCTACAACAGGGTGAGCATCAACACCCTGGGCGCGACGCCGGCGGTTCTCTACTTTATGAACCATTACGCGGCATCGAATACGGTGGAGTTTATCTTTTCGGCCGGGGCCAAGGCAGTGTTCACCCTGGGGAAGACGGCCCTGGTCCAGGCCGGGGGATCGTTCCACGGCATAGCCGAGAAGGGCGGACTCATGACCTTCTTCTCGGTCCATGCCGGAGTTGGAGCGCGGATTTAGGAGTCATATAAAAATATATGGAGGATTTGAATGATGAGGACTATCACAAAACGGCTTTTTTACTTTATTCCAGCACTTGTTATTTCGCTGTGCGCGGGATGCGGCGACCTGTACAATGATATCCTGGACAGCGAAAAGCTGTTAGTGCTGAATATCACTTCGAACCCTGCCGAAACCGAAGAACAGGAAAATGAAAATCTAACGCCCCTCGTGCCGCCGACCAACGGCCTGGTGCAGGCCATTGCCGTGGCGGGCGATACGGTGTATATCGGCGGCAGCTTCACCAGGGTCGGCGGCTATTCATACGGCGCGATCATTGATCCGGTCACGGGTGATATTCCCGCAGGGGTAACGCCGCCCATCATAAACGGTCCGGTGTATACCTCAATTCCGGACGGCACCGGCGGCTGGTACATTGGCGGGGCTTTCACCACCGTCAACGGACAGGCGCGAAGGGGGATCGCGAGGATAAACGGGGATGGGAGCCTGAATGAGTGGGATTTGACATGTATTGGAAAATGTCCTTATTATATATCTGATGGATATTTAATGGCAAAGAATAATAATACAATATTTATTGTTAGTATACCTAGAATATATGCAGGGATGATGCGTCAAGGTATATCTGCTGTGGATATCAAGACCAAGGAATTACTATGGGAACTAGAAACATCTTCAATTGGATGCCCAATTGAAGCCATTTTAGTCAATGGAACAAACCTTTTTGTCGGAGGAAGTTTTACGCATTTAGCAAATAATTATGATAGGAAATATTTAGCGGCAATTAATACTTCTTCTGGGAAAGTAAAAACATGGAATCCCCGTGCGAATGGGGTGGTATATGCATTAGCGATTAAAGGATTTACTTTATATGCTGGGGGCGGTTTTACTAATATTGGCGGAAAACCCCGGAACTGTATTGCTGCGTTAAGTACTTTAACAGGGAACGCTTCCTCGTGGAATCCCAATGCAGATTCAGCCATTAATAAAATTACTATCGATGGAACTCTGGTTTATGCCGGTGGTATTTTTACCAGAATCGGTAATCATCGAAGAAATAGAATTGCTTCGATCAATGCATTGACAGGTATTGTAACAACATGGAATCCTGACGTTAATGATAATGTTGATTCAATTGTTGTTATTGATAAAGGAGTTTATCTTGGAGGTGCTTTTACCACGGTTGGCGGTAAAAATAGGGATCGTATTGCCTGTGTTGATCCGATAAGTGGGAATAGCACATCATGGAACCCGGATGCCAATGGCAGTATCAATGATATTGCAGTGAGTGGAGTTAAAATGTTCGTTGGCGGAAATTTTTCCAGGATAAATGGAGAAGTTAGGAATCATGCCGCTGCTTTTGATGTTATAACGGGAAAGATAAAACCATGGAACCCTGATGCTGATGGCAATATTATCAGTCTCATTGCGGTTGATAATTCGGTTTATATCGGTGGTCAATTCAACAATATAGGCGGGAAAAACAGGAACTATATTGCGGAAATTGATAGATTTACGGGTCAAGTCACAGAATGGAACCCCAATGCGGATAACCATGTATACACCCTTTCTTTTTCTGAGCATACCATCTATGCTGGCGGAGGGTTTACCGCTATCGGCGGGAAGGCAAGGAGCGGTATCGCCGCCATAGATTCTGCGACAGGTAATGTGACGTCCTGGAATCCCGGCGCCAATGACTGGGTTTCATCTCTGGCGGTAGGAAACGGCGTACTGTATGCTGGAGGGCGGTTTACCGAAATAGGCGGAGAAAGAAGAAGAAGGATTGCGGCCCTTGATCTGATAAGTGGGGAAGCAACTTCGTGGAATCCTGATTCCGATGGGTGTGTTTATACTCTATGTGTTCATGGTGAAACAGTTTATGCCGGGGGCAGTTTTAATCGTATAAACAACGAGACAAGAAACCATGCCGCTGCTATCTCGACTTCATCCGGTAAGGTCATATCATGGAACCCCAATGCGGATAACGATGTTTATTCTATACTAATAAGTGGAGATACGGTCTTTATGGCAGGAAATTTCAGGAATACAGGGGGTCAATTGAGAAACTATTTTGCAGCTCTTGATGTATATTCTGGTAATGCTCTGTCAATATGCCCGGTTTTGAATGATAAGGTGTATGCAATTACTGTAACCGGGAGTGTTGTAATTACCGGTGGCAGTTTTACCATAACTGGAAATAAGCCAGGTAATGGTATTACGGGCTTTGACGCGGTATCTGGAAAACCCGTAAGTTGGAGTCCCAATACTATACAATAATATTGATATGTTGTATTATGGTAACATCAAACATATAAGAACAATCCCTCTCAAGACTTTGTAGATATTATAATTGATTTGTAGTATCTCTTTAATGGTTGTATTTTTATTTTGCCAGCACAGACATGCGGACGTTTTTCATCAGCTTGATGTGCCAGGTCTGGGACCCGGTTAAATTTTGGGCGGCCCTGTAGTATTCGTTTGAAGCTGCGGGCATTGGAGTTGTCGGCATCGGATAGCTTTCGGTATAGAAATGGGGACCATCCTGAATGTTTCCATAGTAAGATATTCTATAGTTGTATAAATTTATTGAACCAGCTTTATATGGTACCGTTACGGGATCAGTGTCGCTGATAAACCATGTCCCTATGTTGTATCTGTAATCGCTTGGTACATTGGTCATATCCGATAACAGGTTGGCAACACCCCAACGGGCAAGGATGTCTCCGAACTTGTTAGGTGACCCTGCCTTGTTCAGTGCATATTCAATGGCTTCATAACCTGTTTTATCATTGTGCATCACATCATGGAAGAACTGGGCGCCGCCATAATTGCGCGACAGGTAGGCCCCCAGGGCGTAATTAATAGAATAGCTTTTAAGAACTTCATCGCCTTTATACCATTCGGTGACAGAAGCATCATTATAATAATTATGGTGGGGGAGTCTGCTCCCAGTTTCGGTTGTTATTGGGAATGTGCCAGCAGAACCTAATGGAAAGGTAGTGGGAGACACACCCCGTGGGCCATCGACACCTAATTTATCCGCCACCAGGTCTTCGGTTGCCATTGAGCTCATTTCATCGATCCACGTTTCGGTACCTTTGCCGTTGGTAAGCATCACCGTTTTCTGGTAGAAGTGAATCATATGCTGGAACTCGTGGGCCAGGGCTGAAATGATTTCATCAGGGTGATTTTTATACAGATAAGCGTCTATGTAGAACATTATGCGCTCATTGGAAAAATTAGTGGGAGTGGGTATTAGATATGATGTTCGCTTGAAGTTATCCTTTGCCCAGAAGTAGCCCAGGACGCCTGAATCTGTAGATTGGTTATTATCTATGTCAAGCAGGAGGATCGTTATTTCATTATTGGGAGGAATGAGAATGCCATCAGGATCAATAGAGGAGGGGACCGATCCCCATTCTTCGCCATAAATGTTAGTGATCCAATCATAAATATCGTTGTCAGTATCAGCTTTTAGAAAGGTATCGGCTATGTCAGATATTGGCCTTGTGTAGCTAAGAGTTGTACATGATTGATCGTGGTTATCACCACAGTTATTAGCAACCCACAGATTCAAGGTTTTAGTTCCATCGGTATTAATTTTTACACAGGTCGCATCTACGTTATAGTTAGCACTAATCCTAAATGTAGTTTCTTCAGTTTCGTAGTCATATTTAGGTTCACTGGGTGTTGCAAAATTAAGGATCATATTGATTGGATTTATTTTATTCAAATAAGCATAGGGATTTCTGTTGAACTCGCTGATCTCGGTTTTTCCCTTCATGGTTTGACCGCCCTGCAGTAGTGATTTCGGTTTTGACAAGGCTGCAGGAAGCGCGCTCTGGGTCACACTCTGACTGCTTTCGAGGATCGGGTAGGTTGTGTTTTTATCAGGGCTGATGTTGGTGAAAATGAAATATATATCTTTTGTCTCTGTGCCGGTGTCAAAGGTGTAATCAAAGCTGACGTTTTCTCCGGCTGTCTGTTCAGGGATATCAAGGTGGTAATACTCGTATCCGGTTCCAAGATGATCTGTAAACACATTATTTAATGGGTCAATTTCAGTATAAGATAATTCTTTCAAGGCAAGAAGGCTATTCACCTGGTCTGAGCTGTCGGATTTGCCGGAATTACAATAGGTTAGAAGTAACAGTGAGCTGATAAGGATTATATAGATACTTCTGCTGGATTTTTTCATAATGGTTTCCAATTCAATATTTCTGGGTTGCTGATGATTAAAAAACACACCATATAATTATACTACTTTCTCAAATAATTAGCAACTGCATTTTGGGTTATCTTATTATTATGTGTAATTTTGATCTGAAAAAGGACAAAAAAAAATTATTGCTCAGTATTTTTCAGCATAATGTTATTAATCATATTCTTTCTCTGACCCCCCGTGTTTTATTCACGGCAATTTGTGTTGGTTTTTTACTCTGACACCATAATTTTTTTTCAATATTTCCCAATCTGTTCGTTTACCTGTAAAACACCCAAAAAGTGAGGAAACAACCATGTCCCGACCATTGCGAATCTGCCTGCCGGATACCACCAAC
>DAONAJ010000040.1:0-38845 GCA_035400945.1 Spirochaetota bacterium
CCCTCTGCACATCGAAGGTGCCGCGCATCCGCTTCGAGTTGGAGAAGGTGGGCGGATCGAGAAAGATAAGGTCAAACCTATCGCCGCATTTCCTGACCCATTCCCGGCAATCGGCCTGCTCCATGCGGTGCTTTACGCCCCGGATGCCGTTCAGCTCGAGGTTGCGCCTGGTCCAGTCCAGGTAGGTGGCCGAGAGGTCCACCGACACCGAGGACCGGGCCCCGCCCAGCACCGCATGGACCGTGGCCGCCCCCGTATAGCAGAAAAGGTTCAGGAACCTCTTCCCCGCCGCCATGGAGCCTATCAGTTCCCTGGTTATGCGATGATCGAGGAACAGGCCGGTGTCAATATAATCGGTAAGGTTGACCAGGAGCCGGCACTTCCCCTCGGTCACCTCGACCGGCTTCCCCTTCCCGTCCTGCTTTTCATACTGGCTCTGCCCCTTCTGTCTTCTCCTGACCTTAAGTATTACCCGGTCCTCCCCGACGCCGAGGACATCGGGCAGGACCGCGATAATGTCATTGAGCCTGGCCCCGGCCTTTGCCGCGTCCACGGAGGCAGGCGCGGCATACTCCTGCACATGGACCCAGTCGCCGTAGCGGTCAATGGCCACGGCATACTCCGGCAGGTCAGCGTCGTAGAGGCGGTAGCAGGATATCCCCTCCCGGGCGGCCCACTTTCCGACGGTGCGCATGTTCTTGCGGACGCGGTTGACGAAGGCATCGGCGCCGCGCTCCATGGCCCTCTCTATCTTTATCTGCCTTTTGCGCGAATCCAGGGCCTCGCGGTCGACAAAGCTTTCCCGCCCGATCCGGAACTGCAGGAGACGGCACTCCAGGGGCCCGTTATAGAAGACATTGGTCTTATGGGCCCGCAGGCCCATCCGCTTCCCGAGCTCAGGCTCGCCGGTAATGACCGCCGCCTGCCATCCGGGGAACTTCGATTTCAGGGTGTCGCCCAGTTCCTCGTACAGGGGGGCCAGTTCCCCGGCATCGCCCATCCTTTTCCCGTAGGGCGGGTTGGTCACGATGAGACCGTCAGTGATACCATCGGGAGGACCTGCGGAGCCGAGGAGCCTTTTTTCAAACTGGACGACGGGATCAACCCCGGCGCGCGCCGCGTTATGACGCGCCATTCTCAGCGATTCCCTATCGCTGTCAAAGCCAAGGCACCGTGGGGCATGGACAAGTCCCTGCTTCATCCTGGCCGCCGCCTCCTGGACCAGCTCATGCCACAGGGCTTCATCGTGGCCCAGCCAGCCCCGGAAGCCCCATCGCTGCCGGCCCAACCCGGGCGCTGCGTCCGCCGCGATGAGGGCGGCCTCGATCACCATGGTGCCCGACCCGCACATCGGATCAATGAAACCTCCGCCCGCCGAGGCAATGTCCGGCCACCCCGCCTTGAGGAGCAGGGCCGCGGCAAGGTTTTCTCTTATGGGAGCCGCTCCCTTCTCAAGGCGGTAGCCCCGGGCATGGAGTCCGCTTCCTGACAGGTCTATCCGCACTTCGAGGCCGTTCTTCGAGAGGTGGCAGTTGACCAAGAACCCGGGGGCCTTTGTATCAATTGACGGCCGTTTTCCCCGCCGCTCGCGGAGGCGGTCCACTACGGCATCCTTCACCAGCTGCGCGCCGTACATGGTGTTGTCGATGCCGGCGCCGGTTCCGCTGAAATCAACGGCCATGGTCGCCCCCGGCGCCGCCTGCTCCTCCCACGGGAACGACCGCACGGCGTCGTAGATATCGCCGCTCTTCTCCACCCTGTGCCCGGAGAGGACAAGATAGACCCTGCTGGCGGTCCGCGACCAGAGGCAGGCCTTCAGGGCATCCGAGAGGGTCCCGGTGAAATGGACGCCCCCGGCGGTGACTTTGCATGACGCGGCGCCCAGACGCCGCAGTTCATCCTCGAGGATTGGCTCCACCCCCCGCGGGGCTGATGCGAAAAGCTTATAGGGCTGCAATCGGTTCACTCGATGAGATTGTTGGAGATGACGTAATGGGTAAGCTCGGCATTGTTCTTCATGTTCATCTTTTCAAGGATGCGCTGCCGGTACGTGCTGATGGTCTTCACGCTCAGAAAAAGCTCCTTCGCTATTTCGGTGATGGTCTTGCCCGAGGCGATCATGCACATGACCTGGAACTCGCGGTCCGTGAGGTATTCATGGGGAGGCTTGCTCCGCGAGTCCGCAATGCTGTCGGCAAGCTGCTCGGCCAGGGACGCGCTGATGTACTTGCCGCCGGCGCACACCTTGCGGATCGCCTCCACGAGCCTTTCCGGCGCCGTTTCCTTGGTAATGTAGCCGGAGGCGCCTGCCCTGATCGTGCGCACGGCGTACTGCTCTTCAGGGTGCATGGACAGCACCAGGACCGGAAGCGATGGATGTTCCATCTTGAGCTGCTTGAGGATCTCCAGCCCGCTGCGTCCCGGCATCTTCATGTCGAGGAGGACCACGTCGTACCTTTTTTTTCTGAGTTTTTCCAGCAGTTCCTGGCCGTCGCCGGCTTCTCCGTCAACTGATAGCTCCGGATCGTCCGCTATTATCTGCTTCAGGCCGGCACGGACGATCTCGTGGTCATCGGCTATGATTATTCGCTTCATGAGTTTCCTCCGAGCGGGATATGGGCCGTTACGACCGTGCCCCTTCCGGGTTCGCCCTCGATGGCAATGGTGCCGCCGCAGGAGAGGGCGCGCTCCCTGATGCCGATAAGGCCGAGGGAACGGGCGCTGTTCGTTTCTTCACCGGTGATCCCCCTGCCGTTATCGCGTATGGTCAGCGTGAGGTCGTCCGCCTCAACGACCAGGTCGACGTCCACCGCCGTAGCATTAGCATGGCGTATGATATTTGTCAACGATTCCTGGACGATGCGGTAAATATTAATGGATACCTTTTCGTCGAGCCGCGGCTCCTCGGATCCCGCCGAAACGCGGCAGGCGATACCGCTCCGCTTCTCGAATTCGCCGGCATACCACTCGATGGCTGCCAGGAGGCCAATGTCATCGAGGAGGCCCGGCCGCAGTTCCCCGGATATCCTCCGGACGGTATTTATGGTCGCGTCGATCATCGATCCCATGGCCTCGGCGCGGGCGACGAGTTCGCCCTGCCCTTCCAGCCTGTTCTTGATCCATGACAGGTCAAGCTTCATTGCCGTGAGAGACTGTCCCAGGGCGTCATGGATCTCCCTCGCGATAGCGGTCCGCTCCTCCTCCCTCAGCGACTGAAGGTGCGTCGAAAGGCCGCGCAGTTCCTCCCGGGAGCCGGCAAGGTCCTCGAAGGTCTTCTTCCGTTCAATGACGATCCCCAGCCGCTCGGCAATGGCACCCAGGAGGTCACGGTCCTCCTTGGTAAAGACGTCCTCATCGACGCCGGACGGTCTTGCCGCATGGAATATCTCAATTGACCCGGCCTCCTTTCCGAACACCGTGAGAGCCGCCGCGAGGGACACGGCCCCCTGAACGAATTTAGGCGATTCGTACTCCCCGCCGTCGAACCTTATCCTGACCGAGACCAGGCCCGGGTTCTGAAACGCGGTGGGCACGACCTCCGCGGTCTGCAGGAACATTTCTTCGAGGGGCGTCTTGATGTTCCCGGAAATGGTGGCGAGGCGGTAGAGGCAGTTAAGCTCCTTGACCCGTTTGATCTTTTCATGGAACAGCACGTCCCGCACCCGCTCCAGGCGCTTTTCCACCGTCACGTCCCGGATGATACCCTGGCAAAGGAAACCAGTTCCCTGGCCGGTCACAATCCTCGTCAGGGTCAGCAGGCACTCCGATTCCGTGCCGTCGCTCTTCCGGAGGCGGACCGACCGGTTCTCCACGCAGTCACATCCATGGATGTCGGCAAGGAGCCGCTCTCCCTCGGTGCGCAGGATAAACAGATCAAGGATGGACATACCCTTCAGACGTTCGATCTCATACCCGGCAAGGACCTTCATGGCCGGATTCACATCGGTTATGGTGCCGTCCGCGGAAGATATGAAAATGGCATCGGGGGACTGTTCGAAGAGGGCCCGGTATTTTGTCTCGCTGTCCCTCATGCGGCGGTCGATCCAGTTGCGGTGCAGCGAGGTTTCTATAGTAGTGTAAAGCTCGCGTTCGTTGTAGGGCTTGACGATATAGCCGTACGGCTCGGTAATTTTCGCGCGGTTAAGCGATGATTCGTCAGACATGGCCGTGACGAAGATCACCGGCGCGTCGGAAATTGAACGCAGCTCCCATGCGGTATCGATACCGTCCATCTCCCCCTGGAGCTTGATGTCCATGATGATGAGGTCCGGCCTCAGGTGCGGCACCTTCACTATGCATTCGCTGCCTGAGAGGGCCTCGCCGACCACGATGTACCCGAGTTTTTCAAGGACGGCGGTCAGGGCCAACGCCTCGACGGCTTCATCTTCGACTATGAATATTTTCGTCGGCTCCATGAATGTTCTATACTAATGATTCTTGTTTTGGTCAATGAAAAAAATGCTGCCTGTTTCCGGAATATGGAGCGTCAGAAAAAAGCCTCCGGGCCTGCGGGACTCGGACAAAAAAATGAAGACTCAGACAGTCCTCGGCCCTTCGGCTCTTTTTTCTGACGCATTTCCCGTGAAGCCGGTTACGCTCTAACTCATGAAGCCTTAGTGCGGTATTTAAGGAAGGAGAAAATCTTTCTGGATTTAAGATAGTCCGGATCATACATCCGGTCAAAGGCCTCGCGCTCGAAGATTATATTCCGGTAGGCATCGTGCCACGAAAGGCCGCGCAGGCGTCCCGCTATAAAGGATACGGCGTACCACAGGGCGAACACGACCAGGAGGAGCTCAACCTGCTGCCTGATATGTATTTTTTCATGGTTTATCGTCACGGTTGCCTCGGCCGTTCCGCGGATCTCTTTCCTGAGGATGATAAAGGGAAACAGCGTCAGTCCGGTGATATCATGGAACCAGGGGACCAGGAACCGTATCAGGCGTGTGCTGAAGATGACGATCATGATTATTGCGGCAATACCCGCGGGAAAGACTCGCCGGTCTTGGGACATCCGGCAATTATAAGGAGCCGCAGCCTGTCGAGGGACTTGCACTCGTTCTTGCGGCATTTTCCGTCGTTATCGACATGGACGTAGTTCTTCTTATAGCCGTCAAGGGACTGGTACAGCTCTATGCGCCTCTTGCGGTACTCGTTCATCTCCCTTTTTTTCTTGGCGCGCGCCTGGGTGCTCAGATTGTACCATTTTGCGGTTGAAGGTTTCAACTCGTCATTTTCCGTGAGGCATTTTTCGGACATGCTGTCAATTCTGGCCTGGCTCCACCTGCCCCCCATCGTCATGCAGGACGCCAGGAAGATCATGGCCAGCACCGCGGAAATCATTACTCTTTTCATTATATGTTCCTCTCATTTTGAAGGAACTTCATGATGACATATTCTAAAGCCGCCCCATCAATCGATTCCGACATTGACGTTATAAATAAAACCTCTGCAGAGATGTTTCAGTCAATCTTTTTTTAACTGTCCCGGTATCGACTCCGTTCAAGGTCAGTCACTGCGGCATTCATGCGAATCTTTTTTTTTCACTTGAACACTGTAAATACCTAGACTCCCATGAATCAGCGATAATTTTCAAGGAAAAAATAACAGCATGAATAACGTGTTGATAAAAAACCCTCCCGCAAGGGCTAAATAATATACCGTTATGCTTTATTGCAGTGACATGATCAATATTTTTTTAAAAATATTTGTAAAAATATTTGACGATCACAAAATTATTTTATAATTTCTTAAGGTTTAACCAAAGATGGGGTACTAAAAATTCTGGCCCCATGTGGGGCATGAGGCCAGGACCGGGTTTCCCCGGAGATTGACATTAACATTATGTAACATCAGAAAGAATGTAATAAACAAAACAATAAATGTCAATCAAACCCCCAAAATATTTCATGGTTTATATGGAGGTTTTGATATGAAGAGAGAAAAAGCATCAAACAAGGCCAACAAGATCGAGCAGGAGATAGTCCGGAAAGAACGGCTGGCCAGGGACGCGAAAAACAAGGGAATGCATGCCGTGTACAGCAATTACGTCATGGATATTTCCGTACTTAAAGCCGAGCTTCAGAAACTGTCCACCGGCCCGATGAAAAGCGCCAACTAGAGCCTTGGTACGAAGTCATGAGGGCTGGGCCCCGGTCCGGCCCTTCTGGTTTTGCCGGCGGTACGTGCACAGCAGCGACTGACGCCGCCCGAGGCCCCATCAAGTATCCAGCCTTACATCATTTTCTTTAAAGCATTCAAAATGGCGGGAAGGGCTTCCCCCGTCTTCATCGGAATATATACATCGGTGATGTCGCTGAAGGCATTTTCATTGGGATTGACGACGATGATATCAGCGAACTGCTTTTTCGTTTCAAAGGGGATCTCCGCCGCGGGATACACGACCCCGGAAGTCCCCAGCACCATCAGCACGTCGCAGCTGCGGGCGGCGGCAAAGGCGGGAGGCAGCTCCTGCACCGCTTCGCCGAACATGACGACATCGGGCCTCATCAGCGAACCGCAGGCCTCGCAGCGGGGCACCAGTTCCAGCAGGGCCGGAAGCGTGAAAGCCGTGATCGCCGCCAGCCTTGCCCTGAGAGTTGAAACAAAGGGCTTCCGGTCGACCCTGATCTTTTTCCCGCACGAGATGCAGGCCAGGCGGAAGAGATTGCCGTGGACCTCGATGACCGCCCTGCTGCCGGCCTCCTGCTGAAGGTTGTCAATATTCTGGGTGATGATCCTCTTGAGGATCCCCATCTTCTCGAATTCAGCCAGGGCGCGGTGGCCCGGATTGAAGTCGGCTTTCTCAAACACATCGAGGAGCTCCATGAACACGGGGAGGATCCTGCCGGGGTTCTTATTTAAAACGGAGATCATTCCTTCCGGCGTCCCCACCTCCATCGGGTTGACACGCTCCCATATACCGCCCGGATCGCGGAACGTGGCTATGCCGCTCTCTTCCGATACGCCTGACCCGCAGAAAGCAACGGCATTCCTGGTTTTCATCAGCAATTCAGCGGCTCTGGATATCTCATTTAGGTACTGGTCCATGGGGGGCTGCCGGTAACAAAAATACGAAGCAATCAAAAATCTTCATTTGATACTATATCCGAATCCCTCCTCAGCCTGTCAAATAATTATTAATCCATTATTCAAACCCCTTCACGTACCGTCATGAAGGTGGAATGCCCGCGAGCATGACGAAGTGAAAAAAGATTGACTTTACCGATACCGCCTTCATTTTATCATAGACTACACATCGACAGGGGGAATATCATGCGTCCACTCAAGTACATCGTTATCATCCTTGTTCTTATAGTCCTTATCCCGCTCGGCTTTATTTACATGGCCCCGGAAAAGGCCACCGGCCTCATCCACAGTACCGGACACCTCATGTCCGGCGTCGCACGGCGCGAGATCACGCTGCCCGGCGGTCTCCGGTATGTGTATCTCGATGGAGGAAAAGGCGAACCGCTGATGCTCCTCCACGGCTTCGGCGCCGACAAGGAGAATTTCACCCTTATCGCCCGATACCTGACGCCGCGGTATCGGGTCATTATCCCCGACCATATCGGTTTCGGCGAATCGTCCCACCCGGCCGACGCTGATTATCGGACAGCCGCGCAGGCAAAGCGCCTCCATGCCCTGGCGCAGGCCCTCGGAATCAAGGAAATCCACCTGGGGGGAAGCTCCATGGGAGGCCATATAGCAATGGCCTACGCCTCCCTCTATCCGAAGGAAGTAAAGAGCCTCTGGCTCCTTGATCCGGGCGGAGTGTGGTCGGCACCGGAAAGCGAATTCAGAAAAATCATCCGCGAAACGGGGAAGAACCCCCTCATGGCGAGAAGCGAGCAGGAATTCGCCGAAACATTCAAGTTCGTTATGAACGATCCGCCGCCCATTCCCCGGCCGATGCTTGACGTGATGTCAAGGGAGCGCATCAGGAACTTTTCCCTGGAACAGCGCATTTTCAAGGAGCTTACCGGCGATTCGATCGAAAAGCGTATCAACGGATCAACGGTGCCCACCCTTATCGTGTTCGGCGACAAGGACCGTGCCATCAATCCGGCCACGGCGGAAATCCTCCATAAGCTCATGCCGAATTCGAGGGTTATCATGCTGCCCGGCATCGGCCACCTCCCCATGCTCGAGGCCACGGCGCGGTGCGCGGACGACTATCTGAAATTCCGCGGGTCGCTGTAATATCGGCGCCGCAGGGCAATAGCAATTTAAATTGTCATTGACTTGACAGTGGCGCTTAACCGGATATTTTTCAGGTTGTATGCGGAGTTAGTGTATACACAAACGGTAACAAAGACGCGCTTTCGCGCGCAAAACCATCAAGGAGCGGGCACAGGACCGGTTCACCTATGAAAAAAATAGCGTATTTTGATTCATCCCACGATATGCCCGAAGAGATCATCATGGCAGCGGGGTTTGTACCCTACAAGATATTCGGGGACGTCCATGCATCCAATGCCCCGGCCGACCAGTATCTGCAGGCATTCTTCTGCCCGGCGGCGCGGAGCTTTCTCACGGAAGCCCTTACCAGGTCTTCGGAGTGGGAGGGAATTATCGTGGCCCAGGGCTGCAACGCCACAAACCGCCATTATGACGTGTGGAAGCGCCACGTCAGCACGCCTTTCCTTCACTGGTTCAACGGCCCCATCAAGGACGACAGCATGGCCCTCCGTTTCATGAAGACGGAGCTGTGGCGCCTCATCGACACCCTCAACCGCCAGTACAAGGTCTCCATAACAGATGACATGATAGCGGCCGCCAGCAGGGAATCGAATGAAGTTAAGAAGAAACTCCAGAAATTATCGGCCCTGAGGAGCGAAAAGGACATTACCAACCGCGAATACCTCACGGTACTGATAAAAAGCATGACCCTCCCCAAAAAAGATGCCGTTGCCGCGATCGACGAGCTCATAGGCAGGGCCGAAAAGGGCGGGCCCATACCGAAAAACAAGATAAAGGTGCTGCTGACCGGCTCCGACGTGACGTACCCGGAGCTCATGGACCAGATCGACGAGTCCGGCTTCAGGGTCGTCCGTGACGACCTTTCCGTTGGCGAGCGTTATTACGCCACCCTCATCCCGGAAGACGGGAACCCCGTCGACGCCCTGGCGCGGTACTATCTTTCCATTCCGAAGCCGGCCACGAAGGTGGGGCTGAGGAGCAGGATCGAATACCTGGAGCGGGCCCTGTCCGATTCGGGCCTGGACACGGTCATATCACAGAACATAAAATTCTGCGAGCCCTTCGCGTACGACTCGGTACTGGTGAACGGCGAGCTTAAAGACAAGGGGATACGCATCCTCCACCTTGAGCGCGAATTCACGCCCGGGCCGGACCACCAGCTCATGAACCGTCTTGCCGCATTTTCAGAGATGTTATAACAGGTGAACACCATGAACCAGCAAACAACAGCACCGGCTTCCCTGGAAGCCCCCCAGATACGGATAGACACCCTTCCCCACGCCAAAAACCTCAAGTGGCCCATGCTATGGTACCTCCTGGTCGGGGAGCTCTACTCCATGCTCCCGTGGAAAAAGACCGCGTGGACCTGCGCCGGCTTCCCAGTGGAGCTCCTCTGGGGCTTTGACATCTTTCCCCTTCACCCGGAGAACATGGCGACCGTGGCGGCCGCCCAAAAGCAGTCCCAGCGCCTTATTGAGCACGCCGAAGGGATGGGATATTCCCGCGACCTCTGCTCCTACTGCAAGACGAACTTCGGCGCCGTGGACACCGGCATCAAGACGACCCTGGGCGGCATCGCGAAGCCGGACATCATAACCTGCACCAACACCATCTGCGACACCCACTGGAAATGGTTCCAGATCCAGGCGGAGAAGCTGAAGGTGCCCATATTCGTCTTCGACTGCCCCAAGATCGTAAGCGGCACAGACGAGCGGACCATCGAGGGATACATCAATTACATGGTGGAGCAGTTTTACGATTTCTTCGAATTCGTCAAGAAGCACACCGGCAAGGAGCTCAACATCGAACGCCTTAACAGGGCCTGCGAGGAATCAGAGCGCATGAGCGTCCTCTGGCGTGAGATCTACGAGTACCGCAAGTGCGTCCCCAGCCCCTACAGCTCGGCTGAGACCTCCGCGTCCTTCTTCCCCCTGGTGGTGCTCCCTGGGAAAAAGGTCGGCATCAAGTTCTTCGAGAAGATAAAGGCCGACATCCGGAAACGCGCGGAGAGCGGCCGGGGGACCCTTTCCGGCGGCGCCAGGGAGAAGTACCGCCTCCTCTTTGAGGGGATACCCTTCTGGTACAAGATGCGCTTCATGTACGACCTGGCCAAGTACAGCGCCGTGGTGACCTACGAGCCCTACACCTTTTCCTTTGCGCCGCCGAAGCCGGTGGGCAAGGATTATACCGAGACGCTCAGGGACGTGGCCCGCATCATGATGGACCTCCCCTACTCCTACAACCTGGAAAAGCGGATCCAGTACTTCGAACAGGCCGTGAAGGATTACAAGATCGACGGCGTCATCCTCCACGAGAACCTGTCGTGCCGCCCGTCAAGCACGGGCATGATCGACCTTAAGAACGCCATCCAGGAGGACCTGCACGTTCCGGTCCTCATCATCCAGTGCGACATGAACGACCCCCGCGCCTATTCCGAGGCGCAGATGAAGACGCGGATCGAGAGCTTCATAGAGGTGATGGAGAAGAACCGGAAGGGGTAATAGCGGATAGATTCATGCCAGAGGCCCTTCCCATCGGCCCCGCCTATCACTCAGCCGAGGTCAGCCTGTTTCAATTCCATCTTTAGATTTACCGGCCCTGATGGGCCGGCGGCGATAAAGGGAAAATCCACTTTCGCCTTGCCCTTTTCCGATATTTCCCTGGCAATGAGCTCCGACCCCTCGGTTATGCGCTGCATCGCAAGGTTATCACCGGCAAGGTTGATCTTGTTCGTCATCAGGAAGCGGGCCACAACCACCTCGATGACTCTCCTTCCCGCCGGCGTGCTCCCGCGCTTTACCACCGGCCCTCCGGATTGAGGGGTCTCAAAGTTTAATTCCGATCCGCAGTATTCGCAGGTCACAATCGCTCCGCACGAAAGCCGGGCGCCGCATACCGGACAATTGACCGGTGTTTTTATACCAGGCACAATCATGATATCCTCCTGTCAGGATGCATCTGTTCAACACTATTATTTCGAAAACCTGGAAATATCCCAGACAAAGTCCCCGGTGACGACTATTTGTTTTCCCCTGGCGTCTTTAAGAACTATGGTGCTTTTGAAAAAGCCGAGAAGGTTTGGGAACCTGCCGCTTGCCTTCAGTTCCTGAGCGGTTTCACCCGAATAACTTTCGGAAAATTTCTTTCCGTCATGCCTTTTCAGGACAAGGAGCATACTTTGTTTTCCCGGTTTATTTGTCACACCGGTCAGGTCCATCATCCACAGGCTCCCGTTGAAATCGAGCTGAATAAGCAGGTACGAGGGGCCTCCATCATGGACGATCTCGCACTTGAAGCTCTTTACTTTCGCATTGTTGACGGTACCGTTAAACATGCACGGTTGCTTTGCCTGGGTATATCCGGCATTGAACAGGAAAAAAGCTGACATGACCAGAATAGACAGGACTGCGAAAATTTTCAATATCCCCTTTTCCATCTGACTCCTCCTGGTGAAATAGACGGCATGCGGCGCAGTCATTAATAAAAAATGGCCCGGATTTTATCGATAGTCAACAATAAAATCATCGGGCCGTTTACAGGCAGGAGATAATGTTCAGCCGGGTCTTTACTATACCAGGAACGCCTCGCGGCCGTTTTTCTTGAAACCGTCCTTTATCTCAAGGAATTTATCCATGGTCAGGGGATGGTAGGTGCTGCCGCCCCGCTCGCGGTAAAACACCTTCATGTCCGGGTTTTTCTCGATATTGAAATAATCCTTCTTATATGGGCGGACCATGATCTTCTGGGTGTCGGTGACCGGGAAATGGTCGATAATTCGTATGTAATCGGGCATCCACTTCGGGTCCATCCCGCCCTCCTTCTGCTGACGCAGCAGCCACGCATGGGCGTCTTCCGGATTGAAGGCGCAGTTCTTCCTGAGCTGGACGGTTACCATGACATGTTCGTCAGCCACAGCGCAGGGAGCGCCATATGCGACGGCTATATCGACTCCGGGGATCTCCTGGGCGAAGTGGAGCACATTCTCGGCGGAAAAGTTCTCGCCGTCCTTCCGGATCCAGTCGTCGGTGCGGCCGTTGAAATAGAGATACCGCTTGCCCTTGACGATGCGGACATGTCCCAGGTCGCCGGAGTGATACATGCCGTTGCGGAACTTCTGGCTGGTTGCGCCCTTGTTATCAAAGTAGCCGTCGAAGCGGAGGTTGTCCGTCCCGACCCTGCGGCAGATCTCGCCGACAGCCTCGTCATAGTTCGTGAGCTTGCCGCTGGCGTCAACGATGCCCGGCGGGCATTCTTTCCCTTCTTCATTCAGGATCAGCACGTCTTTCGGCGCCATGCCGACGCTTTCAATCGGGTCGCCCGGCCGGTTTGCCGTTGTAATGACCGCCTCGGTTGAGCCGTAGATCTCGAAGATATGCTCCATGCCCAGGTACCGCTTCAGGTTTTTACGGTCAATGACGGAAGCGCCGTTCCCGTAGGCGACGCGGAACCTGTTTCTCGGATCACTGGCGAGGGCCTTCTCTATGGCGTCGCCGCTGCCGTATTTCTTTTCAAGGGCGTCAATGATGTAGTGCAGCGGCTGGCCCACGTAATTGAGGAACGTCACGCCAAACTCCAGCATGTCCTTCTCAAAGGCGCTGGCGCTGAACTTTCTCTTGAGCACGAAGCTTCCGCCGGCGATGAGCTGCGGCAGGATGCCGATGTACCAGGCGTTGGAGTGAAAGAGGGGCATCGAGATGTAGCCACGGTCCTTTCTGGTGAGCTTGACCGCGTTCTGGACCACGAAGCCGGCCCCCACGAGCTTGATGTGGGTGCAGGGCACGCCCTTGGGCATCCCCGTTGTGCCGGACGTATAAATAACAATGACGGGGCTGAAATTGTCGACCGGGACCCGATAACGGCCCGGGACCTTTTCAGACGCATCAGCGACGGCCCGGGCAAGGCTTCGGTACCCTGTTTTCTTTATTTCTTCATCCGAACCGACGCAGAGGATGTCCTTCTCGCCGATGACGGTTATTTCGCCGGCAACCTTCTTGATCTCGTCTGCCGAATTCCCGTTCACGACAAGAAACGCCACCTTCGCCTGGTCTATTACCTTCGCCAGGGTCTCGCCCCTGAAGCCGGTATTGATCGCGAACAACACCGAGTTGCCGAGGCCTGCGGCCAGAGACGCGAACACGTACTCCGGCGTGTTCTCCATGTAGACGCCCAGGGCCAGCCGGTCATGCTTGCCCAGCTTTCCCGCATCGACCAGCTTCTTTCTTTCCGTAAGGAAGAAATTCGCGTATATGCTGGCCTGTTTATATGTTTCACCGTAGGTGTATTCCCTGCCCTCGAAAATGAAAAGCACACGATTTCTTCGCGTCCGCATCCACCATATTGTCAGTTTTAACATTGTACGGAAATTGACAAACCAGAAAAAACGTCTGAGAAATGACTTAAGATTCATGAACTACCTCTTTACGACAGGATATTTATTATATTCCATGAACGTACCGACCCCGGCAGGTACCCGGACCATACATCCAGCATCCATATAATGAATCAATTATAAAATACGGAAATTAAAATCTTCTCAAAATCAATCCAAATTGTATTTGCGAGGGGATTTATGTGATGGCGTTTTATTGGGGGTTATCTAAAAAGTCTGCCACAGAGGCATGGAAATTATAGGATTATCTCCTGGAATGCATAAAATATAGACTGTTTCATGCAATAATAATGTTTTAATCTCTGTGCATCAGTGTCTCTGTGGCAAATTATTTATTATTGGACAGCCTCAATAAACCATAAATTACAAGCTCGGCGCTGCTGGAGGTATGGTCGGGCCTGGTGACGGATTCTGAACAGCCGCAGGTGCTCCAGGCTTCAGCTTCGTATAGGCAGCAGCGAACACGATCATGGTGAGAGGCATGGCGAAAAGGAGCCCTATGAACAGGAGCAGGATCCCGCAGAGTATCATAAGGCCGTTGACCAGCGCAACAAGGAACAGGGTGCCGGTGAAGCCCTTCGTGATCCGGGCGCTCTCGCGGAATGCGTCCATCACCGTCATGCCGTCAATGATGAGATAGGTCACCATGGAAAAACGGAGGATGACTATTATAAGGGCCACCAGGGTGACCGCGGATACGGCAATGGTGACATAGGGAAAGAAATTTTTGAAACCGCCATGGATCGCCACATCAATGCCGAAACCGATGATGGGAGGGATGAAAGCGCCAGCCACGATGGCAACGAAGAGCCAGTAGGCGCCGATGAAGCTCCCGAACCAGTTCCCGCTGAATCCGGCAAAAAGGTCTTCTATCTGCCCCTCCCCGCCCCGTGCAGCTTTCAGGGCAAACATGGCAAGGCCTGCCGACATCACCGGTGTGACGACCACGGCCACGGCAAGGTTCACCAGAGGAATCATGTTCCCGATGGAGGTGATAATCCCGTAAATTACGACTATGCCGATGGCAATGCCGGCATTCTTTTTAAAGCCTTCCCATCCTGTCCTGACGCAATCGCCCACGGTTAGTTGTGGCATAACTGACCCTCCGGTATTTCTTTCATTCAATTTGACAGCATTTCCAACAATTTGTAAATTAGTTTTTCTGTTCAGTGGACCAAAAAACTATTGCCATTTCCCGGACAGAGTTTATCATAATAAAAAAATGTTAAGGGTCCCCCCATGAAGCCATCAAGTACGTTATTCAAGTCCGGCATTATTGCCACGCTGATATTCCTGGTGTTCCTTGTCATCATCCATGATTCGACCTTCCACCCGGCCCCCGCGCAGGGTGAAGCATTCGTGTCCCCGCAGTCGGCGCCGGTGCTGAAACCGGGACAAAAGGTCAAGGTCCTTTCCTGGAACATACAGTATATGGCGGGAAAGAATTACGTTTTCTTCTACGACCTATCCGACGGGAGCGGACCCGACGAGCGGCCCTCGAGGAAGGACATCGCAGCGACACGCGGTGAAATTGCGAGGATCATCAGCGCCGAAAATCCTGACATTATTCTATTCCAGGAAATAGACGAAGGCTCAAAGAGGACCGATTACGAGAACCAGCTCGCCCTGCTTCTCGGAATGCTTTCTCCGGAGTATACATCGTATTCATCGAGCTTTTACCACAAGGCCGCCTACGTGCCGCACCCGCGGATAAACGGGAGCGTGGGCCTCAAGCTAGCACTACTTTCGAAGTACAGAATAAGCGGCGCACTCCGCCACCAGCTTCCGGTAATACCCGACAATCTCCTGGTGAAGCAGTTCAACTTCAAGCGCTGCGTCCTGGAAGTCCGTATGCCCGTCGAGGGCGGGAAGGACCTTGTGGTCTTCAACACGCACCTAGACGCCTTCGCCCAGGGATCTGACACCATGGAGAGACAGGTCGGGTTCGTGAAGGCCCTCCTCGACAGAACGACACGGGAAGGGAACCCCTGGATGATCGGAGGGGACTTCAACCTTCTGCCCCCGGGAAAAGCGTATGAGCGCCTGCCGGAAAAAATGCGCACATACTACAACCCGCAGACCGAGCTCTCGCTCCTCTTCCCGAAATATAAATCGGTGCCAGGCGAGCCGGAAGTGGGCGGCCCCGGCTTCCAGAAATGGTTCACCCATTTCCCCAATGACCCGGCGGCCACGGGGCCTGACAGGACCATAGACTACATTTTCCTCTCCAACAGCCTGGAGCTGCGCACCCATTATATCCGTCATGAAGACACCTTGAGGATATCAGATCACCTGCCCCTGGTGGCCGAAATAATCGTGCCGTGACCGATAAGTTCCCTGCCGGCAGGCTTTTATCATCGCTTCCTGTTGATGGTTCCCGCGGCGAAAAAAACCACCGTAACGACAACCACGATAAGGGCCAGCACCGCCGCCAGGTGGGGGACAGCCCAACGCGGAGTACCCGGCGTCAGGCAAAACCGATAGATATGAAACGACAGGCTGACTGCCGTGAAAAACCCTATACCGGCGATTATCACCCGAATGATCTTATGCTGACGCACCTGTTTGCTCCTTGCTCATCAGCTCTGCGGCAGGGACGCCCTCACCCCGCATCCGCCCTTCCGTCATCACATGGTTCACCCGCGTCTTCATTACGCACCATCTCCGCATGGTCCGCGGAGGTGCAGTATGGAAGAGGCTCCCTCACCATCTCCCTGTCGCAGCAGGTGGGAGCCACCGATTTCGTTGAGTAGCTGACCGTTTTATCGCACCCGGTGCATCTGTATGTATATTGTTGATTATCCATATCATATCCTCTATCTATAAGATTAGCAGTTTGCTGAAAAAAAGCAAACTGCTAAGCGATACAAGGATGTATCGCCATTTTTCGAGGCGTTAGCCGAGAAAAATGTGAGGTTTTACGAATTCACTTCGTAAAACCGTCCCTGAAAAACTCCCCGGGAGGAGTTTTTCAGGAAACTGTTAGAACAATATACATTCTCCGGGCGGGGGAAAAAAGTTTTTGAATAAAATTTCCAATAAAAAAACCCCTGATATCTTCAGGGGTTATGATGCGCGCCAGGCTGGGATCGAACCAGCGACCAACGGCTTAGAAGGCCGTTGCTCTATCCACTGAGCTACTGGCGCATATGTTTCGACTTTCGGGGTGAGAGGATTCGAACCTCCGACTTCCTGCTCCCAAAGCAGGCGCTCTAACCGGGCTGAGCTACACCCCGAGGGGAATCAACCTATAAACTTCATAGCCCTGTGTCAATATTTTTTCCTGCGCCCCGGGCGCGCCCGCCGGGAAGATCCACCTGTCCGGGGAAGATTACTGATCCCTTCCGGCGAGCTGCGATTTCCGCACGAAATTATCAATCTCTTCATGCATGTTCTCAACCCTGGCGACGATGGATTTGGTGGAATCGGTGATCTGTATGATCTGATGGGTGTTGTGCTGCGAAAGCTCGTTGATGGAGCCCACGGTCTTCGATATCTCCTCGATGGCGAGTTTCTGTTCGTTCATGGCATTGGTGATCTGTTCCGACCGGGTCTTGACCTTCTCCGCGTTCTCGTTGACCGTCTGGTTCGCCAGTGTCTGCTGGCTCATGTTCTGGGAGATGACGGTTATTTTGTTCACGATCTTTTCTATGTCGCTGATGATGTAATTGATCTTCTCAACGGCGGCGCCCACGTTCTGGTTTCCCTTTCCGATCTCGCTCTCGTTGGTCCTGATGAGGGTGTCGATGCTCTTGATGGACGACGCGGTCTGGTCCGCCAGCTTCGATATCTCGTCCGCCACGACGGCAAAGCCGCGACCTGCGTCGCCGGCCCGGGCAGCCTCTATGGCCGCGTTCAGGCTCAGGAGGTTGATCTTGTCGGATATGTCGTTGATTATCTGGATGATGCCGGTCATCTCCTGGGAACTCCTGCTGATGTTGCCCATGCTCTCGTTCATAACGCTCAGCGACTGCTCGCCCGACTTGGCGTTCACCGAGATCTGGTCGATCATGGTGAGGGCCTCTTCCACCAGCGCGTTCATGGTGATGATGATCTCCGAGAGCTCCTCCATGGTGTGCAGGAGAAGCTCCAGGTTCAGGAACTGCTCGTCAGCTATGCTCTTGACGCTGTCGATCCCCGCCGTGATCTCCTCTATGGAGGCGGTTACCTCCTCGGTCGCGGCGGCCTGCTCCTGGCTGTGCTGGGTGAAGTCAGATATGGTGGCCGAAAGGGACTCGATGTCCACCACCAGCGAGCCAGACCCGTTGTCCAGAACCTCCCGGATGAACCTGTTTTGTTCCAGGTTTTTTTCTGCTTCGGCCGAGGCGTGGGCCTCCGCCCGTTCCACCTCGTGGGCCATGTCGAAAAATTTACGGTACACTGCGCTCATGCAGAAAACGATCATCGCCGTGATGCCGACGGTAAAACGGGAATGGCTGCTCCACGGGGTCAGGTCGTAATAAACGCGGGTGTAAACGAACATGATGTCGACAAAGGCACCATGAATCGCGATAATGAAACCTATGAAAGGCAACAGCACATAGGCGAAACGCCGGTTTCGGGCCATCTCGAAAATAAAGCACCCGGTGCCGTACAGTATCATGATCCCGATGAGTGCGTCCCGGACCTGGTACAGGGGGCCCTCCAGGCCTCGCCCGTAGTCGGCCTGGATCGTCTCCCACCCGGCCTTGTGACTCGCCTGGGAGATAAACAGGTCCGGCATGATGAAGGCAATGATGGTGATCAGCACGGCAAGGCCGAGGCCGGCATAACCCACATAGCGATTCACCTTTTTCCAGCCCGGCGTGAGGTCCGTCAGACCCTGCACGAAATACGCTATGCCGAACATGAAATAGGCGCCCGAGAGCTGCTCGATCCGGTGGAACTGCCTCCCGATCGAAGCGTCCAGGAGCCACATGCCCACGGATAGGATCATCGCCTCGGAAAACACGAAGACGAAACCAAGGAAAAATAGAATCAGCATGGCCAGGTGGAGCGCCTGCATTGAACGGATATACATGTAGGTGAACAGAAGCCATCCGAGGAAGAGGATTCCGGAACAGGCCATGGGGATGAACAACTGCGACAGCTCAATGGTAACCTTGAATTCCGGCATTGCGGTAACTCCATCCTGAAATATCAGTCATGATGATTATCATAACCAATTTTAAAAAGTAAAGTAAAATTCCATAAAAAAAAGGCCGCCCCTTATTTTGGGACGGCCCCTTTGCGGTGTTCTTTGATTCGCGGTTGGTCACTTGTTATATTTGGGGTTCTTGCACTGCTCCTTCAGTCCGGTCAGGGAGTTGAAGGGCATTTTCACCACGGTCATGTTCACGAGGCCCGAGGGAAGGCTGCCGCCCGGGTTGCCGAGGTTCTGGTAGGTGACCTTGGTCTGGTTCTTCCCCACCGCCTCGAAAATCCACATCCCTACCATGCTCGGCATTCGGACGATCCCCTTCCGCGGCGGCACGGAAGCAAGTTCGATCCCCTTGAAATAGCGGCTGATCTTCTGCGGCGTGCGCACGATCCTGGTCTGGATCACCACATCGCGGTTCGCCACCAGGGGCGCCGTGATGACGTTATACTGGACCGGGTTGACCGGGTCGGCCTTGATGACCTTCGATTCGATGATGTCGCACATCCAGTTCACCTGGTTCGGAACGTCTTCCATGACCCTGTCCACCACCGCCATCGGCGCATCGATGGTGGTAACGCCGAGGAATTCCTTGAAATCGATCCCGTCCACGTCGCGGACAAACACCTGGATGCCGTCCTTGTTCTTCTTCAGCACCCAGGGATGATCTTTCTTCACTTCAGTCTTCTGAGCGTCTTTTGCCTTGTCGTCTTTTGCGGCGGCATAAAATGGTATCAATGCGACGAGCGCACATGCCGTTATGAAGGCCATCAGTTTATGCTGATACTTCATTTTCTTCCTCCTCTCTAATAATTTTTTTATTTTGCACCCTCCAGCATACGCCGTGGGATGTTATACCTGCCATGAATAACCGGGACATCCGCCCTGATGGTTCGGCATCCCCCCTGATAAGGCTTTTTTTATTATGATAGAAAACATAATTAATAGTAAATATTATGTCAAAGTAAAAAAATGATTGGTTTTCATCCAACCAAAATTTTTTAAATTTAGAAACTGGACAGGCGTCCAAATTGGACATATTTTAAGGGTATGTGTATAATGACAGGAATTGTTACGGCAATACCTCTTAAACTATATCTCAATAATGCATGTGCGTTACAACCCATTAGGGGCCCTTATCTTCTTGACTTTCCTCCGGCATCATGTAATCTCATGCTGTATGACAACAAGCACAGGGAGACCCGCCAATGGAACAGCTCAAATGCAAGGCCTGCGGATTTATTATCAATGAAAAAAAACTGGGAAACATCTGCCCCGCCTGCGGCGTGTCGCGGTCGGCCTTTGAACCGTATAAAGAAAACATATCAAAAAAAAGAAAGACCATTCTGGGCTTGAACCTCCATCCCATAGCGGTCCACTTTCCCCAGGCCTTTGTCACGATAATACCGCCCTTCCTTCTCCTCGGTGTCGCGGTCAATCCCCCGCTGGGGCATGAACTGCTCGTAACCGTCAAAATCGCGGCGCTGCTCATGCCTTTCACCGTGGCGGCGGCTTTCATATGCGGAGTCATAGACGGGAAGACGCGGTTCAAACGCCTGACAACTCCCTATCTGAAAAGAAAAATATCAGCCGCTTCGGTGCTCTTGCTCCTGTCAGCCGCCATGGCCGTTACGGTCTTCATTTACGGGACCGAATACCCGGGCAGGCTTATACTCCTGCTGCTTTCCCTGGGATGCATCGCCTGCGAGATATACCTTGCTGAAATAGGCAAGACCCTCATCAACAGCAAACTGCCCGGATAATGCCTCTGTTTTTTTTCAAGGCACCGTTTTTATTATTGATTCATTGGCATTTATAGTCTATCTTTGCCGGGTGAGGAAAACTATATGATTAACAAAATCATCTCTGTCGTGGCAACTTCATCGGTAATGGTCCTTCTCTCCGGCATGGAACTGCTGGCAAAGGAACAGGCCGCAGCCGAAGCGGCACCGGATATCTCGGTATTCTGGGTCCTGCCCTTTATCGGCATTTTATTGTGCATAGCCATCATCCCCCTCATCAACGCCCACTTCTGGGAAAGGAACCTCTGGTGGATATCCCTGGGCGTATTCTGCGTCCCCATGACGGTGATATTCACGGTTTTCATGGGCGAAAAGCTCAGGGAGCTTTCCTTTGAGAAAGCACTGGACTACGTGTCCTTTATCATACTGCTGGCATCACTCTTCATCATATCCGGGGGCATCCTCATCAAGGGCAGCCTTTCAGGAACGCCCAAAGTCAACACAATATTCATCCTTATTGGAAGCATCATCGCCAGCTTCATAGGCACCACCGGGGCATCCATGCTCCTGGTGCGGCCCCTTATCAGGGCAAATAAAGACCGTCAGAGAAAGGCCCATGTAATCATATTTTTCATTTTTATTGTGAGCAACATCGGCGGTTCCCTTACCCCGTTGGGGGACCCCCCGCTCTTCCTGGGATATCTCCAGGGCGTCCCCTTTGAATGGACCTTCAGACTGGCCCCGCAATGGGCCCTTGCCTGTCTGATTGTTTTATCGATTTTCTTTATTCTTGATTCCTTCCTTTACCGGAAAGAGCCGCCGGCGCCTGTCGCGGGCAGCGCCATAGATGTTGAACGTTTCGGCATTGACGGTAAAATCAACCTGTTTCTTCTTGCGGGAGTCGTATTTATCGTTTTCATGCAGGGTTTTCTTATTAAAAAGGTGTCCTGGTGGCCCCGATTCGGTCCCCAGGAAGGGGGCATGGCATTACTCCTCATTCTCTCACTTGTCCTGACGCCGTATAAAAGTGATCTCCGTCAGCAGAACGGCTTCACCTTCGGCCCTATCAAGGAAGTGGCCTATCTCTTCGCCGGCATCTTCGCTGCCATGATTCCGGCCCTGTATATCCTTGAGCATAAGGGCGCGGCCCTGGGCATCACCCAGCCATGGCAGTTCTTCTGGTCCACCGGCATCCTTTCCTCTTTTCTTGACAATGCTCCCACCTATCTGACTTTTCTTTCACTGGCAAAGGGGCTCAATCTTACGAGGGACATCATCCTTAATGACGGTGGTCATGTTTCAAACACGGTGTTAACGGCAATATCCTGCGGCGCTGTCTTCATGGGGGCCAACAGCTATATCGGCAACGGTCCCAACTTCATGGTAAAATCAATCGCCGAGGAACAGGGAATCAAGATGCCCAGTTTCTTCGGCTATATGATCTATTCAATGGTCATCCTGATTCCAACCTTCATATTAATAACATTTATTTTCTTTATATGAGCATTAATTCATATTTGAATCAGAAAGGCACTGTCCTATAAGCCACCCCCCGGAGGGGAATATATTTGACCAAGAGTAACATTAAAAGCCCCCCGGGAGGCTGGGGGATGTTTTGAGACATCCCCTTTTTTTCAGGTACCGGCCTTACGCCACTTTCACCTGGACCGCGTTTTCCATGAAATCCTTGTACGGCGCCTCTATCCTGAGCAGGCCGTTATGGTATTCAGCTTTCGTTTCAGCGGCACGCACCGGACAGCAGAGTGAAAGGGCCACGGTAAATTCAACATCCTCCCGGGGGGCGTTGAGGGTAAAGCTGTCATCGAGCATCCGCAGATCAATGTCTTTCTTGTCCACGCCCGGGATTGATATTTCAAGAATCAGCGTTTTATTATCTTCACTGTTATAGGTACATACGTCAGGGGATACTTTTATTCTTTCCTTTTTCATTTCAGCACCTCGTATTAATTTCATTATCCAATGTATGGAATTAATTACTGGAATATAGGCACAAATGAGGGCAAAGTCAATGTGGAATTATAGTTTTTTAGTTTTTTCTTAACCTCTTGGAATCAAGAGAAGCAAAAGATAGGAAGGAACAATCTTATCACCGCAGAATGGCAAAATTGACCGCTAGGGGGAAGATCGCTTTATTATAACAACCGTGGCGTCGTCATCCGTCCGGAAATTGTCCAGATCCATCACTATTTTTTTCAGAATGACCCCAGGCGCTTCCCGGCCATTGCGCTCAAGAAGACCGGCCAGACGCTTCTGGCCGAACATGTCCATTTCAGGAGAGCGTTGATGCCGCACCGACTCCCGGCGCCATGCCTGCACTACCCCGTCGGTATGGAGCAGCAGCACATCGCCCGGCTCAAGGGCAAGGGTTTCCGAGCGCACCTGCCCGCGGATGTCATCATACATGCCGATCCATACGCCGTCGGTCTCGTGGGCCGTGACCGTTCCCGTAGCTCCGTGATAGATCATCATGTCCTCGTGGAGGCCCGAAAACCGCAGCGTCCCGTCATGATGCACGGCAATGGCCGTCAGCGTCATGTACTTGTCCTCGGCGAATTTTTTCATGTTCTCGTGGAGTACCCCGTTCATGGCCTCGATGAGCCGGTGTGGCTCAACATCAGGGTTGTTCCTGACAAGCGTCCGGATCGCCGTCTGGGCCATCATCATGACAAGGCCGGCCGGCACGCCGTGGCCGGAAACGTCGCCGATGACCACCCAGTCAATGCCTGGACAGTTGATGACATCGTAGTAGTCGCCGCCCACCTGCGCGGCCGGCGCCATATGGACGGCCACATCATAGCCCTTCATGAGGGGCATCGCCGGAAGAAGGGAGGTCTGGATCTTCTTGGTGAGCTCCATTTCCCCCCAGAGCTCGTCCCGCGCCTCGGCGAGCTGTTCATTCGTCGCCGTCAGCTCCTCAAGGGCAGCATTGAGCTCTTCCGTGCGCTGTTCGACCTTCAATTCAAGGTTGTCGGTAAGGTCCTTGTTCTTCTTCACGTAGGACCGGAGCGCCTCTGCCAGAAAATTGACGTACTGGGTTATCATGCCGATCTCGTCCCGCGAGATCATTGCCAGGTGGACGCCGAAATTGCCGACCCGCATGTTCTCCAGGGTGCGGATGGTAAGATTCATGCCGCGAAGGATATTGACCGTGGATTCATAGGCGGTGCTGATGATCGACAGGAGGGACAGGCCGACGATGAAAAATACGTGGAGCCTGGTATTCTGAAAATGTATGAGGCCGGCCTGGGACAGGACGAAGAAATAGCCCAGGATGACCGTCGGAATGATGATGATCGAAACAAGGATCAGCAGGGTCCTGGTGAAAAGACTGACGTGGCGGAAGGTGCCGGGCTGCAACATGACCACGCTCAGGCGCTCATCCAGCAGGACACGGCCGAGGAAGTTTTCCGTGGTGCAATAGAACAGGGTATAGTTTGCCGGGACGACCAGAATTATGGCGAGCAGGTATTCGATGTCGCCGAATATGCCGGTCTTGAGGTATACATATCCGGCCGCCACCGTAAGGCCCAGGACCCACCGCATGATGATGATTACTCCTTCAAAGAGCGGGTAGTTCAGCAGCCCCCGTTTTATCTGCTGCAACTTCTCTTCCGGCAGGTCAACCGCTGATGGACGGTAGAGGGGGCGGAGGAGAGGCGCCAGACGCCATATACGCATCGGCAAACCGAATATAATTACGATGGGAACGGCCAGCAGTGCGCCGTAGACTATGAGCATGACGTCCGGACCCCGGTGGGCGCCGCTCAACACCACGAAGTATACCGCGAGGGGCGTGATCATCAGGAAGGCATACGCTTCAAGCTTCAGCGTAAGCAGGGCTATAATTGACACGGTTTGTGACATAGGGTATCCCCAGCCGGATGCGGATACGGGCGCCCGCCATGCCCGTTCAGCTTCATCACGCGGACTGCATGCATCTGATTATTAAATTGTGATATATGAAGGCGCGGTAAACGAAAATGCAATTATTTTTTCACCGCACCGTAAAATTGTACCGCCAAAACCGTCTCGCCGTCTTGACTTTGATTTTTATCATCCCTATATTAGAAACACAACCCGGCCAGGAGGTGCGCCATGGATTACCGCGATAAAAGCTGGTGGCTCGAGACACTTCCCAAAGATCTCAAGGAAAATCCTTCCCTGGAATCATCGGAGAAAGCCGACGTGGTCATTATCGGCGGCGGATACACCGGGCTTTCCACGGCCTATCATCTCAAGACCATGAATCCGAACATGGACGTCTGCATCCTTGAAAGCGAGATCTGCGGATACGGGGCCAGCGGACGCAACGGCGGCTTCTCCATGACACTCTTCGGCCTCACGAAGGGAATAACGAAATTACGCTTCGGCGACGGCAAGGCCCGCGATGCGCAGCTGTACCTGGAACAGGCCGTCGACTACCTGGACGAATTCATCTCGAAGAACAGGCTCAGCTGCGATTACGAGCGGAGCGGGTATCTGCTCGTCGCCACGAGCCCGGCCCAGATCAGGCGGCTTGAGCACGACTTTGACATCGTAAAGCACTGGGGCATAACGGGCATCGAGCGGTGGGAGCGGGACCGGCTCGCCGCGGAATTCAACACGGATTTTTACAAACTCGGCTGGTTCGAACCGCGCTGCGCCATACTCAACCCGGCAAAGCTCGCCCGGGAGATGAAGCGCATCACGGAAAAAAAGGGCGTGGTCATATACGAGAATTCCCCGGTGACGGCCTTCGAGAAAAAGGGAGACGGCAGATTCCGGGTAATGACCGTCAACGGCGAAATAGTCTGCGAATACCTGGTCCTGGCGACCAACGCCTATTCCGTCATGTTTCCGCAGCTTAAATCCCTGCAGACCCCGGCTTTCACCCATATTGTCCTCACGGAACCCCTCAGCAGGCAGCAGATAAAGTCTATCGGCTGGAAGTGCCGGGCCGGCGTGGAGGACGCCCGAGACTTCATTCACTACTACCGCCTTACGGCGGACAACCGCATCGCCATGGGCGGCGGCGATGTGTCCCTCACCTACGGCGCCGACTTCGACCATGACCTTAACGACCGGATTTTCAGGCTCCTCGAGGCTCACATCACCGAGGTATTCCCTCAGCTGAAGGGCATCGGCATCACCCACCGGTGGGGCGGACCGGTCTCCATAACGCTGGACATGGCCCCCGCGATCGGGTACATCGGCCGCGACAGGAAGGCCATTTTCTCACTGGGCTGCATGGGGCACGGCGTGTCCATGACCACCCTCAACGGGATGACCATTGCTGAAATGATCCTCAATAAAAAAACTCCCAGGACCGGCCTCTTCTTCGTGGGCCGCAGGACGATACCGTGGCCGCCCGAGCCGCTCAAATTCAGCCTGTCCCAGGCCGTGCGCGGCTACATGATCCTGGAAGACAAGGTTAAATATAAATAACAGGTATTTTTCTTTACAAAAAAAAACATCCATCTTATGGTGCCCCACCTGGCGGCATGAAATGCCGCGACTACAGCAAGCATCGGCAACAAAATGAAAAAAACCTGTTATTTGACAACAGCCGCTGTTGTTATGCTCTCCGTATCCATCCCCTTGACGGCTCCGGCGCAGGAAAACGGCTGGACGCTGAAAAAAAACAGGAAAGGGATACAGGTATACACAAGGGATGTCCCGGGGTCCGGCTTCAAGGAATTCAGGGCCACCGTTGAGGTGGAAGCGACCATGGCCGGGGTCCTCAAGCTGATGGAAGACATCCGGTCATACCCCCGGTGGTTTCCCAAGCTGAAGGAGTCCCGTCTCCTGAAAAAAATCAGCTCCACGGAAATGATCCTTTACCACTGGATGAAGGTCCCCTTCCCCGCTGACGACCGTGACTCCGTTTTCAAGGTCACCGCACGGCGGGACGTGAAAACAAAAACCGTGACGCTGGGCCTGACCAGCCTGCCTGATTACCTTCCCGAAATCAAGGGCATCATACGGGTGAAGAAAATCTCCGGCAGCTGGACCTTCATCCCGAATAAAGAACGGAAAACGGTCACGGTAATTTACCAGATGCACAGCGATCCAGGCGGCGAACTTACGCCGCTCCTGGCCAATGCCGCCGTGGTAAAACGGCCCTTTACCGTATTGAAAAACATGCGTGAAATGCTAAAAAAACCGGAATACCGCGACGCGAAAGATTCCGAATTGCAGCTTTTCAGATAACTATCACACGTGGATCGATTTTCTGAAAATCTGGTGTACAAAAACCAGCCCGCTGTCGCCTTTTCCCATTACCCGCCGCTAATTTTTTTATTTTTATTATTTACAACCGTGATGCACTCCCATACTGTATTGACACCTTGCTGAAGACAGGTAATGGCCTGCATATTGCGGCGGTGACCTGTCCCAAACACATATAACAGCGTAGGGCTAATTCTAATTACTGGATGCATGCATAGGCCTGATGGCCGTGCAGGATTAAATCTTTAAGTCCCAAGATTTATCACTACATTGTTATATGGAGGCATAGATGCGATTCTTAAAAACTACGATCATAGCCGTACTGGTATTCGGGTGCGCGGCATCGGTTCTGGCTGAAACGGCAGAGGAAAAGGGAACTCACCTGATGAAAACGAACGACGACCAGCCGATCTTCCAGAAGGTCAAGGGCGACGCTACCATTAAAATTTACGGGAGCACCGGTGATCTGAGGTTCCAGAAAAAGCTGGTCATGGCGTCATACACCGAGTTCATCGGAACGGACAGGCAGAAAGAAAACTATATCAGCACGTTCCTGGAACCGGCTGATGACAATGGCAACTCCTACATGATGTTCAACTACAAGTACGAGCCGGACATCAAGTATGTCTACCTCAAGGGCATCAGAAAGGCGAAAAAAGTCACCGGCGCGGACAAACGCCTCAGCTTCTTCGGCAGCGATTTTTCCAACGGCGACATAGGAAAGCCCGACTTCACCGAGTGCAACTACAAGGCCCTTGCCGACAGCCGCATGACCTTCAAGGGAAAGGATTTCGACTGCCATGTCATCGAGAGCATCCCGAAAAACGAACAGATAGTCAAGGACACCGGCTACGGCCGCAAAGTGACCTACCTTGAAAAGAAGACGCTGCTCACGCTGAAGATTGAATATTACGACGAGAACAAGATCAAAACGAAGGAACTTTCGCTGTTGTCATTCATAACCCGCAACAACGTCAACGGGAAAAAGGTCTATTACACGACCGGCCTCGAGATGAAAAACGTCAAGCGCGGCACGAGAACGGAACTCCTTTTCAGCAACATGCGCTTTGAAGAGGAAGCCAACTTTACACCCAACATTTTCACCGTTGAATACCTGACGAGGAAATGGTGGTAGAATACCGGGGAGGTCATCGTGTCAGAAAACATTCTCATCTTCGGTAAAAACGGCTGACCCTACACTGACAAAGCCAGGTCGGCTTACGGAAACAGGGCGCAGTACCTCGATGTGCGTGCAGAAGAAGGGAATCTCGAAAAGATGCTGGTTTATTCCGGCGGCAGGCGCCAGGTGCCGGTCATCGTTGAAAACGGGAAGGTGACCGTGGGATACGGCGGGAGCTGAGGCGTCTGACCGCCGTGGTACACGGCACAACACTACTAACACGGGAGGTTGCTATGCGAAAAAAAATCATCATGGTGTCGATTATTTCCGCGGCATTTCTCATTGGCTGTCTGGCAAACCTTGAGAAATATCCGAAGGAAAAATGCGCCGCCCTGCCGAACGACAACGTCTTCAAGGCTATCCAGGACAACTGCATCAAGTGCCACACCAAGGATTTCACCACGAAGCAGGATATCTGCGCCCGGAAGGCCATGATCATCGATGCAGTCAAAACAGGAAGAATGCCGAAGATGGGAAAGCTCTGGCCCTCCTACTTTAAAACCATTGTGGACTGGAAATAACAGAGTCTCTAGCATGAAGGCGGGGCCACGTGACCCCGCCTTCATGCAAACAGTGTCAATTGTTCATCCTCGGGCTTTTCAACCTTATCGAAAACGGTGCGTCCGCCGTACCGGCGCGATTCCCGCATCTCCTTTTCTATGACCCTGTCAAAATCGGCTGACGGATCGTGACGATCTTCGATGATCTGGACAGCCCGGGCAAGCCCCTTCAGGGCCTGCTGCCTGTCGGCAAGACCGATCCTTGCCCGGTTGACCGCCTTTCTCAGCTGTTCAATCGTTTCGTCATACACCTTCAGCGGAACCGGGAAAGGCTTTCCGTCCTTCCCGCCGTGGGCGAAGCTGAACCGCGCCGGGTCGTCGAACCGGGTCGGCGTTCCGTAAATGACCTCGCTCACCAGGGCAAGGGACTGCATGGTCCGAGGGCCCAGGCCCTCGAGAAGGAGAAGACCCTCGAAACCCGCGAGGTCCCTTTCATGGGCCAGGGCGAGCACTCCGCCCAGCCGTTTCAGGTTAACATCATCTTCCGTGACTTCATGACGGCGCGGCATGATGACCTTGCGTATCTCCTTCATTATGGTCCCCGGCTCTTCCCGCGCAATGGCCATGATGCCGTCCCTGGCCGCGCCGGCCTGCCTGTCCACCAGGTTCAGGATGCTTCCCCGGTTCTTGCCGTAAATGGACGCGTGGGGCTCTTCAACGAAGGAGCGGATCCGGGGCGAATGCCAGTGGTAGCGCCGCGCCAGGCCGGTGTTTTCGTTGAGGCCCTGCTGCACCACGGCCCATTCGCCGTCATCTGAAAGGATGAAGGTGTGGAGGTAAATCTGGAAGCCGTCCTGAACGGCCGTGTTGTCGATCTTGGCGCTGAGCCTGCTGCAGCGCACCAGGTAATCGCCGTCAAGCCCCCCGGCATCGGCCGCCGCCGTAATTTCCGCCGGTGTGCGGCGCGAGTGCTTCCCCCTCCCTCCGCATATGCGGATACCCAGGTCTTTTGAAACGGGATTGATCGCCTGCTTGAGTGAACCCATGACGGACGTTGTGATGCCGGAGGAATGCCAGTCCATGCCGAGAACGGCGCCGAAGGACTGGAACCAGAAGGGATCGCTGATGCGCCGGAGTATTTCGGAAGTGCCGTATTCGGCAATGATAGCTTCAACAATCGCCCCGCCGAGCCTGGCCATCCTCTCGTAAAGCCACCGGGGAACATGGCCGTAATGGAGAGGGAGATCTGCATATCCTGAACGTTTCATATCATCAATAACTCTGATATCAATTTATCATTTCATTGATAATAATTCAACTGTTTTTCTAAACATTTGTGTAGTCATGATGGACTGTTCTGATGAAGCAACCCTGGTCAGCGCCGCTCCCAGTTGCCTTTTCTCACCATTTTATTTATATTTATCTAACAGTTTCCTGAAAAACTCCATCCATGGAGTATTTCAGGGACGGTTTCACGAAATGAATTCGTAAAACCTCACGTTTTTCTCTGCTGATGCCTCGAAAAACGGCGATACATCCATGTATCGCTTAGCAGTTTCTGTTTTTCAGCAAACTGCCAATTCCGAATCCACCAGGAGAATGACATGAAAGCATATCGAAATATAGCAAGGATACTGAAAAGCAGGCCCACCATGGAGGGCGCCGGTGTCCGCCTCAACCGCGTCTTCGGGTATGACGAAGTGCCGCTCCTCGATCCGTTTTTACTGCTCGATGATTTCCATTCAGACAATCCGGCCGACTACCTGAAAGGGTTTCCCTGGCACCCGCACCGCGGAATTGAAACCATGACGTACATGATCAGCGGCTCAATGAAGCATGAAGACAGCCTGGGAAACAAGGGGACGATTAACGGCGGCGACGGCCAGTGGATGACAGCCGGGAGCGGCATCATCCATTCAGAGATGCCGGGCCAGGACTCCGGTCTCCTCTGGGGTCTCCAGCTGTGGGTGAATCTTCCGTCGAGGCTGAAAATGACCGACCCGCGGTACCGCGACATCACCGCAGCCACCGTGCCGGAAATTTCAGCAGGGGACGCGTCATTGAAGATAATTGCCGGAGATTTCGAAGGGGTGAAAGGACCCGCCCTTGAGATTTCAGCCGAACCCACCTACATCGACGCGGCCATTCGTGCCGGCGGAAGGCTCGAACTCTCCATGCCCCGCGGCCGGACCGCCTTTGCCTATGTCATGGAAGGGAACGCCATTGTCAGCGACGGCGGGTACCCGCTTGGCCCGGCGACCCTTGCCCTTTTTTCTGACGGCGAGGCTATACAGATACGGGCAGGGAAAACAACCACCCGGCTCATCCTGGTTTCGGGAAAACCGATAGGCGAGCCGGTGGCCTGGCAGGGGCCCATCGTCATGAACACGAAAGAGGAACTTGCCCGGGCCTATGAGGAGTATCGCAATGGAACATTTCTCAGGCATACTATGAAGAAATAGGCGCTCCGCTGTTCTGGGGCCGCCCGGTGATTGGCTATCGAATACGGTTCCAGGTTATCCTGGCGTACTTGTTTTTCATGACCAGCACCTTTCGGTCCAGCTTGGTGATGGTGTATGAAAGATTGAGAAGCGAGAGCCTGAAAACCAGCTTGTCCCCATCGAGTTCGTAGGTGCCCTTGATCGGCTTCATGTCAAGATCCTTGATTTCAGCGGTCATGGTGCCGTCGCCCTTTATTACCACGGTCATGTTCTTTTCAAGGGTTGCCTTGCCGGCGTCCCATGTGCCGATCAGGTCCTTGTTGTAATCCCGGCTGCAGGCGGTGAAAGTCATGGCAACCGCCAGTGCTGTTACAATTGTCCTCTTTTTCATGGATGCCCCCATGCAGTAAGTATGGGAGGCCTGATGGGGATGTCAATAGAAAAAAATGGCCCTGAAAAGCAAAAGGCGCGATCCATGGACCGCGCCTTTACGATTCCTTTGACAGTCACTGCAAGTTCTAGCGTTTTCCCACGACCAGGTTGTACAGCCGGTCAAGGCTGCCCACATACCCGAACTCGTTGTCGTACCAGAAGTTCAGGTCAACCATGGTATACAGCCTGTCATCCCGTTTCGTCGTCCTCCGGTGTGTAAACGGGGAATCGTAGATCGTGGAATAGGAACTCCCGATGATGTCCGAGCTCACCAGCTGGCGTTCGGAGAACATCATGATGTCGGGGTTCCGCTCGCTGTATTTCCTGAATATGCCGTGGATATAGGTATTGTCATATTCCCCGAGCAGGGAAATGTCCAGGATAACGATGGATGCCGTGTTGGTGGGCACGCGGAGCGACGATGCCTGGGAGCCGATACCGAGGGTCCGTATTTCCGGTATGACCTCGATGACGGCATTGGCGGCGCCGGTCGTCGAGGGTATGATATTGTTCATGATGCTCCTGGTCTTGCGGCAGTCCTTTTCCCCGTCCTTGGGCAGCACGTCCAGGACCTTCTGGGAGTTCGTGGCGGCATGCACCGTGGTAAGCGCGTACGATATGAACTTGTCGCCGAAATGCTCCACCAGCGCCTTTATCGGGGGCGCGCAGCAGTTCGTGGTGCACGACGCGTTGGATATGATCCTGTGCACCGCCGGGTCGTACTTGTCGAAATTGACCCCGCCCACGACCGTGACCGCGTCGTCGGGCATCGAGGTCCCCTTGTTCTTGATCTTGAAGGGGGCCGTCAGTATGACCTTTTTCGCGTTGTTGAGGTGGCCCCGCAGCGAATTGTCCTCGCTGGACGTGGGATCGGTCATCTTTCCGGTGGTGTCGAAGACGACCTCTACCCCGTACCGCGACCAGGGTATGGCGCCCGGTGCGCGGAACTGCGATTCGTTCAGCCATACCAGCTTCTTGCCGTTCATGTATATCGCGTCGTTCTTTATCTCTATAGCTTTTTCCTTCTGGAACCCGAACAGGAAGCGCGCGTAGGGCCCGTAGGTGGAGTCGTAGCCAAGATAGGTGACAAGGTCCTCGAGGCTCTTGCCGGTTTTTCTGCCGGTGGAAATCACGATTTCTTCAAGATCGCTTTTCGTGGACATGACCCAGACCAGTAGTTTTCCGATCCTGCCTATTCCATTTATCCCAACCGGTGATTTTGGTGATATGGTGCTCATGATCCTTCTCCTTAAAATAGTAATCTATTATTGCATCCATCCCCCTCGATGGGGCCGCTCTCGGCCATCCGTGGCCTCCGCGGCATTCGGACATCCTGTCCAGCAGATGCCAGGTGGGGGTGAATAACCACCCTCCCCCGACCGGCGAGCGCTTCTTTGACGTCCTGTCCACGCTCGCCACTGCAACCTCCTGTTGGGAACCCCCATCAATGGAGGGGAGTACTGCAATTTAATCCTGACTCAGTTAACATCCGCCGGCATGCCGTGTTTCCGGGTCCGGTGATAGCCCATGTAAACATTCCCCGTTGATCCGTCAATGGTAATAAAATCGCCTTCACGAACGAGGACATGGCCGTCCTCCGCCGAAGCGTACTCGACAAAGGCCTGGTTGTTTTCCTCGTCGATATGCATGATGGAAAAGTCGCTGACGCCGGACTTTTCCAGGCGACGCATCTGCAGCACGGCGTGGGACGTCATGCCGCCGATGCAGGTGAGGATCCCGTCCGACTTCTCCATCCCCTCCACGTCCTCTGGATTTGTCTCGGGGCGGATAAGTATCAGCCTGTCGCCGGGGAATTTCTTCCGCAACTCGTCGATACGGTCTATCATGAACACCGCCCTCCCGGATACGACGCCGCCGGACGCGGCCAGGCCCTGCCCGAGGTGGTACGGCTCGATTGCGTCGGGAGGATCAACGAGCTCCTCGACCTCGAAAATCTGGTTCACCATGCCGCGCACCTGCAGTATGTAGAGTATGCCGTTTTCAATGGTAAACTCGATCTGGAGGTCGTTCCCCCACTTGTCCCGTATCCGCTGGACCGCGTTGAAGAGCATGTTGTACAGCTCGGGGAATTTCTCCTCCATGGAAGGCATTGAGGTAAATTTGCGATAGACCTTTTTCTGGTCCTCGCTGATAGGGAATACCCTGGCTATGCCGCTGACGATATCATGGCCCTGCGACCTTGTCTTGTACTCGCCGAAGAGATCGATCTTCTCGTTGCCATGGTACCGGCTGTGCACGACCCCCGTGATGCTGTCGGGGGAGGAATTGCCGAATACCATGTTCTGGATGATGACCGCGGTGCCCCACTCGTCCGATATGTTCACCAGCTCGCGGTATTTCCGGGCCACCGGCGAGTTCCAGGAGCGGAACACGGCGACGATCGAATAGAGGAGCTGTTCGTAGGGATCCTCCGGGATGTAGTGCCCCTGGTTCTTGATCTCGTCATAGTACTGGACCGCCAGGTCCGCCATCTGGTCTCCGGTCATTTTCTCCTTCAGGTCTACGCCGACCCGTTCCTTGTAGTCGTACATCAGCGTCTCGAAGACCTGGCGGCTCATGCCATAGTACGATATGGCAAGGTCCTGGAGGAAGCGCCGGTAGCAGTCACAGGCGAACCACTGGTCTGAGCGCGCGTAGTAATTCAGCACCTCCCGGGTCATACCGACATTGGTGATGGTGTCCATGACGCCGGGCATGGAAAAGACCGCCCCGCTGCGCACCGACAGGAGCTGGGGATTGCGCGCGTTGCCGAACCTGTTCCCGGTAAACTTGTCGATATACCGCTTCAGCAGGTAGATCATCTGCTGCCGAGACTCGGTGTCGTTTATTATGGCGTCGCCCAGCCGCTTGTAGAGCTCGGAGGAGAGGATGATGCCCGGGGGAGCGTTGACCCCCTCCATGTTGGCGATAAAAAGGAGGCCGTGGGCCTTGCTGCCGATCTCCCAGACCGGGGCGAAGCGCTCCTCCTCGCCGTGGGCCTCGGCGATCTTCTTGATGTCGTGTATCTGCGCGTAATGGTCCTCGTCATAGGGATCGTAGGGGTCAAAGGGATCGCTCGGATCGTCGAGGAGCCTGATGACCTCCCACACGCTGTTGCCGACGCCGGGACTGCGGTGGGATTCGTTGAGGCACACGGCGTCGCCCGATTCGCCGATCATGGCGGTTAGGCGGTCCTTGAGGGATATGAGAAAATTGTCGAAGAGCTGCAGCAGCGGCGACTGCATGATCTGGCTCCGGACAAAGCGGTCAATGATGATGTCGGCGTTTTCAGCGTTGTCCCGGGGGATGTACTGCCGGGCGATGCGCTTGACGCCGATGTTGCGGATCGCCTCGCGGCACACGTACTTGAAGGTCTCGTTGAACCGGTCAGATATCTCGCCGTGGATGAAGAGCGTATGGGTCACGATGTCCCTTAGCTGGGAGAGCTTCAGGTCGGGCGTCTCCAGCAGATTGTTGTAGTTCAGCATCTCCTGGTTCGCAAGGCCGTCAATGACGAAGGTCTTGATGAAGAGCTTCAGCACCTTCTTGACGTCGCCGAGGGACATCGGCCCTCCCGAGGGGATGTCCATGTCCTCGATTATCTTCTCAAAGAACCGGACCCTGATCAGGTTCATGTGAAAAAACACTTTCAGGGTGTCGAATTTCTTTTCCTTGTAGGAGCCGTACATCGAAGGGATCCCGAAGGCGATGTGCCGCTTCAGGTCGATGGTGTCCAGGGGCTCGAAGACCTGTTTCGAAAGCAGGATCTCATCTTTCAGCACAAGCTGCTCCTTGAGAAGCACGTCCAGGGCCGACAGCGTATCGGGGCCCTTGATGGCCCCGAAGAAGCCCTCCGGCGGCTCGAAGAGGATCTCCCGCGCGTACTGCTCGAGCTTTTCGATGACCCGGATGTCGGTGAAATTATACTTGTCGAAGAGGAGCCGGTACACATGAAGGAAGGTGATGAATTTTTCCATGTTCACCTTCGAGACGTCGCGGGTGCGCACCTCGTCGAACATCTTCCTGAAGTCATCGTCAGATATCTCGTATATGAACTTCCATATTATTTTCTTGGAGGAGTCCAGGGAGAACTTGTTCTTGATGAAATGCAGGATTTTCGTCATCTCCGTCGGAAGCCGCGTCTCGAAATAGAGGGCGAAGTAATGCAGCGCCCGGGCCTTATCCTCGTCGGTGACCCCCTCGAAGGACCGGCTGTTCACGAACCCCAGGAAAGCCTCTTCATCCACCGTGTCGAGAAAGTCCCAGAATTTCCGGTCCCCCATGTCGGGGAATTGCCTCAATGCCTCCAGGTATATCTTCCGCGGCCCGTCCTCAACGTCGAGGTTCACGAGTCGGAAAAATTCCTCCAGGTTATCGTACACCTCCGGAGGCACCATGTTCTTCAGGAGGGTCTTCTTCCCCGTCATCCAGAATTCCATGACGCGCTGGATAAGGAAGACCGTCTGGCTGCTCGATTCCACGTGGACCTGTTTGCGTATGAAGTGGATCAGGTCGTCCATCCTGTGGTTGGTGTCGATACGCTCCGTGAACGAGCGGATGTCGCCTGTGGCGCCGATGTCATGGTAAAAGGCGGGGAACACCGAAGCGAGGGATATGATGAGGTAAAAGACATCCCGGTAGTTGCTGTTCAGGAGTTTCGATATGTCGCGCTGGAAGACGTCGGTATCCTTCAGGAACACGCCGTACAGCTTCAGGTTCACGATGAGGCTCGCCGAGAGCTTCTTCATGACCGGCGGGTTTATTTCGATGAGCTTCATCCAGGTGCGTATGTTCTCCAGGTGGCTCGAATTCACGATCACCGACCAGTCCGAGGCTATCCCCGATATCTCCGGGAAACTGAACTTCGAGCGGACCAGTATGTCTTCGAAGAAATCGATGAGGCCGATGTTGCCCGATTCGATGACCGAACGCCCGATGTTGTATATCGTAGAAAAGGCGGCGGTGTAGTTGCCGCCCCGCTCGATCTCGGACAGGAGCACCGGCATGATCAGGTTGATGACCTTCTGCAGAAGGGCAAAACGGCTGTTTTTCACCAGCACCGAGCAGAGCGACGCCAGGGTGCGTGAGATGAACAGCTGGAGGTGCCGGTCCTCTCCCTCGTTGGACTTGCGGATGAGGAACTCGAAGATGTTTATGATCGCCTCGTCCTCGTTTATCTCTCCGCTCTCGATGGACCCCTTGGCGAGGATGCATATCTTTTCCCAGAGGCTGGTGTTGTGCTTGAAGTCGATGATGTCAACCTTCTCCAGGAAAAGCTCTGACGGTTTTTCAGAAGCAAGGCGTTCGATCTCCTCGAGGCGGTGGGTATAGGAGGCCATGGTGACCGATCTTAAAAGTTCTACCAGCCGGTCACGCCCGCCGATATTTTTAAGGACGCCGTAGAGCTCGAGGATGTCCGTTTCCTGGACGATAATCGCCCGCTCCATGTATACGCGGTACTGCAGCGCAAGGACCCGCGCCACGGACTTCACGGCCGGGCTGCCGCCCTCCCCGTTTTTGCAGAGGAGGTTCCCGAAGGTGTAAAAGCGGTCATGGATGTTTTCGAAAAAGAACTTTTCGCCGGTCAGGTCAACCAGCAGTGACAGGTAGTCGCCGACGGAGGAATCGAAGAACTCCCTGAGGGCGCCGAAGGATTCATCCCCGCCGAGGGACTTGTTGAGGACAAAGATGTACCGGTCGAAATAGGTGTCGCATGCCCTGATCGCCGACACCTTTTTGCGGATCGTCGCCTCCCGGAGATAATGGTACACCACGGGCATGACTGTTTCCGCATAGGGCAGGATATCATAGATGTAATCGAAGAGGTAGCCCCGGAGGCCGGTGATGGCGTATTTCCAGTCGATATTGGGATGGGTGAGTTCCGCGATGAGGTTATTGGTCTTCTGCACCGCTCCCACCATGTCCTGGACCGGCAGGAGAAGTTCTTTTACGCGTTCCCTGATGTTCTCATCGACAGCAATCATCCTGCCCCGACCAGTTTCTCAGTAGTTGCAGACGTGTATCGCACTGCCCAACCACACTATAGTTACCGCCTAAAACGTCCAATAATAATTACCGCAGAATCTTAACATTAATAATATTAGCTATTTCCGGGGATGTGTCAATTGCCGGATCTTGCTATTTGGCCTTAGCAAAAATTGATGAGTGGAGGGACAATGGAATCTGTTATATTTCCGGATGGGTATTGATTATATATAGAATTTTCGATCTTTGTTCAACATACAATGCATCTCCATTTTGAAAAATTTCAACACAGAGGCGCCGGGTGCGCGGAGTCACATGAGGGATGTTTATTCAATATTGTAATCGGTTCTTTGTCGAAAGTATTGTTACATATGATGATAGAGATAATGGAAGTACCGTTGGTTCATTTTGAAGGAATGAATCTATACCTTAACAAATCAGCGTTTCTCTGCGCCCTCTATACCTCTGCGTTGAAACTCCAGTAATTTTAGAAACAAAAGAAACCAAGATACAGCTTTACCTTTTATTTACGGATTTTATACTCGGAGGCGCTATATTCAACTTCAAACCTGGCGGGTTTCCCTTTCATGATATGGAAATCCACGGTGAAAGGAGCGTCATCGCCGTTCTTCAGCACGGTCTGCCCCAGGAAACCGCTTGCATGACCGATGATCCTGCCTGACTCGTCAAAAGCGGTGACCGCCACCTGGACATACCGCGCGTCTTTTCCAGATATGTTTTTTACTCTGCCTGAGGCCCGGTAATAATCGAACCGGTGCTCCGGGCTGGTCATCTTCAGCCTCGAGATCGCGAGCTTTGGCCTCGGTTGGTAATAGGACGGGCTTTCCGGTATACCGATGGACTTCACGGTTTTATAGGCCGGGGCGCGCATGATCAGGACCGATATGGGCGTCCTTTCTCCCGGCATGATGTAGCCCCGGATGCCGTAACCCCGCCCGACCGCGACCTTCTCCCCCTTCGCGTCATAGAGTGCGACCTCGGCCCGGGGATAGACCGGGGTCACCCCGGTGTTCCGGTACATGCCCACAAAATAGATATTGCCGATGACATCGTAAAGGGGCGTGATATCGGTGAACTCCGCGCTCACCTTCTTCTCCGCCTCAATGGCATCTTTACCGGCCTCGACCTGTTTTACGGGCCTTTCCGCCGGAACGAAGGTGTCACGGCCGGCAGGCCCGGCCGAGCGGTTCCAAAGGAAAATGCCAGCGATAAAGAGCGTCAGGAAGGCGGCCGCCGCTGACACGGCCACGGCCTTTCTGCTCTTCGTCATTACCCCGACGATGGCATCGAAGAATTTTCCGCCTGCACCGGCGGCGCCGTAGTGGAGCGTGCCGCAGTACTGGCACACGTACCGGCCCTGTTCCAGCCGGAGGTCGTGGCTGCCGCACTGGCGGCAATAGTGGGACTTGAGTTCAGTCATGTGGGCACCCCGCGTTTATACACGGCGGATGGTACGGTAATCATCCATCTTCTTTCAAGTATTTTTCTGAAGGATCATTTCTGTCCGGGAAAAACCCGGCGGTATTCGCCGGTCCGTCGTGTGGAAAAGGAGAGGAGCCTCGATGTGGCACCACCGGCGCCTCGGATA
>DAONAJ010000041.1:0-37966 GCA_035400945.1 Spirochaetota bacterium
ACCCATGAACAGGATCGTGAAGATATTCATACGATTTGATGGCAAGAAATACTTTTTTGATGCATCCCAAGTATATAAATAAATATAAACGTATATATATTTTAGTGCAAAATATCTATCTTTTTCTCTTTAAATAATAGTTTATTTTGACCCCTCTCTTTTTCATTTTAAAAAATTTGATGGATGATGTTGACGATTAAAATTATTTTTTGTATTTTATTGTTAGCACTCAATAATAATGAGTGCTAACAATAAATCAAGTAAAGGAGGTGCGCCATGCAATTTGGTATCAAGAAAAGAGATAATTACTATGGCTCTGAGATCGATGCATTCAGAAGAAGCATCTCAAGTTTATTTGATGACTTCTTCTCGATCAAACCAGGCAGTTTGTTCGAAACCGATTGGATCCCAACCATCGACGTTCATGAGGATGCCAAGGGAATCTATGTGAACGCTGAGATTCCCGGAATGGATGAAAAAAATATTGAGGTGAATATTGAAAACAATTATCTAACTATCAAGGGTGAGAAAAAAGAGGAACGGCGCGAGGGGAATGATAAACGTTCCCTGGTTACTGAACGAAGGTTCGGTTCATTCCAGAGAACGGTTCGGCTGCCAGAAGGGATCAAGGCTGACAATGTAAAAGCTGAATTTAAAAACGGGGTATTGAGTATCGATATCCCCAAAGACAAAATAGAAGAGCCAAAGAAAATTAAAATTAATGTCAAATAAGGAGGTATGTTATGTACACCTATGATATTTTTGATGACATCTTCAATTTGAGAGATACGGTTAATTCTTTTTTTAACGATTATACCGGCAGATGGAGGAGCAGGGAATTTCCTAATATGGAAATCTATGAAGGAAAGGATGAGCTTGAAATTAGGGCTCTGCTGCCGGGAATAAAAGCCGCCGACCTGAATGTCCATCTGGTTGATAACAATCTCATTATTGAAGGCGAAAAGAAAAATGATTATGAAGACAATCCGTATATCCGCAGAGAGCGGCAGTTCGGATCATTCAAGAAATCTTTTACGATTCCATACCGGGTTGATGCCAATGCCATCAGCGCGGACCTGACAAACGGCATACTTCATATCAAACTGCAGAAGAGCGAAGATGCCAAGCCGAAGAAAATTGAGATTAAATAGGAGGAACGGCCATGTTGAAAGAAATGGTAAAAAATGACAATAATTCAAGGGATGAACGCGTCCTTGTTCCCCTCACGGACATCTATGAGACAAACGACCAGTATACCCTGAAACTGGAAATGCCGGGTGTCACCAAGGATAAACTGGAAATAACGATGGAGAATGACGAACTCCAAATCAGGGCAGCGGTAGTCCCCTATAAACCGGAGGGCAAGGAATTGAAATATTCAGAATTCTCCCAATATGATTATTTCAGGCGATTTACCGTCGGTAATGATATTGACCGGGATAAAATCAGCGCTAGTCTTGAAGATGGTGTATTGACCCTGGTGCTGCAGAAGCATGAGTCTGTCAAACCTAGAAAGATTGCGATCAACGTGCATTAAAGAGTGCGGGTGAAAAGGCGGGATGATCAATAAAGGCGGGCATGGGCTCGCCTTTATTGTATTTACGCTTCGACGTCAAGGTTTTCTCCGACCCCGGCTTCAACATTGGCTGTAACGTCGGCTTTCATCATTTTTTCATCCACGCCAAGCTTGGCTGCTGCGATCATCTTCAGCAGATCGTTGCTCTTCTGGATGCTCTCGATAACTATCTGGTTTTCACTTGCCTTTACATTCATTTTAACCTCTTTGCGGCGAATTAAACATATTTCTATCCAGTTCATATATCGACAAAATCAGGGAAAAATTTACATTTTTTTGATGATTGTCATTAAAATTTCGGTATTTTTATGTTTTACTCTGACCCTGAGACCTTTTTTGTGACCAGTACCTGGGTCAGAGTAAATATTGCATGCGGTTAAATAATCCTTGAAGGATATAATAATTAGTATTATACTATTGTTTGATAGGCTGTTAATCTTTGGTATCAGAGTAAAAATTTATTATCAACAAGGGATTTCATCCATGTGCGGTCGATTTGCCCAGATAGAACCCATCGGCTCTATTATTAAGACTTTTTTCATAGATGAGGTTGTGACCGATCTAATCCCGAGTTATAATATTGCTCCAGGAAGCCGTATCCTTTCGGTAGTAGTAAGGGACGGTAAACGTTACCTGGTGGAACAGCTGTGGGGACTTGTCCCTCATTGGGCCAAGGATCCCTCCATAGGGAATAAACTTATAAATGCGCGCGGAGAGACGGTAAACCAGAAACCGAGTTTCAGGAATGCTTTCAAATCAAGGCGCTGCCTGATCCCTGCGAGCGGTTTTTATGAGTGGAAAAAGGAAGGCAGACTCAAGGTCCCCTATTATGTGAGGCTTAAATCTGGCAGCACCTTCGGGTTGGCCGGACTCCATGAAACATGGACATCCAAATCCGGTGAGGAACTACGCACCTGTACCATAATTACCACGGGAGCCAATGCCTTAATGGAGCCGATCCATGACAGGATGCCGGTCATTATACCTCAGGACAGGCAGGATCAATGGCTCGATACAGCGGTTATGCCGGATGAAGTGCTCGGCCTGATTGCTCCATATCCGGCCGATGAAATGGAGCTGTTCCCTGTTTCCACCATGGTTAACTCGCCGAAGAATGATTCAGCAGAATGCATAACACGTCTGCAATAACCGGTTATTTATTACGTTCGGTTATATGCATGCTGATTGTTGCTCTCATCACTTAGATCCCCTTTGTGTCGGTTACGCTTACGTTCACCGGTAGCGATCCTTTCCCTGGTATGGATTCAGCAGGTATCACGCATGTCCCGGTCAGATCTGTTCTTGCGATCTTGAGGTATTCCACCTGCCTACCGCTGGGAATCCACCTGAGGTGAGAGGGCAGTGTGGCGTCAAGGGTGATTCCTCCAGTCAATTCGCAGAGATTGCACATCGCAATGGCATGGACGCTGTTCAGGTGATTCTGAACAGCCCTCCGGTTCTTCATGGTAATCCTGCCGTAGCCCGATCTGAGCTCCGCAAAGCGGGGCCTGATCGTATTAAAGTAGGGTGCCTTCATGCATACTGCCTTCGAAAAAATATACTTGCCCATGGGGAGCCCTTGCAATTTGTTATACGCTGCCAAAACAGAGATCATATCCCCTCATTTTTATATTATTTGAATTTTATAAAAAAGCTGCTGAGAATACCCTTGAAGATTTCGATTTCATCTTCGCTGAACCCTTCTTTGAGCATGTTATTGACTCTGCGCGCGATCACCTTTGACTTATCCGCCTCCGCGATTCCCTTATCCGTGATATAGATCAGGTATTTTCTCCTGTCGTCAGGGACCTGTTTGCGTGTAACCATTCCATTTCGCTCAAGGATATCCACATGGCGCGTGACAGCCGCGTTATCAACGGAGATAAGTTCGCTCAACTGGTTCATTGAAAGCCCGTTGCGTGATTTCAGCGAAAACAGAATGCCGCTCTGCGCCGGTGAAATTGCGACGCCTCCGGCGGTGAATTGCCTCTTGAGATAATTCTTTAGGGTGTGTTGGGCTTTTGACATGAGAAAAAGAAGTTGGTCGTCCATAATTATCCTTCTTATTATTTGATAATTCAAATATTTACAAGTCAAATAAATTTGCAAGCTTTTTCCAGAACAGCAAATAATATTAAAAATAATACACTAAACATTTGTTGACATATACTGACTGGTTTCCTATATTGTTATCGGGGAAGCTGCTCTGACCCCATGCTGCCAGTAGGAGATGTCCATGGGTGAAATAACGGTTGATACGAATCTTGTAGCCTTTTGCGGGCTCTATTGTGCCGCCTGCTCGCGGTATGTCAAGGAGAAGTGTCCCGGATGCCGCCAGAATGAAAAGGCTGCCTGGTGCGGGGTACGGGCCTGCTGCTTGAAGCGGGGATATGGATCCTGCGCTGATTGCACTGATTTCCGGGATGCCCGGGAATGCGGTATTTTCAATAATTTCATGGCCCGGATCTTCGGATTTATCTTCAGGTCCGACAGGGTCGCCTGTGTTGACGCCATCAGGGAAAAAGGCTATGAAGGCTTTGCCCGGGACATGGCCGCCCGCCACGCCCGGACTATACGGCGGTAGCGGAGGCGTCCATGGAAGTTGCTGAAAAGATACAGGTGACCCGTGACAGCTCCATCGCCTCCATACATCATGCCGGTGGATGCAATCCGGCTCGATTCCCGTTGTTCGTGGCCAGGATACCGGCCGGTTTCCCTTCTCCGGCCGATGACTATGTGGACAGGGGGCTGGATCTGAATGAGTTCCTCGTGCGGCATCCCGCAGCGACGTTTTTCGTCCGCGTCTCGGGCGATTCCATGACGGGGGCGGGCATCCATTCCGGCGATGTCCTCGTTGTGGACCGGGCTGAGACCCCCCGGAACCGGAGCGTCATCATCGCAGCGCTGAACGGAGAGCTCACGGTGAAGCGCTTCGTCCGCGAAAGAGGCCGCGCTTACCTTGTTTCGGAGAACCCGGCTTATGAGCCTCTGGAGGTGACCGGCGAAGCGGGATTCGAGGTATGGGGCGTCGTGGTGCATGTCATACACAGTTTCAGGTAACGCCCGCCTGTTGATAGGCCTGTGCTGACAGGCTGAATTTTTTTTCATTATTATGATCTCCATTCGTATCCCGTCTGATAGATATTCACCGGAGGGGAGGGGAAATATGGAGACTACACTCAATATTCATACCGATATCCTGGAACAAGTCAACCGCGCGGCGCGGTTACGCTGCATTTCGCGCTCTGAAATGATTATCATGCTTATTAAGCGAATCATGGATGATGTTTCCAATTCCGTGCGGTTTGGCAGGATGGTGCAGTACCAGAAGAGAAGCGGGCCGGATGTGTGGCATACTGTTCATCTGCAGGTGAGAATGGATGATTACGAATATCTCCTGGATCTCAGGCGGTTGCTCAAGATGTCTGTTTCATTAATTCTTGCGTATGCAGTGAGGAAATATTTGAATGAAATAATGGAAAAGAAAGCCACCGATAACAATCAATATAAGAATTATGTTCTCATTAAAGAGATATTTAATGCCACAATATGCTGGAGGCTAATATGGGGATATCCCCCCGGCATAGAAAAACTACTCCCCTGAAACTCCATCAGGGATAGGCGGAAATCATGAAAACCCTCTGCTGTCTGGTCGATTGCAACAACTTTTATGTTTCCTGCGAGCGTGTCTTCAGGCCGGAGCTCCAGGCGAGGCCCGTAGTGGTGCTCTCCAACAATGACGGCAATGTCGTTGCCCTGTCCAACGAGGTGAAGGAGATGGGTCTTCCCTTTGGCGCCCCCTTTTTCAAGGTGAAGGAGCTGATCAGGGGAAAGGGAGTGGCGGTTTTCTCCTCCAATTATGCCCTGTACGGCGACATGTCGCGGCGGGTCATGGAATGCCTGGCGCGGTTTTCCCCGGAAATGGAAGTCTATTCCATCGATGAGGCTTTTCTGTCATTGAGAGGTATGCGCGTCGATCCCGTGGAGTACGGCAGGATGATACGGGACGCCGTGAGGCAGTGGACCGGCATTCCGGTGAGCATCGGCATAGCCCCCACCAAGACGCTGGCGAAGCTCGCCAGTAAAATTGGAAAGAAGGACCCCGCCTGCCGCGGCGTCTTTGACCTCGTCGACCCTGAGCGCGTTGACGGTGTGCTGGAGGCCACGGACGTGGGCGACGTGTGGGGCGTGGGGCACCAGTACCGGCAGCTCCTGCACCGTAACGGCATCCGCACGGCCCGGCAGCTCCGCGACGCGCCGGACAAGTGGGTCCGCCGGAACATGACCATCATGGGCCTCCGCACCGTGTGGGAGCTGCGGAGCGTGCCCTGCATCCCCTTCGACGAGCTCCCGGCGCCCAAGAAGGGCATCGTGAGCTCTCGGTCCTTCGGCAGGCCGGTGGAGTCAATCGAAGAGCTCCGCCAGGCCGTTGCGGCGTACGTGAGCCGCGCCGCGGAAAAACTCCGCGCCCAGAAAAGCGTCGCCGGATCGGTGGCGGTATTTCTCTCCACAAACCGGTTCAGGGAGGATGATCCCCAGTATTCCAGCGGCATCTCCTGCCGCCTGCCCGTGCCGTCGTCGTACACGCCGCGCCTCATCCAGGTGGCGGGCCGCCTCCTGGAGGGGATTTACCGGCGGGGCTATCGCTACAAGAAAGCGGGGGTGATGCTCTACGAGATCATGCGGGAGGGGGACGCTCAGCTTGACCTGTTCAGCCGCTTCCATGACACGGACCGCACGCGTCGCCTCATGGGCGTGGTTGACGGCATCAACCGCGATCTGGGCCGGCACACCGTCCATTTCGCCGCCGAGGGGATCGTCAGGCCGTGGCAGATGCGGCGCGAGTTCCTGTCGGCGCGCTACACCACGCACTGGGACGAGATCCCGGTGGTGCGTGCGTAGTGTCAAAATTAGATCAGATTGCGATATGGTACGATTGTTATCGGGTCTTTCAGTTCGGGATCGAGTTCGACCAGGTGTTTGATGATAAAAGGCCGGTTTTTAATTTCCGGATGGGGGATGATGAGATCGCCGGTGTTGAGTATGATGTCATCGTAGAGCAGTATGTCCAGGTCGATCGTGCGGGGGCCCTTGGGGATCGTCTTCTGGCGGCCCAGTTCCAGTTCGGTCTTACCGGTTGTCTCCAGAAGTTCACGGGGAGCAAGGTCTGTTTCCACGACGATGATCATGTTAAGGAAAATCGGCTGGTCGAGGTAATCGACGGGCTCTGTCTCGAGGATGGAGCTCTGCTTCAGGAGTTTTATGGACGGATGGGAGACAAGGGCGTTGATCGCGTCCTTCAGGTTTTTTTCACGGTCGCCCAGGTTTGAGCCAAGGCCGATGTAGACGATCGCCATTTACAGCTTTTCCCTGTAGTCTTCACCGCTGATTTCCAGGATGCGGCACATCTCTTTTATCCGGGACAGGATCCTGCCCTGCGACAGGTCCTTGAGGCCCTTGTACGGGTTCGTGTTCGAGGTGAAAATGGTGAACTTCTCCGCCTCGTAACGGGCGTCCACCAGGTCATAGAGGGTTTCCTGCTTCCATTCGGTGTCTTTCTGTATTCCGAAATCATCGATCACCAGGATGTCCACGTCGGCCAGTTCCTTTTCTATCCTGCCCGATTCCCCGTATGTTTCGGAGCCCTCGTGGAAGGATTCCTGGAGGGTCTTGAAAAAGTTCCGGGAAATGCTTATAAACCTGCCTTCCACGGCATGGCGTATGATTATCTCGGTAAGGATGATAGATGCCAGAAGGGTCTTGCCGGTGCCGGCATTGCCCCACAGGTACAGGCCTTTCTTTACGTTGGGGAACTGCCTGACTATATCGTACGCGGCGGTCTTGGCCTCATCGGCCTGCTTGTTGACGGATTTGAAATGATTAAGCTGTTTCCATAGATATTTTTTATTGATCCCCGACCGGTTGTAAATCATGTTGATTTTCATGATTTTTATCCTGGTTTCGCGGCAGAAGCATTCTTCAATCCTGCTGTTATTATTGTAATAAAACGGGTCCTCTCCATGGCATGTGCAATTTTTTATCACGCATTTGGGGCAGGGGACAAGGGCATTTTCGCCCAGTTCTTCAAAATGGGGATTGTGAATTATCCCTGTCCTGTCGCAGAAATCGCAATACTTCGAGCTGATTTTGGGCTTAACCTGGGTCTTCATGGCCATGAACTTGAGTTTGCAGGTTTGACCAGGGATGCGATAATGTCAAGAATATTTATGCGACATATCCCCGCCATTTTATGGCAGGGACCGGCATTTAATATTGAAAAAAGTATGAATATTTAATATAATTTAGCCGATAGTGTAGTGTGGTATTGCACCGGGAGCGTTGGCGTGCATTCACGGTCGGAATTATTTTGCGGTAAGGGGTTACTATATGAAACCAGGAACTATGTATAAGACAGTCATTGCTGTCCTGATCGGGGCGGTGCTTTTCACCTTCGGGCCCATTTCCCGGGTGTCCGCGCAGCAGGCTGATGAAAAGAAGAAGGATGAGAAAAAAGACGCGACCCTGCTCAATGAATTCAGCGATGTGGAAGTTTCCGGCTGGAGGATCAGGGATTTTAAACCGTATATCAAGGCCATCCAGGATCTGGAAAAACTGAACAAAGAATACTCCGACAACCTGTTAAAGCTGGCGATCGACGAATACTCCACCGGCCTTGATATTCTCGAAGATATGGAAAACGAGATTATCAAGATCAGGACTACCAATAAGGAGAAGAAAAATCTCCAGGAACGGTGGTACTGGCAGGAGATAGACCGGAAGAACGCCGAACAGCGCCTCATATGGTCCAAAAAATCAGAAGCAAAAATGAAATCAGTGACCTACCTGACCAAGGCTATAAATTATATGGATCAGGTCCAGCACCAGGAGATCAGGCAGGAGCCGCGGTTCCTCAACTTTCAGACAAGGCTGTTCCAGGTGTACGTATCAACGCAGTATGACCTCCAGAATTTTTTGCCCTGCATAGCCATACTCGAACGCTATATAACCCTTTCGGACAAGAATGCCAAGGACATCTGGGCTTACAAGTACATGTCGAGCTGCTACGGCTACATGGAAAAGGTTCTGATGAAGTATAAGCATGCGTCAGAAGATGAGATCAACACCTACAAGAACAAGAAAAACAGGAGCATGCTCCAGGCTGTTGAGCTGAAATACGGCATTGAATCGCCGCATTACAAGCATATGCAGGAGCTGGTCGAGCAGGATGAGAAGAAGAGCGAGCGTATAAACGATTATAAGTAACCTTCAGGGGAATTATTGAAAAAACCCGGCATCCGCCGGGTTTTTTTATTTGTATGAACTATTTCATTTTGCTCAATCGTTGTTTGGCCTTCTTAAATTCTCCATCCATGATTTTATGGGCGAGATTCGGGGCGTGGCGGACAATGGTCCACAGCAGGCGTGACTGCCCGGGGTGGATATAGAATTTATTTTTCATTATCCCCTTCATGAGCTTTTGCGCTACTTCTCCGGGATCAAGGAGACCCCCGGTTTCTGACATCATCATGACCTCGGCAGGCTTGGTCTTGTTTTCGTTATCAAAGCCGGGTGTCCGGGTGTCGGGGGGATACAGGACCGAAAACCTGATGCCCAGCGGCCCCAGTTCGCTCCTGAGGGCCTCGGTCAGGCCGCATATGGCAAACTTGGAGGGGCAATAGGTCGCGTATCCTATCATGCCGAGATATCCGAGCAGGGACGAGCAGGTGACGATATGGCCGGAACGTCTCTTCATGAAATGCGGCAGGAGGATGAGAATCGGGACGAGCTGCCCGTAGTAATTGGTTTCCATGTTTCTCTTGAAATCATCAATCGTGTAGTCCTGGACGTAGCCCGGTTGCGCGTATCCCACGAAATTCATGAGATAATCCGGAACCCCGCTTTTTTTTATATGGGCCTCGATAAGGGGTTTCAGCTTTTTCATATCCGTGGTGTCGCAGGAAATGGTTGTTACCGACTGGGTGCCGCTTATGCGGGCCTTGCTGATTTCATCAGCCGCTTTCTTCAGATCATTTTTATTCCGCGCAATGATGCATACGCTGCCGCCGCCCTTCACGAATTCAAGCGACGCGGCCTTGCCGATGCCTTTGGATCCGCCGGAGATGATGGCTGTTTTACCTGAAAAAAATTTTATTGGTTTTATCATGTATGTAGTCCTTTTTGTTGGAATATAGCAGTTCTGCTATTTGTCATCGCGAGCGCAGCGGCACGATCTAATTATCGATTACATCTGATATAATGTAATCAACTATTTTTATGTCATCAGGAATTAATTAATCAACAGCAGGATTGCTTCGTCGTTACACTCCTCGCAATGACCAATGCGAATCAGGAATATTTCAATTAACATTCCTGTTACGCTTGGAGCATAATAGAAATAACTGGTTCTAAGTTATGTCAATTAATATTCGGATTTATAGATTATCGCCATGCATAACAGGTGTTAAAAACCTCAAGGGTTTTCGTTGCATATATGATACGCGGTGTGGAATTTTTAATTACGTTTCCTGTTTTAATTATTTAATGGCTTTAAATTGAAGAATAACGTGCCAAATATTAAAAAAATAAAAAATTTTTTTGGCATGGAACTTGCATAATAGTATATACAATACGTGAAAAGGAGCAAGACATAATCAATATTGAAAAGAGGTAGTAATTTCTTTCTTGACATTGAATAAACATAAAAAGAAGTATCTTGTTTTTTAATAACAAGAGTATTACTAAAAAATATATCTATGAGATCTCATCAATAAAAAGAAGTTCAGAATTATTGTACATAGCTTCTTTGCCGCTTCCGACGGCAGCGCCGCGTATAAATAATTTCTAATGTCAGAGCAGCATGTTGGCCTTCATGATAAGGAAGGCCAGAGGTTTATACTAAAAAATCTATTAAGGATATGCACATGAATGCAGCACCGATAGCAAACAAGGTAGCACACCTGAAAAATCATTCCAGGTATGAATTAAAGGCCCAGACTCTTATTGAATCCCTTGAAAAGAGAGCGGGATTAAAACCTGAATTCCTTATATTCATGGACTTGAAGAACAAGGAAACGAGGGTGTCGGCGCTGGAGGTTTTGGAAAAGGCCCGGTCAGCGGCCCAGTACCTCATGGCCCGGGGTCTGAAGCAGGGCGATAAAGTCGTCATCATGCTTCCCACCGGTCAGAATTTCGCCTATATCTATTTCGGCGTTATCATCGCCGGCGGCGTACCGGTCCCCGTCAGCCAGCCTGCCGGCACCAACAACCTCGCCAAGTATCTCGATAACCTCACCCATATCATTCACGATTGCGAGGCCAGGTTTTTCATCACCTACGACAAGATAAAGCTCATTGCGGGGAGCCTGATGAATATTTCAAACCTGGTTAACGGCTTCCTCTTCGATGAAGAGATATTCGCCAATCCGGTCCCGGCTGAGCACCACAAGAAATTTCCCGTGGTGAAGACCGATGACCTGGCCCTCATCCAGTATACATCGGGGACGACGGGAAAGCCCAAGGGCGTCATGCTTTCCCACCGCAACCTGCTCCACAATATCCACGGCATCGGCGTTGCCAGCGCCATGACCGACAATGACGTGGGCATCAGCTGGCTTCCCATGTACCATGACATGGGGCTCATCGGCGGTTTTTTATCGACCATGTACTGGAACATATCCCTGGTGCTCATGGCTCCGGAAGCCTTCATCTTCAGGCCCTTCTGGTGGCTTGAAAATATTTCGAAGTACCGCGTCACCATGGGCGTGGCGCCCAATTTCGGCTATCATTACTGCGTCACGCGGATTGACGATAAGGACCTCCACAGGCTTGACCTCAGCTCGTGGCGACTTGCCCTGAACGGGGCCGAGCCGGTTGACCGGAACACCCTGAACAAGTTCCTCGACAAGTTCAGGCCCTGCGGGCTCCGCGATGATATCTTCCTCCCGGTATACGGCATGGCAGAGGACAGCCTGGCCGCCACCTTCCCGGCGCTGGATAAAACCACCGTGGTGCGGCGGTTCGTTCGCAGCGTCCTGGAGGAAGAAGACCGCGTTGTCGACTCCACCAGCGAGAATACCCAGGAATACATCGACCTGGTATCTGTGGGCTATCCCCTGGTGGGGCAGGAGATCAGGGTCGTTGACGAGCACGGCAGGGTCCTTAATGAGCGCGAAGTGGGGGAGGTGTGCGTGAAAAGCCCCAGCCTGATGAGCGGCTATTATAAGAACCCGAAGGCCACGAAGGAAGCGGTCAGGGACGGGTGGCTCCACTCCGGCGACATGGGTTTTATTCTCGACGGCATGCTCTTCATATCAGGCCGGAAAAAGGAGATGATAATCAAGCGGGGCAAGAACATCTATCCCTATGACGTGGAAAGGATCGCCCAGACCGTCAGGGGGATCCGCAAGGGATGCTGCGCCGCCTTTGACGTCCATAACGAGGAGCAGGGGACCGAGGACCTTGTGCTGGTATGCGAAACCACGGTGAAGCACAAGCATGAGCTGGAGCGGATCAGGCAGGAAATCCATAGCGAGATCCTGGCCAAGCTGGGCATCGCGCCGGACGATATCAGGCTGGTCCCCAGGGAAACGATCCCGAAGACCACCAGCGGGAAGACCCAGCGGATACTGTGCAAGAAGATATACCTGGAAGGCGAGCTCATCCCGAGAAAGAGCAAGAACCTCCTGGTCCTGGCACGGACCTTCCTGATGAGCCATTTCCATCTCTTCAGAAGGCGCCTCAAGCAATAGGCGCTGCGGCCTGCAGCGCAAAATATTAATTGAAAATATAGCGGCGTATATCAGAATGTGCTGTCGCGTGCAGTGCCGCACGGCGCGTGTATATTCCTGCTAAGGAGACAATAATGGGAACTGTTACAGCGGATCAGATTCGTAGGGATTTTCTTGCCATCATAGCCAAGCTGTCGGGGAAACAACCGGACCATCTCAAGGACGGAGACCGGTTCAGGGAGGACCTGGGATTCGACAGCCTCAAGAGCATGGAGGCCATATCCCGGATCACGGAAATGTATGATTTCGATCCCGACCTGGACGAAGTCATGGAGCTCCAGACAATCATCGAGGTCATCAAGTACCTCGAGAAAAAGCTCATATGAGCCGCGGCCGGCGCACGGGTTGAAGAAAGCGCCGATATTTTTCTGAGTGAGGATGTTACATGAGTCAGTTAGTCAGTGATGCCATGAAGCAGCAGGCGGCGCTCCTGTCGATGCTGCGCAGGGAGAACATATACACCTACAGCCTGGAGGTGACGTCCGCCTGCGCCAACCGGATCACGGTAAGCGGAAAGGAGCGGATCAATTTCATATCGAACAACTACCTGGGATTTTCAACGCACCCCGAGGTCCTTAAGGCGGTCAGGAAGGCGCTGGACACGTACGGACTCGGCATCGGGGGATCTCCCCTCGCGTGCGGCACCACCGACATCCATTACCGGCTGCAGGACAAGATCGCGCGGCTCTACGAAAAGGAATCGTGCGTCCTCCTCCCGAGCGGATACCAGGCACTCCTCGCCTCGATACAGGCCACCATTGGCAAGGGCGATGTCGCCCTCCTGGACAGCCTGGTCCACCGCAGCATCGTTGACGGTGTCACCCTGTCCGGCAGCGACAAGCGCATGTGGCTCCACAATGACACGGAGGACCTCGCCTCGCTCCTGGAGCGGGTCAAGACCAGGTACCAGCGGATGCTCATCATCGTTGATTCGGTCTACAGCATGGACGGGGACTGGGCCGACCTGAAGGAGCTCCACCGCCTGAAAGAGAAGCATGGCGCGCTCCTCCTCATCGACGAGGCCCACAGCCTCGGCGTTCTGGGAAAGCGCGGCTACGGACTCCCGGACCAGTTCGAGATGCCCCATGCCCCCGATGTCATCGCCGGCACCTTTTCCAAATTCGCCGGCGCCGTGGGCGGCTTCGTGGCGGGGCCGACGGATTTCATAGACCATCTCCGACACAACGCCTCGGCGTACATTTTCTCCGCGTCCCTGCCGCCGATGACGGCCGCGGGGGTGTACCGATCCTTCGAGCTTCTTGACGAAGAGCCCCAGTGGCGCGAAAGGCTCTGGGACAACATTGCCTATTTCCTCAAGGGGCTGAAGGATCTCGGTTTCGATACCGGGCCATCGCGGACGGCCGTGGTGCCGCTCCTCATCCGCGACGTGGAAAAGACCATGACCTTCAACAAGATGATCTTTGACGAAGGCGTGTACGCGTCGCCCATCGTGCACCCGGCGGTGCCGCCGGCGGAATCCCGCATCCGCCTCGGCGTCATGGCGACCCACACGCGGGAAGACCTTGACCGGAGCTTCGAGATATTCAAGAAGGTCGGGAAGAAACTGGGAATTATATAACCGAGCATGTAGGCGGGGTCACGTGACCCCGCCTACATGCTCATGACGATTATAATTTCAATATATACATTATCCAAAACTATGAGCAATATAAAGATCGCCCCCCTTTCCGACAGTAAATCAGACATTACAAAATACGTCACCAGCGCGTGGAACTTCTACCGGGATAACCCCTTCTGGGTGCCGCCCCTTATCGGGGAGCAGGTGAAGTTCATCCATGCCGGATCATATCATGAGGTAGGCGTGATGCAGCCGTTTCTCGCATACCGTGACGACGAAATTGTCGGACGCGTAATCGCCCATATCGACTACCGGCATAATGAGTATTTCAAGGAAAAGCGCGGGTGCATCGGTTTCTTTGAATCCATTGATGATAAAATTGTTTCCCGGGCCCTCTTTAAAGCGGCGGAGGAGTGGCTCAGAGAGAAGGGCATGACCGACATGCAGGGCCCGTATAACTTCACCCTGTACGATGCGCCGGGTATCCTCATGGACGATTACGAGAATATTCCTCCCGTCGAGCTGGCGTACAATCCGCCCTATTATCCCGGCCTTTTTGCCGACTACGGATTTGAAAAGAAGATCGACTGGTATGCCTACAGGCAAACCGTGGAGGAACGCTTCCCGAAGCTTTTTTACAAGATGTGGGAGAAGGTCGGACGTGATCGAGCGATGGCAAAGGACGGGCTGGTGATCCGGAACGTGAACCTGAAGAAATTCGACGAGGAGAAGCTGAAGATACTCACCGTGTTCAACGAGGCGTGGAGCGAGAACTGGGGCCATTATCCCCTCACGGAGAAGCAATGGGACAAGTTTGCCCAGGAGCTGAAAACAATCGTGAAGCCGGAACTCGTCATCATGGCCGAATATTACGGCGAGATCGCGGGCTTTATACTCTCGATACCGGACGCCAATCCCGCCCTGCAGAAGGCGAATGGCAGGCTCTTTCCCTTCGGGCTCATAAAAATACTTCTTGCCATGAGGAAGATCGACCGGCTGAAAACGATCGTCATGGGCGTGCGGCCGAAGTTCCGGATGCGCGGCCTAGACGCGTACTTCTACGTCGAAACCTTCGAGCGGGCCAGGAAGATGGGCTACAAAATGGCCGACATGTCGCTCATCGTCGAGAACAACCACAGCATGCGCAACGCCCTGGACCACATGGGGGCGAAGATATACAAGACATACCGGTTTTATAATAAGAAGATTTGATTAAAAATTTTTGTCGTGTTCGCCTCGGGATGCCCCCTAACCCTCCCAGCGGGGGCTTTTAAGGCTAGATATGACCAAATAAGTCCCCCTCTGGGGGATTTTAGGACAGCCCCTAATCCAGGTCTATGCTTGCCCCCGACATGGCACCCACCGGGCAGGCTATCTTGCAGAGCCCGCAGGCGACGCACTTCTCATGGTCGAATTTCACTTCCATGGTGGACCGGTCAATGGAGAGGGCGTCAACGCGGCATACGGAGGTGCAGGCGCCGCAGTTGATGCAGCGGTCGTCGTCCCGGATGATCTTGTCCACCAGGGTTTCCACCACCACACCTTCCTTCACGAGGTACTCGATGCTGGTGTTGATCGATTCATCGGTGCCGCGGAGCTCAAGGATAAGCCTTCCTTCAAGCTTCGGAAGTATCTTTGCTTCCAGTACATTGAAGATCACGTCGAAGTCCTTCGCAAGCCTGAATATCAGCGGCTTGTACATTATCTTCTTGTTGAATATGAGCAGCACGTTTTTTGAATTCATTATTGTTCTCCCTCGGGATCAGTCAGCTCCATATCTCCCCTGGCCGCCAAGCGGTCACGGTAAATTATAACCACGCCCGTCGCGCCGCGGCGCATGCCGTATTCGGCGGCGCCTTCCATGGATTCCTCGTTCTGCACCCTGTTGCATACCTCGGTTGCGATGGCATCGGCCAGGGCCGCGTCTGGGGCGATAATCGTGGCCGCGTCCGCCTTGCCGAAGCTGAAGGACAGGCCTATCCGCGCCGACGAGGTGCAGATGCCGCAGGGCGTCCGGTCAGGGTTTATCTTCAGGGCGACGGCGTTGAAGCGATGGCCTCCCGGATATATGCTTACCGATGCGGGGCGTGTTATCCGCATCCAGATGTCGCCGCCGTTCTCCACGATTATTTCTTCGCTGAAGTCCATAAGTTCACGGCCGACGAACTCGGCCACGGCCCCGGCCACGGCCGCCATGGGGCCGACACCGGCGCCTTCGGAGGCGTTGTACATCATGTAAATGATGGGCGGGCATCCTTCAAGGCGCTCCACCGGCGTGTAGGATGTGAGAAAGTCGTTCTGCCGGTCGATGTGGGTCAGGATCGCGCTCCTGGCGCGGCGGACGGCGTCTTCCGCCTGCGCTGACAGGTCGCGGTCGGCCCTGATGAACAGGTCCGAAGTTTCCACTTTCACGCGGAAGCTTTTCCACCGCGCGGTAACGCTGAAATCACGGTATGTCCGTTCAGCGCGCTTCATCATCCCTGTCCTTCTTGTAGGGAACGGTGGGAAGCGACGTCTGCGGCATGCCTATGGTGAACCCCTTCATTATCCATTCCTTAAGCTCCTGGGCGATTTTCCGAGCCATGGGGTAGCTTGACAGGGGCGCGGTATCGACGGTCTTCCCCATGAATTCCACCCTGCCGGTTTTCAGCTCGGCGTAGGTGATCTCGCCCAGGGTCCTGCCGGTCCCGGTGGAGTAGTCGTTGCCGTAGTCAACCACCTGACAGCGGAGGTCCCGGTCAGACTGCCCGGTAAAAAAGGCCATGTCCCTGTTGATGATGGGGATGGGGATGCCGATGCCGATCATGATGGAGCAGCCGTACCCGGTGAAGGAGGCGCCGCGGACATAGCGCGGGTCCATCTCCTTCATGTCTCCCATGACCGCCAGGGTGCCGCTTCCCTCGCAGGGGATGCCGTTGGCGCCCCGCTTGCAGTCTGGGGCGTGCTGGGTGCCGTGCCATACCACGGACCCGGCGGCGCCGCAGAGGAATATCCGCGTGCCGGTTCCGATGGTCCAGTAGTACGGGTCGTTCAAAAGCGGTGAAAGCTGTCCTGCGCTGGAATACGTGGCGTTGGCCATGTCGGGTTTCAGTATCCCCATGTAGGTATAGATCGTCTTCCGCGACAGGTTGACGGCGCAGTTGTAGTTCTGGTAGGCGTTGCGCGGATTGAACATGATGGCGTTTTTCAGATCCTTGATGGTTATCATGGTCTCGTATTCTTTCAGGGGATAGCAGTCCGTTCCGTACCCGGTTGCCTTGAGCCTGATCTTTTTTCCGGCAATGAGGTCCTCGATGACATGGCCGCCGCCGTACTTGAACTTGCCGGGGTGGACCATGTTGAGGGGGTCGTTGTCCTGCACCTGGGTCGCGCCGATGTAGCAGTCCACGGCGGCCACGCCGCCATAGGCCTCGACATTGTTGAGCCACACCTTCGACATTTTCATGCGCGGCCTGGTGTGGCCGAAGTTCAGGAACGCGCCGGAGGAGCACATGGCGCCGAAGGTGCCGGTGGTGACCACGTCGACCTTCTTAAAAGCGCCGTCAACGCCTTCCTTCTTCACGATTTCCGGCATCTCTTCGGCAGTAACGACTACGGCCTTTCCTTCCTTTATCTTCTGATTGATTTCTTCGTAACTCTTTTTGATTTCCACGCCGCTCATAATGCGCTCCGGTATTTGATTGTATCAATGGCTACATACCCGCCGGGGGGTATTTGTTCAACTGTTTTTTTATCATTGCCCTGGTCCAGGGCGAGGGTGCGCCCGGGTTACCCGGGCGGGGCATCACACTTTTCTTTTGTCACCAAAAGAAAAGTGTGCAAAAGAAAAGTGCCCGCCTGCTGTTTCGGCCTTCGGCTTCCCTGCGCTTCTCGACAGACGCGGGGGCTGCGGAACTCACCTGCCTGCGGCAGGTTCAGACAGTCCTCGCCCTTATTCCGCGTCTGTCTGCGATGCTCGGCGAAACAGAGGGGCGGGTTTTGCTCCTAACGGATATTCATAATCATGCCTGCGTCCTCCATGTCATGGGTATAATATAGATAAAAATGAGTCTCCGCGAGGCTGGGTGGTGCGAGGATGCCGCAGGAAAGGGCTTGCCGATAGTTATCGGTGCTATGACTGACCGATAACTATCGGGAATTGAATGAAAAACCATGCAGATACCGCTATCTCCCCTCTCCCTCAGGGGACAGGGGAGTTAGACTTGATTATTCACTTTCGCTTAATCGTGCCATGGAGAAATTCGTACCTGTAACGAATATTGCTATATTAACACCTGAGTCTTGAGACGCAAACAACTCAATATAGTCACCCTGGCTTAAATTGTATATGGTAGAAATTTCTAAATAATTAGGGTCGCCATTATTGAGATCATTTATACCATTATATCCAATTGCTGTGGTGCCATTAAGTAATAATGTGCATACTAATGTACCGCTAGCGAATGACTGAGAGGCAACCGTTGCCTCAATAATGTACAAACCGGCCGTATTTACCGTTAGTCTTGTTGGGTTTGTGGTGTTATCGTGCATATTGTCCGTGTCAAAGGTTTCTGTGTCAAAAGTAAGGGCGGTGTAATCGCCAGATGTGATAGACTGACTTAAGCTTTTAGTTACTTTGACGGAAACATTGGTGTTTTCAATAGTATTATTAATAGTATTTGTGAGAGGAAGGATTACTGTTTTTTCTTTAGGCTTATCACAAGAAACTATAAGAAAAGAAAAGATAGAGTGATGCCATGACGAACCATTTTCATAAAACGCTCCTTGTTTGTTGGGATAGATGGATGTCAATTATGTTAAAAAAGCATTAGAACTGTCAATAATTATACAGGTAAAAATAATTATTTGACAATTAAAACAGAAATGATATCACGTAAAGCATGAAGATCGGCATAACTGTAAATAATCAGGAAATTGAATATTTCTGCGCGCGTAATCACATTGTAAAGCTTTCCTTTTTTGGCTCCGTGTTGCGAGACGATTTCAATGAAAAGAGCGACGTGGATGTTCTGGTCGAGTTTGAAAAGGGGCACGTGCCGGGATTTTTCAGGCTCGCCGAAATGGAGGACGAATTGTCCGCGCTCATGGGGGGGCGGCGCGTTGATATTCGAACATCCGAGGATTTAAGCCGCTATTTCCGCAAGGATGTTGTTGAAAACGCGCTGGTGCAGTACGATGCGGGATGATTTCGTATATATCAGGCACGCCATTGATGCGGCGGAGAAGATCTGCTCATTTACAAGGGGAAAATCAAGGGCAGCTCTTGATGCCGATGAGACCCTTGCCCTCGCACTGGTGCGGCTTCTCGAAGTTATCGGTGAGGCGGCTAATTGTGTATCTCCCGCAATAATAGAGAAGAATCCTGAAGTTCCCTGGAAGAAAATGATAGCGATGCGAAACCGGCTCATTCATGGGTATTTCGATATTAACTATGATATAGTATGGGATACGATCGCTAATGACATACCTCGCCTGATAGTTCTTTTAAAAAATGTAATGAAAAAATAATGCCGTCATATCGAATCGGAGCATGCCATGAAAAAAAGTTTACCGCTTATCCTTGCGCTTTTAATCGCCTCTATTTCAAACATTTATCCCCAGGAACGCGTCGACTCTGTTGAATCGATAACACCGACCGGGGTCATGCTTTTTATCAAAACCTCCCGGGTGAAGCAGGCGGTGGTTTCCCTGAAATTTATCGTGGACAATCTTCTTTCAAAAGAAGATGCCGATAAATTCAACCGTAAGAAGGATGATATCAAAAATAAACTCGGCTTTGACCCGATGAACATCGAGTCCCTGAAAAACGCCGGCATCGACGTCGGCCGGACCGCGAGCATGGCCATCTACCCGAAGGGGAGACGTGACGAGGAGCGGATACTTCTTTTCATCCCGGTCCTGGACGACAAGACATTTCCCCTCAAGTTCGTCGAGATCCTGAAAAGGATCGGCGGGAACGATAAAGCCGATGTCTATCCCGCGATCACCGAGTATAACGGCCACACCCTCTACCAGATCGGGCGGGACATTTTCACCACGGCCTTTGACGGCGTGTTCATTGTGGGGTCAACCGGCGAACTCCTCAGGAGCGTCATCGATACGAAGGTGAACAATTCCGGCTTCCTGGCCCTGGACCCCCTGTACAGCGACTGCCTGGCGAAAACGAAAAAGAACTATGACCTGCGGGCCTTCGTCACCAGGGACTTCCTCAAGGATGTTATGAAGAAGGACGTAAAGAAGGAAACCGGACCGCAGAAGGAGGAAAAAAAGAGTTCAGGCGACAGCGCCTTTAACGATGCGGTGCTGACGAACGTGAACTACATGGTCCAGGCCGCGGGCAGCCAGCCTTCGGTACGCTCCGAGCTGGACAAGCTATCCACCGGGCCTTCTCCCTTCAATTCAGTCGATTACGCATTCCTTGGGGGATCGGTCAAGCCTGCCGAGGTTGATGTCGATATCGCCGCGCGCTTCAATAATACGAGCGGCACCGTCAACACCTTTCTTGACGTGATGAAGACCGGCGCCACGGGCAAGGCGCTGTATGTGAAAAATGCCACGACGTATGCCTTTCTTTCCCTGAACTTCAATAAGATCGAAGAGCTGTGCAGAAACTCTGTTGCCGGGTGCTCGTATTATGACGGCATCAAGGGCCAGATAAAGGAGGAAATGGGCATCGAGTTCGACAGGGATATTCTCCCCTATTACAACGGTGTCATGAATATCATCGCCGGGCAGCCCAAGGGCGCCGGCGGAGGATACCTCCTCTATCTGCCTATGGACGACCCCGCGCAGGGCAAAAAAGCGTGGGAAAAGTCATCGGCGTATTGTGCGGAAAAATTCAAGGGCACCGAGCGGTACGGCACGGCAAAGATCGGCGGCGAGAGGGCCTTCTGGTATGTGGATTCGAAGAACAGCAGGATATATGTTGCCTGCGACAGGCGCGGCCTTTACATGGGCAATGACCAGGAACTGATGGGCGCGGCCCTTGCCGGCAGGGAGATCGGGGAGAAGAGCGTCAGGGACGACGTGATGAGCAGGCTCGGGGGGAATGTCTTTTTCCTTACCCATATTAAAAAAGAGAGCTACTTCGGCACACTGCTCACGCTCCTTGCGTACCGCACCAGGGAAATCAGCGGCATTATCGATAAAATGACGGATCTCTATATCATAGGCGAGAAGGCCGATAATTTCGTTTCCATGGCCATCAAGATAAAGCTCATGAAGCGATAGCGGACGGGCGCGGGATGAAGTATCTCTTTGGCCCGGTAAATTCACGCCGCCTCGGCGTTTCCCTCGGCGTCGACCTGATGCCCTACAAGACCTGCTCGCTCAACTGCGTCTACTGCGAGTGCGGCGGTACCACGTCGCTGACATCGGAATTGGCGGAATACGTGCCGACTGAGGACGTGATCGCCGAGCTTGACGGATATCTCGCCGGGTCCCCCCGCCTTGACGTGATCACCTTCTCCGGCTCCGGCGAGCCCACGCTCCATTCCGGCATCGGAAGGATCATCAGGCATATCCGGGAGCGGTATCCCCAATATAAAATCGCGGTCCTCACCAACGGCACGCTCCTCTGGAACCCCGCTGTGCGGAGTTCGATAGCCCCCGCTGACATCGTCGTTCCCTCGCTGGACGCCGTGAGCCCCGGTGCCTTCGAGAAGATCGGAAGGCCCGCCGGAGGCATCACGCCGGACAGGGTCGTCGACGGGCTCGTTGAATTCAGGAAGGAGTTCCCGGGGCGGCTGTTTCTCGAGATATTCATCGTGCCGGGCGTCAATGATACGCCGGAAGAGCTCGCGGGGCTCAGGGATGCCGCGCTCAAGATACGCCCTGACTCGGTCCAGGTCAACAGCCTTGACCGGCCCGGCGCCGAAGTCTGGGTTGAGCCGGCGGGGCGGAAGGAGCTGGAATCCTTGCGGGAGCTGTTCGCGCCCCTGAAGGTTGAGATAATCGGCCGCCCGGCAGAGCGGGTTTACGAGGACCGTCACGTGACCGACATGATGAAGGAAATCATATCCATACTCCGCCGGAGGCCCTCCACGCTGGACGACCTCCGGCTGGCCCTCGGGTCCGACCGTGAAACGCTCGGCAAGGTCCTGGAATCAATGATCGGCAAGGAGATGATTACTGCCGAGGAGCTGGACCGCGGGAAATTTTACCGTATCGTTTAGGCCAGGGGAATGAGGATCGTCGCGTACGTCTTCTGGGTGCCGTCCGTGGTGACGATGAAGTTCTTGTGGGATATGTTGATGTTCTTCAGCAGGATGACGACCATTGACAGGCCGAGGCCCATCCCTTCCGCTTCCGGGTCGGGGTTTTCCATGTAGAACTCGGCGATGTTATCGTACTTCGACGATACCTCGATACGCTCGCTTATCTTCTTCTGCTCCTTTTCCGTCAGCGGAACGTTGTTGATCACTTCAACGATGAGGTTGTTGCCGTGCACCTTCAGGTAGGTGCGCGTCGACAGCTTGTATTTTTTTGCCTTGAGGCCGTACTCCAGGAGCGCCTCGTCGTTCAGGATCCTCCGGATCTGCTTGACCACGTTGTTGGGATCGTCATCCAGCTTTATCTTTCCCTCGTTGATGAGGATCGTCTTGGCGTTGGCCTTGGTGGCGTTGGCTATCAGTTCCTTGAGGCACGATATTATGGGGGTGAACAGCTCTTCTTTCCGGAAGCGCTCCAGAATCTTGGCCAGGGCGAACTTGATTTTTTCCTCGGTGTCCTCGAGTCCCGAATAGGACAGGAAGACCAGGTCGCTCCGGTTCTTGAGGGCCGTGATGATCTCGGTCTGGTATGTCGTATCGATGTTTTTTTTCAGCATTTCCGGGTAACTCCGGCGCTAACGGGCTTCACTTCAAAAATCGGAGATGATCCGCATATTCTTGATGTAATTACCGTTAACCTTTCCATGAGAAAATAAATAATTGATTTTTTTCAAGCATAAATTACTCTTATCCGTGGGTAAGGCTTTATTTAAAGCATATTCGGGAAACCTGAAGTAATCGTATTTTTAACTCCCCCCGACCCCCTGAGGGGGCGTTAGTGCAAAGTAATGGAATGTTTTTTACATGCCCCCTGCGGGGGACAGGGGGGCTTGTGCGGGGCCTGTTTCACGAAAAAACCATGATTGACACGATAATTCCTTCCGTTTATTCCATAGCCACCGTGGCGGCGCTGGCAGCCGTTTTCGGTCTTTTCCTGTCCATTGCCATGCGCAAGCTTAAGGTCACCAGGGACCCCCTCGTCGAAAAGGTCACGGAGGCGCTCCCGGGGGCCAACTGCGCCGCCTGCGGCATGCCGGGGTGCTCCGCCTATGCCACCGCCATCGTGGAGAAGAAATTCGCCATCGACCTCTGCCCGGTTGGCGGGGCTGAGGCGGCGGGGAAGATAGCGGGGATCATGGGCCTGGACTATTCCGGATCGACGGCGGCCGTCACGGCGCGGGTCCGCTGCCGCGGCGGAAGGAGCGAAACCGCGGTGCGGTTTGAATACGGCGGGCCCAGGAATTGCGCCGCCGCCGACGGTCTCATGGGCGGCTTCAAGGTCTGCGAATACGGCTGTCTCGGCTTCGGCGACTGCGTGCGGTCCTGCCCCTTCGACGCCATGTACATGGACGACAACGGCCTTCCCGTGGTCAGGTTTGACCGGTGCACGGGATGCGGACTCTGCGTCAAAGCCTGCCCGCGTAACATCATCCACCTAGTCCCGAAGGGGAACGATATCCACATGATGTGCGTGAACGAGGAAAAGGCCCCGATAATGAAGAAGGGGTGCGGCGTCGGCTGCATCGCCTGCAAGCTGTGCGAGAAGGCGTGCCGCGAGGCGCTGTCAGAACAAAAGCCGGGCGTTGACCCGGCGACGATAGAGCTGGCCATCAGGGTCGACAGCTTCTTGGCGCGGATCAATTATGACCTCTGCATCCAGTGCTACCGGTGCGTGTACGTATGCCCGGTCCCGGTCATCCACCCCCTGGAAAAGTCGAAAAAACTCATTGAGGCGCCGGCGAAAAGCGGGAAGGCCAGGAAAGAAAATGAAAAGGTTGAGGCGTCACAATGAAAGACGTGTTTGACATGAGCGGCGTTGAGCGCGCCGCCGCCCTCCTGGTGGCCATGGGCCCCAAGGTCGCGTCGGAGATCATGAAGCATCTCGACGAGGCAAGCATCGAAAAAATCACCACGGAAATCGCGAAGATAGACCGTCTCACCCCCCAGGAACGTGAAGAGCTGATCGGCGAGTTCCTCATAGACCTCCGCAGGGAGAAGCGCCGTCTCAGGGGAGGGGAGGGGACTGCCCGCGAGATCCTCACCAAGACCTTCGGCGAAGGCAAGGCGGACCAGATACTGTCGAAGTTCACCAATATCGACGTGGACAAGGAGTTCGCCGACCTCAGCGAGATCGATGACCAGGCGCTGGTGTCGTTCCTCAAGGACGAACATCCCCAGACGATCGCGGTGGCCATGTCGTTCCTGGCCGCCGAAAAATCAGCCGCCATCATGAGCGCCCTCGACCGGGCCAAGGCCAAGGAGGTGGCGCTGCGCATGGCCCGCATGGACACGGTTATGCCGGAAGCGGTGGCGGGAATCGTGAAGACCATCAAGAAGAAGTACCAGGAATACCAGAAGAAGAACCAGGGCCTCACCGCGGGCGGCCTTGACACCCTCATCGGCATACTGCAGCACATGCCGGCGGACGACGAGAAGAAGATCATGGAAGACCTTGAGATCGCCATGCCCAACGTCTCCAGCCAGATCACCGAAAAGATCTTCACCTTTGATAACGTGGTGAACCTCACCAACCAGGAGATCCGCCTCCTCATCGACGCCATCGACGACGATGTCCTGATAGCCAAGTCACTCAAGGGCGCCGGCGACGAGGTGCGCTTCAAGTTCCTGAGGAACATGAGCCAGAACCGGGCGACCGATATCCTCAAGGACATGGAGCTCATGGGCGTTGTCCGGCTTTCCGACGTGGAGGACTGCCGCAAGAGGATCGAGGGGATCATGAAGACCCTGGACGACAATGGCGTGATCAACCTGCGGGGCGGGAATACCTTTGTGAAGTGAGTGAGCACGTAGGCGGGGTCACGTGACCCCGCCTACGTGCTCACCTGCTGTAAATGACTATCGTCCCGTCGCTTTCCACCCTCTTGTAGAGCCTTCTCACGGCGTGCTCGGAGTAGTTCCTGGTTTCCCCCGTGTACAGCGACATGATGGCGTTAACGTAGTCGATGGTCGCCTGGATCGGGGGCAGGGACATCCTCTTTTTCACCCTTCCGATGCCCGCGTGATAGGCCCCCAGGGCCAGGGGGATGTCGTTCCTGAAATAGTTCTGCAGCGACTTGAAGTGCCTGATGCCCGCGTCTATGTTTTTTTCCGGATCGAAGGGATTGGCGAGATTGTAATAGTCGGCGGTTTCCTTCATAAGCTGCATCAGCCCCATGGCCCCCGCCGGTGAAACCGCTTCCGGGTTGAAGTCCGATTCGACCCGGATTATGCACTTGATGAGCTTCGGGTCAACCCCGTGTTTCTCGGATAGCGTTTCGATAATCCCGTCAAATTTGCTGGAGATGTTGCGGTTCAACCGTTGGCCCCCGCCTCCTGATCGCTCGTTTTTATTGTAAAAATCTATGGACCCGTCGGGGTTGACCCGCTTGTAAATCCTTGCCCCGGCGTCTCCTGATGAAAGGGCAAAGATCAGAAAAGAAAGCAGGAGGACGTATGGAGCGATCATTCCGGGTGTCATGGTCATAGTCTGTAAGTGTTTTTCATGGGTTCGCAGTTACATGAATGTTGATCAACAAATATATGGATAAGGCCTATTTGTCCATAAGAAAAAAGGCCTCAATGTGGAGGCGGGGCCACGTGACCCCCCTTCACATTGAGGTTAAAGCGATTCCTACAGAAATATAGGACTTTTTCCTACAGGATATTCGGTTAATCACCAATTGACGATCAGGGGTACTTCAGTTACATTTTATACGTTATATTGCATGTTCCCGGAAATGGGCTCTTAAAATATCAACTGGAGCACGATAATGAGCGAATCAGCAATTAAGGAAGTATTCATCAGCGAGGCCAAGGAGATCATCGAAAAGCTCGAATCCGACCTGGTCCAGCTGGAAGAAAACGAAGGCGATCAGGAGATTGTAAACCGGATTTTCCGCTCCTTCCATACCCTGAAGGGCAGTTCTGGGATAGTGGGGATGACTTCCATTTATAATTTTTCGCACAAGCTGGAAAACCTTCTCGACCAGGTCCGCTCCGGGGAGATCGCCGTCGATAACAGGCTGATCGATCTCATCCTCGGCAGCATAGACTGGATACGGGACGAGCTCTTCACCGACAAGGCAGAGACGGAAGAGTCGAAGTCGGCCATGAACGCCCTGCAGCAGAGAATTCACGAATATACCGGTGAAGAAAAAGCCGTCGAGGCAGAAGAAGAAGAGGAGACCTCTGGGGCGAAGCCGAAGGCTGGCGTGTATAACTATTTCAGGATCAGGGCCCAGTTCATGGATGACGTGTTCGAGACCGGCATCGATCCCCTCATGATCATCGAGGACCTTCTTACCGTCGGGACCCTCCTCACCAAGAACGTGGACCGTGATCAGCTACCGGCCCTTGACGAGATGAACCCGGAACGCTGTTACCTGTCGTGGGACATGATAATCAAGACCCTTGAGCCGGTTGAAAAAATCAATGACGTTTTCATGTTCGTGAAAGACCGCAACAGAATCACCATCGAGGACGTGACCGCCAGCTTCTCGAAACGCGGGAGAGAGCTTCCCCAGGAAAAACGCATCGGGGAAATCCTACTGGAAAAAGGCATTATAAGCGAGGCGGAGCTTGACGCAGTTCTGCAGTACCATGATTCACATAAAACGAAAATAGGCGATATTATCGTGAAAAAGGGCCTTGCCTCGGAGAAGGACGTCAAGGACGCCCTCGAAGAGCAGGAAAAGCTTAAAAAGAAGATCGAGCTGAACACGGTGCGGGTCGACACCAACCGCCTGGACAACATCCTGAACCTCCTCGGGGAGATCGTCATCGGCCAGTCGGCACTGAACCGGATCGCCGACGAGCTTGACGATGAGAAGGACACGGGCTTCCAGCTGAAGAACGCCCTGTACGGCCTGGACCGCATAACACGCGAGTTCCAGGAGCAGATCATGTCGATCAGGATGATCCCCATCGGTCCCTCCTTCGAGCAGTTCCGCCGCTTCGTGCGCGACAGCGCCCATGAGCGCGGCAAGGACATCAAGCTGGTTATCGAGGGCGGTGACACCGAGCTGGATAAGACCGTCATTGAAAAGATCAGCGATCCCCTCAAGCATATGATCCGGAACGCCATTGATCACGGCATCGAGCTTCCTGAAGAGCGCGAGTCCGCCGGCAAGGCGGCCTCCGGCATGGTGACCCTGCGGGCGTACCACCAGGAAGGCAACGTTTACATCGAGGTGGCCGACGACGGCAGGGGCGTGAACCTTGCCAAGGTCCGGAGCCGCGCCATAGAAAAGGGCTTGCTGAAGGAAGACGAGGAGGCCTCCAAGGACAGGCTCCTGTCATATCTATTCCATCCGGGCTTCTCTACCGCTGACCGGGTGGACGACCTCTCGGGACGCGGCGTCGGCATGGATGTCGTGAAGACCAATATCGAGGAACTGCGCGGCACCGTGGAACTGCGGTCTGATGAAGGCAAGGGGACGACCATCCGCATCAAGCTGCCCCTCACCCTGGCAATCATCGACGGCATGCTGGTGAGCATCGGCAGGAACATTTACATCATACCGCTGCTCTCCATCGTTGAATCGATGCAGCCGAAAAAGGAGGACGTGAAAACGGTCGAGGGCAAGGGCGAGATGATTTCCTTCCGGGGCGAGTATGTTTCGCTGGCGCGGCTCTACGACCTGTTCGAGATCGATGCGCGGCACAAGAACCCGTGGGAAGGCCTGGTCATTGTCGTTGAATCGGGTAACACCCGCATCGGTCTCCTGGTGGACGACCTCCTGGGACAGCAGCAGATAGTCATCAAGAGCCTTGACAATTACATCACCCGGAGCCGTTCGATTTCTGGCGCCGCGATCCTCGGGGACGGCAAGGTGGCGCTTATCGTCGATATTCACGGCCTCGTGGAAGACATAGTGGACATCAATTCGGCAGGTTAAGGAGCGTTATATGATCAAGCTTGATTCCGACATCAACGTTAAAAAGATCAAAGAATTCCATTCGGCAATTCTGGATGAATTGAAGTCAAGCGATGAAGTGCTGATAGATTTCTCTGACGTGGAGCGGATTGATCTTTCCGTCGCCCAGCTTGTCATAGCTTCGGGCCGCGCGGCCAAGGCGGCGGGAAAGACCATAAAGCTGAAGTCCGTGCCCCGCTTTGTGAAATATCAGATGCAGATTTGCGGGATCAAAATATAGTTTTGTACTGGAGGATTCGATGGGCAAGTATATCATGGTTGTTGATGATTCTCCGACCATTCGGGTAAGCGTGGAATTCGCCTTGAAAGCGGTCGGAATCCCCGTTGAACAGGCGGAGAACGGGGCGGAAGCGCTCAAGAAGATCAAGGCACTGACGGAAAAGGGCGACGCCATTGCCATGGGAATTATTGATGTCAATATGCCGCAGATGGACGGGATAACGTTCATCAAGAACTTCAGGAAAGACGACAAGTTCACACCGCTCATCGTGCTCACGACGGAGTCCGAGGAGCATAAAATCCAGGAAGGTAAGGATGCCGGCGCATCGGGATGGATCGTGAAACCGTTTCAGCCGGCGGAACTGCTGGGGGTCGTCCAGCGATTTATCAGGTAGGAGACGGACATGAATACAACAGAACCAGTCGAAGCCCGGGACCTGGGACAGACCGGCGAAGACGAACAGTACGTGACCTTTTACATAAAGAACGAGATATACGGCGTTCCGGTCATGAAGGTTCAGGAGATCATCGGCATGACAAAGATCACGGCCATGCCCAACTCGCTTCCCTTCATGAAGGGGGTCATTGACCTGCGGGGGGCCGTCGTCCCGGTGATAGACCTGCGCCTGAAGTTTGAAATGGAGCAGGCGGAGTACAACAATTTTACCGTCATCATCATTGTCGAGGTCAAGGACCGCCTGGTGGGCATGATCGTCGATTCGGTCTCGGACGTGCTGAGCATCCCCGTGCACAGCATCCAGGAAACGCCCTCATTCAGCGCGAAGATCAACACCGAATACATGCAGGGGATCGGTCAGAAGGATGATACCCTGGTGATAATACTTGATGTTGACAGGATACTGACGACCGCTGAATTCGAGATCATCAATGAGGACCATGAAGAGGAATAGACCGATCCATTGATATATGCAGATTATGATAAAAAGTGAAAGCAATAAATTCAATAAAGACCTTTACATACTCTATCCGGGAGACTATTTCGCGACAAAAGACGACTGCATGATGGGCACCGTGGTGGGGACCTGCGTGGTGGTATGCATTTATGACCTGCCGAGGAAGATCGGCGGCATGGTGCTGTTCGTCGTCCCCGGGACCATGGGCACGGAGGGAATTGTGACGGATGAAATCGCGCGACGCGGCGTCCTCAGCATGGAATACCTGATGGGCGAGCTCGTCAAGCTGGGCGGCGACCGGCACTTCATCAGGGCGAAGATATTCGGCGCGGGATATTCCAATACCGGCATCAGCAACAGCGGCGCCATCGCGGATTCCAACATACGCTTCATACATGAATACTTTACCCTTGAGAAGATACATGTGGAGCGGAGCGATCTGGGCGGCGAGTTCAGAAGGAAAATTTATTTCGAACCCCGCAACGGGACGGTGTACCGGCAGATCCTGAAAAACAACGAGGACTCTTCGGAATTCATGAAAATGGAGAAGGAGTATATCGATAGTGAATTCAGGAGCAAAAAACAGACTGGGCGCGTCATCCTCTTTGAATGATAACCGTCGGGGCGCGATGAATTTTATAGAATTTGATGACGATGTGTTTGTTAAGTTCAAGGAGCTTATCTACCAGGAAGCGGGGATAAAGCTTACCGATCTGAAAAAAGCCCTCATTCAGGCGCGACTCTCCAAGCGACTCAGGTTCCTCGGCATACCGTCATACCGCGATTACTACGAGTACCTGATCGAAAACTACAACGAAGAAAAAATCGAGTTTATCAACGCAATTACCACGAACAAGACGGAATTCTTCCGGGAGGGCAGGCATTTTGAATTCATACGGGACACCTGCCTCCCTGAGTTCGAGAGCAGGGGCAAGAAGACGATAAAGATATGGAGCGCCGGGTGCTCGACCGGCGAAGAGGCCTATTCCATTGCCATCACCCTGCGGGAGTATTTCGACAAGGGGAAGTCTCCCGAGATAAAGATACTCGCCACTGATATTGACACCAACGTGCTTGAAAAGGCCTATAACGGCGTGTATACCTTCGAGCAGATCAAGGAGATTGACGTGCCCGTGCTGAAAAAATATTTTATGCGGGGCAGGGGGGATAACGAGGGATTCTTCAAGGTGAAGGATGAAATCCGCAACCTGATTGTTTTCAGGCGCCTCAACCTCCTTGACGACGCCTACCCGATGAAGGGAAAATTTGACATCATCTTCTGCAGAAATGTGATTATCTATTTTGACCGCCCGACACAGAGGGACCTGTTCGAGAAGTTTTACCGGTACCTTGACGATGAAGGGTACCTGTTCATCGGGCATTCTGAAAACCTGACCAGCGTATCCAACAGGTTTACGCTGCTCGGTCATACTATTTACCGGAAGTCAATCATTCAGTTATGAAGGGCGGAACCGGTTTCCTGAAAGGGGCAGTGATGTACATGTACATACGGAACAACACGAAATTCGGGAAGGACATCAAGATCATACATCCCGGCGAGTATTACGTTTCCGGCGAGAACGAGCTTATCGGCACGCTCCTCGGCTCATGCGTGGCTGTATGCCTCATTGACAGGGAGATGGGCGTGGCGGGCATGAATCATTTCATGCTCCCGGGAAGGATCACGGCCCGTGATATTTTTTCTGATAAAAAGGCGAAGTACGGGATAACCGCGATAAACAAATTGCTGTCAGCCATGTTCAAGTCCGGCAGCAAAAAGGAAAATATCATCGCAAAAATATTCGGCGGCGGCCACGTTCTGGACAGCATAAAGCCCTCTTCAACATCGATATCCGATGATAATGTCCGCCTTGCCAGGCTTATGATGGAGATGGAGGACATACCCATTACCGAAAACGACGTGGGAGGCATTTTTACCAGGAAGCTTCTCCTTGATGTAAAGAGCGGAAAGGTATACCTGAAGAAGTCGACGCGGAAGAGCATTATTGAGGAAATCGAGCGGCAGGAAGAGGAATACGCCAGGAGGAACTTCAGGGATGAATAAGATCAAGGTCATGATTGTCGATGATTCGGCGGTAATGAGGAAGTTCCTCACCGAATCCCTTTCGCGGTCGTCCCGGATAGAGGTGGTGGGCACCGCGCTGGACCCGTACATCGCCGCGGACAAGATCAACAAGCTTCGGCCTGATGTGCTGACGCTGGACATAGAGATGCCCCGCATGGACGGCATCACCTTCCTGAAAAAACTGATGATCGCATCGCCCATGCCGGTCATCATGGTCAGCTCCTTTACCGACAGCGGCGCCAAGGTTACGCTCCAGGCGCTGGAAAACGGGGCGGTCGATTTCATCCTTAAACCCTCGATCCAGGACGGCGCCGGCATGAAGGACTTTGCCGATGCGCTGACGGAGAAAATAATCATAGCCAGCAATTCGAAGATAAAACGAGGCCACCCGGCAAAAATAATTACCGAAAACCCGCCCGTATCATCGATCGTTGTCGACAAGAAGTATACCGCTGATGTAATCCTGTCCAAGAAGGACCCGGGCCAGATTAAGGCCCGGAGCGAAAAGGTCATAGCGATCGGCGCCTCCACGGGCGGGACCGAGGTGATAGACGAAATCCTGGTGAATCTTCCCGACAACCTCCCCGGCATTGTCATCACCCAGCACATGCCCGAGAAGTTCACCGAGGCCTTTGCCAACAGGGTGAACGAGAAGTGCTCGATCACGGTGCGGGAAGCAAAGGACAATGACCGCCTTTACAAGGGCATGGCGCTGATCGCCCCCGGCGGCAGGCACATGCTTCTGCGCGCCGACGCGAACGGCTACTGGGTGGAGATCAACGACGGCCCGCCGGTGAACCGGCACAAGCCGTCGGTGGACGTGCTTTTCCGCTCGGTGAGCCACGTGGCGGGCACGTCAGCCCTGGGAATTATCTGCACCGGGATGGGAAACGACGGGGCTGCGGGGCTCCTGGAGATGAAGCAGGCGGGAGCCGTTACCATTTCCCAGGACGAGGCATCCTGCGTCGTCTACGGCATGCCAAACGAGGCAAAAAAGATCGGCGCCGCTTCCATGGAACGGAACGTCAGGGGCATAATCGATTATATAAAGACATTCAATGATTAATTATTTGTGCGGCCCGTGGGTCTATACCGGGGGACGACAGGGCAAGTCATTCCCCGTTTTATATACCGTATACCTGTGCCACAATATAATCGCCGTTCTGAATGCTGACGGTCTGAACTGTACAAGGTGTGAGGGTTGGAACTGTACAGGTGCTAAGCGTTACATTCGTGTTGAATGTAATTGTCTTTATTTTGAGTGTGTCACTGGATGCTTCGTATGTTTTTGCGCAGGGAGGTGTCGAGTTGGTACTGCAGGCCGGCTCGGTGTAGAGCCCGGTGTCTTCCTCTACGACTGTAACATCGCTGCTGGATACAGACCCCCTGTATTCAGTCCCGTCAAGAACCAGGTATATCTTCCACTCGATGCCGGTATTTATCACCTTCATGACGATACGCAGCGTCTTGTTGGTGGCATTGAGGTTGTGGCTGTCATCCAGGGCGAAGCCGGATAATACAATGCTATTGTTGTAAGATACTCCATTTAACCATGATCCGTATATAACCCTGCATTGGCCGTCTCCATTTTGATTGCATGGCGCTGATGGATTTGATGGGTCAGGTTTACAATGTTCTGTTTTGGGATTACTTGTAGCTGGCGGTACAGCCGGTACATCCGGCCACTGCGCGGGCCACCGGGGTGTAACGTTCGATGAGCATGAAATTGGCCCTGATCCTGTTAAATTCGCGAAGCTATAGGCTTTATGTCCTGCTATGCCCTTCGGGCGGAACTCGCCGGGAGACCAGTAGCCCGGTATAATGGACTGGTCATCATCCGATGAACAGCCGATCGATAAAGCTATAAGTGCACATAGTACGCTGATTATTGCTGCTTTTTTTATCATCGTCGCGGTCCCTGCGTGTTTAAATCTATTAGAAGATAAAACCGGTCCTTTGTTTCATTTTTTATGGATGAAAACCGTATAAAATATGAAACAAATTAAATATAGGGCAACTATTTTGTCAACAATCAATACAATACAGCGGCGTTTTCATGACCTTCCGGGAACAACGGCCCCGGTCGTCAACATAACATCGCCCCGCGCGGGGCGGGGCGACGGGTTTGATCTGGTCTGCCTTATGATAGGGTCCCGTGGAGGGGTCTATTTCTTTTCGGCTTTCTTGTCCGCTTTCTTTTCTTCCTTGGGCTCTTCTTTTTTCTCCCCGGCCTTTTCAATTTTTGCCAGGTATTTCTTGAAGCCTTCCTTGTTCACGCCGGCCTCGCCGAGAAGTTCGAGGATGAACTCGTTGGATTTGATCTCAAGCTTTTCCATGAATACCTGCTGCTTGATCCAGTTGTCCACCTCTTCGTTAACCGGCACGCCCTTGAGGCGCTCCTTGTTCCTGTTGTAGAAATTGTTTTTTTCCTCGTCGGTGACCTTGATGTCGTCCTTGAGCTTCTGGCTCAGGTAGTAGGAGGACACGAACTGGAGGTTGGCAAGCTCGCTGATGGTTTCCAGGTCTTTCTTGTTCATGGAGTCGTCGCTGAACGCCTTGTTGTAGAGGAGCTTCCTGCTGATCAGGAAATCCATGAATTTTTTCTTGTTGAGCAGGTTGAGGGTGGGATGGTTTTCGATCTCGGGATTTGACGCCATCTTGTCCACTTCCTTCTTGTCCATGTTCAGCATCATCTTGGCGAACATATAGTAGTAATTATTGAACTGGTCGAGGGTAATTTTTTCGCCGCCGATTTTTACCATTACCTCATCGCCTTCTTTCTTGCAGCCGGAAACCAGCGTGACGGCGATAAAAAGCATGATCATTAAGGCCCATGTACACTTTTTCATTATCTTTTCCTTTATGAATGATAGTAATTTGGGAATGAGGCCCGCTGAAAAACAGGGGAGCCATAGTTGTTTCGACATTCTACAGATTGCAGAAGTTACCCATTACGCCAATTGTTGCAACAATTTTTTAAGCTCCGGAACCTTTTTTTCCGCTTTCATCGACCCGGGAACGAAGACAAGGATTTCCCGGTCGGCCTGATCAATGGATAGGCGCCGGTCCGCGGCCATGAGCTTGACGATTTTCTTCACGTCGACCTTCGCGGTCCCGGAGATCTTAATCCTGATGGAGCGGGAGTCCTCCATGATCTCGTCTATGGCCAGGAGGGAGGCCATGGCCCGGATCTGCTCGATTTCGATCAGTGTTTTCACTTCCTCCGGGTAGGGGCCGAAACGGTCGACCATCTCCCGTTCAACCTGCTCCACCTCCTCCGAGGAGTCGCACGACTCGAAGCGCTTGTAAAACTCTATCTTCTGCTTCTCGTCGCTTATGTATGAGTCGGGTATGAAGAAATCGGTCTTCAGGAAGATGGGGGTCCGGAACTGCGAGGAGACCGGTTCGCCCTTGAGCTGCTGGACCGCGTCCTCGAGCATCTGGAGGTAGAGCTCGAAGCCGACCTCGAAGATGTTGCCCGACTGCTCCACGCCCAGGATATTGCCGGCGCCCCTGATCTCCAGGTCCTTCATTGCGATCTTGAATCCGCTCCCCAGCTCCGAGTATTCCGAAATGACGCGGAGGCGCTTCATCGCCTCCTCCGTCAGGGGTCGGTGCTTCGGGTAGAAGAGGTATGCGTATGCCTTCCGGGTGGAGCGTCCCACGCGGCCCTTCAGCTGGTAGAGCTGGGAAAGGCCGAAGGCGTCGGCGCGGTTGATGATGATGGTGTTCACGTTGGGCATGTCCAGGCCCGACTCGATGATTGACGTGCTCACCAGGACGTCGTACTTGTGGTTCAGGAAGTCGATCATCACGTCCTCGAGCTCGTGCTCGTGCATCTGGCCGTGGGCCACGGCGCAGGTAGCCTCGGGCACCAGTTCGCGCAGCATGACCGCGTGGGCCTCGATGGTCTGCACCCGGTTGTGCACGTAGAAGACCTGGCCGCCGCGCTCGATCTCGTTCATGATAGCCATCCGCAGAATATCCGGGTTGTCCTCCATGACATAGGTCTCGATGGACTGCCGGTTTTCAGGCGGCGTGAGGATGATCGACAGGTCCCGGATGCCCGCCATGGCCATGTGAAGGGTGCGGGGGATCGGGGTCGCGGAAAGGGTCATCACGTCCACCAGGGTGCGGAATTTCTTCAGCTGCTCCTTGTGGCGAACTCCGAAGCGCTGTTCCTCGTCGATCACCAGGAGCCCCAGGTTCTTGATGACCATGTCCCTGGCCAGCATGGCGTGGGTGCCGATGACGATGTCGATCTTCCCCTCTTTCAGCTGGGCCTTTATCCTGCTGATCTCCCCGGCGGTGCGGAAGCGCGATATCATGTCTATCTCGATGGGGTAACCGGAAAAGCGCTTTTTGAAAGTGGTGAAATGCTGCATCGCCAGGACCGTGGTGGGGACCAGCACCGCCACCTGTCGGCCCGCCATGACCGCCTTGAAGGCGGCCCTGATGGCCACCTCCGTCTTGCCGAAGCCCACGTCGCCGCAGATGAGGCGGTCCATGGGGCGGGGGTTCTCCATGTCGTCCTTCACGTCCTCGATGGCGGTGATCTGGTCCGGCGTCTCCTCGTAATCGAACTGGGACTCGAACTCCTCCTGCCACAGGGTGTCCGGCGGGAACTGGAAGCCTTTCAGGGCCCGGCGGGCCGAATAGATCTTGATCAGCTCCGCCGCCACTTCCTCCACCGATTTCTGTACCCGCTCCTTGATCCGGTTCCATGCCGATTTTTTTCCCAGGCTGTCGATGCGCGGCTTCCGCCCCTCGACGCCGATATATTTCTGGATCATGGTGATCTGGTCCAGGGACACGTACAGCCTGTCGCCCTCGGCATACTCGATGAGGAGGAAGTCCCGCTCCACGCCGCCCGCGGCCATCCGCTCGATCTTCTGGAAAATGCCGATACCGTGGTTGATGTGGACGATGTAGTCCCCCGGCTTCAGGTCCAGGAATGAATCGATGGGCCGGGACGTCTTCTTCTTGAATTCGCGCTTTTTCCGGTAGCTCTTGCCGAAGATCTCGTGGTCCGTTATGACCAGGAGCCTGCTCGCGGCGATCTCGAACCCTTCCTTGAGGGGCGAGATGAGGATGTTCAGGGCCGAGTCAGTGAATTCCTCGAAGCTGCTGTCGGGCCTGAATTCTGCCAGCAGGTCGAAGAGCCGCCGCGCCTGGCCTTCGAAACCGGTGGTGACAACGACGCGCCAGCCCTGTTCGATCCTGGCGGCGATCTCCTCGCGCACCTGCTTGATCCTGCCGTGAAAATTGGGGATGCTCCTGAGCTGCCATTTCAGGGATTGCTGTGACGCGGTAAAGGCCTGCAGGGAGAGCGATTTCCCGCGTCCCCTGTCAAGCGCCCCCGGGTCGATCAGGTCATCCGGCGGCAGGCAGAGTGTCGCGGCGTGCTTTTTCGCGTACAGGTCGGCGAATGTTTTTTCAAGATGGTTTTTTCTGACGATGAGCTCCGCCGGCTCCAGGTAGATGACCAGGGCATCATCCCGGAGATAGGAAAGGAGCGTGTCAGCCGGTATCGCTATGGGGAAGAGGTCCTCCATGCCGCTTGCGTCGGCCAGGTTCCCTTCTTTCATCTGGGACAGGAACTGCTCCGGCAGGTCCAGGCCTTCATCACGGGCCCTGGTAAGGGCTTTGAAGAGCTTTTTCCGCTCTGCCTCGAAGAGGACCAGCTCTTTCCGCGGGTATATGGTGACCGCGCGGTGCTCCTGGCTCGAGATCTGGGTTGCAAGGTCGAATTCACGGATCGATTCCAGGGTGTCGCCGAAAAAGTCGAGGCGCAGGGGCGTATCATGGGACGGCGGGAATATGTCGATGATGCCGCCCTTGACGGCGAAATGGCCGAAGGACTCGACCCGCTTTTCCCGCGAGTATCCGTACACGGCGAGCATTTCCACGATGTCGTCGAAGGGATAATCCGATCCCGCCTCGAGGGTGACCCCCTTTTTTTCGAAGAACTCGCGGTGCGGGATTTTCCGCATGAGGGACTCCACCGTGGTCACCACCAGGGCCGGCTCGCCCCTGATTAAACGGTAGAGGGCGGTGATCCGCTCCCGCTCGGTCGCTTCCGGCGCCGATACGAATTCGTAGGGGAGGGTTTCCCAGGGCGGGAACAGGAAGAGGAGGTTCTCGTCCACCATGGCGCTCAGGTCAAGGTGCGCCTCGTGCATCTTCTGGTAGTTTTCGGCCACCACGATCACCTGGCGCGGCGTTTCGTGGAAGACCGACGCGGCTATGAGGGGGAACGAAGCCGGGGATATTCCCTCTACCAGGAGACCGTTTCCGTCCCCGCCGCTGTCCCTGTCATAGAGGGCATTGCGCAGTTCGCTGAATTCGTCCGAGTCCCTGAATATGTCGCATAAGGGCTTAAGGATCATTTCTCTGTGCACCTGATAATGTCAGGGGTACAGTTTTTCCATCGTGCGTATAATGCAAGGAATTTTTTTCATTGTCCCCGACGGGGGCGGAGGGATTCACACTTTTCTTTTGTCACCAAAAGAAAAGTGCCTGCCCGCTGTTTCAGCCTTCGGCTTCCCTGCGCTTCTCGACAGACGCGGGGGCTGCGGAACTCGCCTGCCTATGGCAGG
>DAONAJ010000042.1:0-37455 GCA_035400945.1 Spirochaetota bacterium
CTTCAAGGATGGTCATACCGAAGCCTGATTTCTTTATTGCGTTTTTAAGCTCGATATCATCTGCCGGCGTTACAATATTTACAGCTGTCAATCCAAGCGCTAGTTTCTCTTCAATAAACATGCCGATAATAACACCGGCGCCGTATCCTCCCGCGTAGGCAGCAATATTTGCAATAGTATCAAGCTGTGACATGACCTGATAGATGGCTATGACCCATATAAGTTCTTCGATGAATCCGGCGATAGCCGCCATATACTTGATTCCCCGCACGACCATAAGTGCCCGTATTATTCCAAGAGGAACGCTCATCAGGCGGAGTCCGAAAATGATCAAGACCCCCAAAATATCTATATTCATCAATTGCATAATGTGTTTCTCTATAAATTATAATTACCTGCCGCTTCAGGCTGATATATCATATTGATAATAACGAATTTTTTTAATCCTCCGGGCACATTCCAGTTTATTACATTCCCAACCCGGCACCCTATAACTGCTGTTCCTATCGGGGACAGTATTGATATGCGGTCCTGTTCACTGTTCGCTTCATCGGGGAAAACCAGATTGAAAATTCTCGATTCTATTTCCTCTTTTTCTTTTATTTCAAATATAGAATTCATTGTCACATAATCAGCCGGGATTTCCATTGAGGAAACCTTGTGTGCCCTTTGTAATTCCTGATTTAATTTTACGGCGTTTTCTTTTTGTTCTTTTGAAAATGTATTTCTCATATGATCGATAAGAATCATGATGCGTCCATAGTCATATTTTGTTATTAATATCTCATTGTTGTTTAACATGTTATCCCTACTTTATGATTATTCTTCAAACACATAAAAAATAGAATGCGGCCGCAGTTATACCAGAAGTATGCTTTTTTATTAATATTTCAGATTTATATTTGAAATTATCATATAAAATTCATCATAATAAATAATTTCAGTTTCCATGAAACGTTTGCCTATTCGTCCATGATAAATCAAAAAAAAGATTATATATATAGCTTAAAAAGGAACATGCCCCTTTAAGCTATATAACAGGAGTACATAGTCTTTAAAACTATTTTCCCCAGGATGTATTTGATTTTACTACTTCTACAACCGCATTTCCCTTCACGCCTTTGTACTCCGCAACAATTCTATTTACTCCATAAAATTTACCGGTGAACGATACATTGTCACCGTCACTTTTATTGAGTACGCCTGTTTTGGAATTGATGATACGCCAATTCGGAGACACTTTTATCATATTACCCTTATCGTCATATCCTCTCGCTGCGAGATTAATCGATTGTCCGACATAAACACGGCCTTTTTCCGGTGTTATTGTTATCCTCGAAAGCGGTCCGGTTTTTATACTGGTTGAGCAGGCCATGGCGAATAGCATTGCCGCTATGATCACACTGCAACCGGTTACATTTTTGAACATTAGCATCCTCCTGTGATTTGATATTTTATTAATTCATTTTACTTTTTGTTGACTTGTTATACGTCCTTTTCTTGGAATTATGACGACGGCATCATGAAATCATGAATACTTTCGTGAAAGATAATCAATATTACTTTTGATGTACTTGCTGGCGCATGCTTCCATAACGTATTCCTCGTATTCATTGAATTGTCCGCAAACCTTCTCCTGTTCCGCGTCTGTTAGGTAATGATCTATTATAGGTAATAGGTTATTGTTTTCTTTTTCAATATGCGATTCCATGTGGTTGATGTATCCCACAACGCCGGTTATGAACAACGGGGATATCAATTCATAAGGATTATCCGGAAAAAGATTCTGCAGGTTCTTGATGTACTTGCTGCAAAGATTATGATCTGATGAAAATGTATCTATTTTGCTTCTTGCTATTTCGTTCACCTTTTCAGCCAGATTTTTAAAAAGTATTGTATCCTCTTTACCGTTATGGCACATACCTGTAAAAATCGCGTTAAATCTGATGCATTCCGAAAGATCCAATTTGTTGATTACTACAGACTCTTTCGACTTCATGAATATATTTGTTAAGATACTTAGGCTTTTCATTATATATTCATGGTCTTCTCTGATATGATCAACGGCTATACCCATTTCATGTCCCTCATTAATGTTCTCTCATTATAGCCAAAAGTGATGTTGATAATTCTCATTTATGAAATATTCCTTTTATGTTTTCAGATGCGCGATACATATTATACTCGTCATGTTTCAACGGGAAATCCCAGCATCCCTGCCTGTGCAGCACGCGCCCGCCGAAACCGGTTTTGAATCTATACAGTCCGTAGAGGGGATGCGCGGTATCGGCGACTGACGATATGCCATAGAGGTCATACTCGATGCATCCTTTTTTACGGGCGAAACGAATCGTCTCCCATTGCAGGGCATATGGTGCCATATAGTTCCTTTTTGTATTTGATGAAGCTCCATACAAAAATGTAGCTCTATTATGACTAACAGAAATAATGTTTCCCGCGATTAATTCGCCGTCTACCATAGCTGCCAGAAGATGTATCGAAGCTGAATTGTGGTTTTCCTGGTTTGCTTCAAAAAGCGCGTTGAAATATTCATACCGGTGTCGTTTGAATCCTGCCCGATCGGCGGTTTGAAGATAGAGCCTGTACCAGGCATAGAGCCGTTCCAATCCGGATTCAATAATGGTGACCCCTTTTCTTTCAGCCAGGCGGATATTGTACCTTGTTTTCGGTCTCATCCGGCCCAGTAACTTGTTCTCCGTAACAGATACATCTATAATAATCGTATCCGGCGGCTGAATGTCGGTAATTGCCTTCCGCATGTTCCAGCCCCTGGATCCAAAATTCATTCTTAATTCTCTCACATGCGGCTCCGGATATCCTCGCCATTGTCCATTGGCGTCATAACGGCTTTTATCGTGAGCATACGGCGTTTCCCATGGCAGGTCATAGCGTATAAAAACACAATCCCCGGGAAGGTGCCTGGTAAGGGCTTGTGAAAGAGATTCAAGAAATAATCCTTTCATCTCCTCTTCCGGCATCATTTCCGGCCCCTGCGGCACATAGGCTATGCACCTTTCTTGGCTGATCCTATGGACCAAAACGAGAATGTCTCCATCCATGTTCTCTGATGTTATGTCAAAGGCATAAGGAATCCATCCGAGCCGTGACTTTATCGAGCTCCACAGAGACGTCTGGTGAAGGATTATTGTCGGAATCAAAGCTCCCGTTTCCTTGTTCTTAAGCGTTACATCCATAAATAGTTATCCTTAAACATTATGATGCTCCGCGAAATTATTAAAGACGCTTAATCGCTGTTATCGAAATAATATGTCAGCTTAGATAGACCTTGATACTATTAAGGACTATAGATGATAATCTCCGGCGGCTTCCGGCTGGTATAACATTCTGGTGATGATGAATTTTTTAACGCCTGCCGGGACTTTCCAATGAATCACGTTGCCAACGCGGTATCCCAATACGGCGGTGCCCACAGGCGATAAAATGGACACCCGGTTCTCCTCGATATTCGCTTTTTCGGGGAACACCAGTACAAGCGTTCTCGTATCGGATTCATCCATTTCTTTTATCTCAAATATCGAATTCATCGTTACGTAATCGCGGGGGATTGCCGATGAATCGACCTTCCGCGCCCTTTTCAGCTCCATTACCAGCTTTTCTGCGTTTTCCTTTTGCTCTTTCGAAAAAGCGTCTCTCATTTGGTCGATCATGCTCATGATCCGTCCGTAATCGAAACCCGTTATCATAATATCATTGGTGTTCATCGTGCTTACCTCACTTGTTGATGTCTTTTTCCGGTGGCAGCGGCAGAAATATTCATAGCGCCTGAGCCGCCTTTTGTTCATTATGATGCGTATTGAATTATTTCTTCTCATGCGTATTTTCTCATCAGGTAATCAATATTCGCTATTATGTCTTTATTATCAAATTTATCCATGATATGATTCTCATACTTCTCAAACAGCTCGCACATCATCTCCTGCTCCGCATGCGACAAAAAATGATCAATAATCGGAAGAAGTATCGTGTTTTCCTTATTGATATGTGATTCTATATGATTGATATAACCCACCACGCCGGTAATAAATTCCGGCGAGAGAAGCTCGTAGGGATTGTCAGTCAAAGAATCTTGTAACGTCTTGATCAACTTGCTGCATATCCTGTGCCCGGCGGCAAGCTTTCCAATCTCGCCATTAATGATATCAACACCTTTCCCCTCGAGGTTTCTGAAAAGAATAACCTCCTCTTTTCCGTTATGGCACATCCCGGTAAAAACCGAATGGAACCTGATGCACTCAGCAAGGTCCTTCTTGTTGATGATCACCGTGGGCTCGGATTTCATGAATATGTGCTGCAGGATGTCCAGTCGCCGGGATATGTATTCATGATCCATCCGGATGTGTTCAGCAGCTTTTCCCATATCGAACTCCATATATTATAGTGCTGTTGTCATATCGAGCAGGGCAATCAACGATATGTTCCGTTTTGCCATGTTCGTCAAAATAGGTTGCCATCTGCGCCTGGTACTTCCAGTAACCGCATAGGACGTATCCTATTCCGCGGGTAATGAAATAAACGCAATTCGCGCAACGTGAAACATCAACATTCGAATCCAACTGCGTGTTCCTCCGAATAGTCGCGGCTGTCGTGCTCCATGGGACATGCCACATTTTTCTTGTCATCAATCTCGATCCAGATATATAATTTCGGATATGAATTAAGCCTGCACAGTGCCGAGCCATAAAACTCAGCAATATGATGCCTGCATCGTTTGCATTCTCTGATATTCATCATGAATCTTACCTGTTTTGTTGCTGTTATCATGTCGGTTTCAGTTTGAATATTACCTTGCTGATGGCATCATGAAATATCGGTGGCTGCGGCGTGTTGAGCAGACGATACATCATGGCAATATACAGCTGATTCTTTTTCAAAGAACTCTCTTCATCTGAATTTTTTAATGCTATCAAAATCTTACCTAAAGAATTAATGGCCATGACACGCGTATCAAGACACATCTGATAATCAACTGCCGTATTAAATACCTCCTCGATCAATTTAGCGGATGGCTCCTTTATTTCGTTAACGCATTCAAGTGCAGCCTCCACAAGCTTCCAGTTTTTTTTATATTTGAGTATTCTTACCAGTTCATCTTGTATTGAATCAAGCCTTCCCTCTTTCTTAATGGCCTCAAGTTTATCCAAAACGATCCCCCAATCCAGCAGGTTCCCGAGATAATATTCGTTCATATCATTCCTTTTTTTAATCTTTAGCTGTTCTTTATTTATGTTATGCATAATCGTGCTAAAAAAAATCATTTTACCAGCCGCAATTTTGATTCTTCGTATTCAGGATCTTGGTTTTTTTTAAATAACTTTCTTTCATGACGACTTACCTTCCCCGCTGACAATAGAAGGCCCCAGATTGTGAAAACAAAACCAACGATCACTATAGTACCCATTATGATAAACATTTTCAGTTTTATGATATAAGCACCCATCACATATTAAAACGCATCATTGAGTTTATATTAACAATGGTTGCGCTTCTATTGACTATATAATGCAAGTAGCATGCCATTTAAACGATATTAATGTTATTATTCACGATTTGTAGATTAATAAACTGGTTTAATTGATTATTAGATAGAACAAGTTGGAATTTTATGAAGTATTGCTATGATTAATGCATAACATGCAGAGATAAATAATTAAGGTGGGAAAATAATAGTGAAGAATTGAATAAAAATATGTTTATATGATGCATAATGCAACGTTTCGTTGCTTTATGCATCATGTTATTGCGATGGATTTATTCAGTTATACCAAGCCTCTGGATCATCCTCCAGAGCGAGGTCCTGTTTATTCCGAGTATCTCGGAGGCTTTGGCCTTGTTTCCGCCGGTCATTTCAAGTACCTTTATTATATAAGCTCTGCTCACCTCTTCAAGCGTCAACAGGTCTTCGCCCGACATGGACGATGCGTTTGAGGATGACAGCATTCGTTCCGGGAAGGTTTCCGGCGTGAGCCGATTTCCGGATTCAAATATCACTGCTTTTGAAATGGTGTTTTCAAGTTCCCGCACGTTCCCGGGCCACTGGTATGATTCAAGAATTGATCTTGCTTCCGCCGTTATTTCATTTACTGCCTTACTGTTTTCTTTCGAATATTTATTCATGAAGTACAGGGCAAGCGGAAGTATGTCGTCTTTCCTTTCTCTCAGCGGGGGGATCGGAATGGTAATGACATTGAGCCGGTAAAACAGGTCTTCGCGGAATTTTCCTTCCTTCACGGCGGTTTCCAGGTCCTTGTTCGTAGCCGCCACAACGCGGACATCCACTTTTTTCCGTTCGGCCGAGCCCACCGGCTGTATTTCCCCCCCTTCCAGGACTCGCAGCAGTGCCTGCTGAAAACTTGCGCCGGTGTCCCCGATTTCATCGAGAAATATGGTTCCTCCCTCAGCCAGTTCGAAGAGCCCCGGCGTGTCCTTGAGGGCGCCGGTAAATGCTCCCTTCGCGTAGCCGAAGAGCTGGCTTTCCAGCAGGGAGTCCGTCAGCGCGCAGCAGTTGACCGGAATGAACGGTTTTTCACGGCGCGTTCCGTTATAATGAAGGGCTCGCGCAATCAGCTCCTTGCCAGTTCCCGTTTCACCGTTTACAAGCACGGTGGCTTTAGTATCCTTAACTTTGTTTATCATTTTATAGACTTCAATCATTGGCTCACTGTTGCCAACAATATTGTCAAAAGAATATTTTTCTTTCAGCTGCTCGCGCAGGAGGGCATTATCGATAAGTATCCCCCTCTTTTCCATGACCCTATTGATGATGATGCGTATTTCATCGAGACTGAAGGGCTTTACCAGATAATCCTCCGCGCCGTTTTTCATGGCTTCAACAGCGGTATCAACGGATGCATAGGCGGTTATAATGATTATGCTTGTATCCGGTGTCACCATCCGTATTGACTGCAATACCTCCATACCGCTTATTCCCGGCAACTTCAAGTCTGATATAACCAGAGCGTAAACATGTCCGCTTGCTTTTTCCAGCGCTTCTTCGCCGCTTTCAACCCCGGTCGGTTGATATCCTTCTTTCGCGGTTATCTGGCAGAGAGCGTCTCTGAGCCTCGCGTCATCTTCCACTATGAGTATGCTTTTATTCATATAAATTCTCCCTTGAGCTATCCTTCCTGTCTCACTACCGGCAACTCAATGGTAAAGGTCGTTCCCGTGTGTATGCCGCTTTCATTGCCGTCATCAACGGCGCTGCTGACAACGCGGATATTCCCCCCGGCTTTTCGTATCATTTCATAGCTTATATAGAGCCCCAGCCCGGTCCTTTCGCCGCTGGGTTTTGTGGAAAAGAATGGATCAAATATCTTTCCGATTATTGATTTTTGGATGCCTGTTCCGCTGTCCTGGATATCGATTTTCACCATATTAGTGATCGGTGTAAACCAGGTCTTAATTTTCAATTTCCCGCCCTGTTTCATCGCTTCAATGGCATTTGTGAACATGTTCATTATCGCTTGATGAATGATGCTTTCATTGCAAAGCGCTTTCGGGAGATCTTCCTGAAGATTAACGGATACCGAAACGCTGTTTTCCTTGAAATATTTTTCAGTCATTTTCAAAAGACCCTTCAACACGTCATTAATGTCAACTTCCTGCAGCTCAAGAGATGAACGGCGTGAAAAGCTCATCAGGTTTTTAATTATCGCCCCGCACCGTGTGAGCTCTTCCACGGCGATAGTCATTGATGAAAGATCGTCCGAAGGATATCGTTCTTTTAATTTTTCATGCAGCATCTGCGTATATATCAGCGCGTTAGCGAGGGGATTATTCAATTCATGGGCGATGCCTGAAGTTATCACCCCCATGGATGAAAGTTTTTCGTTCTGCAAAATCATCATTTCCAGCTCTTTTTCATGATCATATGATTTTTTCAGCATATTAGTCAGAACGTCCGCGGCAAAATAACCTATTATGAATGCTACCGCAATACTCACGGCAATGAATAATAATATATATAAACGATACAAATTGACTCTTGAAAGTATTTCATCGCTTTTTTGTTGTACGGTTAGTATCCAGCCATTATGGTTTATTTTTTTTGTGCCCTGTATGCACCTGTTGCCATTATCATCAATATATTCACTTGAAATAAATTCTCCCTGTTTAAGCAATTTCCAGTTGGGTAATATTCTCGATTTTATGAGGTGTTTTCCGTTATTTTTATTTATGATGCTTCCTTTATCATCAATAATAGTAATAATACCCGACATTCCTATATTAGTATTGTTGATTTGGCTTGTTACAGAACTAAAGTCTATGATTCCAAGCACGCCATATCGATTTGAATGATTATTTTTCATTAAAGGTATGCCTATTATAATACAGTTATTGGAGCATGTTTTGTCATTATAATTGTAAATATATTCTTCTCCGCGTTGTAGTGAGTTGATACTTTCATTGATGACGCTTCTATCTAATAGATTATTATGCGCATTTGATTTGAATAGAACGTGCCCCCTATAATCTAAAATTATTATACATCTATAAACTTCATATTCTTCCTGCATTCTTTTTATTTTATTAAGGAGCGTATAGTAATTAAAATTCGCATCTAAAGCTATTTTACCCATTAATCTCATGTCTGATTTTCTTTCATTTATAAAACGATTTATCAAAAGCGAGTTGGTTTCGGTCAGGTTCATGAAATTATTTATCACATTTTCCCGTATTAGCGTCTGTCCTTTCATGAAGATAAAAATGCCCAGGCATAATAACGGTACCGTCGTAATTGCGATAAACGATAGTATTATGTTCCGCTTAATATTGTGGAGTCTCATGTAATTATTTTTGGTGACTTAATTATTAAAATATATTCTTTATAGATTCTCTTGAATTACAACGCCTCTTGCTGAAAAAGATATGCCCTGCTGTCCTCTGGTCCCAATCATAATTGATTCAATAAGCGGCGGATTAACTTGTTTATCGGAACTCCATGTAACAATGAAATTCGCGCCTATGCCTCCTGAAAGATCTGACTCATTTATTATAATTTGTCTGCTTTCAAGAGGTTTTAACTTCTGCGGCTGTTTAATTAAGATTTTTATCTTCTTACCGTCACTATCGTAATAATCTATAAGATTAATCAATATTGAATTATTGATGTTTGTATTTCTTATGCTCAAAGTAACAGCTAATTCCCATTTCCGATTTTTGTCGCCATGATAAATCGATGAATAAACAGGAACATAAATAGTCTGTCCTCTGGATAAGAGGGGTTTTTCATAAGATATCGTTAGCGGGCATAACAGGAAAAATAGCGCAGCATATAATAGTACAAAAACTCTTTTTTTATTTACCATTATTCACCTCCCTTTATGATACAAAGTTCTATTTAAAATATCATTATTAATCAATAAAATAAATTATTATATATAGAAATAAAAAAATATATTAGAAAAAAATAGCCACCCACCCCTTTAAAGGTTAAAAATGCCCGCTGGCTTTATTCCCGTTATAAGTCTATGGTAATCCAGACATTCATCGATCGCATACCGGCGGCTTCGCACGCTTTTTCCACCCCCTCCCCCTTGCCGCGCCCCCCTGGACCCCCCGGGCTTACCCCCTCCCCCGTAAATCGGTATAGCGTTCTAACCGGGGGGCGCTCAAAAGGGGGAGGGGGTTTGCTCGGCTCGTTGCCAAAACGCTGGCAACGGCCTCGCAAAAAAGCACGCGAAGCCACCTACATGTAAACTATTCCGGCGGGCATTTTTTTTATCCCCCCTGAACAGCCGTCGCGGCAAGGGTTTGCCTTTGGCACTGCACCTGCGTACGCACGTTCGCGCCAATCCCGCTATCGCGGGAACGGCAAACTCCTGGCTGGTGTTTCCCGTGCCTGCATCTTCTCTCGGGCTTTCCCGCCGCACGCCCCCGCCCACCCGCGGCATTGGTAAATTTCAAACGGCAGGGAAGAGTGGGGTGCTTACTCGTCGCTTGTAAGCCATCATAGTTGTCGTCGCGCCGGCCGCCACCCCGCCTCCGGGGGCCAGGCCCCCTCGAGCGGGGAGGCTTTCGGGCAAGCGGCTCGGCATCCGTGCCTCGCCGTGCTCGGGCATCGTGCCCTCGCACCCTCACCGGCGGTTTGTGTGTTATCATCCTACCCTGCCGTTTGAAATTTTCTTTTTAACCCCCGGGCGTGCAAGTATGCTTTTTTCTGTTTTGCACGGACACCCCTCCGCCAACCCCCCTCATTTTTGAGGGGGTTGTCTTCGGGGTGTGTTTGTTATTTTGTATGTTGTGTATCTTCGTTATCGAGTTAAACGGGGCAGAGTGCCTGATTTACGTAGGTTATTAGATAAGTTCGCTAATTGCGGATTTTGATAAAATTATTGATTTTACTCTTCACCATTTAGCTTATACTGGGTTTTAATTAAGCGGGGCAAGGTAGGGTAGCCGGGAATTTATTCCTCTCCGGGATCTATCTTGTGTTTTAAGCAGTAAAGGCCGGCCTTCTTCAAAAAATCTCCGATCTTAATGCCATGATCTATGCAGTAATGGGAAATCTTTTTGTGTTCCTCGGGCGTGAGCTGCACGGTCGGCCGCCGCACGTCGCTGTACTGGTTTCTCTTTTCAGCCATGCTTATTAATGGTTCCGGCCCGGGTACCCGGTCAATAAAAAAAACGTGTAAACGTTAAAAAATGCACTTGACGTGTACACGTCTAAACGTCACTATACAGAAATTAAGTAAAACGAATATGGAGGTTGAAACATGAGTGTTATTCTAAAAACAAAAGAAGAAATTCAGGCCATGGCCGGCGGGCTCCTGCATCACCTGGACCTTTACCGGGATGTTCTGGTTGAATCGAAAACGTATCAAAAAATTAAAAGCAGAGCAGGGGAAGGGTGCGGAGAAAACTTTGAGGAACTTTTTATCTGCTGGCTCATGTTCCGCATGTGGGTTGCTAACAAGGTGGCCTATTCTGTTCAATACGGCGACAGCGTTGATATAGGTGAAGGATTGCCGGAACTGACACCTTGCCATGTTGAGCTTAGCGAGCTCTCTGCGGATTTGCGTAACCTGAATTACAACATCTATACCAACGGAGGTCAGCACTGGCTTGACCATGAATGGCATGATCTTTTTATCCAGATATCTAACCGCATAAAAGAAGAATCGGAAATAGTATGCGCGGGAGTAGGGCGATGAACGATAAAGAAACATTATTTGAAAACAACGATCTAATCTATTCATATACCCGCGCCCAGGCGATCGCTGACGGTGTGCTTGTTGACGTTACAGAGACGGCGAAGGAGGCGGGGATCCTATTCCCCGTTGCCGTTACCGCCGGTCTTTATAATCAGTATATCGTTCCTGATGAAGCATCTAAATTGCATTGTCAGAGTTCCGAAGGCCGGCTGTGGGACACCCTCTGGTTGTTCCGTTACGCGGCAGCGGGATTCTCCGGCGATCGGTTGTTCTATGAAGTGCTGTATGTTATGGAAGGAAGAAAAATGAACAAAGTAAAACTTAAAGCGCTTTGCGGCCCAGGTGACAACGGTGAACCCGTTATCACTATAATGCTACCAGAGGAAGATTGACCAGGTGGCCCGGTGTGTGTGCTGGGCCGTCCAAAGGTACAGATTACCCCATGAGACATAAAATATATTATCGGCAGTTATAATAATAATGACTATTTTAATTTGATTAATTTCTTGATATATCTAATGAGACATAAATCGGTTGACATTAATTAAACAATTGTATAAATAAGGAATTAATTAAATCTGCAAATCGGGGTACTGTACTATGGGAATGTCCATTAGTGTAAAAGACAGCAAGGCTGAAAAGATAGTCGAAGCCGCTAAAATAAAGGCGGTGAAGAACAAGGTTTCCGTTTCCGAGGTTGTGATCAAATTGCTGGACAAGTGGTCCCGCGACGAGATTGAGATCCCCAACAGAAAAAATAATCGGTCCAATTAGGAGCGAACACATGAAATCACAAAACGTAGCGTACCTGCAGACGGAGAAGAAGAAATCTCCCAAGCCCTCAGCGGAGGAAAAGACAATGAAGATCATCTGCTTTGCTTCAAAAAAGGGCGGCGTCTCAAAAACGACGTCTGCATTGATTACCGGCCTCATACTGGCCGAGAAAAAAAAGGTCCTCATGGTGGACCTTGACAGTCAGAACGCCCTGACATCCTTTTTCTTCGATGACATTACGACCATCCAGGGCAAAACAATCCTTGAGGCCATCAAGGGAGAAAAGCTTTTCAACCAGGTCATATTCGAGATCACCCCTAACCTTCATGTGATTCCCTCGGTCTTGCAGTTCGAGGAAATAGACGAATGGGGCCGCACCGGAAAGGAGCTGATCCTCCGCAAGGAGCTCAAGAAGCTCGAAGGTCAGTACGATTATGTGATACTCGACACGCCGCCGAATCTCCGCTCTGAAACGGTCTTCGGCCTCGTCGCCGCTGACGTTATCGTGATCCCCGCGCGGCTTGAGAAGATGGACACCCGCGCCATTGATTTTACCATCGACAAGATAAACGGGCAGATACGTGAAGATTTCAACCCCACCCTGCAGAAAATATATATACTGCCGACGCAGTTCAACTATCAGAACCGCACGGTTAATGAGCTTGCGCTGGATACCCTGAAAAAGGATTACAAGGACTTGTTGTTAAAAATATCAATTCCTTATACCAGCAAGGTAAGCCAGTTCAACTACCTGGGCTTTCAGGACAGCAATAATCTGAAAAATTTCCCTGAATATATGGAATTGGTCGAGGTCATAAAATGAATAAAAAGGAATTATTGAAGCAGAAGGCCAAAGGAAAGCTGGCCATCGATGTTAAACCGGCGGCCTCCTTGGCGCTTGTCCCCAAGCAGAAGGAAGGCGATCTCAAGCGGATCACCATGGAGATAAAATCGGACCTCGACGAGCTGCGCGATATAGCCGAATGGTGGAAAGCGAAAAAGGACCGCGCTAATGAACTCAAACAAAGCATAATAGAAAAGCTCATGTTTGTCCGCAAGAACAAGAAAAGGCTTCTCGTTGGCCGCACCTTTGAGGAATATCTTACTGTCGATGTCGGTATATCCAAAGGATATTTTTACGAGCAGCTGCAGGCGTATAATGTCTGTATGGAATACAATAAGCCCGGTCTTTTTAATGAAATAGACCCCAAGGTTCTTGTCAACATAGCAAGGGAAAAGGACCCGGTAAAGCAGAAGAAGCTGATCGAGAAGGCCCCTACCCTGTCCAGGGATGATTTCAAAAAAGTCAGACCGTCTGACTTTTCTGGGAAGGAGGGTGCGGACGCCTTTACAGCGATGATCAGCCAGGAAGACCTTACCATCAAGGTTGGGGATAAAAGAATCCTCAAGCAAATAGAAAGCCTGTTGAAGGCCAACGGTATCAAGGTTGAATATGTTTAAAACGACAGGCGGTCTATCTCAATGATGACACTGCGCCAATTATCAAAAAAGCCCTCCTCCATCCCCTCGATCACCGCCTGGTATCTCGCCGATATCGGCGAAGCCAAGGGGATGCAGAACCTTTTCATAAAGCAATCCCCTCATGTGCTGAAAGCCCTGCGCGAGCATGCCCTTATAGAAAGCGCTGTATCCTCGAACCGTATTGAAGGTGTTGAAATCGAAAAATCAAGGATCGGCACCGTTATTTTCGGCAAGCCCCACCTTCGGGACCGCAACGAGGAAGAGGTCCGGGGCTATAGAGAGGCTTTAAATCTCATTCATGAAAACGGCAAGGATATCAAATTATCTGAAAAAACAATCCGGGATTTTCATCGAATGATCTCAGGCGAAATATGGGACGCTGGCAAATACAAAGATAAGGAAAGCAATATTATCCAGAAATACCAGGACGGCCGCGAGCGCATCCGTTTTAAAACCATATCTCCCAAAGAAACGCCGCAGTATATGAAAGAGCTTGTCAAGCTTGGTAACGAATCAATCAAGGAAGAATGGGTGCATCCCCTTATCTCGGCTATCGCCTTTAATCTTGATTTTCTTTGCATTCATCCCTTCCGTGACGGCAATGGCAGGGTGTCACGGCTCCTTCTCCTGCTGCAGAGCTATTACCTTGATATTATCGTCGGTCGATATGTGAGTTTCGAACGCCTCATCGAGGACAACAAGGAGCGGTATTACGAAACCCTTGAAGAAAGCTCAAAGAATTGGCACAGCGGAAAACATGATCCATGGTCGTATATTAATTTCATTCTTTATATCGTCAAGTCAGCATACAAGGAGTTTCAGGATCGCTTTGAAAAAACCGTTACCGCGAAGGGAGCTAAAACAGGTATCATCATTGAAAGCATACGTTCCTACAAAGGTCCCTTCACCATATCAGATATAGAAAGACAGTGCCCTGGTGTCAGCCGTGACATGATTAAAAAGGTTTTCACCGATTTAAAGAAGAAGGGAGACATTAAGCCCCTTGGCCGTGGCCCTGGCGCTCAATGGGTGAAAAAGGGGTAATATCCTAAAAAGGGGTAAAAGAAAGGGTAATGTGAAAAAGTCAGACCGTCTGACTTTTATATTTGAAAATAGCTAATAACTGAGGTTATATTGATATTAACAATTAATGGTCCATATTTCTGGACAAAAGAACCATCCATATATTTTTCATTAGAAGCTGGTAAACCCGGAATCTATCTATGGAGTATTCTATATGATAGTAAGCATTTAATATATTACGTTGGTGAAACCGGTAGAAGTTTTTCAGAGAGGTTTTCCGAACATTTTACTTCATATATTCAAGGAGCATATGATATTTATGATCCTAAAGAATTCATTAAATGTAATAAAGTTAAAATCTGGAGTAATATAAAATATTGGAAAGCTGATGCGAGTCAAAGATATAGTATTTTTCAATCACATAGATCTGAAATACTACCTTCATTGAAAGAATTAATAAACCTATTCTATCTCTGGATTATTCCGCTTGATGTAGATGATATACGTATGAGGAGAAGAATAGAAGGATCACTTGCTCGGTATTTATTATCCCAAGAAGGTATAGTTGGGAAAATGCAAGATTCGAATGTTAAATATGAGTTTAGAGGTGAAAAAGAACCAGTTGAATATGTTCAATTTAAAAATACAGAATTATTCCATGGATTCCCCGAAAAATTGGAATATTGACTTTTTCACTTCTCCACATCTACGCACGCATACTCAATCTCAGCATATGCCTTCTCAATATTAATCTCGATCTCCTGAATCTTGACCTTCAATTCATCGATCTTCTCGTCCATGGTGGCAATCTCCATAGGGTTATCCATCGATTTCTTTATCTGAGAAAACTTCCAGAGCCGGTCCTTTAATAGATATTTCCGGTCAATATACTTACGTATAATGAATCCATTTGTCTCTATTTGCCTCGTTGCCTTCAATTTCAATGCGTCACGTCGGTTATAGTTGTCATTGATATCCCAGAATTGATTGATATTAAAAGAAATACCGATCTGTGTATCCTTGGTCTGCAGCTCCTCATAAGTTCCCCGGCGCCCCAGGGTGACCGTGGGCATGAGCTTTAATAAATCACCTGCTCTGAGCTTCTTTGCCTTTTGGATACGGGTTTTAGCCAGGTAAATCACTTCATAAAGCTTGCTTAACTCACTGGCCTTTTCTTCGTTGGCGTCCCCTCCCCTGGCGGGATCAGCGAGTAACATAGAAATCATGAAAACAATAAAAATTCTTTTAACCATTGCTCCCCCGTAAATAAATTTTGTCCCTCTGCACAAGCAGAAGTCATTTATAATGTGAGGGAGGTTTCAAGGACTGGTTTTAGTGTTCAGAGAAGGATAACAAATGAGAGGAGGTTCTTTATTTTTATTTATTATCCTCTCTGAACCATTTTTTGTCAAATCAATTTGTAAATCGAGGTTGAAAATGAAACCTGTTGTCATAGCAGCCCTGTCGAAGGACCTGCAGGTTTATGTGCGGACTGTCCAGAAGCTCGACCAGGCAAGCCTGCTTGAAATAAATAAAAAGCTTCTTAAAATGCAGATGGAAGTGTTCGAGATTTTGGGAAAAATCTCGTAAATTTTTTTGTCTTTTTTTTGCCGTAATGTCCGGCATTTTGGCGCTCAAAATGGCCCTTTTGTCCGAAAACGGCCCTGAATGGCCGGCAGTACTGTTATATTCCATGTAAAAATCAGGAGAATTTCATTCAAAAAAATGCCTCGATCCCCTAAGAAATTACCGCTGTTTTTATCTTCCAAAGAAGTTGATATATTCCTTAAAAACATCAAGCGCGATCGGCATCTCCTCGGCTTTTACCTCATGTCCCACGCGGGCCTGCGGGTATCTGAGATGTGCAACCTCAAGGTGGGGGACGTCAACCTGGCCCGGGGCTTCATGAGGATCACCGGTAAGGGAAGCAAGGAACGGATCGTGCCCTTGTCTTCCAGGCTTCAGAATATTATCGAACAGTATCTCACAAAGCACGGCCACAATCTCACGTCACAGTCATATCTTGTCGGTTTGAATCGCCGCACCTGGCATGACATGGTGAAGAAATATGCGGTTAAAAACCTCGGCCGCAGGGATATCCACTGCCATACCCTCCGCCACTCTTTTGCCACGATCCTGTACGATGAAGGGGTCCAGATCGAGCGCATCTCCCAGCTCCTCGGTCATGCAAAGCTCGATACAACCATGATCTACGCCCACATATCCCTTGAGCAAAAGCGGGATGCCGTCATGGTTCTCGACGGCTCCAGGTTCCGGTTTCTCCGCCGGATTGTGTCAGTTCGCCAACGTCATACCGACATGTCGGTTAAAAATTCATCCCAGCTTGTCGGCAGGGAAAATGAACTGCGGGATATCAATGATTATCTCAAAAAGAATATTTCTGTCATCCTCCATGGCCCTAGGGGGTGCGGGAAGTCTGCAATTCTTCGGTACATCGATGCCGGTGATACTTCACCTGTCCGCATTGATGAGTTTAAAAAGAAACAAACCCTTATCAAAATAATCTTATCATCACAGAATATTGAGGACCCGGATGTTTACAAAGAAGCTGAAAAGTCATTGAAAAAGCTTTCCATCGATGAACTGCTCGAAGAAATAAAAGATATTAAACGCATTGTTGTTTTTGATGATATTTCAGAGCTGTCAAGGTCTGACCGAAAGATCGTATCTAGGCTTTCGGAAAAGGCCGTTGTTGTTGCCGCGACTTCTCGCAATTCGGATAAAAAGCTCTTTAAAACATATCTGGAAATCAAGCCTCTCAAACGTCACCATACCCGGATCATTCTTTCTGAGATGATACACATGAATGACCAGGCGAAAAAGGATCGTATCGTTGATGATATCCTCCATACCGCCGGTGACAACATCAAGGAGGCCGAGTATATCGCCAATCAGCTCCAGCTCGGCAAGACCACCGAGGAGATTACCACACAGGAGCGGGAGCAGAACCAGGTGTCCATTGCGCCTTTCCTGCTTATCACTTTGCTTTTCTTTATCGCCTATGTTCTCAAATCCTACGCCACGTCATTGGTTGCGTTCTCGTATGCGATCCTCGTGGTGTTTCGCCTCATATTCTACAAATATATTTTTACTCCAACAGCCTCAACAAGGAAGAAGGCATGACAGCTGCCACGCATTATGCCTTTTCATACTTTGTATGCGCCGCCGCCGGGATCCCCGCGCCCACCGCCGCGGCCGCCTCGGTGCTCTCCATCCTGCCGGATATTGACCATCCCCAGAGCCTCATTGGCAGGGTGTTTCCGTTCATATCGAAGAACATTTTAAAGAAATATGGTCACAGGACGGTTACACACTCTCTTTTTTCAATACTCACAGTCATGGTCATTGCCTCCCCTGCCCTTTTTATATCCGGTTCCGTCTATGCCGCCCTCACCCTTGCCTTTTCCAGTCATATCTTCATTGACCTTTTCAACCGTTCCGGCGTCAAGCTCCTGGCCCCTTTCTCTCAGAAGGAATATATATCTTTCAGGACCCCGGAGCTGCGGATTATCGTATCATCCTGGCAAGAGTATGTTGCCCTATTCGTGATTGTTTTCCTGGCCTTCACCGTCACCGGAGAGGCCTTTTCCCTCAACAAGGCTGTCCGTTCGGTCAGTAAAATCTTTTACCGTCATTATGACGGCGCCCTTACTGATTATCAGAATAATAGCGACTACCTGTGCACCGCGAAGGTGGAATACTTTGACCATGTAAACACAACTATGCTGACAGAGCACTTCATTGTATTAAACATGTATCCTGAGAAGATGTATGGAATTAAAATCAAAGCATCGGAAAAGGGGCAGGGTATTTCAATATCAAATATAGAGTCATCTCAAAGGGTAATACTGAAAAAGGATGACATTAATGAAATAGATATAACTCACACAACCCGGCGCATGAAGAAGAAAGTCATCAATGGTTCAAACCTCTCTGATCTTGCCGATATCCCTGCTGGCTCATTTGTATCAGGCACCATTAAAATAAAAAACTATAATCCTGAGCTTAAAAATACAGACTATATCAGATTGGATCATACGCCTTCATCTTCACTTATTACCCTTACCTGCGCAATGCCCCAGGAGCTGGGAGATATTATCAGGATCGAAAAGGATCGGGGTAGGGAGATACAGTCGCTTCGAGCCAAGACATCGGCTTACCAGATTGAGCGTCTCCATGCAGAGGAGGTAAGTCTCAAACGACGGCTTATAGCTTTACAGAAAAGAGGGTTTTATGAGAACTACCTCGTAATCAACCGCCTTAATAATGAACTCAAGAAGGTTGAATCAAGGATTGATACTCTTAAAATGCGAGAGGCCTCGGGGTTGGATGTCGATACTCTCCTTGAGATCGAAAAGATAGAAAAGGGATTTATTTTAGAATATAAACTATATATTTTTCAGTTATAATGAAGTCTTCCCGGATGGTTCCATATTTTGTGCTTGCAATTTCTGTCATTAAAATGTACATTATCATTATCAAGTATAAGGAGAATCTCAATGCAGTCGGCGTCGTTCACAGAGTTTCGTAACAACGCAAAACGGTATTTTGACAAGGTGGAAAAAGGCGAGAGCATTGAAATCTATCGCCATGGTATGCCTGTGGCCATACTTATGCCTGTAAAAAAACGTGATAAGGCGAGGTTGTCGACAACTAAACCTTTGAAGATCCCTGGTGTAAGTCTTTCTCAGGCCATCCTTGCAGAACGCGATGAAAAATGAAAGTATTCATAGATTCTTCAGCCTTGGTTAAACGTTATATAGAAGAGCCCGGCAGTTGGCGAGTGGCGGAATTGATTGAAAAGGCGAAGGAAGTAGCGGTCTGCATTGTGTGCATTCCAGAGGTGCTTTCGGCCTGTAACCGATTAGTCAGGGAAAAGAAGATCAATTTTGAACAGTACAAATGGATAAAAAATGAATTCCTCCTCGATATGGGGGAATTTATCGTGATAGATATAACGAACGAGGTTGTTATTAGGTCGATTCACTGTTTGGAGAAAGGGGCTTTAAGGAGCCTTGATGCGTTACATATAGCATCGGCAATTGAGTATAAATGCGGACTGTTTGTCACTGGTGATCAGAGGCAACATGCGATTGCATCAAGCCTGGGACTATCATTGGAGTCTGTGTGAACTAATTTATTGAAACAAAGGTGTGGTAAATTGGCTGAAAGCGTCGATATACGATTTAAAAAAAGAATGGAAGGCCCTGAGTCTGTTCTGGTAAATGATTTCCTTTCAGTATATAAAAAAAATAATTCCACTATTCATAAAACATTCACCATTTTTACGGAGCCCTTTACCGGTTCGGGATTTCCCGACCTGGTCATAGTTTTATGGGACGATATCCAAATTCAAAAGTGGCATCCCGAAAGAAACAATCTACGCAACATTGATTTAAAGATATTGCATCACATGATGTCCAATCGTCACGGTTATACTTTGAAAAACCTCCAGGAGCAGCTCGGGTATTCAAATAAAAAACTTGAATGCTCTCTTGAAAAGCTATCAGCAGCTTCACTCGTAAGGCATTTGAAAAACGATACTTTCCGAGTGTGCTCAAAAAACGATGCTTTTTATGTTAAATCAATTATTGCAATCGAAGCGAAAATTAAGAATTGGAAAAGTGCTTTTATTCAGGCGGAAACGAATTTCTGGTTTGCTTCGGAAAGTTATGTACTGTTACCGGGTGAATCATTAAGGAATAGCATTATTAATAAAGCGGCGGAATCTCCTGCAGGTTTGCTGTCCTATTGTAATAATAATTATGATGTAATTTCAAAATCCGAAAGGAGGAGTATGCCGGTTTCATACTGCTCCTGGATTTTTAATGAATATATAGGAAAAAATGTATTTGCAGGAAATGGTGTCGGGGATGGATCGTTCGAAATTTTCTGAAATATTTCCTTCTCTTTCCGATATTGAAGAACTTTCTTCGGGAGGCTATAAAACCGTTTACAAGGCTATTCACTCATCCTATGGCGATGTTGTGCTTAAAATAGTAAAACCAAGCCAGGACAATCTCGAACTATGTGAACGGATTAAAAGAGAAATTCGGTCTTCCGAGATTATAAAATCCGATCATATCCCCCATATATTCGAATCATGCGTGACCGGTAACGTCTTCTGGATCATTGAAGAACTTATTGACGGAATGACGCTTCGTGAAGTTATTAAGTCTGGTAAGTGTTTCCCACTCGCGGAAATCTTTTCCTTTCTTGAGACAATTATATCAATCATCATTAAAGCGGAACAGGTTAAAATTGTACATCGTGACATCAAACCTGAAAATATCATCATCGGAACTGATGGAAAATTATGGCTGATTGATTTTGGCATTGCCCGCCATCTTGATCTTGACTCGCTGACGAATTCAAATGCTCCTTTTGCCCCTTGTACGGTCGGGTATGCGTCTGCGGAACAATTTCGGAACAGGAAGAAAGATATCGATTCACGTACCGATCTTTTCGCAATTGGTGTAGTAGCTTATGAAATGGCAAGCGGTGAAAATTTTTACATTAAAGACGCGCGGGATGCTTTTCAGGTTATTCGTAAAATCGAGCGGGATCCTTTGCCGGCAATAAAAATAACTGGAGATCCTCAGTACTTGCTTGCAAATTTCATTAAAACAATCGGTGATAACAGAATTTCGCGGCGTCCGTCTTCAGCGCAGGAAGCATTGGATATTTTACGCTCAATTCGTACGACACTCTCTTTCTGAGGTTTCTATGGAACTGTATCTTCAAATGGGTTTTGGTATGATGGATCATGCTAAAACATTGATTACCTCCTGGGGTGGCGGAGCATGCATACTAAGTCCCCGGGACATGAAGGTCGATCAGATGGATAAGTTCTGCCGCGAAATTAAAAATATCGGTGGGAAAATCGCCCTCGATCCCCAGTTTTATCAGCCATATTCGGATCATGAAAAACTTATCAATCATTCCTTCTGGCCGAGTGATTTTGAGACAGGTAGCTTTTTTTCTGGAAGAGCGATAAATGATATGGTTGATATCCTCTGGAATGAATACAATGTGAAATACCAAGCTGATTCGTTTTTTATTCCTGGCCGCTATAGTGATGTAATTGATGATGACTGGAAAAAATACAATGATCAAATGATAGATGTCGTTACCAAGAAAAATATTAGTATTCCTCGTTATGCATCCTTGGCTCTATCCTCCGAAGTGGTGATTTCTGAAGATCAGGTCCATAATATCTTGGAACATGTTGAAGACTGGCCTGTGGATGGGTTCTATATCGTTGCTCGGCATTCAAAAGATGATTACCTGGTCCCGGATGCCTCTTGGCTCGCCGGGCTTATTGATTTATGCGCCGGTCTCAAACTGCTGGGTAAAAAAGTTATCGTAGGTTATTCAAGTCAACAAATGTTGTATTTGGCTCTTGCAAAAGTGGATGCCATTGCCTCCGGGACGTGGGTCAACGTGCGAACTTTTTCATTGGAAAAATTTGAACAGCCAGAAGAAGACCAGAAAAAAAAGAAAACGACATGGTATTATTGCCCTCAGTCGTTATCCGAATATCAAATTAGCTACCTTGATTTAGCTAAACGGGCTGGTATTCTTGACGAGTTAAAAACTGATATTTCATTTGATTCTAGTTATGTAAATTCTCTTTTTTTAGGTGCTCAACCTACAACTGTTGAATTTTCTGAACGCGAAGCTTTTCGCCATTATCTTCATTGTTTGAGGAAACAAACCGATCATGCAAGTCAGATATCATATGATGATACATATAGGTATTTAAATTTGTTATTTAATACAGCTGGTAGGCTATCTGATTATTTTAAGACCAAAGGTGTTCGTGCTAAATATCGTGATTTTTCTGAAGTTATGGATGATACAATTGCGGCACTTGATTTGTTTAATGCAACTCGTGGTATGGTTTATAAGCATAGATGGAATTCTCTTTAAAAATTAGGTAAAGAAATTGCCGACAGAAATTTTAACAGAAGAAAGAATAATGTGAATATGAAAAGACAAAGAATTATATAAAAACTGAAGTTGATATTAGGGGTGTGGTATGTCGACTCAAGTTAAAATTGGGGATAGAACTTTTTCTTGTGTAAAACTTTCCGAAGCTGATTTTAAGGATATTGCAGCCGTTTATGTGATTATATGTGTATCAAAAGACGGTAGTTGGACGGTACTTGATGTTGGCCAAAGTGGAGAAGTTGGTACAAGAATCAATTCACATGATAGACAAAGTTGTTGGGTGAGTAATTGTACAAATAAAAATATATGGGTATGCGTTTACCCAATGCCATCATCTCAATATTCGAAGGACGATAGAACACAATTTGAATCATTTCTGAGAAAAAAATATAATCCGCCATGTGGCGAACGTTAATAAATATTAAATAATCCTATGCCCCTCTCCGAATCCGACACCAGAGCAAAACTCATTGACCCGGCCATACACCAACGTGGCTGGACGGAAGACCTCATACGCCGCGAGGAGACTGCCGGTTCTATTGAGATCGGCGATCATGGCCCCCAGCGTAAAAAACATGGCCGCGTCGATTACGTGCTACGCGTCAAGGTTAACAGCGATTCCCAGCCCGTGGCTGTTGCTCTCATAGAAGCTAAAGCGGAAAAACTTCCGCCTGGGCACGGCCTTGAGCAGGCCAAGCTATACGCTACCGCGTGCAAGCGAATGAATGTGCCTTTCGTCTTTTCCAGTAATGGCCATCAATTCGTCGAATATGACAAGTTCACCGGGCAGACGACAAAACCGCAACCCATGGATTTCTTTCCTTCTCCTGCCGAACTCCGTACTCGTTACGAAAAAGGAATGGGCTTTTCCCTCGAAAGTGATCTCGCGCGTCCCCTTCTCGCGCGATATAAGGGTGGAGAGGCAACTCGTCGCTACTACCAGGATGCCGCGATCCGGGCCGTATTCGAAAAGATCGCCAAGGGAGAGAAACGGGCGCTTCTTTCACTGGCCACTGGTTCAGGGAAAACCTTCATAGCCGTTAACCTGTTAAAGCGAATCGGTGATGCTGGCCAGCTCCGCAGGGCGCTATTTGTCTGCGATCGTGACGAACTCCGCTCCCAGGGTATAGCCGCGTTCCAGAACGTATTTGGGGCCGATGCCGCTGCCGTCACGAGCGGCAATCCCCAGAAAAACGCCCGGGTACTCGTCGCTACATACCAAACGCTTGGGGTCGATAGGGATGACGCCGATGCGAATTTCCTTGTCTCTAATTATCCGGAAAATTATTTTAGCCATATTATCATTGATGAGTGCCACCGATCAGCCTGGGGCAAGTGGTCTGAAGTGCTTAAACGTAACGCTGACGCGGTTCAGATAGGCCTTACCGCGACGCCTCGCAAGCTAGATATAAGAGGAGATAGCAAGGAGGCTAAGGCTGACGAAAAGGTCACTGCCGATAACTACAAATGGTTCGGTGAACCTGTATATGAATACGACATGGCGCAGGGCATCGAGGACGGGTATCTTGCCGCGTGTGAGATACGAAAATACGACCTTTTTCATGAAAATAAAAAGAAAAATGAGCGTGAAAGTGGTGTCGATCGCAAGGACTTGAAGAACAAGAAAATCACCGATGCCAGGACAGGGAAGGCTTTGTCGGTCAAGGATACGGATGATCATTACGACGCTACCGAACTGGAAAACAAGCTGCTTTTGCCAGACAGGGTTTCCGCCATGTGCGGCAGCTTGTTTGATGATTTCATAAAAAACGGTGGTCCGGAACAAAAGACCATTATTTTCTGCGCCCGGGATCGTCACGCGGACGATGTGGCAATTGAAATGAATAACCTGTACGCGGATTGGTGCATGAAAAACGGACATCAACGAAGCGATCCTTATGCTTTCAAATGTACTGCAGCCTCGGACGGCACGGAGTATCTCGCCGATTTGCGTGGTGCATCGAGGCGTTACTTCATTGCCACGACGGTCGATCTTCTCACTACTGGCGTGGATGTTCCCATTGTTCGTAATATTGTATTTTTTAAATATGTGAAGTCGCCTATTGCATTTTATCAGATGGTCGGCCGCGGGACGCGGATATACGCACCCGACAACAAGCTTATGTTTCGTGTTTACGATTATACTGACGCAACGCGTCTCTTTGGTAAGGATTTCATCACGAAGCCTCCACAGCCTGGCGGTGGTGGGGGCGGGGGTAGTGAACCGCCGGTAATCATACAAGTCGAGGGTTATAACGTCCAGGTGACATCTGCTGGACGCTATATTGTTACTAACGTTGATGGCAAAGCATATCCGGTAACGGTTGAAGAGTACAAGGAGATTCTCGCCTCACGTCTTGTTGATGAAGCGCCAACACTTGAGGAATTTCGCGCTCATTGGATTGTCCCCTCGGAGCGTCGTGACCTTATTTCACACCTCCCTGACGCGGGCCGTTCCGCTGCCCTTGTCCGCGATCTTGAGGACATGCGCGACTTCGATCTCTATGATGTGCTCGCTGAGCTTGGTTACGGGCTAGCTCCAAAGACCCGCATTGAACGTTCTGATGCATTTTCCTATAAGCATGCTTCCTGGCTCAGTGGTCTTCCGAAAGGATCGTCTGCGGTCATCAGGGCTATAGCGTCACAATTCGCGCTTGCCGGCACCGATGGGCTTGAAAACCCAAACATCTTTCAAACGCCTGAAGTCTCCTGTGCCGGCGGTCTCGCCGCGTTAAAAACAATGGGCAATCCCTCCGATGTCCTTATCGAGACGAAGAAAAGGATGTTCGCGGCATGACCCGTCAGATCGAGCCCTTCCGCAACGAAGCTTTGGAAGCGTTGGCCCAAATCATTGGCGACAATTATTCCGGCAGTGAGATCACCCGCCTTTTTTCACGAAGCGGTTACGGGGATATTGTTCATGACGGCAGTACAAAATGGCGTTTCGTTAATGACGCGTTATTGAATCTGCAGAAACAAGGTGTCGGGTCGCCCAATCACGTACTGAAAGTAATTCAAACCGCGTGCAACCCCCAGGGTTGGATAAATCAGAAGGAAAAGTATGAAAGTCTTTTAAAGGCTATTAATGAAGTTCTCTCGTTTTATGGTTTGAATGTTAAGGATGACGGTTCATTGATACAAACCTCAGAAAGTTCCTCTACAGTTCAACGCTCTAAATCTTCGGATGAAATTGCGTTTGATTCTCGGAATTTCCATCCTCAAATAGCCTTGCATGGTAGAAGCCATTTCAGCAGGGGATCATATTTTCACGCCGTTTTCGAATGTTGCAAGTCCTTTGACTCCATTGTGGGGAAAAACACGGGAATTGGCAAATCCGGTCAACCGCTTATGAGTGAATCCATGTCCCTCAATGGTCCTTTGAAATTCAATTCACAGCAAAACCAGAGTGAAAGGGATGAACAGCAGGGCGTCATGTACCTGTGCATGGGATTGATGAATGCGATACGCAATCCGCAGGCACATGAACCTGAGTTGAATTGGCCAATGTCCAGGGAAGACGCCCTTGACGTCCTTTCATTGATATCCTTCTTGTTTCGAAAAATTGAGAGTGCCGTTATTTATGATGCATTGGAACGGTCTTCAAAGAAGATAGAAATATGAAAACTGATATTCAATTCTATACTTCCTCGGAGTCAATAAATCTTCCGAATGGTTGGCATTGGGTGAAGCTCGGAGATGTTTGCGATCGTATTGATTATGGTTATACAGCCAGTGCTGATTTTTCCATTGATGATGTAAAATTTTTACGAATTACGGATATCCAAAATAATCATGTAAATTGGGACTCGGTTCCCGGTTGTAAAATTACTTCTGATGAAGAATCAGCTAATCAGTTAATGGATGGCGATATTGTTTTTGCTAGAACTGGTGGGACAACCGGTAAAAGTTATCTTATTCAAAAACCTCCTCGATCAGTTTTTGCTTCATATTTGATACGACTTTCACCATCAATACAAACGGTGCCTCAGTTTCTTTATTCTTTCTTTCAAAGTGATTTTTATTGGCGTCAAATTAAAAAAGCAGCTCGTGGGGGTGCTCAACCTAATGTTAATGCATCTTTACTCTCCAAATTGATTCTCCCCCTCCCTCCCCTTCCCGAGCAGAAACGCATTACCGCGATCCTGAACGAACAGATGGACGCCGTGGAAAAGGCCCGCACTGCGGCTGAGGCACAGCTTGAAGCATCAATAAAATTGCAATATGCTTATGTGCAAGATACGTTGAAAGAACCGCTTAAATCATATTCAATAGACGAATGTACAACGGAAGTATCCACTGGTATAGGTTCCACGTGGAGTGAATACCCGGTACTCGGTGCTACGCGCTCCGGCTTGGCTCCGGCAAAAGAGCCGGTCGGCAGTCGTCCTGAAAGGTATAAATTTGCTGACGCCGGTACCATTTTTTATAATCCTATGCGTATTCTTATCGGTTCCATTGCGCTTGTTGATGATGGCGATAGTGCTGGTATAACCAGCCCCGACTACGTCGTAATAAAAGCGAAAGATGGAATTCTTCATTACCGATGGTTTTATCATTGGCTTCGTTCTCCCCATGGTGAACGTTTTATTAAATCTCTCGCTCGGGGCGCGGTCAGGGAACGGATATTATATAAAAGATTAATTCAAGGCTCGATAGATTTACCGTCTTATGAATCTCAGGTCATGGCTGCTGATAAGATAGCAAAAATTAAACCACTTGTAAGGGGTATTGAAGAACAATTGAAATATATTAACGTTCTTCCAACCGCTATATTACGCAAGGCTTTCAGTGGAGGTTTTTAATGGCAAAATATGATAACCCCATCTGGGGCATTCATGCGGGGAAAACGGGTGACGCGGACAAATTATTTTTAAAGGGTAACTTCGTGGCCCTCGGTTGGTTAAAAATCGGCGATCTTTCCGTAATCCAGCCTAAACGTGAATCCTTTATGGCTAAATTGAAGGAAGTATATCCTGACAAGAAGGTACGCGCTATTCCAATAGATACGGGCCAACTCTATCGTTTCGTCCATGAAATGAAAAAAGATGACCTGGTAGTATATCCTTCTAAAATCGATAAATTGATACATATTGGACGTGTTACCGGTGAGTATAATTACGATATTAAAAAGGAGCCGGGGTATCCCCATCAACGTTCCGTTGAATGGCTTAATTCATATCCGCGTACTCATTTTACTCAAGGTGCTCTTTATGAAATAGGCTCTGCGATGAGTTTTATTTCCATTAAAAACTATGCCGATGAGTACCGTGCTGCGTTGGAGGGAGTTAAGGCTCCAGTTCTCGAGGAAGAAGAGGATGCCGTTGCCCATATAGCCGAGGACATTGAATATAACACCCGTGATTTTATTCTAAAACGACTCTCTCAGGAGTTGAAAGGCCATCCCCTAGCCGAGTTTATCGCTCATCTTCTAAATGTCATGGGTTATAGGACCCGTGTATCCCCTGAAGGTCCCGACGGAGGCATAGATATTATTGCTCATAAAGATGAGCTTGGTTTTGAACCTCCAATAATCAAAGTTCAGGTGAAAAGCACCGGTGGCAGCATTGGCGATCCAGTGGTGACTGCGTTATACGGAAAGGTTTCATCAGGTGAATACGGCTTGTTTGTTACTCTCGGGACATTTACCAACCAGGCAAAGTCATTTTCAAAAAGTAAAAGCAATCTCCGCCTAATCGACGGTGATGAGCTCGTATCTCTTATTTTACAGCACTATGAAAAATTTGACTCACAATATAAAGGGTTGATCCCATTGCGAAAGGTGTACGTACCGGAAGCGATAGAGAAAGGCGAGGATGAAGAATAAATGTCACCGAAAACCAAAAAGAACAACAACGGTAATGGTCGTAAACTCAATTCTCAATCTTCGGTAAATTCGGCGGTAAAGTCCATCTGTGACATCATGCGTCGTTCCAACTGTGCTGGTGCTTTGCAGTATGTTCCTGAGCTGACCTGGCTCCTCTTCCTGCGTATCCTAGACGAGCGTGAGGACCGTGAGGCCGAGGAGGCATCCGCCGTGGGTGTAGATTTCACGCCTTCATTGAAGAAACCATATCGCTGGAAGGATTGGGCTGCTCCCGATGGGAAAAAGCGAATTGAATTGCAGCAGGGCACCCTTGGTGCCTTCTTCGGCTTCGTCAATGGGGAGCTTCTGCCCTATCTCCGGGGCCTTCGGGACAAGCCAAACGCCACGCCCCGTCAAAAGGTCATCTCGGAGATCCTCGCGGGTGTTGAACGCGTCCGTATTGACACCGAACGGAACATGCTCGACGTGCTCGACAAGGTCCACGAAATAACTGACGAATCCATCGATCCCACGCATGTCTTCCCTCTCTCACAGGTCTATGAAGGTCTTTTGCTCAAGATGGGTGAAAAAGGTAACGACGGAGGCCAATTTTTTACCCCCCGCGAGGTGATCAGGGTCATGATTAAGACGATTGACCCTAAGGCGGGCGAGACCGTCTACGATCCCGGCTGTGGAACCGGCGGCTTTCTCGTTCAGTCATTTCAGCACATGCGTGACAACCTGGGTGAAAGGGCCACAGCGAATAAAATTGAAGTTCTGAAACATCGCACCTTCTATGGCAGGGAGAAGGAGAATTTAATTTATCCCATTGCCCTTGCGAATCTTATCCTTCATGGCATTGATGAACCGCATCTTTGGCATGGTAACACCCTGACTGGTAATGAAATATACGGCGGCCTTTTCCAAGACGCCCCTTCCCTTTATGACGTTGTTCTCACTAATCCGCCCTTCGGCGGAAAGGAAGGCAAGGAGGCTCAAACCAGATTTGCTTACAAAACCGGTGCTACCCAAGTCCTGTTTCTGCAGCACGTCATTGATAGTCTTAAAAAGGGGGGACGTTGCGGCATTGTCCTCGATGAGGGTGTGCTCTTCCGTGCCAACGAAACCGCCTTTGTCCAGACGAAACGCAAACTCCTTGATGACTGTGACCTCTGGTGTATTTTAAGCCTTCCAGCGGGTGCCTTCGTAAACGCCGGTGCCGGCGTTAAGACGAATCTCCTGTTCTTTACCCGAGGCGGGTATACCGAAAAAATATGGTACTATGATCTTTCAGATGTTAAAGTAGGGAAAAAATCTCCGCTTACGCTCTCCCACTTTGATGAATTTTTCCGTCTTCTCCCTGATCGTTCTGAAAGCGAACGAAGTTGGTCAGTGACTCGTTCTGAAATCGAATCAAAAGGATTTGATCTTAAGGCGGTTAATCCAAACCGTAAAATTGAAATAGACGAGCGTACTCCCGAGGAATTACTTGATTTGATTGAAGAAAAGGGCAAAGAGGTTTCAGCCGCAATATCTGAATTACGAAAATAGTATTTATTCAACCTATTATTTAAAATGTTATTTCCTTGACACACCTCCCCTCTTCCTCAAATATCTCCCCTCGAAAAGGCCCATACATATAAAAATTTTTGTCCTTTTCATTCATAAGCTGACATTAATAAGTATCAGGTGGTAATAACCGTCAGATTGATTATTACACCGCAAAGTCACGGTGCCAGAGAGAATACTATGCCACATGTTTTCTCTGCGCCCTCCGCGACCTCTGTGGTTAATCTTTATTAGGTATTAGACCAGTCCATGAACAAGCCTTTTAACCAGAAAGACGCCGATTTTACCGATGCCTACAGCCGGTATTATGCCGTCGTCTTCGGCTCCCTCTATTCGCGCACCGGCAACTTTGACGTTGCCGAAGATTTAACGCAGGAGGTGTTTATCCGTTTCTACTCAAAGATGGAAACAGCCGTAAACCAGCGGGGTTGGCTGCTCGTTACTGTAAAAAATGTTCTGTTCGAGCACTATCGCAGGATCAAAAACATGCCCGACGACATTGCCGAGGCCGAGGCGTTCAACGATGTGTCCCTGACCTTTGTGAACGGGTTTCGTGATACCCGTCTCATCATCGATGAAGCGATAAAAGCCCTGGTTGATAAAACTGACAGGGTACTGTTCGACCTGGTGGCGGTCCAGAAATACACCTACGAGGAAGCGGGGACCGAGCTTGGCCTATCCAGGCGCCAGGTTAAATACCGTTACGGCCTTATCGTCAGGTCCATAGTCGAGTATCTGAATGGAAAGGGTATCCATAAAATAGAGGATCTCTTATGATAAATGAAATGAAAATATTACAGGATCTTCTTGATAAATACAAGGTGACCCGGCCCGTACCCGCCGGTGTTCGCAGGGATATCCTTGCCCATAAGCGCAAGAATTTCGTTGCTATAATGAAAAAGCTCGACAGGTACAGCCCTCTCCTCGGGGCCTTCCTGTTTATATACTTCCTGTTAAGGAAATTTGGTATTATCGCAACGCTCAAACAATGCAGTGTTATACTTGCCATTTCCGCAGCTCTCACGGTTGCCGGTGTAAGCACCGGTGCCTATATGGTAATAAAGCATATTCTTTATACTCCCTCTCCGGTTGAAATGCAGAAGGAGAAAACAGGAGATAATTCATTACATAAAATAAAAGATGATGCCAAGAGCCGGTCTGTTGATGATTATTCCTCCCCTCCCCTTCGGGATGTAAAGAATATCATTGTCTTTCAACCATTTGATGGTATGAATGTTTCAAAAGGGGAAATATCCCAGGTATCGGGTACAGTACAAAACGAGCTTACACGTATCCGGGGCAGTAAGAATATAATCTCATCTCAGGCCCTTACTTCGGAAGTATCAACCCGTCTTCTTCTTATAGGGACTGTCCGTAAGATGGGAGGCAATTTTGCTATAACCGCCAAGGTTATCGATCGTGAATCCGGTAAAATCCACTTTGCCGCAACTGAAGAAGCCCGGCCCGATACATTAACCTTCGTCAGTAAAAAATTAGCAAAGGAGATATCCGACAACATTGAGTAGGTTTTTATTTAGCATATCAATATTATTCATTTTCACGATCCCGGCCGTCTCGGCTGATCTCCGATTAGCCGTTCTTGACCTCTCAGCCGTCAATGTCCCCGACTTTTACGCCGGAACAGTCCGGGACCGCGTCGAGGTGTCACTGTATAAATCAAACAAAATTGAGCTCCTGGAGCGCAACAAGGTCCAGCTCGTCCTCAAGGAGCACAACCTCATCTCGGGTGCATGCAAAGATGACTCCTGCGCGGTCCAGATAGGAAAGTTCCTCTCCGCCACCCATGTCATAGTCGGTAATGTCAGCTATCTCGACCGCTACACCATAACGCTCCGGGTCGTGGATGTCGCTCGTGGAAAGATTGTCTATGCCGACACCGAGAGCGTCCCTGCCAGGCCCCAGATCGATGGGGCCTCAATTAAGATCGCCGCCAGGATCCTTGAGCATATAGAGGGCATACACACGGATAGTTCTCTATCCTCAAAACATCTTTTTATTCTTTCAATTGAAGGGGGCTATGTCCAGCCCATAGGTGTCTTTTCACGTATTGCCCGCAGCGGGTATTCTATATCGCTTACTGGTGCGGTGAATAATGTCGGCGTTAATAATCTCTATTTAGGTTTAAAGGGAGGCTTTAATCGATTCTGGGGCAAGGATGATGTTAATTATTCATACATCGTTCCATTTACTGCTTTGATAGGATATACATTCAATCTCCCTAAATCATTCTTTATTTCCCCTGCCCTAGCTGCCGGCGGATCGTGGAATTATATGAAGAAGGATAGATCAAATAGTAAAGGGATAATTGAGCCTGTCATTAATCCTGAACTCTCGATTGGGTATAGGATCATACCAATGTTGAATATTTATTTCACAACCAATTACTATGCAATCTTTGAACAAAGGGCAATTATTCAGTTTCTAGCATTTAACTTGGGATTATCTTTTTCTTTTAATTAGATAATATCAATTTATCACACTCTTCAATAATATATGATGGAACAATTTCATATTTACATGGGTTTACTTGCATTATGTATTCATTTTCAATGTGAAAAGCTTCATTAATAAATTTGTTTATTACATCACTCTCAGGAAAATGATCTTGAATAACTCGAAATAGTTGAAGTTTTTCATAATTATTATTAGCAGCATTATAAATATTTTTCATAAACTCGACATCAGTTAATTTTGCTAGAAGTAATATGTAATCAAAGTTTGGCATTTTATCTTTAATTTCAGAAGTTGCTCCATCAATTTCACTTTGAGTCATAGGAATCTCTTGGCCTGATTCTTTAATGAAAGGGGTTGCTCTTTTGTGTAATAGATTCGACAATAATTGATATGCCATTCCTTTATTGTTTATAATTTCATAGTACCTTCTTAAATATACAATCTTAACAATTTCGTTATTAGCTTTATTAATATTTTCATCACATATTTGACCAAACGTTGAAATGTCAGATTTTGTTATTTCAATTTCTCGAATTAAACCATTTTTAGATTCAAAATATGTTGCTGATGGAATAGGATCAAATTTTCTTGGTAGGTTATAAAGAATATCAATAACAGGTTCCAAATCATGTGTCATCATGAGAACTGTTTTACCGCGTAAGCTTCTTCCCCCTCTGAATAGCATATCAATAACAGCATATTTTTTATTTCTATCAAATGAAGATATGGGATCATCAAGGATTATAATATCTGGATTTTTGGCAATACATTCATACATAAACAATACAAGGGAAAAAGCATTCTTTTCTCCGTAACTTAAATGCTGGTTTCCATTAGCTACAGTCTGTGAAAAATCAAGATGCTTTAATTTCATTTTGTACTTTTCTTCAGCATATTCAACATCTACGTGATATTTATAACCTGCATATTTTAAGAAATCGTTAATTTCAGTTTTATTAAGTTCAATTGTTTTTTTAATTAAAAGATTTTGTTGGTTGATTTCGCCTTGCAATATACCTACCTGAGTAAGAACTTTATCAAGGGAATCATTAATCTTTTGTATAATTATTCTTGTATTTTCCGAATTTAATTCTGGTAGATATGAAAGATTGATTTTTAGGCTGTTAAAAAATTCTGATACTTTTTCAGCATCTTTCATAGAAAAAAAAGTAAGCCCTCGTAAATCGAGCATTTTTCCTTTCAATGTGTCTATCTGCTCTTTTATTCGTACCAGGTAACTTATTTCTTCCTTTGAAAAACCATGGATATTATTTGCTAATTGCTTTAATTTTTCATTCGCATCATTTGAAAAATATTTACATAAATTATCTAATACTCCTAATATTTTGTTCAAATGTTCCACTGATTTTGGATCATACTCTTTACTTATTTTTGATATAATTTCTTTCTTGTCTTCGGTAGGCGATGTACAATATGGGCAGTTATCTGAAATACTCGAATAATTATTACCTTCCATTTGCCATCTTAACCATTTTGAATTAACACTACTTTTTAAATATGCGGTATAACTCTCAAGTCCTTTGGGGACGTTAGCAACTTTATTACCTTTGCCTATACCCTTTGCTAATGCACCAGCTTCTGAATACCCTGATTTTGATTTACCAAAGCTATCGCTTAGTATACCTAGATCACCAATGACTTGGTCTATTTCTTTTGAGTCTTTAAATGTATTTTTTATTTCTGTAATAATACTTTCGATTTTTTCAATACGTGCATCGTAATCTGATGTTTTCACAAATATTTCAAAACTGTTTGTTAATATTTCATCTTGTTTGAATGCATATTGATTAATATAATCGTCATTAAAAATTGATACTGATGATATTCCTTGAAGGCCATTCACGGATGGTTTTTCTGTTGATGTTTTTGATTCAATGTATTTAAAAGGCATTAATTCATTAATACTATCCCCACCTTTTATGTGAAGTTCGATTGCCCTAGCTATAGTACTTTTCCCTGTACCATTCATGGCATATTTAATATTGAGTCTGTTTTCAGCGATGTTAATATCCCCATTGTCAATATTATTACAATTCAATATTTGTATTATCATTGATGTTACCTTTTTTATATTTTTATTGATATATATAGTTTTAATAATAATAACTAACTATTTCTCCATCTTTGAAAATAGCATTCGTCTCAACATCTTCCACATGATGACTATTATACTCGCTCTGAAATTCTATACTGCTCTTCGTTCCTGCAGTATCCACCGCCAGCGCCGATGAATCAGCTACTTTAATGATGCTATCAGTCACATAATAAGCACTATCAGTACTAACGATACACATGGAATTTGAGCCAAGCCCGTAAGAATTTGAGTACCCGGCCATGATGTAACCGTCCTTCCCGTTGTCCTTTATATCATTCAGGTAATCAAGTCCGCTCATACCATAGGTCTTTTGGTTCAATAGCGCTCCTGCCGAGCTCAATTCAATCAGCCAGAAATCGAAGTTACCTTCTCCGTATGAATTGGTATTCCCTCCGATTATGATATTGCTCCCCTCCCCTGCGATCGCCGCCTTGCCGTATGTGTATTTATCGCCGTTGATCACCTTTTGCCAAACCACGGTCCTCATGTCACTGCTCAGCTTAACCGTCCATATAGAATATTTCAAGGATAAGAACGAATTGGAGTCCATTACCGCTACATAACCGTTATCAGTAGTCTGGTAAAATGCTCTGCAGTACTGGCTTTCCTGTCCTCTCAGTGATGTTGAATAATTCAGATCGCCCCATTCATCCACGTTATAGAAGAACGCAACGTATTTCCCGGCTATTGCATTATCACTCTGTCCGTAAATCGTATATGATCCGTCGTTGTTGAGGTTAATTCCTTCCGCCATATCGTTATTCGCAAGCCCGAATGTTTTCTCCCATTCCAGTGCCCCCAGGGCGTCCAGTTTCAGCATCCAGAAATCATAGTTGCCCTTGCCGTATGACTTGGTATTCCCAACTACGAATAAGCTACCGTCACTGTTCTCCACGATCCCGGAGGCTGTTTCGGTCGAGGTTCCTCCGAAAGCCTTCTCCCATTCAATGTTATAGGCGCTGTTTAATTTCACCACCCAGATGTCTGAGTCCCCTTTACCAAAGGAAAAGGTATCACCAACGATGATATACCCGCTGTCCGAGGTCTTTTTGATCACCCTGACCTTGTCATCCAGTGATCCTCCCAGGGTCTTTTGCCATTCAATGTTGCCATAGTGGTCAAGTTCCATGAGGATAATATCAAACCCGCCGGCCCCCGAGGACCTGGTATTCCCGGCCGCTAGGTATCCTCCGTCTGATAAAGGTATGATCGATACCGCTTCATCGGTATCCGTTCCATCATACGTGCCGGTGAAAACAGTGCTCGTGCTGGTGGTTTTCCCTTCCGGAGGCGGCGGTTGGTTGGTAAAGAATGGAATGAGCAGCTTTAAGGGCAGTGATTGTGATTTAATTTCGTCATAAAAATAGTTATCGCATGATGTCATGGCAATTGCCATGATCAGTATGAACAAATATCTCATGATACAAGGTCTCTTTATATATTGGACTGGATGAATGCAAACGATTCACGCTATATATCGAATAATCAAGCCGTCAATTCCTATTTTAAGCAATGTTTTAAGGTAAAATTAATAATATTGCGAAAAATTTTGTCCCTTATCCCGTAATCAGGTCATTAAGAAGTATAAGAGATCAATATAGCAGGGTACATGCGGCATGATAAGAGTTCATAACAATCGTATAACGGATATTGATGTACATTCAGATCCTTATATCACCCGGACTGTGGCCCATATACATAATAATGAACTGTTTCGCAGGCTGTTGGAGGGGAAATTTTGGCCCCGTAGAGGCCCCAAAATGGCTAAAAATGGCCTTAAAATTAATCTAATGTGACATAAAAAAATTATTGATTAATTTTTTTAGAAGTGTATTAATGTCTCAGGCATGAAAAAAGGCCATCTTTGCCGAGATGACCTTTTTAGAAAGACGTTGGTTTTTGGGTTCCATCGTCAAGACTAGTGTTTTCTTGTCTCTGGTGGTAATATAATTGGCAATTAATTTTATGTCAATTAATTTACATATGTCCACCTGTGAAAACACCTGTTTTTTCGATTATTTTTAAAATTTTTTCCAATTTTATTAATTTTCAGCCTGTTTTCCGGCTGAAGAACCCTCCAGATCATCGCCCTTCATGCCTCTTTTTCATCGTTGAGTGTTATAAGTCAGTCGGTTGAATCATTGTGCATTATATTGATGCCGTCATTCCGCCGCGTACTCCACGCCCTCAGCGTTGAAAAAACAAGCTCGTTATCACGGTGAGCACGCCGCCACCGGAGAGAACGGGAGAGGCAGTATTCCCCTCTCCCCTTCCCCATGGCCTCAGTGCTCCCGTAATGAAATTTAACGCGGGACATGGGGTATGGTCCGGGTCAGTCGAGGTATAATCAAGATCGTTAAGCAGACCGGCGGCAATTTCGACGATTACCGCCACTACGTCATCGCCCGCCGTCATTTCGCCGATCGCTCAGGCATCTTCAGCCTCGACGAGCTCTGCGATTGTCTTAACGAGCATTATGACTACTCGTCGCTTCATCATCGCGCTGGCAACGATCGCCGGCGTTTCAAGGCCAGGCTTGCCAAAATCCTGAATGAATCCCTGCTCTTCGCCCGCCTAGAGGACGGCCGGTACAAGACCAATTCCGAGCGAAAGCTCCTCTCCCGCTACAATGGGGGCAGCCGCACCGGCTGGTACGAGCTGAACGATCCGTCCATCCTCAATTCCCGTCGCCTGTTCTTCGATTTTTGCGTAGGCATTCTCCTTGCCGGCAACAAGTTTCGTGCCAACAAGAATATCGCTACTTATTGCAAGTGCTCCGTGAGGCGGATCCAGTTCGCCACCTCGCGAAATCATAAAGCAGATCGCTTTCATAAGCGGTACAATTTCATCGAGGACTACTCCGGCACCTGGGAGGACGTCCAGAAGATGCGTGCCATCTACCTCAATGTTCACGGTATTACGTCACCCCTGCCCGTCCCCTATAAGGACGAGTGGGTGATGCGGCTGAATGCTCCCAATACGTACAGTTCATTTGTGTTGAGCGGGGTCAAAGGGGACAGGGCTCAACCAACGATACGTCCGGT